>JAPPGA010000033.1 GCA_028821515.1 Gammaproteobacteria bacterium | reverse complement strand
CAGCGCCCCGGCACGCCGGGGGGAATACTTCCATGGAACAAATGTCTCGGGGAGCGCTCAGCGACCCGGGACAGTTGTTCCATGGTCGACGAGCGGGGCCGGGCCCGGGGAGCGCGAGGGGTCCCCTCGCCAGAAAACAACCGGAGCCGAAGGCACCGACTGTGGGGCACTGCTATACTCGGCGCCCTTTTTCCTGCGGGAGCAGTGGATCAACAATTTGGGGGCGATGTGGTTTCGACGGCGGTAATGACGCCGAAGGTGCATGCCGAGAGGGTAGTGACTCTCGTTAATCAATCGCTGCAACTTTTTATAGTTGCCAACGACGAAAACTACGCACTAGCCGCCTGACGGCTAACCCCGATGTCCCGTTGCCTGTGGTGTGACATCGGGGGCTCGTACACAGGATCGCGGCCGGCAATCGCCCCGGTGCAGGTCGCTAAACCTTAGGGGCTCGCCCATCGACACCCTGTTCGTCGGGTCGTCAAATGGGCTAAAGCAATAGACGCAACTATGCATGTAGAGCCGACGGCCGAGTGCTGACGGACGCGGGTTCGACTCCCGCCGCCTCCACCAAAGAGTTCCTAACCGATGGAGTAAGGCCTCCGAGTGCACGCTAGTGGCGGAGGGGTTTCCGGTTTGGCTCTCCTTGATCGATTAAGACCTGGGATCGTCAGTCGACAGCAAATCCGGCGGCGCACAAGGAGGCCGGGATTGTTCGACCGCTCACGAAACGTAAGAAAAACGGATGCCCCTATGTCCGGCCAAGTGCCGTTGAGGCTCACATTGCTGAAGCGCTCGCATGGAACAAATGTCTCGGGGAGCGCTCAGCGACCCGGGACAGTTGTTCCATGGTCGACGAGCGGGGCCGGGCCCGGGGAGCGCGAGGGGTCCCCTCGCCAGAAAACAACCGGAGCCGAAGGCACCGACTGGAGTTGACCCGCTTTAGTGGACACATGATCCTTTTGAGGAGGAGGTGTTCCTATGGCAAGGACTCGACGCCCGTATGCGCGGGAATTTCGAGAGAAGATGGTGGCGCTGGTTCGCGCCGGACGCAGTCCGGCGGAGTTGTCGAGGGAGTTTGAGCCGACGGCGCAGACGATCGTCAACTGGGTTCGGCAGGCGGACCGGGACGAGGGCCGCCGGGTTGACGGGCTGACGAGCGACGAGCGCTCGGAGCTGCGGCGCGCGAAGCGCGAGATCCGGCGCCTGCGGGAAGAGCGGGACATTCTGGCAAAGGCGGCGGCCTGGTTCGCGCGGGAGACCGACGCGATACCGGAAAGGTGTTCGAGTTCGTGAGCGCGAACCGGGCCGATCATGCGGTGGCGACGATGTGCCGGGTGCTGGGGGTCTCCGCCAGCGGGTACTACGCGTGGCTGCGGCGGGGTCCGTCGCGCCGGGCGCGTCGGGACGCCGATCTGTCGGCGCGGATCGCGTCGATCCACCGCGATTCTCGGGGCGTGTACGGATCGCCGCGGATCCAGGCGGAGTTGCGGGACGAGGGCGAGCGCGTGGGGCGCAAGCGGGTGGCGCGGCTGATGCGCGAGCGCGGCCTGCGCGGGGTTGATCGGCGCAAGTGGGCGAGGACGACGGTATCGGACGCGTCGGCGGAGCCCGCGCCGGACCTGGTGCGGCGCGACTTCTCGGCGTCGGCGCCGAACGAGCTGTGGGTGGCGGACGCGACGTACGTGCCGACGCTGGCGGGGTTTTTGTACCTGGCGGTGGTGGTGGACGTGTACTCCAGGCGCGTGGTGGGCTGGCGCATGGGCGCCGAGCTGGCGACCTGGCTGATGCTGGACGCGCTGGACATGGCGCTCGGGCAGCGCGGCGCGCGCGGCGTGATCCACCGCTCCGACCGGGGCTCGCAGTACACGTCGATCGCGTTCGGGAACCGCTGCCGCGAGGCCGGCGTGCGGCTGTCGATGGGCGCGGCGGGGGACTGCTACGACAACGCGCTGTGCGAGAGCTTCTTCGCCACGCTGGAGTGCGAGTTGATCGACCGGTCGACGTTCGCGACGCGGCGCGAGGCGGAGCTTGCGATCTTCGACTTCATCGAGGGGTTCTACAACACCCGGCGGCGCCACTCGTCCATCGGCTATCTGAGCCCGGCGGAGTTCGAGCGCCGGGGCGGCTGGGACCGCATGCGGGAGGCGGCGTGAGCTTCGACGCGAGCGCGCGGATGCGCGGACCGGTGTCGCGTGGGCGCGCCGCCCGCCCGTTCAATCACGGGCGGCGCGCATCGACGGCGTCGCTCCGCATCGGGGAATCGCCCCGACCAGGGGCGAGGAGGACGCAAGGCCCCCTTGCCCAAACGTTAAACTGTCCACCGAAACGGGGCAGGTCCACACTGTGGGGCACTGCTATACTCGGTGCCCTTTTTCCTGCGGGAGCAGTGGATCAACAATTTGGGGGCGATGTGGTTTCGACGGCGGTAATGACGCCGAAGGTGCATGCCGAGAGGGTAGTGACTCTCGTTAATCAATCGCTGCAACTTTTTATAGTTGCCAACGACGAAAACTACGCACTAGCCGCCTGACGGCTAACCCCGATGTCCCGTTGCCTGTGGTGTGACATCGGGGGCTCGTACACAGGATCGCGGCCGGCAATCGCCCCGGTGCAGGTCGCTAAACCTTAGGGGCTCGCCCATCGACACCCTGTTCGTCGGGTCGTCAAATGGGCTAAAGCAATAGACGCAACTATGCATGTAGAGCCGACGGCCGAGTGCTGACGGACGCGGGTTCGACTCCCGCCGCCTCCACCAAAGAGTTCCTAACCGATGGAGTAAGGCCTCCGAGTGCACGCTAGTGGCGGAGGGGTTTCCGGTTTGGCTCTCCTTGATCGATTAAGACCTGGGATCGTCAGTCGACAGCAAATCCGGCGGCGCACAAGGAGGCCGGGATTGTTCGACCGCTCACGAAACGTAAGAAAAACGGATGCCCCTATGTCCGGCCAAGTGCCGTTGAGGCTCACATTGCTGAAGCGCTTGGCCAGGATAAAGCGACGCTTAGACATCGACTGCGGGTAACGGACAAATCATCGTCGGAATACCTTCGTTCAGAGTGCCTCGTGCATCTCATTCGCGAAGCCGTGCGCGGCAATAGAGAACACGATCACAGCCAGACGCTCAGCGTTCTTCTTTCCCGCTGCAAAGAAAACCTGAGATCCAAGGTTGCTCCGAACCTCCCGAACGCCGCGGAAGTGCGGAGTACGGTGTTGGGAGAGTTCAGCCTATTGCTTGCGGAAGATGCGTCGCACTTGACGCGCAGAAAACCCGTGTTCGAGCAAGCCGTACTTCAGGTGTTAGGCCGGCGCATCTATTGCGCCGAGGACAGCACCCACTAGCGGTTTTTTCGCGGAAACCATACTTTACACATCATGAAGGTAGGGAAAACCTCCGCCGTCCTGGACGCATTTCAGTCGAAAGAGCGCCTTATTCGCGCGTTTGTCAGGAGGTTCTTCAACGATGCGCACATTCTGGAGGATATCTGCCAGGAAACCATCACCCGCGCCCTGGAAGCGGAGAAGGTCCGGCGCATTGAAAAGCCGGATGCCTTCGTGTTCGGCGTCGCCCGGAATATCGTTCGCACGCAGCTCGATGTGCAGTCCAGGTCGGTGCTGGACCTGGTGGATGAATTCGCGCCGGAGGACATTGTCGAGGACGGGCCCTCAGTGGAGCAGACGGCCAGCGACCGCGAGCGTATGCAACGTTTCGTCACGTCGGTACTGAAATTGCCGCGGCAGTGTCAACGGGTGTTTATTTTGAAAAAGGTCTATGGCTACAGCCACCGCGAAATCTCGGCGAAGCTGGGTATTTCCATCAGTACCATCGAAAAACATGTTGCGGCGGGGATGAAACGCTGCCGCGAGGATTTCGATGATGCGTCCGTGGCCGACCTCGCCGTCGTCACCACGACTTTCGGAGAAGGGTACAAACGAGCATGAAGCGAGCAATCCCCAACATCGAAGTCATCCGCCTGGAAGCGGCCGCCTGGCTGGCGCAGCTGGAAACCGCTGAAATGGACAGCGCGGATCTGGCGGCCCTGCGTGAATGGATGGGCAGAAGCCGCAGCCACGTGGCGGAACTGCGGCGCCTCGCACAGCTGTCGGCGTCGATGAACGTCATGAACGACTTCGCTGGCCCTCTTGAGGAGGCGGCCGCCACCTTCGAGCCGGTGGTGAGGCAACGACCAGGAATAAGGCTGTATCCGGCGCTGGGACTGGCCATGGTCTTCGTTGCCATGTTGACACTTTTGACTCAGTTCAACCGGGATGAGCCAGAACCGCGTTCTCTCGTTACCCGGGTTGGTGAATATGTCGAGCATACATTGTCCGACGGATCGCACATCGCGCTGAACACCGACAGCCGGTTGGAGATTGCGTTCACTGCAGAAGTCCGAGAAGTGACACTGCTCGAGGGTGAGGCGCTGTTTACCGTTGCCAAAGATCCCGTCAGACCCTTCGTGGTCAACGCCGGCAGTCGCCGGATAACAGTGGTTGGCACCGTCTTTCTGGTTCGCGTGGGGGCCACAGCAGTGGAGGTTGCGGTCACCGAGGGCATGGTGGCGCTGCACGCCACAACAGCGGCGGTGGTGGATGCCGCTCCGTCGCCAGACAGCCCAGACAGCATAGAACCCGTACACCTGAGGGAGAGGCAGAGTCTGAAACTGCCTATGAACGAACAGGTGCCGCAGTTGAACATCAAGACGATCAGCGACAGCGACCTGCGGCGCAAACTCGCATGGCGCGAGGGCCTGCTGGATTTTTACCGCACGCCGCTGACAGAAGTCGTGGCGGAAGTCAGCCGCCATACCGGAATGCGCATATCCATTCTGGATCCTGAGTTACGGGAGAGGGAATTCGACGGCCTGTTTCGCGTGGGCGAGACCGAATTGCTGTTGCAGGCGCTGGCGGTCCATGGCGATATCCGGCTGACCCGGGTCGGCGCCGACACCGTTTTGTTGCGCCATGCGGTTGAATCCCCATGAGGATTGGCGGTTTTTTGCCGCCAGACCTACTAGTGAAGTAGGCCGTAAGTTGCGGGGAGAGCATTTTCGGATTGCAACAACAGTAATTCAGTACTGTCTGCTGACGGTGCTGTTCATGACCGGCACATCGGTCCGGGCTGATGACCCGACATTCGAGCTGGATATTCCCGCCGGGACAGCCGATGTTGCCCTCAAGGCGCTGGCCGAACAAACCGAATTCCTGACGTTGTTTCAGTCCAATGATGTGGAACGGGTCCGGACCCCTGGGATAAAGGGTCCGTTCACCGTAGAGGAGGCGCTCGCGCGTATCCTCGCCGACACCCCGTTGGCTTTCGACCTGATAAAGCGAGGAGTGATCGTCGTGCGATACAGCAACCCATCGGCGTCGATCAGACCAGAGGAGACACTAACGGAGAGCGAAACCATGCAAGACAAGCAGTCATTTTTCAGACGAGCGACGGCATTCCTGGCCGCGGCGGTGCTGGCGCCGGCAACAGGCGCGGCGGAAGCACAAGCAGCAGATCAAGCGGCAGATGAGGAAGTCATCGAAGAAATTGTCGTCACGGGCATCCGTGGCAGCCTCCAGCAGTCGCTGGAAAGAAAGCGAAATGCCGATCACTTTGTCGACGCGATCACCGCGGAAGATATCGGCGCGTTTCCCGATCAGAACTTGGCCGAAGCCCTGCAGCGGATCAGCGGCGTCGCCATCGACCGCAAGTCAGGCGAGGGAGCGTTTGTCAGCGTTCGTGGACTCGGCCCCCAGTTTGTGATGACGACAGTGCATGGGCGTGTTTCAGCGTCCAACGTCGCCCCGGGAGACTTCGACGGCGTGGGCAACAGCAACCCCAAGTCACGCGCGGTCGGCTTCAACGCATTCCAGTCCGGGCTGGTGCAGGCGGTGGAGGTCCATAAGTCGCCGCGGGCGGACCACGTTGAAGGTGGTCTGGGTGGATTCGTCGACGTTCAGCCACGCAGACCCCTTGAACTGGGCGAGCGGCACGCCGCCTTCTCTTTCGACTCCACGATAAATGAGCTGGCCGACGACACAGCGCCCGGTGCATTCGCGATGTACAGCGACGTGTTGACCGATAACCTGGGTTTCATGGTGTCAGCACAGTGGGACAATCGAGTCTTTCGGACAGACCAGCTGCGGGGATGGTCGCATGTTTTCAGAACAGTCAACGTCGACGGCGTGCAAGTTGGCAGCGGCTACTACCCGCAGCAGCTCAATGCGGAATTGCATACCACGGATCGCGATCGCCTGAATGTCTCCTCGTCGCTGCAATGGCAACCGTCGGATGACCTCGATATCACATTCGATCTGCTGTATGCCAACAACAAGACGAATGAGGCTGACTACTGGCGCGACTACCGCATCCGCCAGGGGAATGGAAGGATCACCGAAGCGGAGTTCATACAAGACAACGGTGAGACCATATTCACCAAGATCTCTACCACGGCGGGCTTGTTCCTTTCGAACCAGGTAGAGGAGGTCGAGGCGGAAAACGTGAATCTCGGTGTCAATGTGAAATTCCAGGCCACGGATAACCTTGCCATCAACGTCGATGCATCGGTCTCTGACACGGAAGCGCCCATTTTCCTTGAGGGTGCCCTGATGCGACACACCCGTACGCAGATGACCTGGGAGAAATACGGTTCGGGCAGATTACCGTCGATGACCTCGACTGACCCGATAACCGACCCCGCCTGGTATCACGTCGTCTGGTCGTCCAGGGCAGGCCACTTGGTCGATGATCGGAATTCTCAATTCAGGGTAGATGTCACTTACGAGCATGACGGGGACTGGCTCCAGACAGTCCAGGTGGGTGCCAGAACGTACCGGCAGGATCGCCGTGACAGGTCTCGGTATATGGGTACCACCACCTGGCGGGGGGATCCGATAACCGCACACGGCGGTGGCGTTGCGCACCCGGCAGAGGGTGACTTCCTCTCCGGACTCGGTATGGATTTCCCGGCGAATACTCCTGCCCCCAACCGTGACTTTCTGATAAATGAGCTTTCGAACGTCTCGCATGAGCAACTTATGCCTTGGCAGGGGCATACGGCGGAGTCCCAAGCCAACTTTCCGGACTTTAGCCTGCCTTTCAACGAAGACCTCAATCACGATGACGATGGCAACGCGATTTATGCCATGGTGACGTTTGCTGGTGGACTCGGCGATACGCCGTATACTGGCAACATCGGCGTTCGCTATGTGGACAACAGCACCGGGTCAATAGGGGAGATCTCGCGACCCATCCATATCGATTATAGCGACCCAACGGCACCTAATATCATTACTTCCGCTCCTGAGTTTCTCGAAATCTCCCATGATTACACGGAGATATTGCCCGCCCTGAATCTACGATTCGATCCTACAGACGAAATCGTCGTGCGAGTTGCGGCAGCAAAAGTGATGACTCGCCCAAGGTTTCTTGACCTGAGTCCGCGACAAACCGTTCAGGCGAGGAACCGGACCACGCGTGGCGGCAACGGTACGCTGGACCCGACCACCGCGGTGCAGTTCGACCTGGCGGTGGAATGGTATTTTGACGACTACTCGATTGCCTCCGTTGGTCTTTTTGCCAAGAATATCGAAGGGTTCGTTCAGCAGGAACAAACTCCAACCCCATGGCCCGGTATCATTGATCCTGAGACCAACCAACCCCTTGTGCTAATTGCCTTCAGACCGCTGAACACCGGGGATTCGGACCTTACCGGTATTGAACTGGCGTTCCAGCGCACGTTTACGGATCTGCTGCCGGCACCGTGGGATGGGCTCGGCATAGTCACCAACTATACGCGCATCAATTCCGGGTCGGACTTCGAGAACGAGCTAACGGGTGCGGCCTACGGTATTCCGGGATTGTCCGAAGACACGATCAACTTCACCTTGTTTTACGAGAAGGGTCCGTGGAGTGGTCGCGTATCCTACAACTACCGGGATGATTTCCTGGATGCCATTGCCGACGGCCAGGGGCACCCCAGGTTCGTGGACGCGTACGACCAATGGGATGTGTCCTTCGGTTACGCAGTGAACGACAACGTCTCGGTGATGCTGGAAGGCATCAACCTGACGGACGAGATCGTGTACTACTACAACGCGCTGGGGACCAGCACGATGGAGCACATCGTGGGGGCGACCCACGCCGGCCGTCGATTCCAGGCCGGTGTACGCTGGAGACTGTAGCGCGCAGCCAGCGCCATGAAATCCGCGCCTTGATCGGCACTCACGTGCCGCTCTACGGCGCGGACTCTTGGATCGATGGCAGCCCTTGGTGATTCGCGTCTCTCACCCATAACCGCGACATGACCAGGGGGCGCCGGTCTTTTTCTTTTCGACCTCTCACAAGGCTGGATCTTTCGGGCAGGGACTATCGATCAGGATCACCGGCTCGCCTGAGTTTCAGGTGCAATGCTCCACATAGCGCTAGTGTCCACGCTGTTGTTGCTGTCATCGGTTTCTCTCGCCGAGAAGCCGCAATACCAGCACGGGATTTCACTCCTGCACGACCTGAAATATCGTGCAGATTTTGCGCACTTCGCGTATTCGAATCCGTCCGCACCCAAGGGCGGGAGCCTGACGCTGTCGACGACGTTCCCGATCCGAAACTTCTCTGGATCCTGGGGTATGGGCGTAGGCTCTGCCCCGGGTCTGCACAGAACCAACGACAGGTTGTTCGTGAGGTCGGCGGATGAACTGTCAGCGGTGTATGGCCTGCTTGCGGACGGTATAGCGCTTTCGGCGGATCGAAAGTCGCTGTTCATCAGAATGAACCCGACCGCGCGCTGGCACGACGGTGTTCCGATTACTACCCGTGACGTGCATTTTTCCTACCATGCCCTGGCGTCGTTCGCCACATCCTCGATTTTCAGCAGGGCTTACCTGGATTCCTGGATCGAGTCGTTCGAGGTTATAAACGACAGGGAACTGGTGATTCGCCATCGTGACGTGTTCACCCATTCGAATCTTTTGGCGATGACCACGTTTCCGGTCAAACCGGCACATTACTATGCGGAACGCGGTGACCCGTATGCAATCTCGCTCGAGGTACCACTTGGCAACGGGCCTTATCGGATTGCCGGCTACAGTCGAGACCATGTCGAGTACGAGCGCGTCAAGGACTACTGGGCTCGTGATCTTCCGGTGAACCGTGGTCGCCACAACTTCGACAGGATCCGTTACGACGTGTACCGGGACGCCACGGTGGCACGGGAAGCGTTCCGCAAGGGCTTGTTCGACCTTTACGTGGAAAGAGATGTTCGCTACTGGCATGCCGCAAATGACATTCCCGCGCTGCAGTCAGGTCGTATCTTGAGGGATACGCGTCAGGTCGCCAGGATCATCGGGCAGCAGTGGTCGCTGGTATTCAATACCGCACGCGAGACGTTGCGTGACCCCAGGGTAAGGGAAGCGTTGACCCTGGCCTACGACTTCGAGTGGCAGAATCGTGTGCTTCAGCATGGTTCCCAGCGCAGGGCACTGAGCTACTTTGCAGGCTCGACACTTGCGGCGACGGGCTTGCCCGGGGAGGAGGAGGTGGCGCTGCTGGCGCCGTTTCGTGACCAGATCCCTGAACGCGTTTTCACGGAACCCTATGCATTGCCCGTATCGACCGGGCACGGCCTGAACCGGGCTGTGCTGGACCGGTCACGTCAGCTGTTGGCAGACGCGGGCTGGGTGATTGTCGATGGTCGGCTGCAGGACAAGCAGGGCCAGCCTTTTACGCTGGAGATCGCAACGCAGCATGTCTGGGCGAAACGGCTACTGCTTGCCTATATCCGATCGCTTGGTGTTCTGGGCATTGATGCGCGTTTGCGGCTGCTCGAAACCGTCCAGGCCGTCAGGGTGAGGCAACACCGCCAATTCGACATGTTTCTGAATGACGTTTCCTTTGTGAACCCACCGATGGCGTCATTGCACTACTATTTCAGTTCCGAATATGCCGAGCCGGGAGCAGGAGCCAATCTTGGGGGTATTCGTGATCCGGTGGTCGATTTCCTGATCGAGCGTGCCCGGCGTACGCCGGATATGGAAACCGCATTGATTGCCTGCCAGGCCCTGGACCGTATCCTCTTGTGGGGGTTCTACCGCATTCCCCTCAACATGCCGGATGAGGAACGCTTCCTGTATTGGGACAAGTTCGGCCGCCCCAATGACTCTGCCGCCATATACGAATATCTGACTGATGGCCTGGCCCGGGTCATCGATACCTGGTGGTTCGATGATGTCAAGGTCGGACCACCCGTGGGCCTGCGCCACTAAGTTCATTGCTCGCCTAACAGTAAGCTTCGCGAACACGTCGTGCCCCAAGCACCGGTCGAACAAGAAGGCCGGCAGAAAAACAGCCTCCCAGATCCGTTTAACCTATCGATTTAGTTCCGCTTTTTTTGGTGAATCACAACGAAATCCGGGGCGACCTGGGCCGCCCCGGATAGATTGCCCGTTCCGCCTAAACGGCGGAACCTGAGCCGCCCCTAAAACCGAGCGCGAATGCCCGCCTGCAGGCGTCGTCCGCTGTTGCTGATGCGGGAGAGGTGCCTTTTCGTCGAGGTTTGGCCGATGATGTTGTAGTAGTCGACGCTCTCGTCCGTGAGGTTGATGCCCTCAACCAGAACCGAGATGTCCTCGGTAATGTTGAAGCTGAACCCGGCATCGAGTTGCCAGTAATCGTTCGTGTACTCCGGGTGGAGGGCCGGCACATCCGTCAGGAAGCCTTCGCGTTTGTTCCATGCGAGCCGCGTGCTGATCCTGTCCTTCTCGTAGAAGAGCACCATGTTGGTGGTGTTCTCGGACAGGCCCGGCACGGTGAACGTAGCGGTCCTCAGCGTGTTGCTTAAGTCAGCGTCGGTGGTGACCCAGGTGTGGTTGAACTGTAACCCCAAACCGTCGAACGGCGCGGGCAGGTTCGTGAAGAGGTACTGTGCTGCGACCTCGAATCCCCCGATGAACACATCGTCGCTGTTGGCCGGTCCCTGGAACAACACCGTAACGTTCGAGCCGTTCTCACAACACACCGTCCCACCGGTGTTCGGGTCGACCCAGTCCCTCAGCTCCGAAACATTGATGATGAACCCATCCACTTCCTTTCCGAAGGCATGCACGGCGAAGATCGCATCGTCCATCGGGTACCACTCGAGCCCGATGTCCAGCTGCTCGGCGATGTACGGTTTGAGCTTCGGGTCGCCCTCTTCGACAACCATCGGATTATTGTCCTTCTCGCCGCCGGGATTCAGCTGCGTGAATGAAGGCTGCGTCATCGTTTTGCCCCAGGAGAAACGACCGACAAGGTCGTCGGTTATATCGAACTTCAGATTCAGCGACGGCAAGAGCTCGGCGAGCCGGTTGCCGTGCTCCTGAAACTCGGAGGGCCCGAGGTCGAACTCCCATATACCCACCGTATCATTTAAGAAGATCCGGTTAACGGGCTGCACGTTGCCGTTCGAGGCGCGGTCGATCGAGATCCAGCGGACGCCGACGTTGCCGGACCAGGGTATGTCCCCGATGCTGCCGGCCACATCCATCATGAAGTAGACGGACACGGTTTCCTCCCAGAAGTCGAAGTCCTCATCGTGCGAGCGTGACGCCCTTGCCGCGACCGAAGGCGGATGCTCGTCCGCACGGTCGATGAGATACACCTGCCTGACCGAGTCGGCAATCGGCATCAAGAAGCTTCTAGGCGACTCGATGCCGCTAATGCCGGAGAGGAGGTCGTCGACCGGTAATACAGTGTATTCGATATCGACCATGCCCAGGCCCTCGCTGCCGATAGGGCCAAAGTGGCGGGCGCGGGGACCGACCACCCACTCACAACAGCGGCGCCAGTCACGCTCTCGGTCTCGGAAGCTGATACCCGCATGGATCGCCAGACCATCGTCCAGGTGATACGTGGCGTCGAAGCGGTACGCGGTCTCATTGTCTCCCGATATGTTCAGTGCGTCCGCGAAGATGGCAAAGTGGTAGAGCGACGGGTCTAAGAGGTCGGTTTCGAGGGCGATTGAAGGCAGGTACCTGTCACGGGCATCGTAGACACCGGGCACGCCCGTTTGGAAGTAGTAAGTGTCAGGTCTAACTTGCTCCCTGTCCCCAATGGAGTGAGACACATCGTACGAGAGGGTCCACTTTTCCGATGGCGTGAACTGCGCGTTTATGGCGAATGTCTGGTTTTCGACCGTATCCGTCCGGGGCCGCGAGAAGCTCCACACCTGCGAGTTCTCCGTGCGGAGATACGTCACCATGTTGTTCTGGTCCGTCTGCACGATCGAGGCGGCGTTGGCGACCCCAATAAAGTACATCCACATCGAGTGGTAGTCTTCGTAGTCGCGGTCCAGACCCGAGTGGCTAACGTCGACGGTGATGTCCCATTGCTCGTTCGGGCGCCACTGCAGCGCGGCACTCAGGTTGAGCCGTTGGTTGTCCTCGATGAGCGTACCCTGGGCGAGGCCACTGGGCCCGTACGCGCACGCCGCGTTTATGCCTTCGATCAACGTGCAGGTCGGCAACGGAGCGCCGTTCAAATCGACGGCGTTGTTGAACACCCTCGGCCGATAGCCCCCGATGCGGAACCAGTCCTCGCGCAATGTGCGTTCGTCGCCCGCGACGCTGACGAGAAAGCCGAGCCCGTCGTTCCACGTGTCGCTGTAGACCGCCGCGAAATTATAGCCGTTGTCGTCGGCCAGCCCGTCGTCGGTGACGATCGCGTTGGCCGCGAAAATCCGTTCCCCGCCATTGTCGAACGGCCGCCGGGTACGGATGTTGATGGTGCCACCCAAACCGGCCTCGAGCAGATTCGCCTTTGCCGACTTATGCACTTCGACCGCCTGTACGAGCTCGGCCAGCATGGACTCGAAGCGGAATACCCGAGTCTGGGTGCGTTGGGCGTCTGGGCAGGATCCGGCGCACGATTCGCTACCGCCCGACAGCGCCGTGCGGCCGTTGATCAGCACACGCGTAAACTCCGGACCTAAGCCCCGGATCGAGACCATCGAGCCCTCGCCGCGCATCCGGTCGATGGCAACGCCGGTTATGCGTTGCATCGACTCGGCCAGGTTCTGGTCCGGAAACTTGCCGATGTCCTCGGCGACCAGGGTATCGATGATGCTGTCCGCGTTGCGCTTCATGTCGATCGCCCGGCGCAAGCTGCCGCGGATACCGGTGACAACAATTTCTTCGATTACTTGATCATCTGCGGCTTCTGCTGCCTCGGCCGCGATGGCCGCCCCGCCGGAAGTGGCGAATATGGCCGCGGCCAGTGCTGCGGCAACACAATTTAATGGTCTAATTGACACGGTATTCTCCCCTTATCCGACGATATGGACGGAGGACCGACGCAATCCGGAGTTCCTCCGTTTACGCCGTAGCTTGACTGGGGGGGTAGTGGGTCACGACCCATGTGCCATGCTCAGTCAGTCCACCAAATTGACCCCCCTTGGAAGTCAAACTGCGGTGGCTAGAGACTACTATATCCGAGAATTCAAAGGCGACAAAACCGTCAATGAATTGGCGTCGGAATACGATATTCACCCGACTCAGATTAACCAATGGAAGCGACAGGCACTGGCGTCACTGCTTGTCGGCGTGGAAGCCGAGGACGCGGAACGGGAAGGACAGCAGCAGGCCCTCGAGCAGCGGCAGCAGGAAGCGCTCGGAGATGCCGACGGCGGCGCCCACGAACTCGTACTGGGTGGTCTCGTCGACCAGGTTGATCAGGTACAGGCCCTTGGCCCGTCGCGGTCGCCCTAGTGGACGGTGTCGACGCGGACGAAGCCGGGGCGCCCCTTGGGCTTCGGCGCCTGGCGCAGGCCGATGGCCACCGACGACGCCCGCGTCTTCGTCCACAACGCGCGCTTGGCGCGATACGCCGCGGAGCCGCGCAGGTTGTAGACGTGGCCGTTCGAGATCCTCGCGAGACGCTCGAAGCGGGCGTCCCCGAACACCTCGAACTGCCGCCGCAGGATCTCGCGCGTCGCCAGCCCGGACATCTGGTCGAACGCCTCGTCGACTTCCGCTAGCAGCCGGATATCCGCCGCCGTGTACTTGCGCGCGAACGGCCGCCCGCGGCTTCCCCCGCGGCGGTCCCGGATCGAGCCGGTCTCCCGCCACTGCCGCACCAGCCGCTCCATCTGCTGGCGCGACATGCCGGTCGCGGCGACCAGGAAGCGCAGCACCACGCCCTTGTCGCGCTTGCCGAGCCCCCCGTAGCCGAACCGCACCAGCGCGTCCCGCACGAACCCGTACGCCTCGCCGCGGTCCCCGGGTCGAAAGTCCACCGCCTCGTTGCCTTCCGCAAAGGCGCGAAGCTGCTCCATGGTGCGTAGCCGCCGCGTCTGGATGTCCACGATCATCCCCGAATGATGCCCCGGACACCCGTTTCACCCTCACTTCGCGTTGGAATCGATCCTTCGCTTCACCCTCACTTCGCGTTGGACAGTACGTCAGTTTGAAACCACCGCATCTTTGGTGTACGTTCGGCAGTGTAGTTACGTGAGAGGACACCGTCGGCGCGGCATCGCTGGCCGGCGCGAGGTGTAACAACCACCCCCCAGGGATGCAATCGTCGCTGGTTCCGTTTTATAACCGAACAGGGGGGATTGCATGACTACAAATACCATAAGCTGGCGACAGCTCTCCATTGCGGCATTGACCGCGAGCGGCATGGCATTCTGCCTGCCCGCGGCGGCTCAAGAGCAAGACGGGGGCGACGCCGACGACGATTCTCTGGTAGAGGAGATCATCGTCACCGGCGAGCGCGGCGAAATAAGGTCGATCGACCGGGCGATGACCGTCACCGGCTGGAACGCGGACATGATACAGAAACTGGGTATCCAGAACATCAATGATATGGAGGTTCTCGTACCCGGCATGCAGGTCGGTGAGCGCAGCAATGGCGGTGGCATGCAGGCGGACGGCCACATCAATATACGCGGCAACGCTACTGTCCGCGCTACCAGCTTCTTCCAGGACTTCGCGGTCGCGGTTTATATCGACGGTGTCTTTAGCGACCAGTCCTACGGTCTTGACTCGGGCGCCATATTCGACGTTGAACGCATCGAGATAGCGCGCGGCCCCCAGGGCACGACCGGCGGTAAAGCCGCTATCGGCGGATCCATCCATTTCGTCACCAAAAAGCCGACCGAAGAGTGGGACATGAAAGCGTCGGCAGAGTTTACCGATCAGGCAACCCAACAGGGTAATCTTGCCTTTGGCGGTCCCATTGGCGAGAGTAACTTCTCCTATCGCCTGGGCCTGAGCCGTCTGGTTGGCGACGGGCTGATCAAGAACGTTGGCGCTGGGCCCGACGGAGGCATACCGGATCAGCTGATCTATTCACCGCAGTTGCGCTTTACCAATGATCGCTGGGACATCACCGCGCGTTACTCGAAACTTACAGACGAGGGTACCCCGCGAGTCTCGCTGCTTATCGGCGCGCGTGACTCCGAGGAGGAGTTCGAGCTGGATAACTTCGGCCGTCCCCGTTGCGAAATCGACCCCGCAACCCAGGCAACGACCCGGACTTGCATCACCGACGCGGCCGGCAATCCCATCTATCGGATCAATCCGAATTTCGGCCTGGGGCAGAATGCGGCCGTGGTAAACTGCCCGGGATTCAACACGGATGGCACCCGCGATCCGGGTACGCCGGTGGTCTGTGATGGGGAAGATCTGACACTTGCGATTGAACTGAATGCCCCCATTTCCGAGAGAAACTCGCAGGAAGCGATGACCCTGGAGGCGCACTACGCCCTCAACGACAGCCATGAACTGATCTACAAATTCGGCAATCGGGACACCCGGACTTTGAGAAGATCAGACTGGGACAACACCAACAGACAAGGAGGCGGCGTCTGCTCCGCCATTCACCCGCGGGTAATTAGCGGTGAACTGGTCGCGGGTCAGACCCACCCCCGATGTGCGTTGGATGGCAGGGGCAACGGCGCCTACTCGGACCGAATGGTCATCCAGTATTTCACTTCGGATCAGGACAGTCACGAATTGTCTCTGGTCTCCAACAACGATGGCCCGTTCAACTACACCTTTGGCTACACCCTTATCGACGGTGAAGAGCCCTATATATATAGTAGGGGATTCAACGGCGTGGGAACCGGCGACGACAACAATAATATCCCGGTGTTCTATCAGGATAACTCCGCTCTATGTGAAGCGTCACTGGAAGAGCGTCATCCTGGGGCTCTGTGGCGTAACGCCTTGGACCCAAGCAAGCCGGAGAACAGTAGCGGCGGTCCTCTCTGGTGGGGTTGTGTCGGATCTCCTCCAGCAGACTTCTGGAGCGACGTGACCAACAGCGGTACCCATGTTGTTGGTCATTCCGCCTACCAGTTTTTCTATGGGAATGTCGAGTACACCTACCAGGCTATCTACGGCAACGCCGAATACGTGCTGAACGACCAGTGGAAGGTGTTTGGCGGTGTCCGCTACAACGATGACCACAAGGAGCACAACCAGAATGATTTCAGCGGTATCAGCCCGGTCAGGGATGCAGACGGTGAGATCATCTATTTTGAGGTGTTTGCCATACTGCGAAACAAGCATATGAACTACCGTTGTTGTCTTCAAGGCGGCGTCACGGATCCGAGCACTGGTCTGGAAGTACCCCCTGACCGGACCTTTTTGGATTCCAAGCGCAGGACCTGGAAGGAAACAACCTGGAACATCGGTGCGGAATATACCCCGTCTGATACCATGATGTGGTACGCCCGGATTTCCAAGGGCTATCGTCCTGGCGGTTTCCGAGGTTTCGCCCAGGGGCTGGGTGAAGGCTGGGATCCCGAAGAAATGATCAACTATGAGGCCGGTCTCAAGGGGCTCTTCTTTGATAACGCTGTGCAACTCGAGCTTTCGGCTTACCACCAGGATTTCAGCGCTCACTGGACGCAGCATGGGCGCCTTCGTCGGCCGGAGGAGTATGGAGTACCGCCCAATCCTGACAGACTGTGGATCGGTGAGTCGGTTGTTCTTGACGGTACGACGATCTCCGGCGTAGAAGTTCAGGGCGCCTGGCAGATTAACGATTTGTTTACCCTGCGCGGCTTCTACGAGCTGATAAACTCCAAGCACGCCCCTTACCAGACAGTCTATTGTTGTAACCCCGAGGGATTCTTGCCAGAGGCGTCGACCATCACTGTCACAGACGATGAAGGGAACGAGCATGTACTCAATAATACCGGTATCAGGGATTTTACCGGTAATCAGTTAAGGCAGTCACCGAAGCACAAGTTTTCGGCGACCCTGACGTATGGCGTCCCCATCGCCTCCGAGTGGGGAAGCCTGGACATTCTGACCATCCTGAGCTGGCGCGACAAGATGTATATGGATGAGGCCGAGCTGGATATATACAGCGTACCGGATTACACCCGCTGGGATCTCCGCGCCAACTGGACTTCACCGTCGGGAACCTATTCGATTACCGGCTGGGTCACCAATCTGCTTGATCAGATCGCGGTACAGGCTTATAGGCAGGGTGAAGGTAACGGCGTAACCTCACCTGTTACCGGCACGGTAACCGATGAGCGCCGGATCGGCATCACGTTCAACTATCAGCTGTAACAGTCGTTAAGATCCTTTTAGGATCCTAAGCAGTAATAAAGGCGCACCTCATTGGGGTGCGCTTTTTTTGTCGTCATCCTGAACGAAGTGAAGGATCTCCAACACCGGGCTCCTTCGCTTTCGCTCAGGACAGGCACCTTCGGAAAAATGCCCTATCGCCTGTGCGGTTCGCCTCCTATGTCGAACCGAACCCAGAGGTGCTTGTCGTCGTACACTACGCCGTTGCAACTGGGTTTCACGACGCTCACCTGTACGAGCCGGGCGCCCGCCCTTACCGGCGCGCCCGAGAATTCCCCGCCAAACAGAAAAATACCCTGGGGTAGCTTCCCCTGTTGAATTCGAACGCTCTCGTATGCCCAGGGACCGTCGCACTTTGCGGTCAATTCAGCGCGCATTTAGCTTCGTTCCCACCCATTGGTGTCCCTGAATTTGATCGAATTCAAAAAGAAAAATCCCGGCCCCGTCTCTCGGACGGGTGTAGATCCGCAACCGGTCAGAAAGCCTAGTACACAAATGAGAATATAGAGTTTGAGTCGCATCCGGCTAGTTTAAGGGACCTACGAGACGTGGCAAGCAACAAAATAGAGTGAAACTCCCGAGCCTGGTTATGGCAGGGGAACCTGGCTGCTCGAACTGGGTCGAGAGAATAGGAATTATAAAGCGTATTTTCCCTTGATAGAAAAAGTATCTTCATGTTGGTTTTCCTTCCCATTGGCTGAAACCAAAACCAGCGCCAGAAAAGTTGTAACCAACATTCTCGGAATCATCAAATTTTCATCCTCTTTAAGGTCACCCTGTTGCTGCATCCAGTCATCCAGCTCCTTTCCCAAACGAGATTCGATTTTCCGATACTCAGTTTGGCCAGCCAGATTGTTCTGGTCAAAGGGATCATTCTTGAGGTCATACAACTCCACTTCCGGGCGATGGGATAAAAACTTGACGCGTCGCGCCAGGCCGGGATCCTTTTCAGCGTCCTCCTGCCAGGACTTGTAAACCGCGTGACCATGGATCCCATTGATCCAGAATTCGTTTTCAAAAGCCAGATTGCGGATCAGCTTGTAGCGCTCGTCACGTACCGCACGGCTGGGATAGGGTTCTCGGTAACCGAACACTCCTACCGTAGTATGCTGCGCAAAGACGTATTGCCGATGCACGCTCCGATCTCCTAGCAACACAGGTAGAAAGCTCCGCCCGTCGAACCCGCGTTTTCCGTCTGGCGCGCCGATGCGGCCCGTGTCCGATGCGAGCGGATTTCCACCGGCAATCTCGACTAAGGTGGGGACGACATCAATGTATTGAAGCATCGCATCGACCAAGCCGCCAGAGGGGATGTGGCCGGGCCAACGAACAAAACCGGCCACGCGAATACCGTTGTCATAAAGACTCCACTTGCCGCCGAGGGAAATTGACTGCCCTGTTCACTAAAGAACCAAACCATGGTCTTGGAGTGCTGGCCCGCCTCTTCGATGAATTTGAGCAATCTGCCAACCTGCTCATCCAGAGCGCTAATCTCGGCATAATAGTCCGCTAGCGCGTTGCGAGTAATCTGGTTGTCGTGAAGCCAGGAAGGCAGGGTCAGTTTATTCGCATCGTAACGTTCCCTCGGTCCACTGCGCCAAGGGGCGTGGGGTTCGTTGGAGGCAAACACCATGAACCATGGTTGCTGCTCGTCTCGATTAAAGAAGGCTGCTGCCTCGTCGATTTCGTCGGTCCTGGACGAGATATTTTCGAAAGGAAAAGCAACCGCAGGACTGATGTGCGTCTTGCCGAGGAGCCCAACCCGATAACCAAGACCTTTGAGGTGATGAAAAACACTGCGCGTTTCCGGATCGACCATGGTGTGATTGGGATAGGCCCCGCTGCGAATCGGATACAACCCGGTATAAAGTGCATGACGCAGCGGCGAACACGGCGGAGGAGGCAAAGAAACCGTTGAGCCGCATGCCGTCCTGAGCCAGTTGATCAATGTTTGGCGAGTAAACATCGTCAGATGTTCTCGTAGCACCACCAGAATAAGGAGGAGAGGAGCCGTATCCGATTGTCCTCCAACGAATTATTTTCCTGAAGATACGAGCGACCCGCCACCACCTGTTATCCGCGCGGCTTTCTCCGGCTCATACCACCAGCCATCCGGGAACGCGGGCCAGTACTTCGATTCGAACGCCGGCCTGCCGAACTTGTCCCAGTGCACGGTCCGAGGCAGATCAACCGCATGCAACAGTATCTGGTAGTACTGCCAGAGCAGCACACGGTCAATGGCCCTGCATGAGGCAACCATCTGCGCCAGGGTCGTCGCGAGATTTGCCTGCTCTACCAGATAATCCACGGCGGGATGGCTGATCCCGGCAACGTTTTCAGACACCGGTTGATAGGCGGTCTCGGAGTGATACATCGACTTGAGCAGCATGACCGGCGGCATCGGCGTGCCCTGCCCCTTCAATATGGCGTCGAAGTCGTGTTCCCGCCGGCGGTTGACGAATTGGCTGCGATCGGCAAGTCGTATCGTCCCGTGAATGCCCAGCTGTTCCAATTGCTGGAAGTATGGCAGAAGGATTCTGGCATCCTCGGAATTCTGTGACAGAAACTCGATTTCAAAAGGCTCGCCCCTGGCGTTTTTCAGCACCCCGTCTACGACATGCCATCCGGCCGCTGCCAGGAGTTGCCGCGCTTTAACAATATTGGCACGATGATCTTCCGGTGACGTGACTTCCGGAAAGCGAAACGGTCGCTCGAACAACTCCGGCGGCAGCTGCTCGCGATACGGCTCCAGTAGCTGCAATTCATCTTCGCCGGGAAGACCGGTGGCGGCAAAGATCGTGTCCGGCCAATAACTGTGCGCCCGCTTGTGATAGCCGAAGTACAGCGTTCTGTTCTGCCACTCGAAATCCATCGCCAGGGTCAGCGCTTCGCGCACGCGGCGATCCCTGAATTTGTCGAGCCGATTGTTGAGTGCAATACTGCGCCGAACGCCAACATAGATGCCAAAGTTGCGGCGGATCTTCTTTATCCAACCCTTGTCAAAAGCGGGGATATCGTATGCGCGATGCCAATAGCGAACATCTGTTTCGGTCCATATGTCGATGAGGCCTTTGCGAAAAGCCTCCCGTGTAACGGTCGCATCGCGATAGACTTCGTAGCGCACCGTGTCGAAGTTATAACGACCTTGATTGACCGGAATGTCCTTGCCCCAATAGTCCGGATCGCGCTGGTATTCGATAAACCTGCCTTGCTTGAGTGCCGAAACCCTGTAGGGCCCGCTGGAAAGCGGCGGCGTCAGCGTGTTGGCACCGGGATCCCTATCCCGCCAGTAGTGTTCCGGGAGAATCGAGATGAACTGAATAACGATGATGTTGTTCAGCGTCACCGGTGATTTCAGATGAAAGGCCACGTGACGGTCGTCGATTTCCTCCATCGAAGCGATAAATTCGAACAATAAGCCAGCCCACACGTAGCTGCGATGAAACTCGAACGTATAGACAACGTCCCGAGACGTGATTGGTACGCCGTCCCGCCACCTGGCCTGCGGGTGAATCCTGAACACTATGGACAACCTGTCGTCCGTAATGGCGATGCCGTCGGCGAGACGGCCGTAGAAACCACTGACCTCGTCCCCCGCACGAATAATCAGCGTGTCGGCATTGAACCGGAATCCGCTCGGTGCACTGATGCCCCGTACGGATGCGGGCGCCAGTGTATTGAAGTTTCGCTGCGTAGCCTCTACCAGTACGCCCCCCTTGGGGGCGTCAGGATTGAGGTAATCCAGATGGGTGTAATCCGGGGGATATTTCAGCTCATGAAAAAACGCGATCCCGTGTTTGAACTCCAGAGTGTCGGGAATATCGGCTGCGAACCCGAGAACAGGAGCCAATAGCAGTATCAGCGATAGCAAAGGCGTCTTCAAATCATTCATCACCTCTCCCCAAGGGGGCCATTTTACTGTAATTGGAGTTGACCCGCTTTAGTAGACACAACATCCTTAACAGAGGAGGTGTCTATTATGCCAAAAACGGAGGATAGGCATTACAAACCACGTTTCCGAAGAACGGTCATGTATGGTAATTGCTGATGATCCGATTTACTCGCTTCACGATTTCTTATACAGTCGGTATGTCCAGGCGACGATCGAGCCGCGTTTGCTGGAGCCGCCCGAGGTTCAGTCAAGGGAATCGGCCATGCAGATCAACTATCGTGAAGTATTGCACCAGCAGTCAGATAGGGTCCTCACCCTGTCGCTCAATCGCCCGGAAAAACGCAATGCCATGACGACGCGTACGGTCGCTGAATTGCTCCATGCCCTGGAGCAGTGTGCGGGCGATGCGTCGGTTCGGGTTGTGGTGTTGCGTGGTGCTGGCAAGGGCTTTTGTCCTGGTGATGATCTGAACGGCATGGGCGAACTGCCGTCGGAGTTCAGCAGCGTACTGGACCATGCAGCCAACCATGCAGGTCTGCAATCGTGTCTGCGCGAGCTGCCAAAACCTACGATCGCCGTTATTCACGGCTATGCCTTTGGCGTTGGACTCGACCTTGCCATGGCATGTGATTTCCGCATTGCCGAAGAGAGCGCGCAGTTGCGCGATCAGCGTGTATTGGAGCGTGGCATGCATGCCCTGACTGGTTGTGCCTGGTTTCAGCCACGTGCGCTGGGTGTCACGCGGGCCATGGAGTTTCTTATTCTCGGGAAACCCTACAACGGCCGCGAGGCGGCGGATGCCGGCATGGTGACCTGCGCTGCCACTGCCGACGCGCTGGAAGACACCGTGAATGACATGGCACAGACCCTCGCAAGTGCCCCCACCAAGGCCATCGGACTGATGAAGCGGCAGATCTACACCGGCCTGAACCTCGACCATGAGGCGTTCATGGCATTCGCAACGCCATTGATGCAGGAAGTTGAAATCAAGGACCGGCAGGAAGGAATTCGCGCGTTCCTGGAAAAACGCGCCCCCAATTTCACTGGCGAATAAGGAGCGAGCTGGTCGCCGGAAATGTTAATGACTCTTGCTGAAAGTGATTCGCGCTGCCTTGTCCTCGTCGAACCACCAGCCGTCCGGGAACGGCGCTATATACATCTCCTCCGGCAGGTCGGGCCGGCCGAACTTGTCCCAATAGACGATGCGGGTGTCCCCCCTGGCATCCAGCGGGAACTGGTAATAGTTCCATAGCAGAACGCGATCAAGCGCCCGGCAGGCGCTCACAAACTCATCGAGATGCGTTGTACTGAGCGCTGCCTCGACCAGGGCATCGACCGCCGGGTCGTTGAGGCTGGACGCATTGAGGCGGGTTGATGAGGAATGAAAAAAAGGCCGTAACTCCCAGGAGGGCGGTACCTGGATTCTGCCTCCGACCAGAGTAGCGTCGTAGTCAGCGTCGCGCATCCGATGGTAGTAACTGGTGCGATCGATCATGCGGATAGCTGCCTGGATACCGAGTATCGACAGCGAACTCATATAGGGAAGGAGAATACGCTGGTCCTCTCGCGAAAAGGACAGAAACTCGATCACAAAGGGTTCGCCTGCAGCGTTGACCATCACGCCGTCTACGACCCGATAACCGGCTTTCGCAAGGAGTTCCCGCGCCCTCAACAAACCGTCACGATCGACGCCCACGCCATTGGTACCGGGAAAGGAAAAGGGGTGGGTGAATACCTTGGCGGGCAACCGCGCGCGATGCGGTTCGAGCAGCGCTGTTTCCGCTTCGTCCGGCAATCCCGAAGAAGCGAACATGGAGCCGGCAAAGAAGCTGTGGGCCCGGGTCACTTCACCCCCGTGCAACGCCCGGATCTGCCACTCGAAATCCAAAGCATGGGACAGCGCTTCGCGTACGCGAAGATCATCGAACGGCTGGCGCCGGGTATTCAGTGCCAGACGATACCGGGCACCGCTCAGATTGCCTGACCGGAGTCGGCCGAGCACGAGCCAGCCGGCCTCGCGAGCGGGAACGTCGTAGGACTTAAGCCAGTGCCGCGAGTCGGTCTCGGTCCACACGTCAAGCTCTCCCGCGCGCAGAGCTTCGCGGGCGACCGTCGCGTCCAGGTAACGTTCGTAGCGAATGGTATCGAAGTTGAATTTGCCACGATTCACCGGAAGATTCCTACCCCAGTAATCCGGCACGCGCTCGTATATGACGTAGCGACCCTGAGACACACCTGTTAGTCGGTACGGGCCGCTCTGCAGCGGCGGCGCCATTGTCGGTTCGCTCACATCCCGTTCAAGCCAGTAATGCGCGGGCACGATGGGTATGTAGCTGAGAAGGAAGAGTTGTTTGGCAGCGTCCGAGTCGGCACGAATCTCGACAGTCAGAGGGTCCAGGATGTTAACGTCAGTAACCCATGTGAGCGCCCCTGCCCACCCGTGCCCCAAGATGTCGGCGTGACGAAATGTCTCGAAAGAAAATTTGACATCAGCGGCGGTAATTGGCCGGCCGTCATGCCAGCGAGCCTCCGGGCGCAATCGGAAGACGATTCGCCGGCGGTCGGCGCTTAGGGCGATGGACTCTGCGAGACTGCCGTAATAGCCCGAGGGTTCGTCACCTGCGCGCTCGATCAGGTGATCGTAGGACCGGAAGAAGCCTGCCGGCCGGTACATCGGCGACACGGTATTTAAAGGCTTGAGCCAGGGCAGCACCAGCGTGCCGCCCTTCGGGGCGTCCGCATTGACATAGCTGAAGTGCGGGAAGTCGACGGGATATTTCAGTTCGTAGTTGGGAATCTGCGAGACGCCGTGACGGAACTCGAGCGGCTGCGTATCGGCGACCGTGGGCGCCAAAGAGTAGATCAACAGCAACGGGAGGGTTGCTTCCGGCGCGCGGTTTTTCCAGGCGGTTACACTTCTACGCAGCACTCTCACACGGGTAAATCTTACGCCAATCGGCTGTGGGGCACGCCCAGGGCAAAGGCGACACCTGTCTGGGGTATGCTTCGCGACTTCCCTGGTAGGGCACAGGCATCGGATTGACTGAAATGGAAATCAGACCCTTCGACAACGGCTGCGGTGCGGAGATCGGCGGGGTCGACCTGCAGTCCATGTCCGATGAAGAGGTGGAGGCCATCGCCGATGCGCATGCGGCATACGGCGTGGTGTTTCTACGTGGGCAGACGTTGACCCCCGGTGACCAGTTGGCGGTGGCGCGGCGTTTCGGGCCGATCAACGTCAATCGTTTTTTCACCCCGGTGCCGGGGCATCCCGAGGTCGCCATGGTGCTAAAGGAACCGCACCACCAGTACAACATCGGCGGCGGATGGCATACCGACCACTCCTACGACCAGGCACCGGCGCTTGGTTCAATGCTGTTCGCCCTTGATGTGCCGAGTGCCGGTGGGGATACCATGTTCGCGAGCATGTACAAGGCGTATGAGGCGCTTTCCCCGGGCCTCAGGCGAACCCTGGAAGGATTGCGCGCCGTGCACTCGAGCCGCCACGTCTTTGGCAAGGGCGCTTACGCCAAGCAGGACGACGACCGCTATCACAACGCCGGTCAAGCCACGCAGGACGCCGTGCATCCGGTGGTGATTCGTCACCCGCGCACCGGCAGGCCGGCGCTTTACGTGAACCCCGCGTTCACCCGCCGCATTGCCGGCTGGACGGAAGACGAGTCGCGTCCGCTACTCGAACACCTCTATGACGTCGCGGCCCGGGAAGATCACACCTGCCGGTTCCGCTGGGAGGTGGGCAGCGTCGCTTTCTGGGACAATCGCGCCACCTGGCACCACGCGCTCAACGACTACCCCGGGGAGCGGCGCCTGATGCACAGGGTTACGGTGGAGGGCGAATCCCTGTCGCCGTACCTCACGGAGAATTGAAACCGGCGGGAACGGTTCCTGCTGGCGTGAGCGCCAGGAGCTAAGTCACTACCGTCATCTGTTGGAAGCCATGAATCAGGAATCCGAGAAAGCGGCCATCGCGGCCGTGCACGCGTTCACCGAGACGTTCAATGCGCAGGACCACGAGCGTCACGCCCAGACGCTGAACTATCCGCACATCCGCCTGGCCAATGGCAGGTTCACCAGGATCGAAAGCGCCGAGGCTTTTGTCGAGCGTTCGAAGCGTGGAGAGCCGCTGCTTGCGCGGGAAGGGTGGCACCACACCAACGTGGCCAGCCTCGAAGTGGTTCACAGCGGCAGTGACAAGGTCCATGTCGCGCTGCGCAACGATCGTTGTCGAGCCGATGGTTCGGTGTATTACAGCTTCGATACGTTCTGGATTGCGACCCTCGTTGATGGGCACTGGGGCATTCAGTTTCGCTCCAGCTTTCTGCACGCCAGCTAGTGCCATCTCACCACTGCCACCATGACAACAGACAAAGGAACTACCGGATGATTTTCACTGGATGGACGAACCCCCTGGCGTTGCTTCGCCTGGAACTGATCCAGCGGGACTACGAGGGCCACCCCGTACCGGAAGACCTGAAAGCACAGGTCGCCGCGCTGGACCGTGAAAAAGACGCGATGAACTTCGAGGCGGTCGACACCCTTTACCAGGCGCTCGACAGGCTGCCGGAGGACCCGAATTTCGCCTATGTCCAACCCAACGACCTGGAGGGCATTCGCAGGGAACGTCCCGATGGTCCGCGACAGCTTGGCGGCCTTGCCGAGACCGACTTGCTCGACAAGTTCCACGGCGCCTGGACCGGGCGTGCCGTCGGCTGCGCCCTCGGCAAGCCGGTGGAGGGCATGGGAATCATGGGACGCCAGGGCATGCGTGGGCGACAAGCCATCAGGACCTACCTGGAAAATCGGCAGCACTGGCCGCTCGACTATTACTTCAGCGGAGTTGACGCGGGTGACGGCCTGCAGATCGGCTGCCCCCTTTCCCACCGCGAGAACATTGCCTTCATGGAACCGGACGACGACATCCACTACACCCTGGTTGCCCTGCGCGTCCTTGAAAACTACGGCCCCGGCTTCAAGTGGCGCGACGTGGCCACCGTCTGGAACCGGAGCCTGCCCTACTCGGCGATCTGCACCGCCGAAGCGCAAGCGATCATGAACTACAACAATGCGGTTCCGAAGACAGCGCCGTCAGACTGGGTGACGCCCGAGTACACCAGCATCAACCGGAATCCCTACAGGGAGTGGATCGGCGCCCAGATCCGGGCCGACGGCTGGGGCTATGCCTGCGCCGGCAATCCGGAACTGGCGGCGGAGTTCGCTTTCCGGGATGCCTGCTGGACGCACCGGGCTAATGGCATCTACGGCGAAATGATGTTTGCCGCCATCATGGCGGCGGCGTTTGTCGTCAGTGATCCCCTTGAGTTGATCGACATCGGCCTGTCCGAGATCCCTCGCAACTGCAAACTGGCCGAGGCTTGCCGTGCCGCATTGGCGCAGGTGCCGGACTGCGAGGACTTCCACGCCTACATGGACTGGGTCGAGGAGCAATACGGTGACCTGAGCGGGGTCCACACCGTCAACAACGCCCTGGTCGTGATCGGCTCCATGATCTTCGGCCGGATGGAATTCCACCAGTCGGTATGCCGTTCCGTGGAAGGCGGCTGGGACACGGACTGCAACGGCGCGACCTGCGGTTCCATCGTGGGCGCGGCCAGTGGCTCCACGGCACTGGATTCCAGCCTGGTCGCACCGCTGAACGACACGATCAAGCCCAACGTGATCGGGTTTCAGGAAATCAGCATCACCGAACTGGCGGAACGGACGTTGAAGGTACACCAGGCAGTCGTTGCCAACGCTCTCTGAGACCACCAGCCAGGACGGTCGGAGGCGTGTGGTCAGTCAAGCGAGGCAACCAGGAATAGCGCCGCCACCGTAGCGGTCCGGAGTAGGAAACGGGGCGAACAAACCGCGGCTGGCGCGGGCTTCCACGACGAGCCTGATCACGCGCTGTTTTGGGGGAATCTCCACGTCGCGGGCTTGCGCGCGCCCCCCTTTGGGTGTACTCAATGCCCTGTACAAAGCCCACGCTGGCAGGGTCACGCTTGATCGCCCGACCAACCGCCTGCCATTGCGATTGGCGCCGTTGCACGGCGGCATGAATCTTCGGCGGCGGCTGTTTGCGTGGGGGTGGCTTTCAAATGGAGAAACACATGGAGAGATTCATGAAACTTGCATCAATCGCGTCGCTGGGTGCGGCACTGGCCCTTTTCGGAGTGCCCGCCTACTCGGCCGACGACACAGACGCCGGTACTGAAGCCGAAGACGACGACATCATCGAGTACATCGAAGAGATCCTCGTCACCGGCGAACGCGGCGAAACCAACGTTCTCGACCGGGCCATGACGGTGACCGGCTTCAACGACCTGATCCTCGAGAGACTGGGCGTGCAGAATGCCGATGACCTGGAAGTCCTGGTCCCCGGACTCCAGAAAGGCAACCGCAGCCAGGGTGCCGGCAAGAACGAGGACGGTCACTACGACATGCGCGGCGTCGGCAACGACCGGGCCGTCAACTTCTTCCAGGACACCTCCGTCGCCTTCTACGTGGATGGCGTATATACGGACCAGAGCTACTCGACCGACAGCATGTTCGACATGGAGCGGGTTGAAGTGGCCCGGGGACCGCAGGGCACGACCGGTGGCAAGGCGGCGATCGCCGGCTCCATCAGCCTGTGGTCGCGCAAGCCGACCGACACCTTCGACATGCGCGTGAACGCGGAAATCACCGATATCTCGACGCAGCGGCTGCAGGTCGCTTTCGGCGGGCCGATTGCGGATTCCGGGTTCAGCTATCGTCTCGGCGTCAGTTCCTATACCGGCGACGGGATGATCGAAAACGTCTACGAAGGCGCCGAAGCCCGCGATGCCGGGATACCCGATCAGCGGCTTATCACACCGCGCCTGCGCTGGAAGAACGACCGCTGGGACATTACCGCCCGGTACTCCTACCAGACGGACACGGGCACGCCCTGGGCTTCATTGCCATTGGGCGCCCGCGACTCGGTCAACGAGTTCCTTCTCGACCGCAACGGCAATCCCGTTATTTGGACGGACCCGCTCACCAGGGAGTTGGTACCGCAGAGGAATCCATTCTACGGTGCCGACCCCGCGCCATCGGTCGCCAACTGTTCGAACATCAACAACGATGGCACACGCGACGAGTTCGGCATCATCTGCGACCCGGAAGAGCTGCAGTGGAAGGTGGCGTTCAACGCACCGATCCACCAGGACAGCTTTGCGGAAAACGCCTCGGTGGAGGCCATATTCGCCCTGACCGAGAACCTCGATGTGACCTACAAGTTCGGCTATCACGATGTCGTCAACGACAACCAGAACGACGGCGACCAGCTACCCCGCGAGGGTGGAGGGATTTGCCCGCCGAACCACCCGAAGGTGCTGGGCGGTATGCTGCAGGCAGGCCAGACCAGCCGATACTGCGCCCTGGATGGTGGCGGCAACGGCACGTTCAACGACCAACGAGTCAACTACATCTTCGCATCCGAGCAGACGAGCCATGAAGTCACGCTGACCTCGCAATATGAAGGCCCGTTCAATTTCACGCTGGGTGTTACCACCATGGAAGGCACGGAGCCGAACACCTACAGAAGCCTGCAATTCGGTTCGGGCACCCGGGGCGTTCCCACCAACGACTGGATGTATTCGGACAGCTCGGCTGCCTGTCGGGCGGTGATCGATTCCCTGTATGGCCCGGGGGGCAGCTTGAGCGGCGGTCAGAACTGGCTGTTTCGCGATGTCTATACCGACCCCGAAGCGAAAGCTCGCTCTGCACAACTACGAACCGTGTTCGCCTGTCCGGGCGACCCGGGACTCGTGAACTATGCGTTGTCCGGCATCGGGAACTTCCATGCGAACCTGGATGGCCAACACAGTGCATTCATGGCATCGAACGAAAAGGAGTCCATCGGGGTCTATTTCAACGGCGAATACATGCTGAACGAGACCTGGACGTTGTTCGGCGGTGTACGCCACGACAACGACGATAAGGGAATCACCCAGCAGGCCAACGGCACCGCCTTCGGTCTTTCAGGTGTGGATTTCTCGCCCTGCAACCACACCTCCACCTGCGAAGATGCGATCGCGTTCGTCCAAGTCAGTGTGCGCGACGCCGAGATCTTTCCCGGCAAAGCCAAAGAGTCGTGGAGCGACACGACGTGGAACGTCGGTGCCCAGTATCGTCCCAATGACGATGTCATGATCTACGCACGCCTCTCCACCGGCTATCGTCCCGGTGGGAACAAGGGGAGCTGGAGCCTGACTGCACCGCCCTTCTTCTTCGGACCCGAGCAGGTGACCAACTACGAAATCGGCGCGAAGGGGCTGTACTTCGATAGAGCGGTACAGTTGTCCGCGACGGCTTTCTACCAGGACTTCGCCAAGTACTGGGTAGTCGCCGGCCGCTTCAAGACCGCAGACGAAATCGCGGCTGATCCGCAGGGCGGCGCAACCACCCGGTCGACCAACACCATCGAAGGCACCACGATTGCCGGTGTCGAGCTTGAAGGTGCCTGGAGGATTAGCGACAAGCTCTCGCTGCGCGGGTTCTACAACTTCCTGGATACCAACATTGGCCCCTACCTCTCGATCTACCCCTTCGGGCTCCCCGGCGCGGCTCCCGGGTGGCAGTTCCATGAGTACACGGATGCCAATGGCAATCCGCAGGTGCACACTTACTGGGGAACCGGCATCCAGATCGAGTTCGACGGCAAGCAGTTGCCGAACTCGCCCAGGCACAAGACGTCCCTGACGCTGGCCTACGAAATACCGATGGCGGAAAGGGGCAGGCTCGAACTGCTGACGATCATGAACTATCGCAGCAAGAAGTACGTGGAACACGGCAACGTGGAGGCGTACGCGGTGTCCGACTACACCCGTTGGGACCTGAGGGCGAACTGGTGGTCAGCCGATTCCTCGCTGGGCATTACCGCCTATGTGCAGAATGCGCTCGACCAGGCCGCGCTGCACATGTGGTCGCCCCGGGAAGGCATCGCCAGCCCCTTTGGCACGATTGTCGAACCCAGGGAAATCGGCATTCAGGTCAAGTGGCAACTCAACTGAGATAAGTAGAGAGAAGGCCTCTTAACCGACACGCCGAAATCAACCAACAGCGCACCGCGGGCTTCGGCCCCCGGTGCGCTTTTTTTCGCAGAAGGTGCGTCTGGGATCCGGTGCGGACCCCCGTAGTTGCCGAAGAAGGAGCCGAACGATGCGCCCCATCCTGGCCTTGATCTCTATACTTGCAGCCGTCGCAAACGCTGCGGAGCTCTACTCCCCACCCGTCAGGCAGGACTACCCCGACAACGTCTATTGGGGCGACACCCATGTGCACACGTACCTTTCGGGCGATGCATTCGGCATGGGCACCCGGTTGTCGCCGGACGAGGCCTATCGATTCGCCAAGGGGGAGACCATTCGCGCCACCGGCGGCGGCGACGCGCGATTGCGCCGGCCACTTGACTTCCTCATGGTGTCCGATCACGCCGAGAATCTCGGTGTCGCGCCGCGTGTCGCCACGGGCGATCCCGACGCGCTGAAAACGGAGGATAGCCAGCGCTTGTTCGAGACGCTCTCCCGCACGCCAGCGGTGTCCGATGTCCTGGGGGCGAAGAGCCTCGAGGAGTACACCGCCGGCAACGAGACGCTGGGCAAGTCCAAGACACCAAGGGGCGACTACGGAATCGACGACGACTTCAGGCTCGACGTGTGGCGCAGCATCGTCGAGAGCGCCGAGAAGTACAACGATCCCGGCAGGTTCACCACTTTTGCCGGGTACGAATACAGCAGCGGCTCTCCCGCCATGCTGCACCGCAATGTCATGTTCGCGGGTGCGCCCGAACACACCATGTCGCGGCGGCCGTTTTCCGCGTACGACAGTTCGAACCCCGAGGACCTGTGGGCTCACCTCGAGCGCTACCGGCAGGAGACCGGCAGCGATGTCATCTCCATTCCCCACAACAGCAATCTCAGCCGCGGCAACACGTTCGCGACCGTCAGCTACGACGGCGAACCGCTGACCCGCGACTACGCCAGGATCCGGTCATCCATCGAGCCCATCGTGGAGGTGACGCAAATCAAGGGCGACAGCGAGACCCTGCCATCCCTTTCCCCCGACGACGAGTTCGCCGAGCACGAAACGTGGGGCAATTTCTCCGCTTTGAAAGGTCTGGCGGCTGAGATGCCGCCGGAAGAGGCGGCAAAACGGTCCTACGTTCGGAGCGGGCTCAAGACTGGCCTCGGCCTCGCCGCCGAACTCGGGGTCAACCCTTACAAGTTCGGGATGATCGGATCAACGGACTCCCACACGGGCCTCGCCACCGCAGATGAAGACAACTTCTGGGGCAAGATGGGCGCCATCGAGCCCAGCCCTTACCGCCGGATGACCCAGGCCATTTACGCTTCTGCCGGCTATGCGGCGGTCTGGGCTACCGAAAACACGCGGGAGGCGATCTTTGCCGCCATGAAACGGCGCGAGGTCTATGCGACGACCGGGCCGCGAATCACGCTGCGATTTTTTGGCGGATGGGACTACGAGAGCGATGACGCCGTGAGTCCGAACCTGGCCGGGATCGGCTACCGCAAGGGGGTGCCCATGGGAGGCGACCTGGCCCGGCCACCGGATGGCACGGCGCCCCGCTTCCTGCTAAGGGCTGTCAAGGATCCGGACGGGGCCAACCTGGACCGCGTGCAGGTCATCAAGGGATGGCGTGATGCGAACGGCGAACTGCACGAGAAGGTCCACGACGTGGCCTGGTCGGGCGACCGGACGATCGGCGAGGACGGCAAGCTGCCTCCCGTCGGATCGACCGTCGACGTCAAGGCAGCGAGTTATCTCAATTCAATAGGCAGTCCAACCCTCGCGACGACCTGGACGGACCCGGACTTCGATCGTAGCGAATCCGCGTTCTATTACGTTCGGGTCCTCCAGATCCCAACACCGCGCTGGACGACCTACGACGCGAAGTTCTACGGCGCTGAGGAATTCCAGCAGGGCCCCACCGCTGTGATTCAGGAGCGCGCCTACTCCTCGCCGATCTGGTATACGCCCTAGGTTTTCTAAGCCCAGCAGGAGAAATCCTGCTGTCATTGACTGCTGTCGATAGACACCATACAGTCTGTCCGTGATCAGATCGTTTCGGCATCGCGGCCTGAAAGAACTGTATGAAGAGGGACGTTCAGCAAGGGTGACGCAGGGTCACGTTGCAAAACTCTTGCGTATCCTGACGGCTTTGGACCGGAGCAGCAACCCGGAGGGGATGGACATTCCCGGCTTTCGACTGCATCCGCTCAGAGGCCGCAAGAAAGGTCATCATGCGGTCTCAGTATCGGCCAACTGGCGGGTGACCTTTCGGTTTGAAAACGGAGACGTATTGGATGTCGACTATTTGGACTACCACTAGAAGGTGCTGACATGGCAATGAAAAACCCTGTACATCCTGGCGCCATCGTGCGGGAAGATTGCTTGAAACCATTGGCCTTGTCCGTATCAGAAGGTGCGCGGCGGCTCGGCGTAGGGCGTCAGACGCTTTCCCATCTGATTAACGAAAAGGCGTCGGTCTCGATTGAAATGGCCTACCGGCTGTCAAAGGCATTCGGCTCGACACCCGAAACCTGGCTTGGAATGCAGTTGGCCTATGACCTCGCCAAGTCGCGCGATCTTGAAAAAAAGATCAAGGTCCAACGTATCGTTGCCGCATAGATCGACGCCGACCGGCGACCTCGTCTGCCGCACGCAACGTGTTCTATTCGGCCTCTTCACGTCCGGAGGGCAGGACCCTGCCTTCCGGATAGTCGGCGCCTTCCACACTCCTGTCGACCGATGCATTCCAGGCATCGAGCTCGGCCTGCATTCGTGCCGCGATTTCCGGTTGCTTCTCCATCAGGTTGTCTTGCTCGGAGGGGTCTTCGACCACGTTGTACAGTTCGTACACCGGGGTCATTGACGCGAATAACTCGCCGTTCCATTCACCGTCGACGAATGCCTGCTCGTAGTCAATGTAGTAGATGAGCTTGTAGTCGTTGTCCAGCCACCCGTATTGGCCGGACACCCTGAAGCCCATGGGCTGACTTCGCCTCGCCGGCTCGGTGGCGAAGACCGGTAGCAGGGAAATGCCATCGTGCACCGCATTGATGTCGTCGGGATCAAGGCCGGCAACTTCGATAAGCGTTGGAAACATGTCCAGCGTCCCGGCGGGAAAGTTCGATACCCTAGGCTCCACGTGGCCCGGCCATTCGATGATGCCGGGCACGCGGATTCCGCCCTCGTTAAGCGAACTCTTGAATCCGCGGAGATGTCCGGTGGAGTCGGGATTTACGCCCGGGTATACCTTTCCAGCTGAGTTCGTCACCGTGAACGTCGGCAGACCGCCGTTGTCACTGCAGAACCAGACGAGCGTGTTGCCCGCTATGCCCAAGTCTCTCAGACCCTGGCGCAGGGCACCGATGGACCTGTCCATGGCAACGATTTCGCCATGGTGGGCGCGGGAAGCTTCCGACAGGTCGCCGAACGCCTTCATGTCCTCGTCTCGTGCCTCGAACGTCCGGTGGGGAGAGGCGTACCAGATCATGACGAAGGCGGGCTTGTCCTGTTTGTGCGCATCGCCGATGAACCGGAGGGCTTCGTCGACCAGGATTTCCGACGATTCCCCTTCGATGCGCTCCGGCGTGCCGTTGCGGCTGAGCAGCGGATCGAGGTTGAACTGGTTGGTTTCGCTGAGCCAGTAGTCGAAGCCGAGTTCACCGGGGTTGTGCGGGTCGGACAGCGGCATGGGATCGCCCTCGGGCGCGTTCAGGGCATTGAGATGCCATTTCCCGAAGTGCGCGGTCGTATATCCGGCATTGCGAAAGGCCGCCGAGAGCGTCTTCTCCTGCTTGTTGATTGAGCCGCCGACGGTGAATGTGCCCGTGCGGTCGTTGGTCCTGCCGGTGATCACCGTCGCGCGGGTGGTGGAGCAGTGGGGAGAACCCGAATAGAACCGGTCCATGCGCAGGCCACTTTCCGCCATGGCGTCGAGGTTCGGAGTTTCAAGGACGGGATGGTTGTAGTAGCCCGTCTGTGCCCAGCCCATGTCGTCGGCCATGACGAGTATCACGTTGGGGGCTGCCAGGACGGGAATGCACGCCAGGCAGGCGAGAATGCCGGTCGTCAGTCGCGGGATGAAATTCACAGGTACCTCTCTAATCACGGGATCTCACAGGTAAGGGCTGATCGGCTCGGGAAACCCCCACCGGACCCAATTCCACTGGAACATGTCCCCGGTCGCATCGTTCCAGCCGATCAGACGCGCCTTCATATCCTCGAGAACATCCGTATGTTCGGGATCTTCGATAAGGTTGTTCATCTCCGCCGGGTCCGCCTCCAGGTCGTAGAGTTCGTCCAAGTCGTGGGGAATGTACACGTACTTCCAGCGTTCGGTGCGGACCATTCGCTGGGTGCTGTAGCCCCAGACCTCACCATGGCTTTCGCAATAGACACTGTCCGGCCAGTCGGCGGGATTCTCGCCATGCACCAGTGGCACCAGGCTCTTCGCGTCGAGATCGCCCGGCATTTCACCTCCACCCCATTCGATAAAGGTGGGCATCAGGTCCATCAGGCGGACGAACTGCGGCACCTGCCGGGCCTCGACACCCGGGACCCGTGCCAGCAGCGGGATGCGGAAGACCTCGTCGTACATGGTCCCGGACTTTTCGAAGTGCTTGTGACTGCCGGTCGCGTCCCCGTGGTCGGTCGAGAACACGAAGATCGTGTCGTCCTCGATTCCACATTCCCGGATGGCGTCCAGCACGCGCCCCACGCAGTCGTCGATCAGGGTGACGTCGCCGTAGTACTTGGCAACCACGTTCTGCCACCAGGACCAGTCCTTGTCCTGGAGATTCCATTCCCGGTGCTTGCGCAGGTGCGCCGCGGGCTTGCCCTCGAAGGTTTCATCAAAATTGGGCCAGGGCGGAATGGATTCCGGGTCGTACATCGAGGCGTAGGGTTCCGGGACGATATTGGGAAAATGGGGCGCGACGTCATCGATGCGCAGGAAGAACGGCTGGTCTCCCCCGGCTCTCTCCCGCAGCATTTCCAGGCCAACATTGGTCACCCGCCAGGTCTTTCCCTCCTCAAAGGGATTGGGGTTGGTGCCGGCAACCGCGAAGGCAGACCCGGGGAATTCGATCATCGATTCCGTGCCGGGAACGCATCCCCTGGCCCCGCCTCCCTGCCTGTGACGGTCGAAGCCGAACTTCTCCGGCCCGATGTCCTGGTGAACATGCCACTTGCCCGCGTAGTCCAGCACGTATCCCGCTTTCTTCAGTCGGTCGCTGAAAGTGGGGGTGTCGGTGGAAAGTCCCCGGCACCAGGCCGGCGCGATATGGGTATTGATCATCACCCCGTGGTTGTGGGGGTAGAGCCCTGACATCAGGGAGGCCCGCGAGGGCGAGCATACGGGGCTGACCGTGTAGGCCTGGTCGAACCGCGTGCCTTCGGCCGCGAGCCTGTCGAGGTTGGGCGTCCTGCAGATCTCGTTGCCGTAGCAGCCCAGCGCATCGCGCCTGAGTTGGTCGGTCATGAACAGGACTATGTTTGGCGGCATGTCAGGTTCCTTGCAGAATCTCCAGGCAGATTACTTGAAATCCTCGGGACCATGACGCTCCGGCACCTGGGTCTCTTCCGGCCCCCAGGGCCTGTTGACCCGCCGGCCGCGCTGCACGGCCGGCCGCGCGTCGATTTCCTCGGCCCATCGCATTGCGTGCGTATATGAGGCGACATCGAGGAACTCCGCCGCATCGTAGAGGTTGTGCACGAGGAGCGCGCCGTACCAGCCGTAGTTGGCGATGTCGGCGATCGTGTACTCGTCGCCGCACAGGAACCTGTTCCCGGCCAGGCGTTGGTTGAGCACATCGAGCAGGCGTTTCGTCTCCATGGCGAAACGGTTGATGCAGTACTCGATCTTCTCCTCCCTGAAGGCATAGAAGTGGCCGAACCCCCCGCCGATGTACGGCGCGCTCCCCATCTGAAAGAAAAGCCACGACAGGCACTCGGTACGGGCGCGGGGTTCGGTCGGCAGGAAGGCGCCGAATTTCTCGGCGAGGTAAAGGAGGATCGAAGCCGATTCGAACACGCGGGTCGGCGGCGACGTACTGTGATCGGCGAGTGCCGGAATCTTCGAGTTCGGGTTGAGGGCCACGAAGCCGCTGCCGAACTGGTCGCCGTTGCCGATGTTGATCAGGTAAGCGTCGTACTCGGCCTCGGCAATACCGAGTTCCAGCAGCTCTTCGAGCATGACCGTCACCTTGATCCCGTTGGGCGTTGCCAGGGAGTAGAGCTGCAGGGAATGTTCGCCGACTGGAAGCTCCTTCTCGTGCGTGGCTCCCGCTATCGGGCGGTTGGTACTGGTACCGCCGGCCTCCTTGTCCCACTGCCAGACGGGTGGGGGCGTGTAGGTGGATGCGTCTGTCATGATTGTCTCTTGTCAGGTTGTGATCTGGGCACAGGGCGGTCTTTGCCGCAAGGGCGATCTGCTTCAGTGATTGCACCACGGCCGGTTGCTGAACCGAACGCAACGGTCCGGTGTATCGAAGTTGCCGGACCCAAGCGGAAAGCAAGTATCTGCGATTTTCTCCGGCAGCAACACCCGTCCTGCTCCATGCCCCGCGTCTCCCCGGATGCTGCGGGGTATTCGAAGGTGGGGCATCCGAGACGCGTTCGACCGAGACGCGGCGGGTAGTCGACCATCGAGCGGCTCAGTTGATTGCCTTAAGGAAAGGAAATGCTAAAGTAAGGGTTCCTTGTTTCCTTTTGGTGCCGAGGCGCAGCATGCTTGCAAAGCTCACCGCTAAGAATCAGCTTACCCTTCCCAAGCGCATCACTAACGAGCTTGGCCCCGTGGAATACTTCGACATCGAAACCCGGAACGGCCAGGTTGTGCTGACACCAGTTCGCATCCAGCGGGCCGATGCGGTGCGTGCGAAGCTCGCAGAACTTGACCTCACCGAACAGACCATTCGGGATGCCGTAGCTTGGGCGCGAAGCGCGGTGCAACGCGCCGATGACAAATGAGCCACGTGCGCCATGTCGATTCCGCCAAGCTCGCCGCCACGGGTTGTTATTGATACCAACCTGGTGGTGTCTGCACTGGTTTTTGGCGGGGACGCGACGGCGCTTCTGAGGAAAGGTTGGCAAAGTCGACAGTTCATCCCGCTCGCCTCGACGGAGACGATAGACGAACTCATCCGTGTACTTGCGTATCCGAAGTTCGGGCTGAACCGGCGGGAGCAGGAAGACCTCTTGTCAGACTATCTCCCATTCTGCATGACAGTGAGTATTCCCACTCCACCACCGCCCACACCGGTCTGTCGCGACCCGTTCGACACGCCGTTCCTTGAGCTTGCCATCGTGGGCGAAGCGGACTTTCTGGTTACAGGCGATGAGGACCTGGTAAGTCTGTCTGCGGGATTCTCGCGCCCGATCGTCAAGATTGACGAGTTACTGGCGGGACTTACACACGCATGATGTAGGAATCGGTGACGATCACCAGGATAATCAATCGTTAAGAGATGCAATGCGCGAGGCCATGACAACAATGTCCTTTAGTCCCGATTGGGTTTCACCTCCCGGAGATACCATCGCTGATCTCCTTGACGAGCGAGGTTGGACGCAGACTGAGTTCGCAGACCGGCTTGGCACTTCCAGGAAATTCGTCAATCAACTCATGTCGGGTGAAGCATCGATTGACGAAGGAACTGCGCTAAGGCTCGAGCAGGTGCTTGGCGGCACCAACCGATTCTGGCTGAATCGTGAATCGGTCTATCGCGCTGGCGTACGCTGAGTTTCCGTTCGTCCGGCGTCTGTATGATTCCGGCGTATGCCTTTGCAAGACTGGAGCAGGTCCGAAGTCGAGGCCACTGTCCAGGACTACTTGGACATGCTCTCATGTGAGCTGCGCCGCGAACCCTTCAACAAGGCTGCGCACAACCGTGCGCTTCGCGAAATGCTGGACGGCCGCTCGCGTGGTGCAGTCGAGCGAAAGCACCAGAACATCAGTGCAGTCCTGATCGGTTTCGGGTTCCCCTCAATTGACGGGTACAAGCCGCTCAGAAATGTGCAGGGTCTCCTCAGAGACATCGTGCGCGAACGGTTGGCCGTGGTGGAGAATCTCGTCAAGGCCGATGTTGAAGAACCCCAGGCCCCGGTCGTCGTTGACGATCTCCTCGGCATTCAAGTCGATCCGCCACGACCCACCGATTCGGAAGTTCGCCAGAGGAGGTTGGAATACGGGATTCCTGGCACTCCGCGCGGATCGACAGATTACCTCCGGCAGGAGACCCTCAACCGTTCACTGGGCGACGCGGGTGAAGCGCTGGTCATGGATTACGAACGTCTCCGACTCGAAAGCGCGGGCAAGGACCACCTCGCCCGCAACATTGAGCAGGTTTCCAAGACTGTCGGCGATCACGCGGGATATGACATCCGCTCTTATGAACGTAACGGACGGGACCGGTTCATCGAGGTCAAGACAACCCGGTACGGCCAGCACACGCCGTTTTACATCAGCGCGGGCGAACTCCGATTCTCGAATGTACATGCGGAGTCCTATCACCTCTACCGCCTCTTCGGGTTCAGAAGGATGCCGAGACTCTTCACGTTGCCGGGCGATGTGGAGCGGCACGTCCGCTTGCAGCCCATAAGCTATCGAGCCCATCTGTAGCGGAATGCGCCTGCCCTTGCATTTCACTGCGGTAGACTCGGTCCTATACGGTCGAGAATGAGCGAGTGGAGGAAGACATGAGCCAGGTCGCAGTAAACCCTGTCGGGAACATGGCTCGAATGGGAGAGTTGGGCGCGCCGTGGTGGAACGACTCCTGCGAACCCGGGGAGCTTTCGGACGCAGTGGCGCACGGCGCGGTCGGCGCGACGTCGAATCCGGTGATCGTGGGGAACGTGGTCAAGGGCGATCCGGACCGGTGGTTGCCGGAGGTGGATGCGCTCATCGCGGATAACCCGATCGACACCGAGGTTGAAATCGCCTGGAAGCTGATCGCCCAGATCGGCGAGATCGCGGCGGCAATACTCAAGCCCGTTCATGATCGGACGGCGGGAGCGGCAGGATACCTTTGCCTGCAGGTCAACCCGACGCTATACCCGGACGCGGGACGCATGGTCGAACATGCCGTGTCCCTGCGGTCGGTGGCGGACAACATCGCCATCAAGATTCCTTGCACGGCATCGGGTCTTGTGGCCGTGGAGGAACTCACGCGTCGAGGGATAGCGGTGAACGTGACGGTGTCATTTTCCGTACCGCAGGCGGTAGCTTCGGCAGAAGCGATCGAACGCGGCATGCGGGACGCGCGGGACCCCGACTCGATCCATCCATATGTCACCGTCATGCGGGGCCGATTGGACGATCATCTCAAGCGCGTTCGCGATGCCGACGGCATCGAGATCGATCCAGAGGCGCTGGAGTGGGCGGGAATCGCCGTCTTCAAGCGAGCGGCTGGAATCTTCGAGGAACGCGGATTCAGGGCGACCCTGCTGGGGGCCGCCTTCCGGAACATCATGCAGTGGTCGGCGACCATCGGGCCAAACGTGCTGCAGACGATTCCCTACGAGAACTGGAAGGAGTTCGACTCCGCCGAGGTCGACGTGCGGCCGTCGCTGAACGAACCGGTGGAGGCTTCCCACCTGGAGGCGCTGCAGACCGATTTCGAGGACTTCCGCCGCTCCTACGAGCCGGACGGCATGACGCCCGACGAGTTCGCCGGGTACGGCCCATCGATCCACACGCTCAACCAGTTCATTGACGGCTACTACGAACTGCTCGGTATCGTGCGCGGCCGAATGCTGGTGTAACGCGTTTCCCGCATGACGAACCTCGTTCACGAAGACCACACCGCCATCGTGACGGGGGCGGCGGGTGTGCTGGGCCTCGCCACGTCCCGGGCCCTGGTGGACCATGGCGCGACGGTCATCATGGTGGACATCGACCAGGACGGGCTGGAACGGCTGGCCGCCGAACTCGGCGAGAAAGCGATCCCTGCCACGATCGATCTGCGCGATCCGGACGAGATCGGCGCCACGGCGCAGCGGTTGCTGGACGAGGTTGGCGCCGTGGACATCCTGGTGAACAACGCCGGGATACTCTCGAACCACAAGTCGGCGACCACGACGCCCGAGGAGTGGCGCAACGTGCTGGCGGTGAACCTGGACGCGGCGCTGTACCTGTCGCAGGCGGTGCTGCCCGGGATGCGCGAGCGTGGGTGGGGCCGGATCGTCAATACCTGCTCGCTCGCCGGCAAGAACGGCGGTCTGACCGCCGGCACTGCCTACAGCGTGTCGAAGGGCGCGCTGGCGGCATTGACGTTCTCGCTGGCGCGGGAAGTGGCCGGCGACGGGGTGACCGCCAACGGCATCGCCCCCGCCTACGTAAAGACACCGATGGTGATGGAACAGCTGAACGAGGCGCAGCGGCAGGCGGTGCTGGACCAGATTCCGGTCGGCCGGTTCTGCGAGGCCGAGGAGTTCGCCCACGTGGTGACATTCCTCACCCATCCGCTCGCGGGATTCATCACCGGCGAGGTCGTGGACCTGAACGGCGGCCTGCTTTTCGACTGACTGGCGGGTGCTTCACCCCGACCCCTGGACTCCAAGGACCTCGGCCGAGTTCATTTCGTAGCGCCGCGCGAGAATCCGGGCGCGCTTGTAGCTCTCCCTCGCCGCGTCCTCGTCGCCTAGCTGGTCGTGGATATTGCCCTGCAGTTCGTAAAATCGGTGGTCCCTGCGGTAGAGGCGGATGGCCTGTGACACGAGTTCCAGGGACTCGGCTGTCATCTCGGCGCGGTAGGCGCGTTGCGCGAGGATGTAGTAGGTGTAGCCGTCCCGAATCCGCGAATGCGCCATGCGCCGTTCGTAGAATCGCGCGTTGGCGCGCTGTCCGAGCGCTTCGTGGGCGTTCGCGAGCCCCCGGATGGCCGGGCTGTGGTCACCATCGAGGGCCAACCCCCTGTGGTACGCGGCGATCGCGCGGTCGAATTGTTCGTGCCGGGCGTAGAACACGCCAAGATTGGTCCACAGGTCCGGGTTTTCCGGCGTTTCGTCGAGGGCCTTGCGAAGATAGACCAGTGCAGCCCGTTGGTCGCCTGCGCGCGCGTGGGAGAAGGCCAGGTTGTTGTAGTGCAGTCCAAGGGCGAATTGGTCATCCACGACCTGTCGGTCGTGGATGCTGTTTGCATACTCCCTGCTGAACTCGATCGTGACGGGGTCGCGTCCGGGTACGCCGTTCACCCGCACGTTGACGTGCCTGTTCAGCACGACCATGCCGTCGACACTGTCGTAGTCCGGGGGTATGTCGACCAACTGGTATCGCGCGTCGAAGCCCGCTTCCCGCGCGAGTGCGATGAACAGGCTCGAGAACGCGAGGCAGTTGCCGCGTTTCTCGACGAAGGCCTCCTGGGCTGTCAGGTTCGCATACGCGTCGTAGCGGCCGGGCTCGCCGCCGACGCCGCGCATTCGCTGGAGCAGCCTCCAGAAGCGCCGGGCCTTGTTGGAAACGTCCCGAAGGTCGGCAACGAACTCGCGCATGTCGTCGTTGATGGCGACGATGTCTATATCGGGATGCTCGGTACCCGTGATCGGTTCGCCCAGGATCGCCTCGCCCGAGAGCAGGTCGGCATCGGGAATGCGGTCGTCGGTCAGATCGACAGTCGTCTGACACCCCGCGACCGCGAGCAGGAGCATCCCAACCACCCAGCCGATGTGACCGGACCGCCGCATTCGATACCTCAATCTGCGAGGGGCAATTTCTTGACCGAAGGGCCATTCTAAGAGCGATTGCGGCGCAATCAAGGCGTGCCTGTGGCGAGCGGTCAATTCCGAATCCGCGCTTACGCCGAGGGGCCGAATCCGGATGGTGAAGAACACCGGTCTGCCCATGTGTGAGAATAGGACGGCAGTCGTTGTTTTGGCTTGAGGATTGGGACGATGAGACTGGGTGGACCCACTTTCGACGTGGAGGAAGAACCGGAGGCGCTGGTGACGTATCACCGGGAAAACGGTTTCTCCGCCGCCTTCATGCGGGAGGTCGAGGACAAGGTAAGGCGCGACGAGATCTGCGCGGCATACGAGGAAGCGAACATCCTTCCCGCGGAGCTTGGCGCCTACCGCCTGAACATCCTGCAGACCGATGCAGCCCGGCGGCAGAAGAATCTCGACGAAATCTGCCGTCGGCTCGCTTACGCGGACGAGGCGGGCATTCGCTGCTGCGTCATCCACGGCGGTTCATATGAGCCGGAAGGCTGGGGCACGCCCAACCCGGACAATCAGAGCGAACGCGCTTTCGAGGACACCGTAACGGCCGTTCAGACCATCGTGGATCGTGTGCAGCCAACGCGCGCAAAGCTCACCCTGGAGCCGGAGAGGTGGCTGTTGCCGGATGAGCCCGATGTCTACCTGAGGCTGGTCGAAGCCATTGATCGCCCCGGCTTCGGTGTGCACCTGGATCCGGTCAACATCATCGCGAACCCGAAGGACTACTACGACAGCGGCGCGCTGCTCAGAGCGTGCTTCGACAGGCTCGGCCCGCATATCCTGAGTTGCCACACCAAGGATGTCATCACCGTCGACAGGTATCCCTATCACCTGGTCGAGACCTACACCGGCAACGGCATGCTGGACCACGACGTCTACCTCACCGAAATGGATAAGCTGGAGCCGGACGTGTCGTTGATGATCGAGCACCTGACTGCGGAACAACTGCCGTTGGCGCGCGACTTCCTGTTCGAACGGGCCGAAGAAATGGGCCTGGCTTTCGTGATGCCGGTGGAGTGACCCTGATGCCCGACTACCGCCCACACCACATTCACCTGATGAGTCATGACGCCATGGCCGCAGGCGCCTTCTACGAGACGATGTTCGGCGCGGAGCTTGTCGCCTCGAAAGGGGCCAACGGGTTGCCGCGGGCGAACATGATGCTGGGCGATCAGTTCATCCTGATCTCCACGGTCACCGGGGAGGTGACCCAGACGGCGTCAGGGCCGCACAGTTGCCTTGGGCTGGACCACATCGGCATCGCCGTCGACGACCTGCCGGCGGCAATAGCCGATCTCGAGGCCAAGGGCGCCGAGTTCCACATGAAGCCGCGCAGCGGAAAAGGGAGGATCGCCTTCCTGAAGGGACCCGACTCCGTCAGCATCGAACTGGTTCAGATCTGACGTCAGCGGCTGCCGTAGCCGCCGTGTGAGTTGCCGAAGGACGTTGGCAGAAAACCAAAACTGGGGGATTTCTCCCCATTCAGGATGTGGAATTCGCGGACGAATCCCATAATCTTTGGGTCAGTCTGCCAGGTTCAACGCTGCGCGGACGACTTCGATACTCGGCCTTTGGCCACGGCCCGAACGAACGGCGCGCCTGGAATAGGTCGACGGATTTCGTGGCACTCGACGAAGAATGAGAAAGGACTCCCCATGAACGACAGGTTAGCCGCCATCACTCCCATAGACACTACCAACGACGCCCTGGAAACCGTCGGGGGCAAGGGCCGTTCCCTCGCCCAGATGACCCGTGCCGGGTTCGATGTGCCCGAGGGCTTCCTGTTGTCGACGGCGGCCTACAGGGAGTTCGTGGCCGACAACGATCTGGGGATGCGCATCCTCGAACTCGCCCGTCCGGAGATCATCGACGGTCGCGCGTCGTTCGAGTCGGCATCGCGGTCGATCGAAGCGCTCATCACCGGATGCGAGCTTTCCGCTGGCCTGAAAGCCGAAATCACGGCCGCCTACAGGGCGCTCCCGGGGGATGATCCCGCCGTGGCGGTGCGATCGTCGGCGAACGCGGAGGACCTGCCGGGGTTGTCCTTCGCCGGACAGCAGGAGACCTACCTCAATGTCAGCGGAATCGAGGCCCTGCTCGCGGCCGTGCGCGACTGTTGGGCTTCCCTGTGGACGCCCCAGGCGATCAGCTACCGCAATGAGATGGGCATCGAGTCCGGCGCCGTTGCCATGGCCGTGGTGGTACAGATCATGGTTCCCGCAGACGTCGCCGGCATCCTCTTCACGGCGAATCCGGCCACCGGCGAGCGCGGCGAGATGATCGTCAATGCCAGCTTCGGCCTCGGCGAGGCCGTGGTGGGCGGCCAGGTCACGCCGGATACGTTCATCGTCGACCGGTCGACGCTCACCGCCAGTGAAACCATGATCGGCACGAAGGAGCAGAAGATCGTCTCCGACGGCAACCAGGGCACCCGCCTGGTGGAGGTGGAGGAGGGCGAACGCGATGCGTCCTCTCTGTCGGAGAAACTCCTGACCGAGCTGGCCGAACTCGCCGGCCGGGTGGAGGGGCACTTCGACGGCCAGCCTCAGGACATAGAGTGGGCCGTTGCCGACGGCAAGCTCTGGCTCCTGCAGTCGCGGCCCATCACGAACCTGCCGCCCCAGCCCATAGAGGTGGAGTGGGAGGCGCCGCCAGGGGTCTTCGGCCTGGTGCGAAGGCAAATCGTCGAGAACATCCCGGACCCGACCTGCCCACTCTTCGACGAGCTCTATATTCACGGTGGACTGTTCAACAAGAACCTCGGCAGGTCCATGTTCACCACCCTCCACGGCTTCGCATTTCAGATCTTCGGCAGTGCTGCGGAGAAGACGGACGAGGAGTTTCGAGCCAACCTGAGGCGTCGCCGGGACGAGGAGGCCAGGGAACCGGAGGTCAAGGCTCGGGAAGCCCACGATCTGAACCTGTTCCTTGGGTCCCTGTCAGACGACGAGCGTGGCGAGTTCAAGGCCATGGCCGCCGCACTCGCCAGCGACAACCTGCCCCACGCGATCACCATGCCGGAGAGCGACAACCCCACCTACATCGCGTTCAACAAGACCTTCACCAACGACCGTCAGCACAAGGACTTCTGGGATCGCGCGTTGCCTGAGCTTCAAGGCGCCACCAGGAAGTGGGAGGCTGTGGACCTCGCTGCCACCGATGACGAGGCGCTGCTCGCAGGCATTACCGCGCTCGCCCAAGCCGAGGGTTGGTACTGGACCAGCAATGGCGGACATACCTTCGGCGTGGCGAAGTCCGTGGACGACCAGCTCCAGGCGTTCTTGAGAGAGGCCTTGCCGGACCATCACTTCACCAGCGGCCAGTTCCTGTCCGGCTTCAAGTCCCGGATCATGCAGGCGAACGATGACATGTTCGCCATCGCCACCCAGATCAAGGCGTCACCCGCACTGTACGAGGTGGTGATCGCCACGCCCGCCCGGCGGCTGATGACCGTTCTCCGGCAACGCGACGACACGGGTGAGGTCCTGGAAGCCATCGATACCTACCTTGCGACCTATGGTCACCAGGGCTACAGCCTCGACTTCTGCGAGCCGACCCAGCAGGAAGACGCGTCTGCCATGTTCGTGACCTTGAAGAACATGGTGCAGCGGGCCGACTACGATCCGGTTCAGCACGAGGCGGATGCGACGCGCAAGCGCGAACAGGCCCTCGCCGAGATCCGCGAGCTGTTGCCGCCGTTCGAATACTGGCAATTCCGTTACCGGATGTGGTTCGCCTACCAGTACTACCCCATGCGCGAGGAGTCCTGCTTCGTGCTCGGCACGGCCTGGCCCGCGCTGCGGCGCATCGCGGCCGAGTTGGGGCAACGGCTGGTGGAGGTCGGCACGCTGAGCGAGCCGGATGACCTCTATTTCCTGACAAGCGACGAGATCAAGCCCGCACTGGCAGCGCGCGGGCACGGCGAGGCGATGCCTGAATACGTCGCCCTGACAGCAGGCCGCCGGGAGCTCAGGGAGGCGCGCAAGCGCCTGCACCCGCCGGGCACGATTCCGGAAGAAGCCAGGGAGAACCCCGGCTTGAAGTTCAAGGAAACCCAGTTCAAGAACGACGACTCGAGCGATACCCTGCGCGGCATCCCCGTGAGTCCCGGCACGATCGTGGCACCGGCAAGCCGGATCATGAATGCCCAGGAGTTCGACCGGATGCAACCAGGGTCCATCCTGGTCTGCCCCATGACATCCCCGGCCTGGACCCAGCTCTTCGCACATGCTGTCGGACTCGTTACAGACATCGGGGGCATCCTCGGCCATGGCTCCATTGTCGCCAGGGAATACGGCATTCCCGCGGTCGTTGGCACCGGCAATGTCACCCAGCGGATTGAGAGCGGTCAGATCCTGGAGGTGGACGGAGACGCGGGTACCGTGGTTATCGAGACCGGCGGCTGACTCTGACGGAGAGTTTGAAAAGGTGAGGAGCTTTCCCGGTACGCTACCCTACATTCCGTCATTCGCAGGAAGACCCTGGCAATGAGCGATCCGATCCTGCTCACCGACGAGGCGATGCATCGTTTCATCCGCGAGGGTTACGTAACCGTCCAGTCGGCCCTCCCGAAGTCGTACCACGACACCATGTACGCGCGTCTCGAGCCGCTTGAGGAAGATGGCCTGGTCGGTCACAACAACCTGCTGCCGATGGTGCCGGAGCTTGGCGAACTGCTGGACGAGCCGGTCGTGCGGGGCGCCCTGCTATCGATCCTCGGGCCGGACTACTACCTGCACTTCCACCGTCATGATCACGTCAACCACCCGGAGAAGGTGCAGCCCATGACGCCCTGGCACCTGGGCGACGGCCGGTTGCACAAGGATGGGGAACGCCACGCGCACTACATGGTTGACGGACGGCGTCACCACGCGACACGGTTTGCCATGCTGTTCTACCTGCCTCAGGACACGACCCTCGATATGGGGCCGACGGGAATCGTGCCCGGCAGCCAGTATGTCCCGAGGAGCGCGCTGGACGAGAGTCAGCGGATCCCTCTTCCCGGCGATGCGGGGACGGTCACGATTATGCATTTCGACATCGCCCACGGGCGCTTTGGGGCGAACACGACGGACGTCAACCGGCACATGGTGAAGTTCCTGTACACGCGCAACCTGGACCCGATGGCGTCGAGCTGGAATCACGAGAGCTCCGGGTGGACAACTTCGCCTGATCCCCTGGAACCGATCTGGCAGTACATGTGGGACTGGCACCGCGGAGTGGCAGCGAGCGCGCCACCTGATTCTGACACCGACGGGAACGACCTCGTCGAGCGGCTCCACGGGTCGAACGTCGCAGAGGCGATCGGGGCCGCATACACGCTCGGCAACCTCGGCTCGGTCGAGCCGCTGATCGAAGCATTGACAAGCTCCGACGAGGACCTGCGATTTGTCGCGGGATACGGTTTCCCGCCGATGGGGGCGGCGGCAGTTGCTCCGCTGCTCGGTCTGCTCGACGGTGCCGGCACCGAACTTTGCGTCCAGGTCGCCGACATCCTCGGCGACATCGGCCCGCGCGCTTTCGATGCGTTGCCCGTCCTCATCCAGCTCTGTCACCACGGCGACCCGCGCGTGCGTCAGTACGCCATCGAGTCCGTCGGCATAGTTGGACAGGTGGCATCCGAGGCACCGGTAGAACTGGTTGACGGACTCCGGGATGATGACGCGCTCGTTCGGCACCATGCGGCGCTTGCCGTGGCGCGCTTCGGTCCGAAAGCGGCGGCGCTCCCTGGGATCGTGGACGCCCTCAGGGAGAACCTCTATCACGGCCATCACCACGTGCGGGGGTGGTCCATCGAGGCCCTGCAACGGTTAGGCACGCGTGATGGACTCGATTCGGCGCTCAGGTACCTGATGGCGACGCGCTGGGATTATGCGCACACGTCAGGGGAACCTTGGCACTACGACCTGCAAAGATAGCGCCCGGGTACGATTTCGAAGGCGGCGGGTCAGCTACTGATGTACGTCTGCTCCTTGTCGATGACGTTCACCAGCGGTTCGCCCGCGAGGTAACGGCGAAGGTTGTCCGTGAATATCCCGGTCACACGGTCCGCGTAGCGGGGTGTTGCGCCAGCGTAGTGCGCCGTGATCATGACGTTGCGCATGTCCCACAGGGGGGACTCGGTGGGCAGGGGCTCCTGGGCGAAGACATCGAGACCCGCCCCTGAAATCCAGCCCTGCTGCAGCGCCCGGATCAGGACGTCCTCCTGGACAATCTGGCCCCGCGCAATGTTGATGAAATAGGCCGTCTCCTTCATTGCCCGAAACTCGGGTTCACCCATCATGCCGCGCGTCTCCTCCGTGAGGGGGGCGGCCAGCACCACCCAGTCCGACTCCCTGAGCAGTTCATGCAATCCGTCGGGACCGAACATGCGGTCGACGTGGGGAGAAGTGCGCGATGGGTGGCGTCGCAGACCGAGCACGCGCATGTTGAGACCTTTTGCCTTCTCGGCGGTCTTCAGGCCAATGGGCCCGAGTCCGATGATGCCCATGGTCGTGCCATCGATTTCCTCGCAGCGCCCGCGCTGAAACCACTCGTGTTCGCGCTGCGCCCTCGCGAAGCGGTGCATGCGGCGTGTCAACACGAACATCAGGGCGAGTATGTGCTCGGCGATGGGGACCGCGGCCACGCCGGAGGCGTTGGTCACCATGATGTCGCTCTGCGCGACCTCGGGCATGCGGAGCAGCCAGTCCATCCCGGCCCCGATAGTCTGGATCCAACGCAGCCGCGGCACGGAAGCCAGGTCTCCGATGTCGCGCAATCCGAAGACCACCTCCACCTTCGGCCCCAGTTCGGCGCGGCGCGACTGCCACTCCTCGAGGGTGTCGATCCTGACGACTTCGGTCCCGGGTACCGTGGCCTGGATCTCTTCGATGTGGCGATCGCTCAGGAGTTCGGAATGCACGATCACCGTGCCCAATTCGTCGTTACGCATGCGCTGCCTCCGGGGAAATGACCCTATTTTTGCACGAGTTTCCGCGCGCGGGCTCGCCCCTACAGGTCAGCGAAGGGAATCGCGGTCACGCCGGGACGCAGGGGCAGGCGAGCATCCACTTATCCTTCGCGCCTGCTTGGAAGGTCTTGAAGGTGGCGCTTCTTGAAGATTGGCTCGAGTGAGCGCTTGATGTACGGTGAACCCACAGGTCGAAATCATGCATTTGGAATGCACATTGTCGATCAGAGTCTTTTCTCTCTGGCAGACCTATGAGTGACGCGCTAGCGGGACAGGTTGCCGTCATCGTCGGTGCCAGCAGCGGCATAGGCCGAGAGACGGCGCTCGGATTTGCGCGCGCCGGTGCCACCACCGTGCTTTCTGCGCGCCGCGAGGACAGGCTCCATGTCTTGACCGAGGAGATTGGCGGTGACGCGATGGCCTGCCCGATGGATGTCGAAGACACCGCGTCGGTTGGTCGGGCGGCGGACGCGATTGTGGAGCGCCTGGGCCGCATCGATGTGCTCGTCTACGCGGCCGGAACCAATATCCCAGACCGCGCCCTTGACGCACTGACCGCGGAAACCTGGGACATGATGCTCGCCACGAATCTGAGCGGCGCCTTCCATTGCACCCAGGCCGTGCTGCCGACAATGCGGGGGCAGGGCGGGGGGCTCATCATCTACGTCTCAAGTGTCGCGGTGCAGCTTCCCGACGCATCCGGCGTGTCCTACCAGGCTGCCAAACATGGGCTGGTAGGCCTGGCGCACGGGACCTTCCAGGAAGAGCGGGACCACGGCATTCGGACCACCGTGATCTTCCCCGGTCTCACGGATACGCCGCTCGTGCTGAAGCGCCCGACGCCCACGCCGCCCGAAGTAATGGCGCACGCGTTACAACCGGAAGACGTAGCCAAAGCGTGCCTGTTCGCGGCATCTCTGCCGGCGAGAGCGCGGGTGCCCGAACTGATGCTGATGCCGTCGCGCCTGTAGTTCGGGCGCGGGCGCCACTATTGATATTGCTCGGTGGCAAGCGCAAAGTCAGACAGTTGGGCCCGTGAACGAACAGCGAGGTTCGAACGGATGGAAGGACCAGGCGCGAGATCCACCCTACAACCCGAAGAGGTCGACCTCTTCCGGCACAACGGTTTCGTCAAGCTGCCGACACGGCTACCCGCGGATCTTGTGGAGCGTTTGAAGGCGGCCACGCTTGAGGACATCCGGAACGAAGTCGAGCCTGTCGCGCGTCGCGATGGCGAGGTGGACCGAATATCCGGTCTCTGGGACCGGGGTGGCGTATTCCAGGAAGCCATCGCGTGCGACGAGATTCTAGAGCCCCTTGAATCCCTGCTCGGCCCCAACATCGAGTTCATGCTCAATCGTCACAACCACATCTACCTGCGCGACCGAAAGTCGCTGGCATCGATCGAGTTACATAGGGATTGCAGGGTGTGGTCGCGCAACCTGCTCTCGGTACTGGTCTACCTCGAAGACACGCACCTGGAGAATGGCTGCACCTACGTGGTTCCGGGTTCTCATCACCTGCCGACTCTTTCCAACTTCGCATACATACGCGAGCGTAAAGAGCTCTTCGAGATCGCATGGTCCCAGGCGATTCCGTTGCCCATGCCTTCCGGCGGGCTGTTAGCTATGGATGGACTGCTGTTGCATGCGGCAGGCAGAAACCAGACCGATGGCACGCGTATGAGCATGACGCTCGGGTACCACAGCGCCGACGAATTCTCGCTGCCGGACGATCGAAAGCACGTGCTGGTGCGCGGAGAGCGTACCTACGGGGGAAACGACGTACGCAGCATGGATCGGTACTCCCACCCGGGGAGTGAACGGACAGAGGTGTACTAGGCGCGCGACCAGACTGAGTTAGCCGCGGCGCCGGTCGGATCCGGGCTGGGTCTTGGGGTCATTGTCCATTATGGCGGGCAATCTGACGTTCCGGTCGGAACCTTGTGCCGGCTATCGTTTGCCGCGTGAGTCTCGTAGCTGCCGAAGCCGGCGCACAGCACGGCATTGTCCGCGCTCACCTTCCCCCAGAACAACACGAGGTGACCAGGCCCTTCGCGACGTGTCCCCTCATATGCCGTAACGGTTCCGCCTCCCGCCTTTGCGAGAAGCTCACGGAACACATCGGGCAATGGGTAGACCGACCATCCGCCTTCCTCCGGCGGTACCCAGGAGGTGCGGATCACCGTGTACCCACCTTCGGACAACGCCTCGACGTCGATTCCATCCGTATCCGGCATCTCGGCCTGGTCCGCCCAGCTGTGGATTACTCCATAGCCGCTTGGCGAGGACGGCCCAGGGTCCATGCCGTCGTCCGCGTACAGAGCGGCGCCCGGGACCACGGCGCACAATGCCACTGCCAACGCCATCAGTTGTCGGTTCATGCGAAGCTATCCCCGCGTCGGTAACGCGACGGTTGCCCGCGAGAACGCGCTGGCCGTGCCCGACTGGTTCACGTTGCGAATGTCCAGGTCCACCAGGTGCTCGTTGCCCTGCACGTATTTTCTGGCGACGTTGCCGTAGATCGTATTGGTGTCGCCGACGATATTGGGATGCCGGACCTGGGTCACCAACTTTTTCAACGTGCCGTCGTCGCCCATCCAGTCCGTGCACATCTGCGTCAACCAGCACACCCGTTGCGGGCCGAAGTCGAACTGGCCCGGCATGCTGCGGCGCTTCTTCGCGTGTTCCGCGTCAAAGCGGTCATGCGACTCGAGGCGCCCGCCGAGCGAGGCCCGGGTGCTCCGCCGGGTTCCCATCGCCCCGAACGTGAACAGGAACAGTTCGTTGACCGTGTAGGTGCCCTTCTTCAACGGCGGCATTTCCTCGCCTTCGACAACGTCTTCCCAGTAGCGCGTCTCCGCACCGCGCCGCTCCCGCTCCCAGACCAGCGGGTCCGGCGACTCCTGGTGGACGTCGGTTTTGTTGTCGCGGTCGTAGGTGATCGTTCCTTCGCCGCCATCGAGGATCTTGTACCGCGCCATCAGTGTCCGCTTGGTCGCCACGACCTCGTGGCGCTGGTTGGTGTATGTCACCAGGCCTGTGCAGATGCAGAACGGACCGATGCGTCCGCTCTCCTTGCGTACGACAGGACCTACCTGCTCCTGCACGTAAATCGTGTCCCCGAGCCAGATCGGCCGATAGAACTCCAGTTCGCCGCCGGCGTAGTTCATGGCGAAGCTCCCTACCCGCGAGCCGTCGATGGCGCCGTTGATCGCGGCGCCGACCCCGAGGCTCGTGCAGTAGACGAACGCGGGCATGGCGGTGACCATGCCGAAGCGGCTGTTCGCGGCGTACTCAGGATCCCGGTACAGCGGGTTGTAGTCGCCGATGCCGTCCCCGGCGCGCCGGATGTTGTCGAGGTTCGCCAGTTTCGAAGCCCGGGACGGCAGGATCGTCCCCGCGCCCTTCCTGTATTCGTCTTCGAATTCGTCGAGTGTCGTGATCTCTGGTACGGCTGCCACCTTGTCTCCTCCCTTGTTGGTCCTTTCCTAATTAAATCCACGATACGGGCCAGATTGCCAATCGCATCGTATGGCAATCGCCCCGTCGCCGGTCGCCAGACTATGGCCCGTGCCGGGTACTCGGAGCCACCCGCGGATGGCGGGCGCCGTGTGCATTCTTGCCCCATAGCCTTGTTGGCGTCATCATGGTTTGAGCCGCTCGTACCCATATTTTTGGGTGCGGCCCGGCGACTTGGGAGGGGAAGCCCCCGTGCAGAGCGTAACGAAACGCAACCCTGTCGAGTCCGACGCCGGACGCGGACCCGGCGACGGATTCGACAAGCTGGTTCTCGGCACCTGGATGCAGTGCATGGAGGACTACGGACAGGTCTGGCGCGAGGACTTCGGGCGCACGTTCTTCTCCCAGGAGTACTGGTACCTCTTCGTCGTCGCCCTGGTCCGCCACTGGCACCGGGAGCCGCTGAACGTGGGCGATGCCCGCGCCACGATGCGGACCGGGTCGCCCAAGACGCGGGAAACGCGGTTGAAGCGACTCGTCGACGAAGGCTGGTTCAGCAAGATCAAGAACGAATCGGACCTGCGCGTCACCTACATCGTCCCCACGCCTGCCCTTCTGGCCCTGGCACAGCGACATCTAAGCAACAGTCTGGCCCGGGTCACTGCCGGGCTCGCCGAGGCGAATCTAGTCCCAGGTCACAGGGTGACGGCGGTAAGGGGACTGTCGGATGACGGCCGCGACGTTCCGAGACTCCTTTTGGCGTGGGCGGAGTTCCTCGTCGGCTACACCAACGACTGGAACGAGACGTTTCGCAATCGGTTCCACACGGAGGAGTACTGGTACCCGTTCGTCCATTCGTTGCGCGCGGACTGGTCGGGGGAACCGCTCACGATGAGCGAGGCTTGCAGCGTGATGCGAACGGGTTCCATCCGCACCGGAGAAGCCCGGATTGCACTCGCTGCTACCCGCGGCCTGCTGGAGAAGCGCAAGAGCGAGACCGACCACCGCAAGATCCTGATCCTGCCGACGCCGCTGCTGGAAGCGTCTCTGGTTGAGCACTTCAGTCGAACGTTGAGCCAGGTCCTCAAGCTGCTCGACGAACATTGCTGAACGATCCGGGGGATCACGCTCCCAGGAAGCCAGCCAGCAGCCGGTTGAACGCCTCGGGCGCCTCAATGAAGGGCGTGTGGCCGACGCCTTCCAGTACGCACTCCCGGAAGGAACCGCCACGACGGGCATATTCCTCGAGCACGGCACGGGTCTGCTGCACCATCGGCTGCGGTGGACATCGATCCATGCCGGGCCAACCGGGCACCTGACCCAATGCACCGAGGTTGGCGATCTCAAGGGCGGCACCATCGGCCACGATCTGGTCCGAATCACCGCGCACCCAGAGCAGTGGCGGCTTGGGGTCGACCTCGGTGATGCCCGAGGCATCGAAGTAACGACGCGACATGGCATTCAGCACGCCGCGTTCACCGGGGGCACTGCCAGGCCAGTTTTCGGAGGCCAGGACGTCGCCGGGATACCCGTCTTCGCCGACCCTGGCTTCCAGCATGCCGTCCAGAAGCGCCTCGATGCGGTCGGGAACGAAAGGCGGATTGAAATACAGATTCTCCATTACGCAGCGGGGTGACAGCGGACTCGAACGGCTACGGTCTCCGTCTCGCAGGCGCGTGACGAACTCTGGATTGACCATTCCTGCGCCCGCAGGAGCGCCGTCTGGATAACAGGGTGTTCCTGTCACGTCGCGGGAACCGCCATAACCGAACGGTGAGACTGGGTCGACAAGAGTGACGCTCTCGATTGACCGCGGCTTCCGGATCAGCATCTTCATCGCCACGCCGCCGCCCATGCTGTGGCCGACAAGGTGAAAGCGTCCCAATCCGAGATCGTCGGCGAGGCCGAGCAGGTCGAGGGCCATGTCGTCGAGCCCAAGCCTGGCGTCAACTGGCATGGCCTGGGTTGCGCCGAACCCGCGCAGGTCTGGAGCTATCGAGTAGTAGTCACCCTGCACGGCTGTCATGATGTCCTCCCAGAAGATGGATGACGAGAGATTTCCGTGCACGAACATGATGGCTGGCATGTCCGCCCGCCCGCAGGTGCGGAAGGCGATGTCGAGCCTCGACGTGGACCGGCGGCTGGAAACGATCACTGCGGGTGCCGCTTTCGAAGTGGTCGGTCTGCGCTCGCCGGTGCGATCAAAGGAAACGGTACCGAACATTCAGCCGGTAGGTGCGGGGGTCGCCGTAGTAGGCGAGTCCTACACCAGGGAATGCGGTCAGGTCGAAACCGTGCGTGATGTACTCGGCGTCGGCCAGGTTCTTCACGCCCAGCGAGATGTGCCACCGCGTATCGTTGTCTTCGAAGTCGACAGACGCGTTGACAACCCGGTAGTCGTCCTGCGCCAACGCTTCAAGGTTGTTGATGTCGACGTGGTACCTGGACCGATAGCCGAGATCGGTCGAGAATCGAAGGCGTCCGTGTTCCAACGGAAAAAGATATTGAAATCCGACACTTGCGGTCCATCTGGGCGCGTTGATTGGCGTGCGCTCGCCGCTGACATTGTTCCCGGCGGCGTCGATGAACTCCTTGTACTGTGCATCGAGGAATCCCAGGCTGGCATTTACGAACAGGTTTTCGGCCGTTCGGGCGGCGAGCTCCATCTCGATGCCAAGAGTCTCGGCTTTGCCCGCGTTCGTAAACACGGTGGCGAAACCACCGCCTGGCGTCGCGGAGAAACTGCTGAGTTGCAGGTCCGTGTAGTCGGTGAAGAACGCCGCCGCGCTCAGCTGCCAGTCGCCATTGGAAGATGCGGTCTTCCAGCCGACTTCGAACGTATCCGCGAATTCCGGGTCGTAAGCCCGTGCCTGCGCCCCGACCGCACCCTCACTGCTGGCGCCGTTGTAGCCAATCCGTCCGTCGAAACCGCCGCTCTTGAACCCGCGCGCCCAGTTCGCGTAGATCAATCCTGCGCCTGAGTCGAAGGATATGCCGACCCTTGGGGTGACTGCGCTGAAGCTCTCCTCGAGATCAAGCCGCAAACCGAAGGGATTCAGCGAACCCGCAGGCGGGTTGCATGCATCGATATCCAGTGCGTCCGTGGAGAATGCCTGGCACGCCTTCCGGCGTAGCTCGCGGGCCTCGTCCGTATATCGCAATCCGGTGGTTACCTCGATGTCCGGAGAAATATGCCACGAGACCTCTCCAAACACCGCGCGGGCTGTGATCGACTGGTCATTCTCGCTGACGGTGTTGTACGGCAGAAAGAAGCCAAGGCCGCCTGCGAAGTCGATAGGTTCGGTGTTGCGGATGCCGTCGGGGGTGACGTCGTCCTCCGAGAACCAGTAGACGCCCAACAATCCCTGGAAATCCTCCGATGCGTATGAGAGCTGGAATTCCTGGCTGAACTGCTGCTGGTCCTGGTCGACGAGGACACCGAAAATCTCGTGCCCGGTACCGTCCAGGTCGATGTGGGTCTGATGCTGCACTGCCCGGTGGGCCGTCGTGGACCGGAAGGTCACCAGATCTGAAACCGCAAAGTCTGCGGCCAGACTTGCTCCACCCACCTGCAGGCGTTCGACATCGTTGAAGTCGGCCTCGACCTGCGTCGTGCTGGGGGACGCCGGTTTCTGGGCTGTGGCTGCTACGAGCCCTGGCCCCGATGTCACGCGCACCGGCGTGGTCGAGCGTTGGGGATCGTTCTCGGACTGGTCGATGATCAACCTTAGTGTCAGTCGGTCGGTGGCGGCGAAGTCCAGTTGGCCGCGCCACGCGAACAGGTTCTTGTCGCCGTCGGTTTGCCCGGCGGCGGGGTAGGTGTTCTCGCGATAGCCCCCATGTGAACCGTAGGCGATGGACACTCGGCCCAGCAGCGAGTCATCGGGACTTAACCGTCCATTCCAGACAACCCTCGCCGCACGTTGGGAGAAGTCACCGAGACCGGCTTCGACAGAGAACTCCGGCTCGGGCGACGGTGGGACCGACACGTACTTGATGGCGCCGCCGATGGTGTTGCGGCCATAGAGCGTCCCCTGGGGTCCACGCAGCACCTCGATCCGCTCGATGTCGATGACTTCGAGAAACGCTCCCTGGGATCGACCGAGGTACACATCGTCAAGATAGATGCCAACTCCCGGATCGGCGAACGACAGCGAATCGCGTTGCCCGACGCCTCGGATGTAGACGATCGCGTTGGCCGCATCGCCCATGTTCACGCTGAGGTTGGGGACGATGTCGCGCAGCCCGCCCAGGTCGTCGACCTGGCGGCGGTCGAGGTCGGAGGAGGACAACGCGCTGACAGAGAGCGGCGTCTCGATCAGCTTCTCGTCGCGTTTGCGGGCAGTGACGACGATCTCTTCCTCGAATGCGGGTCGGGCGTCTGCTTGCGCCGATTCCGGCTGTGCCGCAACAGGGGTCGCAATCCACGGCGTAATCGCTGCCGCCAACACGTAGCTCCGGTGCCTCATGAGTCTCTCCGCATAGCTTGAACCGAAGTGGCTCAATGCTCGGAAGCGGCTTAAGGCAATTCAACGGCAAATATTTGACGCAATAATTTGGCGCAAATCTCGCGGATTTGCGGGGCGGGGGAAGGAACGACCCTCAGACTGGCAGGTGGCCTGCGATCAACGGCCCTGGAAGTTCGCGCGCCGCCTCTCCAGCCGGGCGCGCTTGCCTTCGACAGCATCCTGGCTATCCCGCACTTGCCGAACGAGGTTGTCGACATCGGCGTGATAGATGCCTTCCCGGAACGTCATCTCGCGGACGAGCAGGGCCTTGATGGCCCGCAGCGAGAGCGGCGCGTTCTGTACAAGGCGATCCACCAGGGCGTCCACGGTGGCCTCGAGTTCATTGGGTTCCGCGACACGCGCGATCATGCCCAGTTCGTGAAGTTGGGTTGCCGGCAAGGGGTCCCCCAGCAGAAGTATCTCGCGCGTACCGACCGGCCCTGCGACGTCGAGCAGTTTCTTCGCCAGGAACCAGGTGGGGGCCAGGCCGATCTGCGCGAGCGACATGCCGAAGCGCGCGTTCGTCGACGCGATGACGAAGTCGCAGTGCAGCGCGATCTCGCAGCCGCCTGCGATGGCGTGTCCCTGCACGACCGCGATCACCGGCAGGGGATAGCTCTCCACCGCGTGGAATACCGGTTCGACGGAGACGTTCATGGGTCCGCCGATATCCCGGCCGGCGCAGAATGAGCGGCCCGCGCCGCGCAGGATCGTCACTCGCTCCCTGTTGGCGGGGGCAGTAGTGAACGCGGCCCGCAGTTCGTCCAGCATCTCGTCGCTCATGGCGTTTAGCTTTTCGGGCCTGTTCATGGTGACTGTGCGCACCGCCCCTTCGGTGGTGATCTCGACGAGCATTGCTTCTTCCCCCTGTTGCGATGGGAGCACTCTACTTCAAAGGCGCTGGCAACGTTAACTTGCTGTCCACGCCCGTTGGCCATCAGTAGACTTCCTTCTCCCGTGTTGGTGAGCCGCAGGACGGCGCGGTCGTGGACGAACGGAAGGATTTGATGCCGCTTGAGAAGACTCCGCCGACGACCGATGACAACCTGTTGCGTCTGCGGGTCGACGGCTGGTGCCTCCTGGAAGGCGTGATTCCCGAGGCGGAAGTCGCGGATGTGCGCGAGAGCGTCCTCAAGACCGTCTCTTCACCCGAGTACCTGGAGGACAAGGACTTCCTGGCCCACAACAGCGAGTTCGTGCGCCACGTCGCGGAGCCGCGCGTCCTGGCGATTCTCGAAGCCCTTTGGGGACCGTTCTACCGCGTCGGGTGGATGGGGCCGACCTTCCGTCATCCCGGCGATGTCCGCGAGCAATGGCACGTGGACTGGCCTTTTGGCACTCGTCCGGCCGCCGGGATCCTGCCTCCGTTTCCGGATGCCGTGATGTACCTCACCTCCATCTGGATGCTGTCGCCGTTCCTGCCGGAGAGCGGAGGCACGATCATCGCGCCCGGAACGCACCGGTCGGGCATCGATCCGACGACCGATTCCATGATCGACGAGAAGGCGCCGCGTGCGACGGAGTTGCAGGTGTCTGGGGAGGCGGGAAGCGTGGTACTGCTCGATAGCCGGCTATGGCACGCAAATGCCAGTTACCACGGCACTGAACCACGCGTGGCGATGCGGGTCTGTTACGCGCCGTGGTGGCTCAATCTCCAGCCGATCGATCCCGAGTCGCCGGAGGGTGTCCGCATGGCCGAGGAGTTCGGCGATACCGCGGCGCCGCCCATGCCGCGGCTATCTCCGGAGACCTTCAATGCGATGCCCGACCAGGTGAAGCCCCTGTACCACCATTGGGTGAATTGGTAGGTCCAGTATGCGAGAGGCCTGGCGGTTACTCTCGCCCGAACCTCGGTTCCCGCTTCTCCATGAACGCTGCCAGCGCCTCGGCGTGATCGGGGTGGCGCCGCGCGATCTGGTCGCGGATGCCTTCGCGCTCGCCGACCCGGTCGATGTCGGGATCAAGCGGGTTCTGGCGCAGCAGTTCCTTCACGAACATCACGGCCTGGGGCGGGTTGTTGGCGATCTCCCTGGCCTTGTCGACGGCGGCTTCGAGCAGGTTCTCCGGTTCGACGACCTTGATGACCAGTCCCATCCTGAGCGCCTCGTCGGCGGGCACCATGCGGCCGGTCAGGCACATGTCCGCCGCGTTGCCGAGGCCTACGAGCTGCGCCAGCAGGCGCGTGGATCCGAGCTCCGGCATCAGGCCAACCCTGATGAACCGGATGCTGAAGAGCGCATTGGTCGACGCGATGCGGATGTCGAACGGCAGGATGAACGTCAGGCCGATCCCGACGGAGTAGCCGTTGACGGCGGCAATGGTGGGCTTCGACGTCATCAGGAACGGCGTGATGCCACGGCCGCGGCCGGCCGTCCAGCGCATGGGCTGTGGACCGGTGCGGAACGATGCCGCCGTGGCGCTTCGATTGTCTTGCTCCCGGACGACAAAGTCGTCGAGATCGGCGCCTGAGCAGAACGCGCGCCCCTCTCCGGCGAGCACGATCGCGCCTATATGATCGTCTTCGTTCCAGATGCCGATCTGTTCCAGGGTTTCCTCGCGCATCCGCTCGTTCATGGCATTCAGCTTCTCCGGCCGGTTGAACGTGATGATGCCGACCCTTCCGGCGGTCTCGGTGAGAATGTGTTCGTATGCCATGTCCTTGCCCTCTTCTTGCCGGTCTGGAGAAACGGCGTGCCGAATAAATCCGATCGCCATCGCGTAACATAACTGAGAAGACGCCCTCACGAACCTGATCGATGCCCGAAGCCCTGTCTTCTTTCCGCATCTGCGACTTCACCGGCCAACTGGCGGGCGCGGGTGCGACAAAGTGGCTTGCTTCATTCGGTGCCGAGGTGATTCGGATCGAGGATCCGGTGAATGAGGGCCGCTGGGATATCTTGCGTAGCAGGGCGCCCACTGTCGACGGCAACAGCAGCGTCAACCTGAGCGGCAGCTTCAACAACCACAACACGAGAAAGCACGGCATCACGCTCAACCTCCGGACGGAACGCGGCAAGGAGATCCTGGCCGAACTCGTGAAGATCTCCGATGTTGTGACCGAGAACTTTTCGAAGGGTGTGCTTGAGCGGTGGGGATTCGGCTACGAGCGGCTGAAGGAGCTCAGACCCGACATCATCTACGTTTCCCATAGCGGTTTCGGCCACCGTGGACCGTATGGCGATTTCAAATCCTGGGGCCCGGTGGTGCAGGCGATATCCGGGCTGACGTTCGCGTCGGGGTTGCGTGACCAGGAGCCGGCAGGTTGGGGTTATTCCTTCATGGACCACACCGGTGCGTACTACATGGCGATGGCGGTCCTGCTCGCCATTATCCACCGGCAGAGAACCGGCGAAGGGCAATGGGTCGACCTCGCGGGTACGGAGGCCGCCCTCACGTTGCACGGCCCGGCGCTCCTCGACTGGACGGTCAATCACCGGCCAACCCGTCGACCGGGGCATCCGGACAGCAACCGCAACCTCTGGCCGCCGATGGCGCCGCACGGCGTCTACCCGTGCGACGGGGACGACGACTGGGTGGCCATCGCGTGCCGAAACCAGGGCGAATGGGAAGCCCTGGCTGCTCTCATCAATGAAGACTGGTGTGCGGATCCCGCATTCGCCGACGTTGAAGGACGCCTGGCCACGCAGGACGCCCTGGATGCGTACATTGTCGGCTGGACGGCCGAGCGAAACAAATTCGACGTCCAGGGCGCGTTGCATGAAATCCGGGTACCGGCTGCGGCAGTGCAGAAACCCGAGGAGCGCATTGATCTCGATCCGAGTACCGAGAACTTTGGACTCTGGTGCAAGGTCGTGCATCCGGAGATAGGTGCGGTGCGCGTGGAAGGCCACCCGGTGCACTTCTCGAAGACGGACTGGTCGATCGAGAGTGGGGGCCCATGCCTCGGCGAGCACACCGAAGAGGCCCTGGGCCGCTTGCTGGGCCTGAGTTCAGAGGAGGTCGACGAACTGCGCGAGGAAGGCGTCATATGACCGCGCTGGCTGGAATTCGCGTCATCGAGCTTGCCCGCGAGCCGATCGCCTTCGTCGGCAAACTCTGCGGCGACATGGGCGCGGACGTGATCCTTGTGGAGCCGCCGGGCGGTGATCCCTGCCGCAACTACCCGCCATTTCTCGATGACACCCCGGGAGAGGACCGGAGCCTCTACTGGTGGCACTACAACAGCAGCAAACGGAGCGTGGTGATCGATCTGGACGACGAGGACGGGCGTGAGCGATTTCGAGCGCTCGTTGCCACGGCTGATGTCCTCATCGAAGGCGAGCCGCCCGGTCGGCTCGCGGCGCTCGGTCTGGACTACGGTGATCTGATCGAGCATCGGGCCGACCTGGTTCACGTTTCAGTCACGCCATTCGGCCGCAATGATCCGAAGAGCGACTTGCCGGCGACGGACCTGACACTCCTGGCCGGCGGCGGGCCGATGTGGAGTTGCGGCTACGACGATCACTCGCTGCCGCCGGTGCGCGGGCCGCAGCAGGGCTATCAGACCGCGGCGAACTTCGCGTTTCTTTCGGTGCTGACGGCGTTGGCGTATCGCGGCGTCAGCGGCGAGGGACAGTTCGTCGACTTGAGCCAGCACGCCGCGTTGAATGTCACGACGGAAGGCTCCAGCATCCGCTGGCTCACCGCCCGGTCCACCGTGCAGCGCCAGACGGGGCGCCACGCGTCGGTCACGCCAACCACGAAAACCAGTCAGCTTTGCGCGGACGGGAGGCTTGCCTCGACCGGCGCCGGCGCACGCAACCAGGAGCAGTTCGCCCTGTTGCACGAATGGCTGAAGGAGCTGGACCTGGAAAGCCAGTTGCCAGAGGCCGTGTTCCTGGAGATGGGCGCCAACTGGGAGGGGCACCTCAACATGGGCCTTATCGGCGAGGACGACGCGGTGACAGCCATTTTCGGCGCGGGACGGGAGGCAATGAAGCTGATCGCGTCCACGCTCACGGCCCAGGAGTTCTTCGTCCAGAGCCAACGCAAGGGCTTTACGTCCGCCGTCATCAATTCGCCCGAGGAAGCGTTCGAGGACGAACACTTCAAGGCGCGCGGATTCCATGTGGATGTCCACCACGAAGACATCGACCGAACCATCACCTATCCGGGCGCACCGTATCCATTGCCCGCCTGTCCCTGGCAGATTTCGCGCCGCGCGCCAAAGCTCGGCGAGCATGACGAAGAGGTCTTCTCGGAACTGACGTGAATTGCGTTAGCGCCGGGTCGACGCTATTGGCGCGTTCGCCGGATCTTCAGCGACTTGGGCCACTGTTGATGACTACTCGTAGTGACTCCACATGCGCAAGACCTTCACGACGCGGTCCTCGTCGAGTATTTGGTACACCAGGCGGTGCTGAATGTTGATCCTGCGCAAATAGGCGCCGGTCAGGTCGCCGACGAGCTTCTTGTCAAGCCAAGTGCCCGAGCCGGTGGACGACACTGTGCGTCCCTCGCCCCCCCGCGCTGGTCGAAGCTATTGAATCTTGATGTTTACTTTTTGACATCACGATGTCATGGACCTAGCATTCCATGCCATGAGAACGACCTTGACACTTGATGAAGACGTGGCGGCCAAGTTGCGCCAGGAGATGGTTCGAATGGGGGCAAGCATGAAAGACGTCGTGAACGTGTTTCTCCGACGCGGCCTGGAAGCGCCCAGGGAGGAGGACATCGCAAGGCCGTTCATCGTTGAGTCACGGCCGATGGGCTTGAAGGAAGAAGTCGATCTCGACGACATCAGCGGTTTGGTCGACTACCTCGATGGCCCGGCTCAGCGGTGACTCTGGTCGATGCCAATGTGCTGCTCTACGCCTACGACTCGGCCAGCCTGCATCATGTGCCGGCGCGACGTTGGCTTGAAGCACAGTTCTCTACCGGCCGGCCGCTCCGATTCGCCCTGATCACGTTGTTGGCGTTCGTGCGAATCGCATCGGATCGCCGCGTTTATGCGCGTCCGCTGACTCCAGCCGCTGCGTGCGCGATAGTCGAAAGCTGGTTGTCCCACCCCAATGCGCAACTGCTCCAACCGGGACCAAGGACCTGGGCGTTGCTGAGCGAACTTTGCGAAGAGGGCCAGGCCAAAGGCGCGATGGTGATGGACGCACACCTGGCCGCCCTGGCGCTGGAACACGGCGCGGCCATCGCCACGACAGACCGGGACTTTGCGAGATTCCTTCGGCTCGAAACCGTGAATCCTTTGGACGAACTCAATAGCGCCCCGGACGACTAAAGGTCGGCGAGGTCTATCACCTTGCCCGTGCGTGACGACTCGAAAATGCCAAAGACGATCTTCATCGTTTCGAGGTTGTCGTGGCCGCTGCTGATGGGCTCCTCGCCGGTTCGGCAGCACTCCTCCCAGTGCAGGACCTCGTTGATGAAGTAGTCGTCGCTGGGCAGGTCGTTGTCGCCCGTCGGCAACGGTTGGAAGGATGGTCGGCGCATCATCAGTGCGAGCCGCTCCCTGGTCATGGGACGCCGCAGGGGACCTGATCGCATTGCTCTCGTCTGCTCTTCCTCCCGTGCCCTGTCCCTCACGCCGTACATGATGGTGCCGAACTGGCGAACCGGGGCCTCGAGTGATTGGTCCAGGGTGGGTGGCGTCGAGTGTACGGCTCCCTCGCTGCCCAGGATCATGTACGACATCCCTTCGGGGGACACAGGCGTCGACCAGCTTGCCATCAGGTCACCCACGGCCCCGTTCTCGAACTCCAGCGTCGCGGCGACCAGGTCGTCGGCGTCGTTGAGGAAGTTCTCCTGCAAGGATCTGGATATCCCCATTACCCGCTTGACGTTGCCCACGTAGAACCGCAGCAGGTCCAGGTGGTGGACGCTCTGGACCAGCATGACGCCGCCGCCCGCCTTGCCGTCCTTCATCCAGTCGTCTGGTCTCCGGTCGCCGCCGCCTCCTCCTATCGAATGCGTGCGAACGGCCCGGATCTCGCCCAGGTTGCCCTCGTCGATGAAACGCTTCACCGCGCGGGATTCGGGCGAGTACCTGAGGTGCTGGGCAACCATCAGGGTCACCCCTGCCTTGTCGGCCGCTTCGATCATGTCCTTGCAGCCCTGCAGCGTGTGCGCCATCGCCTTCTCGACGATCACGTGTTTGCCGGCATTGGCCGCGGCGATGGCCAGCGGCGCATGCGATGAATGGCCGGTGCAGATGTCGACCGCGTCGATGTCGGCCTTCTGCAGCATCTCTTCGAAGTCAAGGTAGATCTCGTCGACGCCCGCCCTCTTGGCGTAATCCTGCGCGAGGGACTCGACGATGTCGCATACCGCCGTGAGCTGCACCCGGTCCGGGCGCTCGAGGTAGGGGATCATGTGTCGATTGGAAATGCCTCCCGTGCCGATCAGGCCGACTTTCATTGGTGCTGCCATGGTTCCGTCCCTTGTCCGACGTTCGTTTGAGCACTGGCGGTTGCCAGATACGGTCAATGCCATCACACAATCCGCGGGAGTTTCAATCGACTCCGATCCGAACCGTTGTCTGAACCGCTTGAAACAGGCGTAGAATCAAGGGCATTGCAACGGGAGGGAGAGAATCATGGCAGTAGCATTTGCCAACTCGGAGTCTGGACTCGACCGCGTCTGGAACGAGATTTGCGAGCTCGGGCTGCAGAATTACGTTGCGGACCTCGACACCCACGGCTACACCGTCATCCCGCCGGAGATCGCATCGCCGAACGGCCTGGCCGAGCGCATGCTCGCGGCATGTCTCGACATCGCGGAGCGGCGCAACGGCGAGCGACCCGATATGGAGACCGGCTCCACCCACGCCAACCTGCCGATCACCCCGAGGGGGTCCTCGGTCAAGGGAGGCCGCCCGAAGGGCCGCATGCCGTTGGGTCAGAGGGATGCGCCGGACTCGCCGGTGGGCGACATCATGCACTCGATCTTTTTCGAGGATGAAGTCTTCGAAGAGGCGTTGATGAACCCGGTGCTGCTGGCGATGGCCACCTACCTGTGCGGCTACAGCGTGGTGTTGTCGGGTATGGGCTGCTGGATGAAAGGTCCGAACAGGAGCACGTTCAGGTTGCACACCGACACGCCGCTGGCATCACCGCTGCCACCGCAGTCGATGGTGTGCGAGTTGATGTACGTGCTGACCGACTTCAACCGGGAGAACGGCGGAACGGCGTTCGTGCCGGGCAGCCACAGGTTGTGCCGCAACCCGGATGGCCGCGAAGCCATCATCGGCGAAGGCGGCAACGAGGACGTGGTTCCGGTCGAGGCAAAGGCCGGGTCACTGGTCATCTGGACGGGCAAGACCTGGCACGGCTCCTACAATCGGACGGCGTCGGGACTGCGCGTCAGCGTGCCGGTCTACATGGTGCGGCCGTTCATCCGTACCCAGGAGAACTTCATCGGGCGGGTCCCGCAGGAGATGCTCGACCGGCACCCCGCGCGGTTCGCCATCCTGATGCAGCAGGGCGTCGTGCCCGGCTACGAGAATCCGGTCGACGAAGCGGCCAAGGCTGACTACGCCGAGCAGTTCGTGTCGGCCTACGCGGACGAGTTGGGGGGAGCATTCCGGGCCAAGGACCTCTACAACTGAGGGTGGGCGGGGATTTCTTGCCCTAAACCCGCCGAGAGCCGTTTTCGTCGTGCGGAATGGTGGATGTCCTACATACACCGGTTGAAAGGTTCGCCATAGTGGTATCTTCGCGTCGGCGGAATCAGCACCGATGGAACCCTCCGTGATCGACACCTTGCGCTACGCCGACCGGTTGAAGGCGGCCGGGATGGAAACTCGGCAGGCGGAAGCCATGTCGCGCGCTCTCAACGACGAACTCGCCGGGGGCGTCGCGACGAAGCAGGATCTCGACCGCGCCGTGGACGAGTTGAGGGGAGAGATCGCCAAGGTCGACGCGAAGTTCGACGTATTGGATGCCAAGGTCGACGCGTTGAGCGGGAGTTTCGAAACGCAGGGCAAGTACGTCTTCCTGGTCCTGGCGTTGATCGCCGCGCTCGGGCTTTACAACGCGGTCGCGCCGCACCTGGCCGCTGTGGAACCGCAGACCGACGGGGACTCCGCAGAAACCGCGCACGCCTGACCGGAGGGGCAATGCGTGTGTGGCAGTGAATCCGCCCGGCAGCGTCAATAGACGTTCTTGTTCATGGCGCCCAATGGGGTGTTGAGCCGCGTGTACTTGTAGCGGGGCCCCTGCGAGTCCGTCCAGCCCATCCAGTCGTCGGCGCCCACCAGGTGCGCGAATTCCACCGGATTGCGGTCGAGCATCTCCTGCGTCACGTTGGCGAGAAAGTCCTCCTGCGGCTTCAGGCGTTTGTTGCACACGTAGGTCGTGAGGTTCAACCGCAGGCCGTCGGTCCTCTTCGGATACGCGCCGTGCCACGTATTGCCGTGCCACAGGATGAGGGAACCCTCTGGGGCCTCCACCGGAACGGCGACGTCTTCGCCTTCGCCCTCGACCGGCAGGCGGCAGAGTTTGTGGCTGCCTGGAACCATCGCGATCGCGCCGTGTTCCAGGCTGTAGTCCGTTAGGGTCCAGACGGAGTTGAAGACATCGCCGCAGGAAGGCATGCGACCGTCCTGATTCGTGCCGCCGTCTGCGTGCAGCCCGAGGCTCTCGGGCCCGCCTTTCCACTTCACGAACGAACCCAGGTTCGACAACTGGTACTGGCCGCGCATGAAGTAGTCCGCGAGCGTGATGAATGTAGGGTTCAGCACCCACTCCTCGAAGACCGGATCCTCCGAGAGCAGGCAGAACAGAAGGAACTGATGCTTGCTCCGCGCCGCGGTCTCGATGTTGCCGGCGCTACCGTTGCGGTCAAGTTGCAGATCCACACCGGTCCGGTCCCGGGCGATCCGCAATACCGTCTCACGAGCTCGCTCGAAGAACTCCCGCGATGCCACTTTCTCGGGGGGCACGACGGTGAAGCCGTACGTTTCGATGTCGAACACGTGGCTTTCGAGACCAAGTTCCCTGATCCGGTTGTATGCGGGGTTGATAGCTTCTGTGGCCGCGAACTCGCCGAAGTCCATAGTGTTGACTCCTCCTTGGGCGGTATTGGCCATCATATCGGGATCACGGCGAGATGATTGACCGATTGGTCGAACGGCCATCCGCAGAACGTTTTACAAGGCCGTCTGGAACGAACACACTGCGGAAAGCGGGGGAGGTGTTCGAGGTCAGATACTTGACCAATCGCCGAGGGCAATTTAATCGCATGGCGGAGTGCAACCGCATATGGCCGCGGCGCGTAGCGTTTGGATTCGCATCCGCCGGCATGGCCATCGTTCTGCTGACGTGCTTGTGGGCAGGGATGAAGGGGGAGCATGGCTACACCGCAATCATTGGACTCGGTCTTTTTGCCGCCTGGGGTTTGGTTCCCTACGGGATTATCTGCTTTGGCCACAAGCTCACGTCCAATCCCTGGGTCCTGGGGGGCGCGGGAGCGAGTGCCCTGGCTGCGGAGATCGGCTATCGCGCGAGCGTGTTCTTGTGGCCGCAAAGCTCCACACAGGCCATTGCCCTGGCCTTCTCGCCCATCCTGATTGTCGTCATCTTCATCCCCGCCGGTGCTGCGTTGGGTTGGCTCATGGGTTGGCTGTGGCGGTTCAAGTCCCGCACGTTACGCACGACGGTCGTCGCGGTCTCGGCGGCAATCTGGGGGTTGACCGTTCTGGGACTCGCACGCCCGGAGTTGTTCCCGACATCGGTTTACTCGCGTGAGCAGGCGCAAACACAATTGGGCGAACCCCGTGTTGTCGTCGGCGACGGGTCGTTCGAAAAGACGCTTGTTTCTACATCAGCCTGGGCGCCGTGGTATGTCGCCGCCGAACTTGACGGCTCGCCTGGCGAGGAGGTTGCCGTCTTCCGATCCGACGTCGTCGAGGTTCTGGACCCTGCTGATTTCAGGATCAAGAACCGCTTGCGAATCGTTCGCGGCCATGGGCCGTTGCTAAGCGGGTCGGAGACGTTAGCCAGGATCGACGGTCGCCTGCTCATCGTGCGGCAGGGCGGCGGCTACCAGCCAACCGAAGTTCGTAGCCTCGGAGGCGAACTGGTGTGGGCGTATCGCCCTGATGAGAGCCCTCCCCCAGCGGCGCTACTACCTGCCGACCTCGATGGAGACGGCACAATCGAGTTCTATGCCGCGGCGTCTACGGTGGAACGCCTGGACGGCACCGGAAAGCCTGTCTGGAGTCGCGATGCCAGGCCTTACGAGCTGGTCCTGGCGGCGCGAACGGGAACCGAGCCTGCCTGGGTCGTCGGGTACGAATACCACCGCCCGACAAAGGTCTGGGACGAGAACGGCAACCTCCTGGGAGAACTCCCGCAGATCGGCAAGGATGAGCCCGTCGCCGTGGTTGATCGGCCCGATGGGCGCGGTCTGCTGCTCAAGGGAAATGTCGTGAGAGTGGTCTCGATTGACGGACACGATCTCTTCCGCTTCCCGCTCGAAGGCCTCGCTGTCAGATTCGGCCTCAGCGTCCGGTTCCACGCAGACGAGGATCCTCACCTGGTCGTTGTTGCCGGCGCGCCGCGGGATGTCGAGCGCTGGCGACTATTGATCTGGGGCGCCGACCAAGACCCTGTCTACGATGAGGTCTTCGATACCGATCGACCGCCGAACATTTTCAAGGCGCGACGGGGCGACGGAGCGGAAACGTTGTTCCTGTGGAGGGATGATCTCCACGCCCTCCGGCCTCTCTCTTGATGCAGCCTTGGTTGTCGGTGTCGTCGTTTGATGGCCCCGGGCTACAGATCAGCCAGGTCCACGGCCCTGCCGCTCCGGGACGACTCGTAGATGGCGAACAGCACTTTCATCGACTCGATGTTGTCGTGGCCGCTGCTGGTGGGCTCCTTGCCCGTCTTGCAGCAGTCGGCGAAGTACAGGATCTCGTTGACGAAGAAGTTGGCGGTCGGTTGATCGGCCTCGATCGTGGGGATCGGATCGAATTGCGGATGTCTCAACTTTTGCAGATCGGCGTCGTTTCGAAAATCGAGGTTCTCGTCAGGGTCCTTGAGGGCGTACTTGATGGTGCCGAAGTGGGGAATAGGGCTTTCGGAGCTTCGTGGGTTCTCCGGTGAGGTCGAGTGAACCGTGCCCTTGGTGCCGAAGATCAGGTAAGCCGCTCTTTCTGGGGTCTCGTTCGTGGTCCAGCTTGCAAACAGGCCGCCGATTGCGCCGCTCTCGAACTCCAGCGTCGCGGCACACAAGTCTTCGGCGCCGTTGATCATGTGTGGCTGCGCGGTCTTGCGAATGGCCATCACCCGCGTGACGTTGCCGATGTAGTAGCGCAGCAGATCGATGTGGTGGATGGAGTTGAGCATCAGGACGCCGCCGCCCATATTGAAGTCGCTGCTCCACCTCGTCCCTCCGCGTCCACCTCCTCCGCCGCCCATGGTCACGTGGGTGCGAACCGCCTGGATCTCGCCGAGGCTCCCCTCGTCGATGAACCGCTTCACGGCGGTGGCTTCGCGCGAATGACGCAGGTGGTGGGCGATCATCAGGGTCACTCCCGCCTTGTCGGTTTCTTCAATCATGTCGCGGCAGGCCTGCAGCGTGTTCGCCATCGCCTTCTCGACGAGCACATGCTTGCCCGCTCGCGCGGCGGCAATGGTGATGGGGGCGTGCGCCGCATGGTTGGTGCAGATGTCGATCGCTTCGATATCGGCGTTGTACAGCATGTCATCGAGATCGGTGTATACGGCATCGACGCCAGCGTCTTTCGCATAGTCCCGGGCGAGCGGTTCCACCATGTCGCATACGGCGGTGAGACGCACACGGTCGGGATGCGTGAGGTAGGGGGTCATGTGTACCCGTGAAATGCCGCCACAGCCCAGCAGGCCGACTTTCAGTGGTGTGGACATGTTCCTTTGATCTCCCCTTTGCCCATGGCCGGCTATAGGTCGGCCAGGTCGACCGCCTTGCCGGTCCGGGACGATTCGCAGATGGCGAACACTACCTTCATCGACTCGATGTTGTCCCGACCGCTGCTGGTGGGTTCCTTGCCCGTCCGGCAGCAATCCGCGAAATGCAGGACCTCGTTGACGAAGAGGTTCACCGTCGGTTGATCGGCCTCCCTGGTGGGAAGGACATCGAAAGGCGGATGCCTCAACCTTTGCAGATCGGCATCGTTTCGCCGATCGAGGTTCTCGTCCGGGTCCTTCAGGGCATGCATGATCGTGCCGAAATGCGAGGTTGGGCTTTCCCGGCTCCTGGGGTTGTACGGTGGAGTCGAGTGCACCGTGCCCTTGGTGCCGAATATCAGGTAGGCCGCCCTCTCGGGGGTGATCTCGGTCGTCCAGCTGGCGAACAGCCCGCCGATCGCGCCGTTCTCAAGCTCGAGAGTGGCGGCGACCACGTCTTCGGCGCCGTTGACCATGTGCGGCTGCGTCGACTTGCAGACTCCCATCACGCGCTTCACGTTGCCCACGTAGTAGCGCAGCAGGTCGATGTGATGAATGGAGTTGAGTTGCAGGACACCGCCGCCCGGCTCGGCGTCACACATCCAGCCTCCTTTTGGGCCGCCCATGGTGACGTGGGTGCGAACCGCCTGGATCTCTCCGAGGTGGCCCTCGTCGATGAACCGCTTTACTGCGTTGGCTTCACGGGAATGCCGCAATTGATGCGCGATCATCAGCGTCACTCCCGCCTTGTCGGCGGCCTCGACCATGTCGCGGCAGGATTGCAGGGTGTTCGCCATCGCCTTCTCGACGAGGACATGCTTGCCGGCTTGCACTGCCGCGATGGTGCATGGCGCGTGTGCCGCGTGATTGGTGCAGATGTCCACGGCGTCGATGTCGGCGTTGCGCAGCATGTCGTCGAAATCCGTGTAGACGTCTTCGACGCCCGCGTCCTTCGCGTACTCCCGCGCGAGGGGCTCCACCATGTCGCAGACCGCCGTCATCCGAACCTGGTCCGAATGCGTCAGGTAAGGGGTCATGTGGTTTCGCGCGATGCCACGGGTGCCCAGCATTCCGACCTTCAGGGGCGCGGACATGTTTCTCGATCTCCCCAGACTTCTTTCTGTCGCCAAACAGAGTACCCGATTTGGCTCGGATACCGCTGCTTGTCGGGGTTGACGCAACGAAATTGCGCAACAAGCGGGGTGGATAGTGCCAGGTACGCCCCCATCGACGGAGATTCGGGTTAAGCTAGTGGGTCGAAGTGACACGGAGTACCGCGCCGGGGCACGATGAACCACATAGACGGAATTGAGGACTGACCTAGGAGGCCACATGGGCAAGATCGTTACATACCCCCCTGAAAAGCACGCCGGCGGCAAGCAGATGACAAGGGGCGGGATAAAGACGGAGATGGATCGAGAGATCCTGGCACGAATCCTGGTCGAGAACGTCGCTCGGTGGATCGACGACGAAGACCGCGACGAGATCGTCAACATGGATCTCCCGCGCGCACCGAGCAAGAGGCTCACGGTGGAAGAAGCTGAGGAAATGGCGCAGCGGGGAGAGGGTACGTTCGGCCACACCACCGTCATTGAGCCTGTCGATCTCAAACTCTACGAGTCGTACATGTACCCGCCGCTCACGATGCCGGACAAGCCCGAGGTGATGGTCTCCTACTGGGACATGAACCGGGGGCCGGTCAACTTCATGGAAGGCCGGGTGATGGTCAAGGCCAAGTGCCCCGACGGGATCGAATCCTGGCTGGTGATCAGCGTGCCGGTGCCGAATTTCTATACCGCCGTGGAAGGCAACGTCTGGGGCTGGCCCAAGTACGTGTGCGATGAGATGACGGTGGAACACGACCGGTCCGAGATCATTTACGAAGGCAAGGTCAGGCTGTCCATGGACTTCACCCCGGGTGGTGTCGATGAAGCCACGATTCAGCAGCTCAGGGATCGAGGCACCGAGGGCGGCAATACCTGTTCGTTCCACGTCAAGGGTGGCGGCATGCAACTCATCCGGCAGGGACGGGGCGGTCCGAGAAATCCTGCGGACACCTACTTCGCGGAATGGGAACCGGGCCTCATCAAGACCTACTTCCGACCCGAAGACCGGCATGCCGGCCTGATACCGGAAGACTGCGTGACGCCTGGCGTCTGGCAGCGGTCGATTCGCCTCGGTGGCGGAACCAGCGGGATGATCAAGGTCAAGAGCACGCCTGCCAAGTAGGCACTACTCGCTGAACGGAGGCTCCAGTCCCGGCTTGAGGCCGGGGCTGGAGCTTTTTTTTGGAGAATTGAAATTAACGAACAGACATCTCACCGCATCTGCGGCAAGTTGCGTCGCCGAGCGACGGCTGGGGGACATAAACGGTGAGCCGCACGAAGGAGGAGTTGGCGAAGGCATTCAGGCCTGCCGAGTTCCCTCGGTCGGCGAAATACGACGTGGACTGGACCATCAGGCACATGATGGGACCCAATGTCCTGTGGCTGACCGAGTCCCTGACCGAACTCATGGACCTCAAGCCGGGGATGCGCGTCCTGGACCTTGGTTGTGGAACGGCCATCAGTTCCATATTCCTCGCGAAGGAGTTCGACCTCGAGGTTTGGGCGACGGATCTCTGGGTGCCAGCCAGCAACAACTGGGAGCGCATTCGCGAAGCCGGTCTCGAGGACCGCGTATTTCCCATCTACGCGGAAGCCCACAGCCTGCCTTTCGCGGCGGAGTTTTTCGACGCCATCGTGAGCATGGACGCATACCACTACTTCGGCACCGACGACCTGTACCTTGGCAACCACCTTGCCCGGTTCGTCAAACCCGAAGGCCAGTTGGGGATCGTCGTTCCAGGCCTGGTCGAGGAGTTCCCGACCGGCAATCCGCCTGAGCACCTTGAACCCCACTGGTACTGGGACTTTGCGAGTTTTCACAGTCCCGACTGGTGGCGCCGGCACTGGGAACGGAGCGGCCTGATCACCGTGGAGCGGGCGGACATGATGCCCGACGGCTGGAAACACTGGATGACCTCCGATTCGGTATCGGGAGAATGGAAGGGCGAGGGGTCGCACGCCGAGATGTTGCGCGTGGATGCGGGCAGGAACCTGGGATTCACGCGCATGGTGGCGCGTAGAAGGCGCGAGCCCCGGGGCCACAGCCTGTCGGGCGTCAGTTAACGGGTGGCCGGCTCCAATTGCCGGCCAGGCGGCGTGCCGGTCAGTCCACGCGCAAGCGGTCGACCGCCGCCTCGTCGAGTTCGATCCCGATTCCTGCGCCTTGGGGCAGCGGGATGCGGCCATCCCTGATGGTGAGGCGCGTCTCCGGCGTCACCAGGCGCTCGAAGTTGTAGATGTCCTGCTCGAGCGCGAAGTACTCCACCGTGATGCTGTTGTGCGCCGCCGCCACCAGGTGGGCGTGCACGTTCGCGTGCCAGTGCGGCGCCACCGGCAGATTGAAGGTGGCGGCCGCGTGGGCCACCTTCATGTACTCGGAGATGCCGCCCAGCACGCCTGCATCGGGTTGCAGGATGTCGGCCGCGTGCTGCGCGATGAGGTCGCGGAAATCCCATCGCGAGGCATGGATTTCTCCCGTCGCCACTGGCATCTCGAGCGTGCGGGCGATCTCGGCATGGCCGGCGATATCGTCCGGAGAGAGCGGTTCCTCCAGCCACCAGATGTCGTAGTCCTCTACTGCCCGCGCGAACTGGATGGCCTCGAAGGGCCAGCGCCAGGCGTTGTTGGCGTCGAGTGCGAGCCGTCCCGCGGGGCCGATCGTCTCCCTTGCGGTTCGCACCCGGGCGACATCGACGTCAAGGGCGGCCCCGCCCACCTTGATCTTGAAGTCGGTGAAGCCGAGTTCCTTGTGGAAAAGGACTTCGTCCCGGACGTTCTCGAGCGGGTCGCCGGGACGGTAATAGCCACCTGAGGCATACGCCGGAACCTCGTCAGCCCAGCCGCCGAGGAGTTGATACAGGGGCAGTCCGGCGACCTTGCCCAGGAGGTCCCAGAGCGCGGTATCGACCGCGGATATTGCCCTCAGGGCGGCCCCGCGCCGTCCGGCCAGCAGGACTTCCTGGTACATCGCCGCCCAATGGCGCTCGATGAGCCTCGGGTCTTGCCCGATCAGTAGCGGATGGAACGCCTCCCGCACGAATTCGTACGTTGCCGCGCCGCCCACCGTGCCGGCGTAGGTGTATCCCACACCCGTGTGTTCCGTATCGGTATCGATCCAGACCAGGATGTACTCCCGAGCGCTGAGCTGGCGCGTGGCGATGGCGGTGGGCTTCTCGACCGGGACCCGCGCGACAACAGTGCGAACATCGGTGATTTTCATGATGGCTTCCTCAACAGGTGCGAGATCAATTCTCCTTCAGCGCGGCGATTCCCGCATCTACCCTGGCGCTCTTCTCCTCGTCGAACCACCAGAGATACGGCATTCCCTGCCAGTTCATATGCGGGACGCCGATGGGAGGATGGCCGAACCGGTCCCAGTAGACCATGTGCCGCCCGACGGGGTGGCCATCGGGAATCACGTAGAAACCGTGGAGCAACACCCGATCGAGGGCGCGTCCGGCAGTATTCAACGCGTCTTCCGTGCGCGCCTTAACGATCATCTCCACCAGGGAGTCGACCACGGGATTCCTGATGCCGGCGTAGTTGGTCATATTCGGTCTGCCCGCGTACGGGGAGGTAAACGCGTGGCGCATGCGGGTGGGGAACGGCACTTTGTACGTGTAGACCTTGCGTATGGTCGCGTCGAAGTCGTATTCGCGCAGGCGGTTGGTCATCGCATTGCTCTCTATCCTGCGGAGCGACGCATCTATCCCTAACCGCGAGAGATTCTCGACGAAGGGCGTCAGCATCCGCAGGTGCTCGTGACGGGTGACGATGAACTCAAGCGCGAGTGGTTCGCCCGTGACCTCGTGCACGCGCCTGAAGTCCTTCACGACCCAGCCGGCGTTCTCGAGCAATGCGTCGGCCCGGAGTAACGTTTCGCGATTGCGGCCGAATGGTTCGTTTTCCGGCAACTCGATGGGCTCTGAGAAGACCCTCTCGGGAACCTGCCCGCGGAAGCGTTCGAGCACCGCAAGCTCTTCGGCGGAGGGCGATCCGAACGCCTGCATTCCGGAGCGCACGAAGAAGCTGTTGTTGCGGTTCATGCCGGTGTGCCAGAAGACGCGGTTGGCCCACTCGAAGTTGTAAGCCAGTGTCAGCGCCTCCCGCACGCGAATGTCGTCCAATGGCGGCCTTCGGGTATTCAGGACCACGCCGAAATGCATTCCGTAGGCGAAGCCCATCCTGTAGGTCTCCTTCTTGAACAGGCCTTTCCGATAACCCTCAAAGTCGTAGGCCGTGGCGAAGTCGGACTCGTTCTCTTCGAACCAGTAGTCGAACGCGCCGGCGCGCAGGGCCTGGAGCATCACCCTCTTGTCGAAGAACCAGATGATCTCCACCGCATCGAAGTTGAAATGGCCGGCGGCGAAGTTGAGATCGCGACCCCAGTAGTCTTCAACCCGCTCGTATACGACCTTGTAGCCGGGATCTACTGCCGCGATGCGATATGCGCCGTTACCCAGCGGGGGTTCGAGGGTGGTCTCATCGATTGCCCTGGTTTCCCAGTAGTGTTTGGGTGCCGGCGCAAAAGTGGCGGTCTCGATGACGAGCTGTGGCGTCTTTTCCGCAGTCTCGCTGAAGTGGAACGTGAACGACCATTCATCGACCTGCTCCAGGCGCACGATGTCGTGGTACAAGCTCTTCCACATCGGCGATCCCTTGGTCTTGATCATGTCGAATGTCCATAGGATGTCCTCGATCGTTACGGGTCGACCGTCGTGCCAGTATGCGTTTTCGCGGAGCTTGTACGTCACCCAACTATAGTCGTCCGCAACCTCCACGCTCTCCGCGAGCCAGACGTAGTAGGCCGCGAGTTCGTCCTCGCACTTGCGCATCAGGGGGTCGAGGATGATGGAACCGGCCGATCCGCTTCTTGGGCTGATGAAGCGGGCTAGAAGACCCTTGTCGACGTACGGGTTCAGGTTGTTGAAGGTGCCGATGCTCGGCAGCTTGATGCGGCCCCCTTTGGGTGCATCCGGATTGGCATAGTCGAAATGGGCGACGTCGGCCGGGTACTTGAGATCTCCGAAGTACGAGAGGCCGTGACTCGGTTCCCGTGCCCAGGCCGGCGGCGCGGCGAGCGCAATGGCGCAGATCAGGACAAGTGCGGGCCTGAATGACCCCCCGTCAGAGGCAAGGTAACGCCGGTTGTCCGCGTGTCCTGTCGGGCACGACACTAATTCCCCTTCAACGCGGCGATGCCCGCGTCCACCCGGGCGCTCTTCTCCTCGTCGAACCACCACAGGTACGGTATTCCCTGCCAGTTCATGTGCGGGACCCCGATGGGCGGATGACCGAACCGGTCCCAGTACACCATGTGCCGTCCAACGGGATGACCGTCGGGGATCACGTAGAAGTTGTGGAGCAGCACGCGGTCCAAGGCTCGCCCGGCGGTGTTCATCACCTCTTCGGTCCGTGCCTTGACGACCATGTCGACAAGAGTGTCCACCACCGGGTTCTGGATCCCGGGGTAGTTTCTCATGTTGGGCATTTCGGCGAATTCGGACGTGAACGTTCTGCGCATGGGTGTGGGGAAGGGCACCTTCCAGGTATAGACCTTGCGTACCGTCGCGTCGAAGTCGTATGTCCGCAGGCGGTTCGCCATCGCGGTGCCTTCAATCCTGCGCAACGTTCCATCAACGCCTAAGCGCGCCAGGTTTTCTACGAATGGCGTCAGCATGCGTTCATGCTCGTGACTGCTGACGATGAACTCTATTTCAAATGGCTCACCCGTGATCTCGTGCACGCGCCTGAAGTCCTTGACGACCCAGCCCGCTTCCTGCAGCAACGCGTCCGCCCGGAGCAGCGTCTCTCGATTCCGGCCAAAAGGATCGTTCTTCGGCAACTCGATGGGGTCCGTGAAAACGGTCTCGGGGACCTGGCCGCGGAAGACTTCGAGCAGATCGAGGACTTCGGGAGAGGGCGATCCGAAAGCCTGCAATCCGGAGCGGACGAAGAAGCTGTTGTTGCGGATCATGCCTTCGTGCCAGAAGACCCGGTTGGCCCACTCGAAGTTGTACGTCAGCGTCAGCGCTTCACGCACGCGAATGTCATCCAGCGGTGGCCTGCGGGTGTTCAGGACCGTGCCGAAGTGCATGCCGTAGGCGAAGCCCATCCTGTAGGTTTCTTTCTTGAACAGTCCCTTTCGGTAAGCCTCGAAGTCGTAGGCCGTGGCGAAGTCGGCTTCGTTCTCTTCGAACCAGTAGTCGAACACGCCGGCACGCAAGGCCTGGAGCATCACGCGCTTGTCGAAAAACCAGATGATCTCGACCTGGTCGAAGTTGAAGTAGCCATTGGCGAAGTTGAGGTCCCTGGCCCAGTAGTCCTTGACGCGTTCGAACACCACCTTGTAGCCGGTGTCCACCTTGCCGATTCGGTACGCACCATTGCCCAACGGAGGTTCGAGGGTGGTCTCATCGAATGCCCTGGTCTCCCAGTAGTGTTTGGGTATCGGCGCGAAGGTGGCGGTCTCGATGAGGAGCTGCGGGGTCTTTTCCGCCTCTTTGCTGAAGTGGAACGTGAAGGACCAGTCATCGATCTGCTCTATTCGATCGATGTTCTGATACAGGATCTTCCACGTGGGGGAACCCTTGGTCTTGATCGTGTCGAAGGTCCACAGGACATCCTCCATCGTGACCGGTTCGCCGTCGTGCCAGTAGGCGTTTTCGCGCAGCTTGTAGGTCACCGATGTGTAGTCGTCCGCAAACTCCACGCTCTCGGCGAGCCATGCGTAATACGATGCGAGTTCATCCTCCGACTTGCGCATCAGGGAGTCGAAAATGAACGAGCCCAATCCCCCCGCCGGACTGAGGTTGTAGACGGTTCGGCCCTTGTCTACGAACGGGTTCAGGTTATTGAACGTGCCGATGCCGGGAATCCTGATGCGTCCACCCTTGGGGGCGTCCGGATTGGCGTAATCGAAGTGCGCGATGTCGGGTCCGTACTTGAGATCGCCGAAATACGAGAGGCCATGGCTGGGTTCCCCAGCCCAGGCCGGCGGCGCGGCGAGCGCCATGGCGCAGATCAACGCAAGCGCGGGCCACTGGAGTCCTGTTGCCTGCAACCGTTGCATCAGTTGCTCCAGCCGCCATCGATGACCTGCGCCGTGCCGGTGGTGAACGCCGCCTCCTCCGAGGCGAGGTAAACGGCAAGTGCCGCGATCTCCGAGGCCGAACCCACGCGTCCCATCGGCTGCCGCGCGACGAAGGCCTTCCGTGCGGCTTCGGGATCGTCCGCGGCCGCGACCCGGTCTCGCCAGGACGGCGTGTCCACAGTGCCCGGACAAATCGCGTTGCAGCGGATGCCCACAGTCACGTAGTCCGCCGCGACCGATTTCGTCATGCCGATGATCGCCGCCTTGGTCGCGCCATAGACGAACCGGTCCGGCGCCCCCTTGATGCTCGACGCCACGGACGACATGTTGACGATGCTCCCGGAACCCCGCGCCACCATGCCCGGAATGAACGCCCGCATCATGCGGTACATCGAAGTGACGTTGAGCTCGAACGAGAACCGCCAGGCGTCGTCGTCGCAATCGAGGATCGTGCCGTGGTCCACGAAACCGGCGCAGTTGAACAGCACGTCGGGCGTGTCGATCTCCTCTACAAGCGCGGTGATCGCGTCGGGGTCGGTGACGTCGAGTACCCGCGTTTCACACCCCGTGAGGGTCGACAGTGTTTCCGGATTGATATCAGTTGCCAGCACCCGTGCGCCCTCGCGCGCAAACGCCTCGGAGACGGCTCGGCCGATGCCCTGTCCGGCAGCGGTGGTGAGCGCAAACTTGCCGTGAAGTCTCATGCGTGGAAGTCGGGCTGCCTGCCTATCGGCCGCCCCGCGTCCCGAGCCGGAGGAGCTTTTCAGCCTCGCGTAGCGCCGTACCGCCGATCTCCTTCGGCGCGTGCCACTCGTGACGATGCGCGTTGGCCTGGTCGATGATCCGCTGAATCGAGTCGATCGAGTGCTCGTGGATCACCATGCCGGGCTCCCCCTCTATGCCGGGGCCGGCGCGAATCTCCAGGTACTCGGCCCCTTCCGGTCCACCCGAATACTTGTAGGGGTGGCCGTTGGGGAGAAAGAACACCGATCCCGCCCTCAGGTGTCGTCTGCCCATGACCAGCTCACCCGCAGTCACGAAGTAGAGGCAATCACCGTGGGCGGGATGGCTGTGGCTGAACAGCGGAAAGTGCGGTCCGATCCAGATATGGGCCACGCTCATGCCGGTGGGATTGAGCTGGCGCATGGTCTCGGGGTCCCGTTCGCCCTGGCAGAAGAGGCCGGTGATTACCATGCCGCCCGCGAGCGCCTCCAGCATCTCGGCGAGCTTCTCGCGAACCGCCGTTTCGCCGTACTTCTCGGCGAGCCTGCCGATCTCCCAGTTCTCGACAGCCTTGTCCACGTCGACACCTTCCCACGTATACCCCGTGCTCATCTCGGGATTGGCGAAGATCTCGAACGGCCCGCGCTCCGAAACGAACCGCTTGGGCTTGGCGGCGGCGTCCCCGGCAACGCTCATGTGATTCCCCCTCCCATCATGCGTCCATCTTAACCTCCGCAGGGAGCGAATAGCGGGCGGTGGGAAACCTCTCCAAGTGCAGCTCCGCACGTAACTCGCGACTGGCCGTCGCCGCTTTGCTGTCCAAAGGAATGCCCGTCGCATCGGCGATTCGCACCATGCGCTGGAAGTTCGCCGCTACGCCTGCGGCGTCCACCAGGATCGCTGGACCGGCTGCTTCGATAAGCTCCTGGCGACGTTTTGGCAGGTCCGCAGATCGGTGCGCCACGCTTTCGGCGAAGCGCATCAGTTCCGGGCCGAACTCGATGCCGATGGCGGCACTGCCGGCATCACCGTTGACCGCCTGGATGTCGAGTTCGGTAGAGGTGGTCTGGGCGCTCGCACGGAGCATCGTGGCGTGGGCCGTGGTTCAGTAGAAGCACTCGTTGACCGCCGAGACGCGCGCGGCCACCAGTTCCATCTGCATTCGGCTCAAGGATCTCGCTTCGTCCTTGATGAAGTTCTGCATCCCGGCGAACGAAAGGTATTGCGCCGAGGCGAGCGCGCGCCAGTCGCGCAGCGCGTCGGGCACGAGGCTCAGCGCCCGCACGACATTCGCGGTGCGCATCGGCTGCCAGAGGTCCGCCTCGTTGCCGACGGCCCCCTCGGGCGGCACCGTGGGCACAAAGCCGATGTCCTCGCGTAGCATCGCTGGCTGATAGCGGTTGACCTCGCCCGGCTGCGGCACCGGCAGGGGTTCGGGTTCGAGGCCCAGGGCGCGATGAAATTCGTCGATGCTGACCACGGCCACGACGACGCCAACGAGTTCGACGTAGGCGGGCTTTGATAGCCCGGCGGTGACGTTGTCCTCAACGTACCGGCGCGTGATACGGCTTTGGTCAGTGACAATGCGGTGCACGGCATCCACCGCTACCGGCGGCAATTCGCCATCGTCGTCGTGCTCCCCCTGGACGGCATTGGGTGACAGGGCGGCTTTTCGGGCGGCGCAAAGGCGGCAGTCCCATGCACGCCGCGATGCCCGTGCGATAGCGACGCGCTCTCTCCCGGCCCACCAGCTTCCCGGTTCTGCGAGCCGCTGCCAGAAGGCACGGTGTTCCCGGCCAATGTCGTCACGGACGGCATAGGGCGCGGCGGAGTAGTCGAACGCGGTCATTGGCGAGTGGCGCGTGGGCTGCCTTTAGGCGTAGATCACTCCATCCGCGACCAGCGTATCGATGTCATCGCCACTGAGCTCAAGGTCCTCGGCGACCACCTCGCGCGAGTGCTGCCCCAGGGTCGGTGCGGGCTTTATGGCCACTTCACTTTCCGAAAGCCGCGGCGCCCACCCGAGAATTTTGATCCGGCCGAGCGCCGGGTGATCGATCTCGTGCACGAAGCCGCGCTCGAGGAGGTGCGGATTCTCGTACAGGTCCTTGGTGTCGAGCACTGCGCTCGCGGGTACGTCCGCTTCGCAGAGTTCCCGCATGGCGGTGTACTTGTCCCGCTCGCTGAGCCAGGCGGCAATCTGCTCGGTGAGCGCCGCGTCGTTCTCCGTGCGCGCATCCTTGCTCGCAAACCTCGGGTCTTCGAGCAGGTCGGGGCGGTCCATCACTTCGCACAGACGCTCCCACATCGGGTCGGTGGTCCCCATCAGGAACAGGTAGTCGTTCGGCCCGTCTCCCTTGCACTTGTACAACCTCGATGTCGGAGACCGGCCGTTGCCCGTCCGTAGCGAAGGTCTCTTGCCGTAGTTGGTGTGGGAAATGGCGGTCCTGAGGTAGTAGGTCATCGATTCCTGCATCGACATCTCGACAAGTTGGCCCTTGCCGGTATTGAGTTTCTGCACGTAGGCCGCGGCAACCGCGAGCGCCGTCTGCACGCCGGTGCCCGCATCGCCCATCGTCGGTCCCGGCCGCATCGGTGGGCCATCGGGAAACCCGGTAATGGAGAACGCGCCGGCGGCCGCCTGGGCGACCATGTCGAAGCACTTGTAGTTGGACCACGGACCGTCCAGCCCGAATCCCTTGATGCGTGTGTAGATGAGCCCCGGGTTGATCGCTTTCAGGACGTCGTAGCCGAGCCCAAGCCGTTCCATCGACCCCGGGCTGTAGTTCTCCACGAACACGTCGTAGTTCGGCACCATGTCAAGGACCAGTTGGAGTCCCTTGGGTTTGCGCAGGTCGATGGCGATGCTGCGCTTGTTGCTGTTCCAGAACACGAAGTAGCCGCCGTTCGCGCGCGGCCCGCCGCGCCCGGGATCACCCGTGGGGGGTTCGACCTTGACCACGTCCGCGCCCAGCCACGCCAGCGCTTGCGTGCATGACGTCCCCGCCTCGTACTGCGTTACATCGAGAACCCGCATCCCTTCCAGCGCACCCATCACAAATCTCCCCGTTCGCTTCCGTCTGTCTATGTGTTTGTCGCACGCACCCCGCGACAAGTCAACGCGGGCCGCCGGCCCGCGCGTTATCCTTTCCCGGCTGCTTTCCGGTCCTTATGACTCTTCTCAACACGCGAGACCAATCATGGGCGAAGTACACAGGCTTGCGATCGTAGGTTGCGGCGGCCACGCGAGATACAACCTGGCGCCGCTGTGGCGGGGCATTCCGGAGGTGGAACCGGTAGGCGCCTGCGATGTCAATGCGGACGCGCTGGCCAGCTTTGCTGAAGAGTTCGGTGTGGGGAACACCTATTCCGATCTCCCGACGATGCTCGCGGAACAGAAGCCCGACATCCTGATCGACGCGTCGTGGCCCTCGGTTCATCTGCAGAACGTGCGGGAGGCCGCGCGGGGTGGGGTTCGAGGCATGATGAGTGAAAAGCCGTTCGCCGTTGACGGCGCGGAGGCCGAAGAGATGGTCCGGACAGCCAAGTCCGCGAACGTAGTCCTGATGGAAGGGCTCATGTTTCATTACCAGCCGCAGATACTCGCGGTGAAGCAGCGCATCCTCGAGGGTGCGGTCGGCGAAGTTCGATTTGTGCGCGCGACCTTCTCGTCGCCCATGGTGCCCAGGGGCAACTGGCGCCTCAACGCCGAACTCGGGGGCGGCGCGGCCATGGATCTCGGCTGCTACTGCGTAAGCTGCATCCGCTACCTCGTTGGATCCGAACCGCAATCCGTGTCCGTCGCTGGAACGATGGCCGAGGGCACCGAAGCATGGCAGACACTCATTGGGAGCCTGCATTTCGATCACGGCGTGACGGCGCAGTTCGACTGCGGCTTCGGGTGGCCCTGGCGGGTTGCCTACGAAGTAGTCGGCAGCGACGGTGCCATCATGGTTCCGGTGGGCGACTGGTCGATTCCAAAGGAGATCGGCGAGGGTATCGAGACGCAGTTCACGCTGATACGGGGCGACCCCCACGTAGATTTCTACCAGGAGACGATCAGGGTAGCTGGCGTGAACCCCTACCGGACGCAACTATTGGACCTCTGCAACGCCCTTTCCAACGGCACGCCGACGCGTCTCACCGCCGATGACGCGCTGGCAAACATGCGCGTCATCGATGCGATCCATGCATCCGCTGCTACAGGTCGGCGCGTGGATGTCGCCACGTGACGCCCAGAGTGGAAACGTCTGTTAGGGTGCCTGCGGCTGGGGGATCGGGGACTGGCGATGTCCGATAGACCGGAACGGGACGCGCCGGCCGTTGGCGGGCGTTATGCGGGCTACGTCACCGTCGTTCTCGTTATCGTCTATATCTTCAACTTCATCGATCGTCAGATCGTCGCGATCCTCGCGGAGGAGATCAAGGCTGACATCGGCATCTCCGATGCACAGATCGGTTTCCTGTACGGCACGGCTTTCGCGGTCTTCTACGCGCTCTTCGGCATTCCGCTGGGCAAGCTGGCGGACACCTGGACGCGGAAGAATCTCATCGCCATCGGGCTCGGATTCTGGAGCCTGATGACGGCACTTTCCGGCACGGCACGCAGCTTTGCGGCGCTGGCCACCTATCGCGTAGGCGTAGGCATCGGGGAGGCGAGCGCGACGCCGGCGGCCTTCTCCATGCTGTCGGACTATTTCCCGCCCAGGCTGCGGGCAACCGTGCTGGGCATCTATTCCAGCGGCATCTACATTGGTGCCGGCATCGGTATCTTTCTTGGCGGCTGGATCGTCGACGGTTGGAACTCCGCTTACCCGGATCCGGGCCTTGCGCCGTTCGGCTTGAGGGGCTGGCAGGCAGCCTACCTGGCCGTGGGTCTGCCGGGCCTCCTGCTGGCCCTCTGGGTCTATACCCTGCGCGAACCCCGGCGCGGACAGAGTGAAGGAATCGTAACGGCGGCACATCCGCATCCGTTTCGTGCCACTGGCCGGGAGTTGATGGCGGTACTGCCGCCTTTCACCCTGCTCTCCCTTGCCCGGGAAAAGGCCTCGGGAAGCGTGATGAGACGCAACCTTGCCGGAGCGGCGGTGATTGCGCTCGCCGCCTGGGGCCTGATCGAACTGACGGCCGACCCCGAACAGTGGATCGCGCTAGCTGTAGGTGCGTATGCCGCGTTTTCCTGGGTGCAGTCGCTGGGCTTAAGGGATCCGCCGACGTTCGCAATGATGTTCCGCAGCCCGGCCTTCGTCCTGGCTGCGGTGGGTTTTTCTTCCATGTCCCTGGTCGCGTACGCCTTCGGCGCTTGGTCACCGCCGTACTTCATCCGAACGTACGGCATCAGTGCGACGGAAGCGGGACTGGTACTCGGCGGGTCCTACGCCCTCGGAGGCTGGATCGGGATCACGGCGGGCGGTGTGATTTCGGACAGGATGAAGTCCAGGACCGTGAACGCGCGCGTATACGTGGGCTTGGCGGCAATCGCATTCACGGTGCCCCTGGCGTTGGCCCTGTTGCTAACCGACCACCTGGTCTCGGCGTATGTCTTCAACTTCGTGCTCAGCATATTCGCTTCCTGCTGGATTGGGGCGGCGGCCAGCACCGTTAACGACTTGGTGATGCCGAGGATGCGAGCTACCGCCTCGGCGTTCTACATCCTCATGGCGACCATTGGCCTGGCCTTGGGACCCTACATGGTGGGAGAGGTCAGCGACGTGTTGACGGTGGGAGGGATGACTCCCGGCGAAGCGCTGCGTTCGAGCTTGATGCTCTCGATACTGTCGCTGGTGATACCGCTCGTGCTCCTGCTGCTGTTGCTCAAGAGACTAGGCCCGGCGGAAGCCAACCGGATCGAGCGGGCTCGGGCGGCTGGCGAGGTGATCCCGGAAAGCGAGTAGAGTTCCGGGTGTACTATCGTTTTCCGAAGGTGTCAGGAACAAGTACGCGCGATCAAACCCATGAGTGAAGCACCCATCCTCCTCACGGATGAAGAGATGCAAGGCTTCATTCGCGAGGGGTATATCACCCTCCAGTCGGCGCTTCCGAAGTCGTATCACAAGGACATGCGCGTGCGTCTCGAGCCGCTTGACGAACAACTCGGGCCGGGGCACAACAACATCCTGCCGGTGGTGCCCCAACTGCGGGATCTGCTGGACGACCCGGTCGTCCACGGCGCCCTGTTGTCGATCCTCGGTCCTGACTACTACCTGCACTTCCACCGGCACGACCAGGTGAACTTTCCCCAGTCGGAGCAGCCGATCGAGCCGTGGCACCTTGGCGACGGCAGGCTGCACAAGGACGGTGACTACCACTCGCACCACATGGTGGACGGGCGGCGCCACCACGCGCCACGTTTCCTGATGATGTTCTACTACCCGCAGGACGTGTCCCTGGAGATGGGTCCGACCGCCGTTGCACCGCGCAGCCAGTATCTCCCGCGTCGAGCTCTCGAGATGCAGCGGGCGGTTTTGCGCCAGCGCACGCAGGACTTGCGCAAAAGGATAGAGAAAGAAGCGCATGCCAGCATCGACAGCGACCCGGAAGCCAACGCGCTCTACGAACGCGAATTGGAGACGTTTCGAGTCGATCAGGCCAAGCTGTTCGAAACGGTGGAAGCCCTCGATGCCCCTTGGCAGGCGACGAGGACTCCCATCGTCGCCGATGCGGGGACCGTGACGATCGTGCACCACGACATCGCCCACGGCCGCTTCGGCATGAACACGACTGGTACTCCCCGGCACATGGTGAAGTTACTGTTCGCGCGCGACCGGGAACCGACAACGCCAACCTGGGACAACAGTAGCCCGGAGTGGACTGTTTCCGGAGACCCGCAGGAACCCATATGGGAATACGTCTGGAACTGGTATCGCGGCGCGGGAGAGCAGGGGACTAATCGAGCGGTCGACGATACCGACGCTCTCGTCAAGCGCCTCCGGAGTATGGATGACGCCGAGGCGATCGGTGCCGCCTACACGCTGGGCAACATCGGCGAGATCGAACCCCTGGTCGAGGCACTGACCAGTCCCGATGTCGCCCTGCGCTGCATCGCCGGATACGGCTTTACGCCGCTTGGCTCCGCGGCGGTCGTCCCGCTCCTTGATCTCGTCGACGATGCGACTCCGGAGCTTCTCGCCGCGATTGCCGACATCCTGGGCGACATCGGCCCGGCTGCAGTCGATGCCCTTCCAGCCCTTACCCAACTCTTGCACCACGAAGAACCGCGCGTGCGCCAATATGCTGCCGAAGCCATCGGTACGGTTGGCCAGGCGTGCGCGGAGGTGCCGGCCGAACTGGTTGACGCGCTTGGAGACGACGACGCGCTTGTCAGGCAGTACGCCGCGATATCGGTCGGTCGTCTCGGTCCGCGGGCCGGGGCGCTGCCCCGAATCGTGGACGCACTCAAGGAGAATCTCGTCCACGGCCATCATCATGTGCGAGGCTGGTCCATCGAAGCCCTGCGCCGGTTGGGCACTGCGGAGGCCCTCAACGCCGCCATCGATTACCTGATGACGACGCGCTGGGACCATGAGCCGTGGTCCGGAGAGCCTTGGGAGTACGACCTTAGACGCGCGCCGACCCGGGACCGGCACCTGCTCCTCAACTCTTGGGACCCCTGATGGCAGTGGCAGGTCAGGCAATTGTCGCCGCGAAGGCACGTTGACGCGAAACCAGGCTAATTCAAAATCGAATTTTGATTTGGCCTAGTTCTGGGACCCTGATGGCGGGCATCAGACCCGCACGCCGTCACGCGTAGAGGTCTTTCGCGCCTCGCCCGTATTCACTCGCGTAGGCCGAGATGTACTTCTCGGCGTAGGCGGCCTTTTCGGCCCGGTCTTCCTCGGTGTGGTAGCCGGGGATGACTGACTGCTGCGTCAGGATCGCGAACCGCGTGGAGTTGCGATCCAGCATTTCCTGCGGAATCTTGCCGATGAAGTCCTCGAGCGTTCGGATGTACGGCCGCACCATGTAGTTCGTGACGCTCACGCGGAGCCCCGGTGCCCTGCGATTGAATGCGCCGTGCCAGAGGTTGCCGTGCCAGACGATCAGGGAGCCAGCCTTGCCTTCGACCGGCACCGCCTGCGCATTGCCGAATTCGCCGGGATTGGCGGGCACGATGCACTCGGCGCCCATCGGATGGCGGCACCACTTGTGGCTGCCAGGCACGACCGCCGTGCCGCCGTTCTCCCGGTTGAAGTCGGTCAACCAGTACGTGCTCTGGCAAACGACGGACTGCTGCGTCAACGGTGATGCCATGGGATTGTCCGTGTGCAGCCGGAACGTGGTCTCGTTGGGGCCTTTCATCCAGCAGGCCATGGTCGACAGCACCGCGTTGTATCCGCAGAGGTAGGTCGCCAGCGCGAGCATCACGGGGTTCATGAGGGACTCTTCGAACACCGGGTTCTCGAGCAGCAGCGAATGCATGACGTCGCCGATGGGCGAATCGCGATCCTCGCTGTTGGCACCCCGCATGCGGCTCTTGGGTCGCCCCTTCTTGACCGGGGCGGACATCGATTGCACCTGCATGTGCGCGTGGGTGGAGCCGGTTTCGAGATCGGGCCGCTCGCCGTTGCGCTGTTCGGCGATATCGAGCATGGCCTCGAGCATCCGGTCGGCCAGGCCGTTGGGGCTTGCGATCTCGGGCGGGATGATGGTGTAGCCGTAGGCGTCGAGATCGGCGACATAGGACTGCAAGCCGAGCTCGCAAATGTCGTTCCATGCGCGGTCGAGGCCGGTCTCCAGGTTGGTCGCTGCTTCTGCCATGACGCTTTCTCCCCCGGTGCCTTGCGGACATTCTACGCCTGCCCGGGAGACCCGGCGATCACCCGATCCGGGGCAATCGGTTATTCTTTCTGACCGAAGACGAAGGGGGAAAGATGTCCGAGCCTATGAGAGTCGGCCTGGTCGGTACCGGAGGCATTTCCAATCGGCACATGAACGCGTACCTGGCGCATCCAGAGCGGGTGCAACTCGTGGCGGTATGCGACATCGTCGAGTCCAGGGCGCAGGAGTACGCCCAGAAAGCGGGGGTCGAAACGATCTACCTCGACTACGGCGAGATGCTGCAGAAGGCGGATATCGATGCTGTTGATATCTGCACCAGTCACGACCTGCACGCCCCCCAGGCCGTTGCCGCCGCGCAAGCTGGCAAGCACGTGCTCGTCGAGAAGGCAATGGCCCACACGCTGCAGGGCTGCCGGGAAATGATCGAAGCCGCCGACATTTCGGGCGTGACGCTGATGGTCGCGCAGCACCTGCGATACTCGCCCGAAGCGCCCGCGGTGAAACGCTTCATCGACGAGGGCGACATCGGCGAGGTCCAGGCGGTTCGAACACACGCGATCATGGGTGGAGGCCGCCGGCCCCGTAAAAGCTGGATGAGCGACGGTAAACATGGCGGCGGCATCCTGATGGTCAACTCCGTCCACCACCTGGACCTGCTGCGCTACTACGTTGGCGACGTCAAGCGGGTGAACGGGATCTGCAGGACCATAGAGTCTCAGATGGCGAATGGCGCAGAGGACCTGTTCTTCGCGACCCTCGAATTCGAAAGCGGGGTCATAGGCGATGTGTACGGCAACTGGACCACGCGCCTGGCGCCCGAAGGGATGTCGTACATGGTCTACGGCAGCAAGGGCTCGCTGCACTCGACCCCGCCGTTGCCCGAGAATGCCAGGGGGGTCAACCAGTTCGGTCCGATCATGTTCGCCCTCAAGACGGAAGAGAAAGACCAGATACGGTCGCAGCTTCCCGTCTTGCAGGCAGCGGGTGAAGAGTTCTCGGCAGAGAAGGTCAGGGAGTTGCTGGATCCGGGCTTTGAGCCGCTCCCCACGAGGGAGGGCGATCAACCCAGTACCGATTTCTTCATCAACGAGATCCTGCACTGGGAAGAGTGCTGCAGAACCGGCGCGGAACCCATCAGCAGCGGCCGCGACAACATCGGGACGATGAAGATCATCTTCGGCATCCTCGAGTCGTCCCGCACCGGCAGGACCATCGACCTGGACGACCTCTAGCGCCCAACCGGTCCGCGTATTTCACCAATCTTCTTTCAAGGCAGGCTAGTTCCATGAACGTCGGAATCTTCAACTTCATCACTGAATACTCCATGCCCATCACCGATCTCGCGCGCGAGGTGGAGGACCGCGGCTTCGACTCTCTTTGGGTCCCCGAGCACACGCACATTCCGACGTCACGCCTGTCGCCCTATCCGGAGGGAACGGAACTGCCAGAGGAGTACAAGCACACGCTGGACCCCTTCGTGACGCTTTCCGCTGCCGCTGCCGTAACGTCGAAGATCAAGCTCGGCACCAGCATCATCCTCATCATCGAGCGGGACACCATCACCACCGCCAAGGCGGGCGCGACACTCGACTTCCAGTCGAACGGCCGGCTCATGTTCGGCATGGGCGGCGGCTGGAACCGCGAAGAAGCGGAGAATCACGGCACCGAGTGGGACACGCGGTTCAAGCGCCTCGAGGAGCAGATGCAGGCCATAAAGAAGATCTGGACCGAGGACGAGGCCGAGTTCCACGGCGACCACGTCGACTTCGATCCGATCTGGGCGTGGCCAAAGCCGATTTCCGATCCGCATCCACCCCTCTTTCTCGGCGGCGAGACCATTCACACGCTGCGCCGGGTGGTGAAGTACGGCGACGGCTGGCTGCCGCGCGCGGGCTGGCCCGAGCAGGTGCTCGAAGGCGTGGGGAAACTCCGGCAGCTTGCCGAGGAGGCGGGCAGGGACCCGTCGTCCATCGACATCTCGATCTTCGCGCTGCTGCCCGACGACGACTACTGGCCGTCGAGATTCATCGACGAGGGCGTCAACCGCATCATCTTCTGGCTGCCGCCCCAGGATGCCGATGCGATGCGGCGAATGATGGACAAGGTCCAGCCCTATCTCGATGCTTGATGCAACCCAGATCGCGTCCTATCAGAGCAATGGTTACCTGGCCGTCGAGTCCGTCCTGACCGTTGCCGAGTTGGAGGAACTGCGCCAGGTCACCGACGAGTTCGTCGAGAGGTCCCGGGGAGTCACCGCCAACGACGCGATCTTCGATCTCGAGCCGGGGCATAGCGCGGCGTCGCCCAGCCTGCGCCGCATCAAGCACCCTCTCACCAAGCACCCGGTCTACGCGAAGTACGCCCGCCACGAGCGCATCCTGGACATGGTGGAGAGCCTCCTGGGGCCGAACCTGCGGTCCCACAACAACAAGCTGAACATGAAGAACCACGGCGACGGTTCCGCCGTGGAGTGGCACCAGGACTGGGCGTTCTATCCGCACACCAACGACGACCTGCTCGAAGTGGGCATCGCGCTCGATGACATGACGATGGAGAACGGGGCGCTCATGGTTCTCCCGGGCAGCCACAGGGGCAGGACTTGGAACCATCACCAGGACGGTCTCTTCGTCGGCGCGATCACGGACCGTGGGTTCACCGGCGACGGCGCTGTGCCCGTCACGGTCAGGGCGGGTGGCATCACCCTGCACCACGTTCGCATGGTGCACGGCTCCAGGCCCAATCGTTCGATGAAACCCCGCCGGATGTTCTTCATCGGGTTCTGCGCCACGGACGCATGGCCGCTCGTTCCCTCGGGCGACTCCCTTGAGGATCTGAACAGCCGGGTGGTGCGCGGAAAGCCCACCCTGGAGCCACGGATGAAAGACCTGCCTGTGCGCCTCAGCCTGCCCCGCGTGGAAGGCGGCAGCATCTACGAGCAACAGGAGAAGCTGCGAAACCCGCGCCTTGCCTCGGGCTGATTGCCTCCAAGTCCCAGACGGGAGGGGTCAGATCTCCTTTCCGTACTGGTTTTGCCTCGCCCGCTCGAAGAACTCCTCCCACTCGGTATCCGTCAGGCGCTCTGGCTCGCCCAGTTGCCGTGCCAGGATGTACTGCCGGCACATGATCTCCAGGCGATGCGCCTGGTTGACTGCTCTCTTGAGATTGGGCGCGCGGCAGATCATTCCGTGTTTGCCGAGCAGGCATGCCGTGCGGTGGGTGAGCGCTTCGGCCGCGTGGTCAGCCAGCGCCTGCGTGCCGAAGGTCGAGTAGGGCACGCAGGGAACGTCGTTGCCGCCGAACGATCCCACCAGGTAGTGAAAACCCGGCAGTGGTTTGAGGTGGCTCGCCACCGCGACGCAGTAGTCCGAATGCGTATGCACCACCGCCTCGGCCCCGGCATGCCTTTCGTAGATCGCCGCGTGCATGCGCCACTCGGAGGAGGGCTTGCGTCCGCCGTCCCAGTCACCGTCCAGGGAAATGTTGACGATGGAGTCCGTGGTAATGGATTCCGACGCCGCGCCCGTGGGCGAAATCAACATCCTGTCGTCGCCGAACCGGACGCTCAGGTTGCCCGAGCTGAGCTCGTTCAGGCCCCTTTCCGCAACGAGCCTGTAGTGCTCCACAAGCTCCTCGCGCAGGATTTGTTCGTTTACCGTATCTGACATTTCAAGGCTCCTTTAGGCTTTTCTGAACGCGTTCGTTCCACTGCGACATGTCGGAAGTCGTCACCCTCCGCGGCCTTCCAGGTACTTCGAGAAGAAGTGCTCGATCAGGCGGAGGACGGTCTGACCGTAGACCGATGACGGGTCCGCCACATCCACCATGCCGTCCCGCGTGGTGCTGCGCCGATCGAATGCATGGCCCTCGCCGGCAAACACGTGAAGTTCGACTGCCCGGCCGAGCCCGGACAGTTTCGTATAGAGGTCGATGGTGTCCGCGAGAGGGACTGCGGGATCCTCGGACCCGTGGATCAGGAGGCAGGGCGGGAAGTTGGCCAGGTCGTAGCAGATCGGGCTCGCCCCCCCATAGTCCCGGTCGTTCGCTTCCGGGAGCAGCAGCCCGGTCGGTTTGCCGGAAGCGTTGTTCCGCCGTGCCCGGGTGGGTCCGTACATGGAACCCACCGCCTTGACCTCGCTCGAACAACCGGCATGACCGCTCGCGCCTTCAAAATCCGAAGTTGCCGCCGCCATGAGCGCCAGGTGACCGCCTGCGGAATCCCCCGTCACACCGACGCGAGCGGGATCGACGCCAAGCGCATCGCAGTTCGCCTTGAGGTACCGGATCGCGCACTTGACGTCCTCGATCTGCGCCGGCCAGTGTGCCTCGCCGGACAGCCGGTAGGACGGGCACAGGCACACGAACCCCAACTGGCTCAGGTATTCGCCGAATCCCCTGACGCCCCGGGGAGAGCCGCGCGCCCAGCCGCCGCCGTGGACGATGACCATCGCCGGTCTGGGCACCGTCCCCATCGGGGGTATGAACAGGTTCCCGGTCAGGTCTCGCGCACCGGCCCGGCCGATGACGGCATCCTCGCGGACAATGATCCGATCCATGACTACGCCACGACCTCCACCACCTTGCTGTAGATCGTGTACCCGGCAAACGCGATGTACATGGCGGACGCGAGGACCATGAAAACGATGTTGACCCATCCGGGCCGAGCCGACTTCGGCAGGTAGGTGAGGTTCATGTAGAGGATAAGCGGGACGTAGACGGCCATTACGAAGCCCCCGATGAGCGCGGCGATGAACAGGAAGTCGAGCCCGGCGATGTCGTACCTGCCGAAGAACCACACGCTGAAGACGCCGATCACCATCGTGGTGATGACCAGCACCAGGTACCACTGTTCGAGATTCAGCCACCGGCCGAACTTGAAGTTGGTATGCAGCAGGTCCGAAAAGATGCGGCTGCCGCCGTCGATGCCGCCGAGCTGGGTGCTGAAAAGGGCCGCCATGCCGACGATCAGGAACAGGTAACGGCCGAACGTGCCCATGCTCTGTTCGAGAATGGACGCGAGATCCCACACCAGGCTGCCCCGGTCCGGCACGAGGCCGATCGGGTGCAGTACTGCGAGGGCGCCGAAGATGAACAGGAACATCGTGAAGCTGCCGAGAAGCCAGAAGAACAGCGTCTGGTCGATCACGACGTAACGGAACCAGTCCCGAAAGCGTCGCCGGTTTTCCGGGGTTTCGGGATAGACGTAGCCAGTGTCCGTTTCCTTCACTTCGTGCCTGTGGGCGGGGCTCATGAGCGAGGGCATGCGCGCGCCCATGCCGATGTCTTTCTCCCGGAGATAGTAGGCGTAGTACAGGTTGCCGAGCCCGCCCGCGCCGGCGAACACCACTGCCCCGAAGAACCGGTTGAAGGTCAGTTGATCGCGGACCGACCCGTCATCGGCCACGACGTCCACGGGGAAGTCCGGGAAGCTGAACAGGTTGATGAGGCCGTCCCACATGGCGAGGAAGATCTCCATGGATCCGATCTCCCAGACGACGTAGATGAGGCCGGCGACGATGACGACGATCAGTCCCATGATGCACCGTTCCACGGCGGTGTAGATCACCCTGGGTCCGAACAGGATCGCGGCCACCAGGGCAAATACGAGCGCGGTCCAGAGCCAGGCCGGGCTGTCGTGCTGGGGACCGAAAATGAGGTCGCGCAGCGCGATGCCGGTCTCGCGCGCCCATCCCGGCAGGAACTTGCCCACGAAGATCACGAATACGAACACGTACACGATGAGTTTGATCGCCCTGGCCATGCCCGTGAATGGACTCTCGCCGGTGACGATGGTCCATCGGCCGATCTCGATGTTGACCCAGAGCTGGAGGAAGATGCCGATCGCCGCGGCCCAGAGCAATTGCGCGCCGACCACTGACGTGATCCAGGGCCACATGATCAGTTCGCCAGAGCCGATGGCGAGTCCGGCAATCACCACGCCGGGGCCTATCATCTTGAGAATCGGGCGCTTGCGCTCCGGCAGTTCCGCTTCCTGTAGCGGTTGGATCGGGATGGGCATGGGTATTGAACAGTCGGCGTAGTTGCGTGCCGGCGACAAGCCTAACGGATCAGCCGTTGTGAATCAGTCCATCGGTTTTCGAGGCGGGGAGGAGGGAATCGAAACGCAGCGACCGTTGAGGGGTTAGAATGGAATGTCTGGATGCTGGCAGCCGAGTCCAGTGACGGACCCTCGCCGGGGGGAAGGAGAGGAATCTTGGACATTGGCTTTTTGACTTTCTGGGGCGCCAAGCCGGGCGAGACGCTTGCCCAGGGTTACGCACGCGACCTGGACAAGATCGTTGCCGCCGATGAAATGGGCTGGGATACCGTGTGGGCCGGCGGCACGCCATTGGGGGGCTCGAACCCGCTGCTGATGTCCTGCGGTGTCGCTGCCCGTACGCGCCAGATCAGGATCGGGACCGCTGTGCACCTTCCGCACCTCCGTGCGCGCGACGAAGAGTTCACCACCGACGTCCCGGAAGGCGCGTCGAAGATAGACAGGAGGGGGGACAGCGCTGACCGGTACCGGTATGTCCTCGAAAGCCTGCCCGCGGCCGACCCGATCCAGGTCGCCGAGCAGATCGCCATCATCGACCAGGTCAGCGACGGGCGCTTCATCTACGGTGCGGGGGGTAATACGATCGGCGACCCGCAGCGCCAGAGACACTTCATCGAGTACCTGGCCGTGATGAAGCAGGCCTGGGCGGAGGACGAGTTCTCCGGATACCACGGCGAGTTCTACGACTACCCGCGGCTGGATCCGGTCGGGCGCGTCAGCCCCAAGCCCGTGCAGCAGCCCTATCCGCAGATCGTGTTGCCACTCGACAGCCAGCAGAGCTTCATTCCCATGGGCAGAAACGGTTACTGGATCGCCATTGGCGGCGGCAGTTCGCACAATGAGCGCGGGGACGCGGTGTTGAAGCAGGACGTGGCGAACTACCGGCAGGCGTGGAGGGACGCTGGCAACGAGGGAGAGCCGAAGGTGGTCATCCGCATCAGCGCTCACGTGGGGCCGACCCGCGCCCAGGCCAACCGTGCCATCGAAAGGGCGGAGAGGATGCACCGGGAACATGCCGCGAGGACCGGACGCACTCGCCCCGCGAACGCTCCCGAGCGCGGGTCCAACCTGTTCGGAACACCGGACGAGGTGGTGGATCGAATTCACGAACTCGAGGAAGACTTCGGCGCCGACGAAATCATGTGCATGATGATGGACTACGTGCTCTCGCGCGAAGAGGTGCTGGAGACCATGCAACTCATGGCCGACGAGGTCATCCCCAAGGTCAAGTGAGGCCCGACGGCAGCAGACTCGCCCACCGGCTGGACGACGAGCAGGTCCGTCGGTTCATCTGCAATGGCGTGCTCGTGCTCGACAGCGCCCTCGACCCCGGGGTCCATCAGCAGATCTTCGACAAGCTCGAGTGGAACGCCGAGCACGAGTTCTACATGGGCAACAACGTGCTGCCCCGGATCGCCGAGTTGCAGCACATACTGGACGCCCCGGCCATCCACGGCGCCCTGCAGAGCATTCTCGGCGACGGCTATGTGTTGAGCCCTCACCGGTCGCGGCACGTCAGCGAACCGCTCGACGAGGCGGAGCGGGAACTGACGCTTACCGGGAGCGAGCACGGCGCGCCCATGGGCGAAGGGTCGTCGGGCAACAGCGCCTGGCACCAGGACGGGCACATTCCGATGTCCCGGGCGCGCTATCACGTGCCCCGGATGGCCATGATCCTCTATTTTCCACAGGACACCCCGGTCGAGCGCGGGCCTACCCGGGTCATTCCGGGCACGCAACTACAGCCTTACCTCCGCAAGAGCGACTATCCGTTCGCCTTCGTTGCCGATGACATCAAGGCAGGCACCTGCCTGCTGATCGATTTTGATATCGCGCACGCGGCGCTCACCAATGTGACCGATTCAACCCGGTACATGATCAAGTTCATATTCCTGCGCACGCGCAACCCCGTGGCGCCGAGCTGGGACGGCGGCGAGGCGGAGTGGCAACCGCCGAAGGTGCGCCTCGGCCAGTTCGACCACAGCGAGACCTGGTCCTATATCTGGGACTGGATGCGCGGGGCGCCGCGGTTTGCTACCCGCAACGCGGCAGGTTCAAACGAGATACCGCGGCTCATCGGGTTGCTGAACGGCACGGATCAACCGGCCCGTCTCGAAGCCATCTACGAACTTGCCGCGATCGGCGCCGAAACCATGGGGCCGCTCACGGAAAGCCTGCTCGAGAACGCCGGCCACGAGCGCGAATTCACCTGTCCCTACCAACTGGACAAGTACGGCGAATACGTACCGATCGGCGACCCCAACGAGCGCCGCTGGAACGATGTTGCCTATACGCTGCAGGACGAGGCGTATGCGCTCGGGGCCATGGGCGAAGTTGCGGTACGGCCGCTGATGGAACTGCTCGGGCACGACGACGCCTGGATCAAGATCAACGCCGCCTTTGCCCTGGGCGAGGTCGGCGCGCCGGCCGCCTGCGCCGTGCCGGACCTCACGAACCTCCTGGACCACGAACTGCACCAGGTCGCGCGGGCGGGCCTGGACGCCATGGGCTGCATTGGCACGAACATTGGCGTCGCCGTGCCGGCCATCCGCAGGCTGCTGACGGTGGACAATCCTGCCTGGCAGGAGGGAATGCGCGCGGGCCAGAGGTACGGCGAGGTGGGTGTGCGGTTCAATGCGCTGTGCGCCTTGCTGAACTCCGATGTCGACATGGACGAAGTGGACGACCTGATGGTTTCCTGCCTCGGCAACGTAAATGGCTATGTGCAGGCCCTGGCGGTCGAAGCGCTGACGCGGCCGCGGACCGGCGAGGACCGTCCCGGACTACGGCAAGCGCTCCACTATCTGAGAGCACATCGCTGGGACCACACGCTGACCGGCGAGCGTTTGCTCTGAGATTCCGGCCCGTGGCGGTTCCGGGCTCTACAGGTCGGCCAGGTCGACGGCCTTGCCCGTCCGTGAAGACTCGAAGATCCCGAAGATGATCTTCATCGTCTCGAGGTTGTCCCGGCCGCTGCTCGTGGGTTCCTCGCCCGTTCGGCAGCAATCCCCGAAGTGCAGGATCTCGTTCACGATCGGTGTGGGTGTGGGGAGATCCGTGTAATCCGGCTCCAGCGGTTCGAATGACGAGCGTGCTCTCGTCCTGAATGTCCTGGGGGCGCCTGGCGCCCGTGGGGCGGGCGGCTGCACGTCGTCCGCGGGCTTGAGACAGACCATGACGGTGCCGAATTGCTCCCGCGCCTGCTCCGGCGTCTCAGGCCGGGTGGTATGCAGGGTGCCGTCCTTGCCGTATATGACGTACGACATCGGCTCGTGGGACGGCGACGTGGTCCAGTTGCCGAACACGGTTCCGATGGCGCCGTTCTCGAATTCGAGCGTGGCCGCGACCATATCGTCGCAGTCATTGATCAACTGCGGCTGCATCGATTTGCAGACCCCCGTCACGCGCTTGACGTTGCCTATGTAGTAGCGGATCAGATCGAGGTGGTGGACGGTGTTGGTAAGCAATATGCCGCCGCCCTGTTTGCCATCGGTCATCCAGTGGCCGGCGGGCTTTGACCCTACGATGCTGATGACGGCGTGGGTCTGAATGGCCCGGATCTCGCCCAGCTCTCCTCCGTCGAGGAAACGTTTCACGGCCCGGGCGTTGGGGCCATGGCGCAGATGCTGCGCGACCATGAGGGTCACGCCCGACGCATCGGCGGCGTCGATCATGTCCCGGCAGTCCTTCAGCGTGTGCGCCATCGCTTTCTCGACGAGCACATGCTTCCCGGCGCGCGCAGCTGCAATCGCCGGCGCGGCGTGCTGGTCGTGGCCGGTACAGATATCCACCGCCTCGATGTCCGCCTCGCGCAACATGTCGTCGAGGTCCGTGTAGACGTCATCGACGCCGGCTCTCCCGGCGTACTCCCGCCCGGCCTCTTCGATGACGTCGCACACGGCCGTGAGCCGTACCCGGTCCGGATGCTCCAGGTACGCGGTCAGGTGCGAATTGGAAATGCTCCCGCTACCCACCATGCCAACTTTCAGCGGCTCGGCCATGTTCCTCATCTCCCCGTGTGCGCGTTGAACGGACAGGAAGCATAACCGACCGCAGTTCGAGCGCAGGCTGCGTACTCCAACCGCCGGCGCAAAGATGGTTACACTGTTTGGAGGGAACGGATGCGGCGGCAGGCGATGACAGAACCACCTCGGGTACTCGAACTCGGCAGCGGCTTTTCCGCGGCGTACGCGGGGAAGCTGCTGGGCGATCACGGTGCCGACGTGGTGAAGGTCGAGCCGCCCGAAGGCGACACGACGCGCAGGCGGGGGCCGTTCCCAGGCAACAGCAACGACCCCGAGCAAAGTGGAGCGTTTCTCGCGCTCAACCTGAACAAACGGGGGGTATGCCTCGATCTCGACACCGAAGGTGGCCGCTCCGAACTGCGCAAGCTCATTCACTGGGCCGACATCCTGGTCCACAACTATTCCCGGTTGCCGGCACGGAGACTCGGCCTCGATCCTGCCGCGCTGAAGGCGGAGTGCCCCGGTCTCGTGGCGCTTTCCATCACCCCCTTCGGTAACACCGGTCCCTACCGGGACTTTGTCGCCCAGGACATCACCGTCGCGAACGCCGGCGGTTGGGCGAATCTCTGTCCGCGCACGCACACGGACCCGTCGCTGCCGCCGCTCAAGGTGTTCGGAAACCAGGCCGCAATGATGGCGGGTATTGCCGGTGCGACGGCCGTGCTTGCCACGTTCCGCGACGCGCGGCGGTCGGGCGTGGGCGACTACATCGATCTCTCCGAGCAGGCCTACATCGCGTCGGGCCTGGAGGGCGCCATCCCGGGGTATACCTACCAGGGGGTGATTCGCAGGCGCTACGAACTGAATCCCTGGGGCACTTTCGATGCCCAGGACGGACCGATCCTCATGCTCTGCATGGAGGAGAGCCAGTGGGAGCGCATCGTGGAGTTCATGGGCCACCCGGAGTGGACCGAACTCGAGATGTTCGCGAACCAGCGCACCCGCCACCAGAACTACGATGCCATCATCCACTTCTACCAGGAGTTCATATCGGGCTGGAACGCGTTCGAGTTGTTCCACGCCGGTCAGGCCCGACGCATCTGCCTCGCGCCGGTGATGAACTTCGAACAGGTCGCGTCCGACAGGCATCTCCGCGCCAGGGACGGTTTCGTGACCGTCGACCACCCGGAAACCGGACCTGTCGAATACCTGGCCCCCGCGGTGCTGACGACGAGGGGTCGCGCCAAGACTCGACGTGCCGCGCCGCGCCTCGGAGAACACAACGCCGAAGTGCTCGCGAATGCCCGTCCTACCTCACGCCCCGCCGCGGAATCGGAAGCGCGCCTTCCGCTGGATGGAGTTCGCGTCGTCGACCTGTCGTGGGTCTGGGCCGGGCCGTTCGCCGCGATGCATCTCGCGCACCTTGGTGCCGAGGTCATACGCTGCGAGTCCTCCACGCGCCCGGATCTTTACCGCAGGGGCGGGATGTCGAGCCCGCCGGACGACATGGAACCGTCATTGAATCGCGCGGGCATGTTCAACCAGTGGAACCAGGGCAAGAAGAGCGTAGCAGTCGATCTGAGCGATCCGCGAGGCATCGAAATCGTCAAGGGATTTGTCGCCGAATCGGACGTGGTCGTGCAGAACTTCGGGACCGGCGTGATGGCTCGGCTGGGCCTGGGTTACGAGGAACTCAACCGCATTAACCCGCAAATCATCCTCGCAAGCATCAGCGGGTACGGTCAGGTGGGGCCATATCGCGAGTACCTGGCCTACGGTCCAGCGCTGGTCCCGTTGACTGGACTGGCGTCAGTGACGGGATTCATCGGCGGCAAGCCCGACCTTTTCGGACCCTCCATACCGGATCCGACCGCTGGAATGACTGCCGCCTGGGCCGTCGTATCCGCGCTCGACCAGCGTGAGCGAACCGGCGTTGGAGACCACCTGGACCTCTCGCTCTGGGAGGCGACCGGGGTGCTCGCGATCGAGGCCTGGATGCAGTACGCATTCGACGGTACCCAGCCGGAACGCATGGGCAATCGCGACCCGTGGATGGCGCCCCATGGCTGTTTCGCCTGTCGCGGCGAAGACGAGTGGGTGTCCATCGCGTGCGCGGACGATGCTGATTGGTTGAAGCTCGCGGCGCTTATCGATTCCGCGCTTGCCGACGACGACCGCTTCCTCACCCTCGACGCTCGCAAGCAAAACGAGGAGGTGCTGGAAGAGATCGTCTCGTCATGGACCGCGGGCAAGGACCGCTGGGAGGTCACCTGGCTGCTCCAGGCCCAGGGCGTGGCGGCGTTCCCGAGTTTCACTACCGAGGACATCGTCCAGGATCCGCATCTCAATTCGCGCGGCTTCATCGAACGGCTCGATCATCCGGAAGTAGGTCGACGCGCCCACGTGGGCATCCCGTGGCGGCATGACCGGCGGCCCAACGGCGTGCGCGCGCCCGCGCCCTGTCTTGGAGCGGACACGGACACGTTGCTGGCCGAAGTTCTTGGTTACGGCGCAGCCAAGATCAAGGAACTGCGCGACGGCGGCGTGCTCAGGTAACGCTGGCCCTGTACAAGGGTTGATCCCTACGTCAATCAGGATCCTGTATTCAGAATGTCACCGTGAATCCTGATCTTGTTCCGCAGGGTGCCGATGCGGGGCACGAACCGGCGTTCGCAAGGCAGAACTCGCGCAACGGGCTTGCCGTGCTTGGTAACCACCAGACCGTCCGGGTCGAGGTGATCAAGTAAGGGCAGGCACTGCTCTTTGAACTTCGCCACGTCGATGGTCTTCATGCCACGCTCCTGAGGAAGAATGTACTTACTATATGACCGCTTTCGGGCCGTGGGGAGCCGAATGGCGGTCCCGATGCGGGATTCCGCATTCGGGCGTAGAATGGCTGCAATAGTCAGGGGAGGAACTTGGATCATGGCAGAACCAGCACTAGAAGCCGCCGAAACAACACCACTTGGACCCCGCGAACGCGCGTGGAAGGAGATCACCGATCTCGGCCTGCAGAGTTACGTGGCGGATCTCGACGCGCACGGCTACTGCGTCATGCCGCCGGAGATCGCGAATCCGAACAATCTCTCGGAGCGGTTGCTCGAAGCCCTGCTCAACGTCGCCGAGCGGCGCAACGGCGAACGTCCCGACGTGGTGACGGGCGCTACCCATGCCTACAAGCCGGCCTTGCTGCACGGCTATGACTCGGCACGATATGGCAAGGACGGATCCGAAATCGAAACGGGGAAAGAAGCGACCGATCCAGCCCTTCTGGGGCAGGACGATGCAGTCGATTCGCCGTTCGGCGATGGGATGGCATTGATCTTCAACGAGGAGGAGGTGTTTGCCGAGGCGGTGATGAATCCGCCGCTGCTCGCGTTGGTTACGTACCTGGTGGGCCACAGTGGGGTGCTTTCGTCCATGGGCTGCTGGATGAAAGGTCCATGCAGGAGTAACTTCGCGCTGCACTCGGACTCGGGTTTGCCGAATCCGCTGCCGTCGATTGCCTACCAGGCCCAGTTCACTTACGTGTTGACCGATTTCGATCGGGAGAACGGGGCGACCTGTATCGTGCCGGGCAGCCACAAGTGGTGCCGCCGGCCGACGGAGACAGAGTCCGCGCTGCTTCCGTACGAGGAAGGCGGCAAGGACCAGGCCGTCGTGATCAACGCCCCGCCGGGCTCGCTCGTCTGTTGGCACGGCAACACCTGGCACGGCGCGTTCAACCGCATAGCGCCGGGGCTGCGGGTAAGCATGACGGTGTACTTCGTGCGGCAGTTCATGCGGCCACTCGAGGATTACATCGGCCGGGTGCCGCAGAAGCTGCTCGACAGGTACGGGCCACGGTTCGCGATGGCGCTCCAGCAAGGGTCTGTCCCGGGGGCCACTACCCAGGCTTCGCGCGTGGCGAATACGGCGAGCGCCGACAAGGTCCGTGCCGCATACGAGCAGGAGGTCGGGGTCGACTTAGGGTCGAAAGGCGACCACTACGCCTAAGGGGCGGAAACGCCGGCGACAACGGTTCGACGCGGCAGGCCGTGGGGTTCTGCCGCCTGTCAGGTCGTGCGTTCGGGCGTAGAATGGCCGTAAGGCTAAGGGAGGAGAGAATCATGGCAGAAGCAGCAACCGCGCTGGATCCCCGTGATCGCGCATGGAACGACGTTTGCGAACTCGGTCTTGAAGACTATGTGGCCGATCTCGACGCGAAGGGCTTCTGTGTCATCCCACCCGAGATCGCCAACCCCAACAACCTTGCCGACCGGATGCTGGCAGCCCTGCTCGACATTGCCGAGCAACGCAACGGCGAGCGCCCGGATGTGGTGACCGGGGCCACGCACGCCAACCGGCCACCGCTGCTGCAGGGTTTCGACGGGCAGAAATTCGCGAAAGAAGCGGAAATGGAAGGGAAGGACGCGCCCCCTCCGATCATGTTGAAGGAGCCCAACGTCGTCGACTCGCCGTTTGGCGACCGGATGAACCTGATCCTCTACGACAACGAGGTGTTCGCCGAGGCGTTGATGAACCCGCCGCTGCTCGCCCTGGTCACATACCTGATCGGATATAGCGCGGTGCTGTCGTCCATGGGCTGCTGGATGAAGGGGCCAAACAGGAGCAACTTCCCGCTGCACTCGGACTCGGCGGTCCCGGAACCGTTGCCGCCACAGGCCTACCAGGCGCAATGCACATACCTGCTGACCGACTTCAATCGCGAGAACGGCGCGACGTGTGCCGTACCGGGCAGTCACAAGTGGTGCCGCAAACCAACGGAAAGGGAGGCTACCCTGCTGCCATACGAGGAAGGTGGCAAAGACCAGGCCGTTCTCCTGGAGGCCCCTGCCGGTTCGTTGGCCATCTGGCACGGCAATACCTGGCACGGCGCGTTCAATCGCACGGCGCCGGGACTGCGGGTGAGCGCGACGGTCTATCTCGTGCGACCGTTTATTCGGCCGATCGAGGACTATATCGGCAAGGTGCCGCAGCACCTGATTGATAAGTATGGTCCGCGACTGGCGATCCTGCTCCAGCATGGTTGCGTGCCGGAGTACTCGACCCAGGGCGACCGCGTGTCGTTCACCCAGCGCGCCAGGAAGTACGTTGCTGCGTACGAGGAGTCGCTGGGGAGCGCGCTAGGGCCCAAGAAGGACCTCTATCACTAGACATAATGTTTTGACCTGCCCGTCCTCAAGAGCGTGGATTATCTTGGGG
>JAPPGA010000062.1 GCA_028821515.1 Gammaproteobacteria bacterium | reverse complement strand
CAAGCGACGGACACCGCCATCTCACTACATCCTCAACAAATCTGACATGCACCCCCTGGGCGGTTCGCGTTGGCGGACCCCGCCGATTTCTGCAAAAATCGTCTTTTTTCGGGGCATTCCGGGTGAGCGTAGCTCGGCGGCAGACGCGCATCGTCTACGATGCATTCATGGACCTGGTGAACGGGGGCAAGCGCCTCGTGGACACCGGTGACGTGGCGTTGTACATGCGTGATCGAGATCATCCGATGGACGCATGGGAGATTCGCGGCGAGTTTTTCCAGCTCCGTCATATGGGGTTGATCGACCTTGATGACGATACCGCCCAATGGTTTTCGGTCTCGGGCCGGAACTTCGAGTCGGCACTGGACGAAGCGGCCGAGACAAACGGTCAGGCGGAGAGCCGGTGACGCCGGGTTTGGGCAAATGGCGGGCAGGCTGCCCCGGTTGTACGGTTCTCCAACCTTCGGATCGTCAGGGTGAGTGACGCGACGGACGATACGGTCGAGGAAGGTTCGAACGAAGCCTCCATCGACTTCGAGCAAGCCCTCGCGGAACTCGAAGGGCTTGTCGAGAAGATGGAGACCGGATCTCTCAGCCTCGAGGAGTCGTTGCGCGCCTTCGAGCGCGGTGTCCGCCTCGCCCGCCACTGTCAGACGGTCCTCGAGCAGGCGGAACTACGCGTGAAGGCGCTGCTCCAGGACGGCACGGAGGTGCCCGTACCGGACAGCGGCACAGGCGAAGATGACCTTTGACCGCGCGAAGTTCGCGTCCGCAATAGAAGCAGCCCTCGAAAGTCATCTACCCCGGAACTCGGACATCGCTCCGCACTTGGTGGAGGCGTTGCGCTACATGGCGCTGGGCGGCGGAAAGCGCCTGCGTCCGGCGATCGTCTGTGGGACCTGCGTGGCGCTGGGCGGTTCCATGGAGGATGCGCTCGATCCCGCAGCAGCCGTTGAGTTTCTTCACACCTATTCCCTGATACACGACGACCTGCCGGCCATGGACGACGACGATCTGCGTCGCGGCCGGCCCTCCTGTCACGCGGCGTTCGACGAGGCGACGGCCATTCTGGCCGGCGACGCGATGCAGGCCCTCGCCTTCGAGGTGCTGGCGGGCGCCGAGAGCGTGCCCCCGCCGACCCGGGTGCGGATGATCGGACTGCTGGCCGCAGCGGTGGGCTGGCCGGGCATGGTGGGCGGTCAGGCATTCGATATCGCCGCCACGGGAGGAGATATCCTGCCGATCGACCAGATCCTGCAGATGCACGCAACCAAGACGGGCGCGCTCTTTCGGGCCTCGGTTCAACTGGGCGGCCTGACCGCCGAACCGGACATCGACGCGCCGCGTTTCCAGTCGTTGACTGCCTTTGGCGAAGCCGTAGGCGCGGCGTTTCAGATCGTCGACGACATCCTCGACGTGACGCAGTCAAGCGAGACGTTGGGCAAGAATGCAGGCTCCGATACGGATCAGGGCAAGAACACGGTGCCTGCCGCTGTGGGCCTGAATCGCGCGCGGGCGATGGCAATGGAGGCGCACGAAAGCGCCCTGGGTCACCTGGAGTCTCTTGGCCTGTCTGACGGACCGCTCGTGGAACTGGCGGACGCGGCGGTGAACCGCATTTCTTGACTCTAACCGAGATGCCACATCACGACATGCACCGCGATGGCGGCGAGGACCCCCGCGACAATGTCGTCGAGCATTACTCCGAATCCACCCGGAACGCGGTTGTCCGCCCATGACACCGGCCAGGGTTTGACGATGTCGAACAGGCGGAACAGCAGGAACCCTGATGCCATGACTAGAACGTCCGGCGGGAGTAATGCCAGTGTCAGCCACATGCCCGCTATTTCGTCGAGAACTATGGCCGGGTCATCGCCGATGCCGCGCTTCGCACCGAGGCGGTGCAGCAGCCATGTGCCGGCAACGATCAGCAGGGCGGCGCTCGATAACTGAACGGCTAGCGGCGCCTGCGCGAACGCCAACCACCAGGTAGCCACGCCGAGCAACGAGCCATAAGTGCCGGGTGCGCCCGGTAGCAGACCAATACCGAAACCCGTGGCGACGAACATGTCGGGCTTGCGGAGATCGGCTGTCCCGATGACGCTGGGCTGGCTAGAAATGCCGGTATCCCTCTGACTTGTCTATCGCTACGGCACGACCCAGATCAAGAACGGTGATGCCTTCTTCCTCGACCACTTCGCCGATCGCGGTGATCGGTTCATCCACGTCGGGCCGTTCCCTGGCGGTGAACAGGAGTTCGTAGTCGTCGCCGCAGGTGATTGCGGTCTCCGGCTCGATCCCCTCCGCGACAGGCATTGCTTCGAGCGTTAACCGCGCCCCAACGCCGCTCGCACGGCAGACATGTCCGAGGTCCGCCAACAGTCCGTCGGAGATGTCGATAGCGGCGGTCGCCCACCCCCGCAACTCCTGGCCCAGATCGATGCGCGGTTCGATGCGGTAGAAGCGGGGATCGTTGGCCAGCCGCGCCGCGTGTCCAGCGCCAAGCGTGCCGGAGACGAAGACCATGTCACCCGCCTGCGCGCCGGAGCGCAGCAGGTGTTCGCCGGCGGGGAGGAGTCCGTGCGCCGTGACGGAAACGGCGAGGGGTCCGCGCGCAATATTGCCGCCGACTATGGAAGCGCCGTAGCGCTTTGCGTACTCGGCGATACCTCGCGCGTAGGCCTCGATCCATGGGATATCCGCCTGGGGAATGGTCAGGGACACAACGCAATAGCTGGGGCTCGCGCCCATCGCCGCCAGGTCGGACAGGTTGACGCCCATGGCCCGGCACCCGACAAGGTCTCCTGGGGCGTCCGTGGGGAAGTGACGGCCAGCGACGAGCGTATCCGTCGTCACCGCGAGTTCGAATCCGGGCGGAACGGACACGACGGCGGCGTCGTCTCCCGGACCGACGAGCACGGATTCGGCGCGCGCTGCGCGCCCGAGGATCTGCGTGATCCGATCGATGATCTCGAACTCGTTCATTGGGTTTCTTCCGGCCGCAGGTCGCGCGCTACGCGGTCCAGCACGCCGTTTACGTACTTGTAGCTGTCCTGTGCACCGAAGGTCCTGGCGAGGCTGATGTACTCGTCGAGCACGACCTTGAATGGAACGTCCGGGCAGGCGCGCAGTTCGAAGGTCCCGGCACGGAGAATGGCCCGCTCGACCTGGTTGAGTTCGCCGACCTTGCGGTCGAGGTAAGGAGCGAACGCGGCGTCCAGGTCTTTGCACTCGGCGATGACGCCGTCAAGGCACCGGTCGAAGAAAGCCGTGTCGGCCTTTTTCAAGGTTCCGCTGCCGACGAACTGGGATCGAATCTCGTCGGGGTCGTGCGCGGCGATCTGCCATTGGTAGATCGCCTGTACCAGCGCGCGTCTTGCGTGCCGGCGCGGCCATGTGGACATTAGAGGCGGGCCAGGAGATCGGCCATCTCCAGCGCCGCGCGTGCGGCATCGCCGCCCTTGTCTCCGGCTGCCGGATCGGCGCGCTCGATGGCCTGTTGCATGGTGTCCGTCGTCAGCACGCCGAACACCATGGGCGTTCCCGTATCGAGCGCTGCGCGTTGCAGCCCGCTCGCGCACTGTCCGGCGACGAAATCGAAGTGTGCCGTTTCGCCCCGGATGACGGCGCCGAGGGCGATCACCGCATCGGTGTCCGCGTGGCGCTCGGCGAAGGATTTGGCCGCGAGGGGCAGTTCAAATGAGCCGGGCACACGTATCACCGGTACGCTCTCCACGTCGACCTGGTGCTTTTCCAGGACGTCCAGCGCCCCGGCGATCATCGAATCGACCACGGACTGATTGAAGCGCGCCGCGATGATCGCGAAGCGCTTGCCACTTCCATTGAGTGTGCGTTGTTCCGGTTTTTCGTCGGCCATGCGGCTATTTGCGAACGACGATTCGCAAGTCCTCGCCGATCATCTGAGTCTCCGCGATTCTACCCGCAACGGCCTGGGCCAGGCGTGAGAGCTTGAATTCGGCCAGCGGCCGTGCGTCGCTGCCGAGAAACTTGGGGGCGGCATAGAGGATCCATTCGTCCCACAGGCCCTGAGCAAGAAACTCGCCGGTCAGGACAGGGCCGGCTTCGACCATGACCTCGTTGCATTGACGGGCGCCGAGTTCGTCGATCAGAAGGGAGAGGTCGACCTGTTCCGCGTCCTGACGGTACACCTCGGCATGCGGATGGTCGTGTGGTCCGTACCTGCCGCAGGCGATCAGTGACCGTCCCCCGGCTGTGAACACTGCGGCATCCTCGGAAATGTTGCCGCGCGAACTCACGACGGCCCTGAGCGGCTGCCTGGTTCGGCTGTCAGCGGAGAACCGTGCGTCGCGCACCGTGAGCCTCGGATCGTCGTCCCGCACGGTACCGGCTCCGGTCACGATGGCGCAGCTCCTGGCGCGCCAGTACTGCACGTCGGCCCGCGCGGCCTCGCCGGTAATCCAACGGCTCTCGCCGCTTGCCAAGGCGGTGCGGCCGTCCAGGGACATGGCCGTCTTCAGGCGCACCCACGGTCGTCCGGTGGACATTCGTTTTGCCCACCCTGGATTCAGTTCGACGGCTTCCGGCATCTCTTCGATGTCCACCTGCACGCCGGCGTCGCGCAGCCGCGCGAAACCCTGGCCGTTCACGTTTGGGTTCGGATCGGGCATGGGCGCCACCACGCGTCGAATGCCGGCGTCGATCAGGGTGTCGGCGCACGGCGGGGTTTCGCCGTGAATCGAACACGGTTCCAGGGAGACGTAGGCGGTAGCGTTCTCGGCGGGCCGGGCAGACCCGGGGGCCTGTGTCCCGGCATCCGCCAGCGCGGCGGCCTCGGCATGCGCCTGGCCGCGCCACATGTGCCAGCCGCGTCCGATCACCTTACCTTCTCGTACGAGCAGGCACCCGACGCGCGGGTTTGGCGTCGAGGTATAGAGTCCGCGTTCCGCCAGTTCGATCGCCGCGCGAAGGTAGAGGCGGTCGGCCGCCGAGATCATCAGTCGCGTACCGTATTCAGGTCCCGCACTACCTCGGAGAAGTCGTGTACATCCTGGAAGTCCCGGTACACCGAGGCAAAGCGGATGTAGGCGATGCCATCCATGTTTCGAAGCTCCGCCATGACGGCTTCCCCAACCACCCGGGACGGCAACTCGCGCTCGCCGGTGGTGCGCAGCTTGTGCTTGATGCGGTTGATGGCATTTTCCACGTCCTCGCGACTCACGGGCCTCTTTCTCAGGGCGCGGTTGATGCCCCTTGTCAGCTTGTCTTCGTCGAATGGTTCGCGCCTGCCGTCACTCTTCATGATGCGCGGCATGACGAGCTCCGCCGTCTCGTAGGTGGTGTAGCGCTCCGCGCAGGTGAGGCATTGGCGCCGGCGGCGCACCTGGTTGCCTTCGGCGACCAGCCGGGAGTCGATGACCTTGGTGTCGTCGGCACCGCAGAACGGACAGTGCATGGTCAGCCGCTGGCGGCGTACACGGGAAAGGCCCGGCAGAGGTCGAGGACCTTGAGCCGCACCGACGCGATCATGTTGTCGTTGTCGATGTCGTCGAGTATGTCGCACATCCAGGTGGTGAGCGTTCGGAACTCGTCCTCGCCGAATCCGCGGCGCGTGGCGGCGGGCGAGCCGATCCTCAGGCCCGAGGTGACGAACGGTGACCGGGGATCGTTGGGTACCGCGTTCTTGTTGACGGTAATGTTGGCGCGCCCGAGCGCGGCGTCCGCGGCCTTGCCGGTAATGCCCTTGGCCGTAAGGTCGACGAGGAACAGGTGATTGTCGGTTCCACCGGACACGACGTGATGGCCCCTTTCGATGAAACCGGTGGCCATGGTCCGGGCATTGGCCAGCACGCGCTCCTGGTATTGACGGAACTCCTCCGTCGCCGCCTCCTTGAAACACACTGCCTTGGCGGCGATGACGTGCATAAGCGGGCCGCCCTGGGAGCCGGGGAACAGCGCCGAGTTGAGCCGTCTCTCGAGGCCCGCGCCGGCGTGGGAGAGGATGACGCCGCCGCGCGGGCCGGCCAGCGTCTTGTGCGTGGTGGAGGTGGTGACGTCGGCGATGCGAACCGGATTCGGATACAGCCCGGCGGCGATGAGTCCCGCAACATGCGCCATGTCGACGACCAGGTACGCGTCCACGCCGTGGGCAATCTCGCGGAACCGTTCCCAGTCCATTTTCCGGCTATAAGCTGAGAATCCCGCCATGAGGAGCTTCGGCCGGTGCTCCTCGGCGAGGGCCTGCACGGCGTCGTAGTCCACTTCGCCGGTGTCGGCATCCACGCCGTACTGCACCGTGCGATAGAGCTTGCCGGAAAAGTTGACCGGCGACCCGTGCGTGAGGTGCCCGCCGTCGGCAAGGCTCATGCCGAGGACGCAGTCGCCGGGTTCGAGCAGCGCCAGGTACACCGCCGCGTTCGCCTGGGACCCGGAGTGCGGCTGCACGTTGGCATAGTCGGCGCCGAACAGTGCCTTGACGCGGTCGATCGCGAGTTGCTCGACGATATCGACGTTCTCGCAGCCGCCGTAGTAGCGCCTCGACGGGTACCCTTCCGCGTACTTGTTGGTGAGCACGCTGCCCTGCGCGGCGAGCACGCGCGGACTCGCGTAATTCTCCGACGCGATCAGTTCGATATGCTCTTCCTGCCGCCGATTTTCCTGTTCGATCGCGAGCCACACCTCGTCGTCGAAACCACGAATCGACAAACCTTCCGCGAACATCCTTTAAGTCTCTTCCTCGTGCGGCGCTTCCCGGTCCTCATTGTAACGCCGGGCGTGTCGGCAGGCTTGAATACACCTCATCGGATGGGTGTTTCGGGTTCACCCGCGAAGATGTGCCTCGGAGCCTTCAGCAGGAGCCTTCAGCCCCGGGAGCGCGAGGGTGTCCCTCGCAAGAAAGAGCAGCGCGAGGGTGTCCCTCGCAAGAAAAGGAGCTTCCCCGACCGCTGACGCGTGAGGAAGTGTCGGCATTTTCCCGTCGCTGGAGGCGTGTTCCATGAACGTGCGACCAGCACACCGCACCGGACGTTAGAATGTCGGTTCGAACGGACCGCGAGTTCGAGCGATGAATTGGCACGATCACATCCACAGCTCTCCGGGAATATTGTCGGGCAAACCCGTCGTTCGAGGTACGAGATTGTCAGTCGATTTCCTGCTTCGCCTATTGGCGGCAGGTTGGACGGAAGCTCAATTGCTCGAAAACTATCCACAAGTGTCGCGGGAAGCGCTGCAGGCGCTGTTCGCGTTCGCTGCGGAGTGCGCGAGGGAAGAGAGTGTCCGTCGATTCGCCGGCCCGGCGTGAAACCATACCAAGAGGAGACAACACGTGATCGTTGAGCAGATCTGGACGGGCAACGCCCTGCGGAATTTCAACTACCTGATCGCCTGCCCGGAGACCGGCGAGGCGCTCGCCATCGATCCGCTCGACTTCGAGAAGTGCCTCGCGGGAGCGAAGGACCGTGGTTGGGACATCACCCAGGTCCTCAATACCCACGAGCACGGCGACCATACGGGCGGCAACGTACCGGTGATAGAGGCCACCGGGGCGAAGCTGCTCGCGCACCGGAACGCCGGGCCGCGGATCGACGGCATCGACGTGGGCCTCGGCGCGGGCGATGTCGTCACTGTCGGCAAGACCGTCGAACTGCTTGCGCTGGACACGCCGGGACACACCATGAGCCACATTTGCCTGTTGTCGAAGACGGACGCGCCCGCGCTCTTTTGTGGCGACACGCTGTTCAACGCGGGGGCGGGCAACTGCCACGGCGGAGGGCATCCGGAAGAGCTCTACCAGACTTTCACGGACCAGCTCGACGAACTGCCGGACGAAACCCTCGTCTATCCGGGCCACGACTACATCCTGAACAACCTCGGGTTTACCTTGGACCGGGAGCCCGACAACGAGGCGGCGGCCAGTCTTTCGAGCGAACTCGAGAAGACGCACGATCCGGGCAATCCGATCGTCACGACGATCGCCCAGGAGCGGGAGATCAACACTTTCTTCCGCCTGACCAGCCCGACCGTCGTCAAAAGGCTCAGGGAGGCATTTCCGGAGCTGTCCGACCAACCCTCGCCCAAGGACGTGTTCATACGGCTGCGCGAACTGCGCAACAGTTGGTAGTACACGTCAGCGGTCGGGCAAGCTCGCCCGGCTGAAGGCTCTCTGCAAAAAGGTACGCCTCCAGCGACTGAGGAAATGCCGGCACTTCAATACGCGTCAACGGTCGGTGTATCTCCCCCGGCTGAAGGCTCCTTGGTCTGCAATAGCGCATTGCGCGCACCAGATTGGTGCGCCGCGGGGCGTTCCCGACATCGCCGGGTGTTCGCAGCCGCCGGTTTCGGGCGCGTGTTCTTCAATCACGGCCGCTGGCACGATGCTTGCACCGTAGGCAGCGTGGGACAGAACAGTCCGCATAGGAAAAGCTAGGGTTCCGGCCTTCCCCAAGGCGTCTGGTCCAAGAGCTTTCGGCCTCCCCTGGAGTGGGCGTCCGCCGCTGTTGCGGCGGCGCCTCTCCCTTTAGCGAGGTTACACGGAGGGACAAAAGCCCGGGAGATTGCCTGTCTCCATCTGTGAATTTCGGCTTAAGGGAAAACCATGAACATTCGCTTTTTGAGACCTTTCTGTGTTGCGGTGGTGACAGCGCTGTTGTCTTTCGCGCTCCCCGCTTCGGCCAAGGATGACTACAGGATCGCCTGAAGCATCTATGTCGGATGGATGCCGTGGGGCTATGCGTCCGATGCCGGCATCGTCGACAGGTGGGCGGAAAAATACGGCATCACCATCGAGGTGGTGCAGTTCAACGACTACATCGAATCCATCAATCAATACACGGCCGGGGCCTTCGACGGCTGCACCATGACCAACATGGATGCGCTGACGATTCCGGCGGCGGGCGGCGTGGATTCGACGGCACTCATCGTCGGTGACTTCTCCAACGGCAACGACGGGATATTGCTGAAGGGTGCCGGCGCAACGCTTGCCGACATCGAGGGCCAGCAGGTCAACCTGGTGGAACTCTCCGTGTCGCACTACACGCTTGCCCGGGCGCTCGACTCTATCGGCCTGACGGAGCGGGATGTGCGGGTGGTCAACACCTCGGACGCTGACATGGTGGCGGCGTTCACGACCGACGACGTGACGTCGGTGGTCACGTGGAATCCGCTGTTGTCAGAGATCCTGGCGATGCCCGATGTCACCAATGTCTTCGATTCCGCCAGCATCCCGGGAGAGATCATCGACATGCTGGTAGTGAACACCGAGACTCTCGCCGCGGACCCGCGCCTCGGCAAGGCATTGGCCGGCGCCTGGTACGAGACCATGGCCATCATGTCCGATGCGGGCGATGCGGGTGACGCAGCCAAGAGCCTGATGGCGACGGCTTCGGGTACGGACCTTGCCGGATACAACGGGCAGCTTGCCGCGACGCGCATGTTCTTCGATGCGGCGCCGGCCGTGGAGTTCGTGCGCTCGGACGATGTCGCGACGACCATGGAGAACGTCGCGGCGTTCTCGTTCAAACACGGGCTGCTGGGAGAAGGTGCGCCAGACAGCGAGTTCATCGGCATCGCATATCCCGGGGGCAAGGTGTTCGGTTCGACGGACAACGTGAAGCTCCGTTTCGACGACACCTACATGAGCATGGCCGCCGACGGAGAGCTGTAGCCGGCACTCTCCCGTTGGGGGAGCCGCAGCACCATGCGTCTCATCAACCTCCGCCCGAGCAGGGGCGCGGCGCTCATCGTCGCGGCCCTGCCGTTCGCGGCGCTCGTCGTCGTCTACCTGGTCTTCTCGGACCTGAGGCTCGAGGCCAATCCGAATGACAAGCTGCTGCCGAGCGTGGAGTCGTTCGCCGACGCGATACACCGCATGGCTTTCAAGCCGAGTGTGCGCACGGGCGACATCCTCCTGTGGGCGGATACGGGGGCGAGCCTCCAGCGGTTGTTCATCGGCATCGGAGTCAGCGCGCTGGCCGGATTCACGTTCGGCATCCTGAACGGGCTGATCCCGTGGTTCTCCGCGACGTGGTCGCCGCTGGTGCGGGTCATCTCGATGATCCCGCCCATGGCCGTTCTGCCCATCCTGTTCATCACGTTCGGCCTGGGCGAACTGGCCAAGGTGGTGCTGATCGTCTTCGGCACGGCGCCGTTCATCATGCGCGACCTCGAGCAGCGCGTGCGGGAACTGCCGCGGGAGCAGATCGTCAAGGCGCAGACGCTGGATGCGAACACCTGGCAGATCGTCGTGCGGGTCGTCGCGCCCCAGGTGTTGCCGAGGCTCATAGACGCCGTGCGTCTTTCGCTGGGCGCCGCCTGGCTGTTCCTGATCGCGGCGGAGGCCATCGCCTCGACGGAGGGTCTCGGCTACCGGATCTTCCTCGTGCGCCGTTACCTCGCCATGGACGTCATCCTGCCCTACGTGGCATGGATCACGCTGCTCGCCTTCCTGCTGGATGTGGGCTTCCGCAGGCTCAATGCGTTCCTGTTTCCGTGGTACGGGACGAGCCGATGACGAGCGGAGCACTCATTCGCGTCTCGCAGCTGTGGAAGAGCTACGCGGACACCGCAGTCCTGGAACGGATCAACCTCACGGTGGAGCGAAACGAGTTCGTCACGGTGGTGGGCGCATCCGGCTGCGGCAAGACAACGTTCTTCAAGCTGCTGCTCGGCGAGGAGCAGCCGACCCGGGGCACGATCTTCGTTGGCGGCGAGCCGCTCTCGCCGGAACCCGGCAAGGATCGCGGCGTGGTGTTTCAGCGTTATTCCGTATTTCCCCATCTGACGGTCCTGGAGAACGTGCTGCTTGGGCTGGAACTGCGCCGATCGAAGTTTCTTTGCCGAAGCTTGGGCCGCAGGCGGCGGGAGGAGGTAGAGCAGTGCGAGGAGATGCTCGACCGCGTGGGGCTGTTGCCGTCCGCGAAGGCCTATCCCGATGCACTGTCAGGGGGAATGCAGCAGCGGCTGGCGCTGTCCCAGACGCTGATCACCGGTCCGGAAATCCTGTTGCTGGACGAGCCGTTCGGTGCGCTCGACCCGGGCATTCGCTCCGACATGCACGAACTCGTGCGCGAGTTGTACAGGGAACTCAAACTCACGGTACTGATGATCACCCACGACCTGTCGGAAGGATTCCGGCTGGGGACGCGGCTGCTCGTCTTCGACAAGGTGCGCGTGGACCCGCAGGCGCCGGAAGCCTACGGCGCCACCATCACCTACGATGTGCCGGTGACGAGGAACCGGAACAACGGAAATGGGCAGGCGGAGTCCGTGTTGTAGCGACCGGACACGGGAATCGCATAGGGGAGAAAGACGCATGAGCGAGGCGAACACGTATCGGGACACGTTGCCGGGCGGGCGACACTGGTCGTTCCTGGCGCGCGGGGGAACGACGCTCGAACTTACCGACATCGAGGGTGGCGGCAACGTCGGCATGTTGTTCTACAACCCGGCCAACCCGCTGGAGCGGCTCAATCTTCCGGACACCCTGAAGTGCCAGCACACCTTCAAGCTGACCGCTGGTCACTGCCTCTATTCGGACATGGGTCGGATCTTCTGCTCGGTCACGGCGGACAGCGTCGGCTGGCACGACGCGTCGAGCGGAACCTGCAATGCCGGGATCGTGGCGGGCAAGTGGGGGACCCGGGACTACCAGGAAGCGCGCAACGACTACTACCGCAACGGCCGCGACTGCTTCCTCATCGAACTCGGAAAGTACGGGCTCGGGCGGCGCGACATGGCGGCGAACGTGAACTGGTTCAGCCGGGTGGACGTCACGGAGGACGGCGACATGGCCCTGGCGGAGGGCCATTCGCCGCCGGGCGCCAGCCTGACCCTGCGCTTCGAGATGGATACGTTGGTGCTGATGCACACCTGTCCGCATCCACTTGACGCGTCGCCAGAATACCCGAGGAAACCGATCGAGTACGCGGTCGGATTGGCGCCGCCGGTTGCCGATGACGATCCGTGCCATCTCTCGCGGGAAGAGAACGGCCGGGGTTTCCTGAACAACGCGCTGTACCTGTTGGGATCGGGAGAATCGTCATGATGCGTGAAAGCAATCGTACGGCGGGAGACGCGTATCGCGTCGAAGTCGTCGGTGCCGGCGACTACTGGATGGAGGAGGTCAGGGCGGGCGAGACGTTCCGCATCACGGACCTCAAGGGCAACCAGGCGGTCGACACGCTGTTCTTCAACGCCGATCGCCCGCACGAGCGGTACAGCGCCTTCGACACGGTGCGCGAACAGCGCAACCTGTACCTCACCGTGGGGACGACCCTGGTTTCCGACGAAGGCAACCCGATGCTGGACATCGTCGCGGACACCTGCGGCCGCCACGACACCCTCGGCGGTGCCTGCGCGGGCGAGAGCAATACGGTGCGCTATGCCCTTGAGAAAAAGACTATGCACTCCTGCCGGGACAGTTGGCTGCTCGCCGTCAACACGCACACGAAGTGGGGGCTCACCAAGCGCGATCTGACCCACAACATCAATTTCTTCATGAACGTGCCGGTGACTCCGGCGGGCGGCCTGACCTTCGAGGACGGCATCAGCGCGCCGGGGAAGTACGTCGAACTCAGGGCGCGGATGAACGTGCTGGTGCTGATCTCGAACTGCCCGCAGCTCAACAATCCCTGCAATGGTTACAACCCGACGCCTATCGAACTCGCGACCTGGTCGCGCTGACATGTTCGACCGCGTGCTGATCGCCAACCGGGGCGCCATCGCCGTACGCATAGCGCGCACTCTGCGGCAAATGGGCATCCATAGTGTAGGGGTATACGCCGAGTCCGACCGCGACTCGCTGCACCTGTCCGCGGTGGACGAAGCCTTCCCACTGGGAGACGGTGGCGCGAGCGACACGTACATCAACGAGGACAAGCTGTTCGAGATAATCGAACGCACCGGTGCCGAAGCCGTGCATCCGGGTTACGGCTTCCTGAGTGAAAACGCGGGTTTCGCGGAACGGCTCGCCGAGCGCGGCGTGGTCTTCATCGGGCCGCGGCCGGAGCACATCCGGCGCTTCGGACTGAAACACGAAGCCCGCGCCATCGCGGAGCGCGCGGGCGTCGATCTCATGCCGGGCAGCGGGCTTCTCCAAAGCGTGAAGGATGCGTTGCACGAGGCGGAACGTATCGGCTATCCGGTGATGCTGAAGAGCACGGCGGGAGGCGGCGGCATCGGCATGCGCCGTGCGGACGGCGAAGCCGACCTGGAAGAGATGTTCGGCCGCATCCGGCGCCTTGCGGCCGCCAACTTCGGCGATGACGACCTGTACCTGGAGAAGCTGATCGCGGCGCCGCGGCACGTGGAAGTGCAGGCGTTCGGCGATGGCTGCGGCGACGTTCTGATCGTCGGCGACCGGGACTGCACGCTGCAGCGCCGGCACCAGAAAGTCATCGAGGAGTGTCCGGCGCCGAATCTGACGCCGGCGGTGCGTGAGGAACTGTGCAGGCAAGCCCGCGCACTCCTTGCCAGCGTGGAATATCGAATGGCCGGTACGGTTGAGTTTCTCTACGACGCCGAGGCGCGGCGTTTCTACTTCCTGGAGGTAAACACCCGGTTGCAGGTGGAGCACGGCGTGACGGAGTGCGTTTACGGCGTCGATCTCGTCGAGTGGATGCTGCGGCTGGCGGCGGGGTCATTCCCGCCTCTCTCTCAACTCGCGTCCCGCCCGTCCGGCCATGCGGTACAGGCCCGGGTCTATGCGGAAGATCCGAACCACGCTTTCCGGCCGACGCCGGGCGATGTCTCCCACGCGGAGTTTCCGTCGCGAGAGGGTCTGCGGGTGGATACGTGGTTGCGCTCCGGCGCCAGTGTCTCATCGTACTTCGACCCCATGCTGGCAAAGGTCATATGTCACGGGCAGACGCGTCAGGACGCCCTGGATGCGCTGTCGGCGGCGTTGCGCGACAGCAGCATCTGCGGCATCGAGACCAACCTGGACTACCTCGCCCACGCACTGGAGATTCCGGCGTTTCGGGAAGCCCGGATGACCACGGCCAGCCTGGACGAACTGGACTACGTGCCGGCGAGCTTCGATGTACTGGAAGGGGGCGCGGCGACCACCGTGCAGTCCTGGCCCGGCCGGCAGGGATACTGGAACGTCGGCGTGCCGCCCTCGGGTCCGATGGACGATCTTTCGTTTCGGCTCGGCAATCGCCTGATGGGTAACGCGCCAGACGCGGCGGGCCTCGAGATGGTCGTCCAGGGGCCGCAACTGAAATTCAACACCGCCACCACCTGCGTGATTGCGGGCCCTGCTTGTGACGCTGATCTCGACGGTGAGTTCCTGGCGCCGTGGGCGCCGTTCGATGTCGAGCGCGGACAGACGCTGCACATCGGACGCATCGCGGGCGGCGTCCGTGCGTATCTGCTGGTGGCGGGAGGCATCGATGTCCCGGTCGTGATGGGCTCGACTGCCACCTTCGCACTCGGCGGAATCGGAGGTTTCAATGGAAGGGCCCTCCGCGCCGGCGACACGATACGCATCCACTCGGCGAACGCGGAAGCGGCGGCGCTCCCGGCGGAACGGCGTCCCGGCTATGGCGCGCGCACAACCGTCCGCGTGATCATGGGCCCGCACACGTCCCCGGACTTCTTTACCGAGGACGATATGGAGGTGTTCCTCGCGGCCCGGTGGACCGTGCACTACAACTCGAGCCGCACCGGGGTGCGGCTTACCGGACCGCAACCCGCCTGGGCGCGGCCGGACGGCGGCGAGGCGGGCCTGCATCCCTCGAACATTCACGACACGGCGTACGCCTTCGGCAGCATCGACTTCACCGGAGACATGCCCGTCATCCTGGGGCCGGATGGTCCGAGCCTGGGCGGTTTCGTGTGCCCTGCGGCGGTGGTCAACGCCGATCGGTGGAAACTTGGTCAACTCGCACCTGGCGATACCGTCCGGTTCGTGCCGGTCACGGAGGCCGAAGCTGCACGGCTCGAAGAGGAACACAACGCCTATATCGATAACCTGGACCGCTTCCCCGCCGCGCCTGCCGTTGCCGTCAGGCAGGAACCCGTCATTCACTCGGCGGGGGGATCTCGGGGGAGTTCGGATTTTGTCATTCGCCGGGCCGGCCAGGAATGGCTGCTGGTCGAGTTTGGCCCCCATGTGCTCGATATCGCCCTGCACCTGAGGGCGCACGCGTTCGCCGCGCGGCTCGAGGCGGAAGCCGTACCGGGTATCGTCGAGAGCACGCTCGGCATTCGCTCGTTGCAGATTCGCTTCGACCGGACCCGCTGGAATGCCGAATCCCTCGCCGCCTGGCTCGTGCCCATGCTGGAAGAGACTGACCGCATCGACGGCATGGCGCCGGAGTCGCGCATCGTCCGCTTGCCGATGTCGTGGGATGATCCCGCGTGCAGGGAAGCGGTGCAGCGGTACATGCGCGTCGTTCGCGAAGACGCGCCCTGGTGCCCGGACAACATCGAGTTCATTCGCCGCATCAACGGACTCGACGACGCGGACGCCGTGAAGGACATCGTATTCGGCGCCAGCTATCTCGTGATGGGCCTGGGCGACGTGTACCTGGGGGCGCCCGTGGCAACGCCCCTCGACCCCCGGCATCGGCTGGTGACGACCAAGTACAACCCGGCGCGCACATGGACGGCGGAGAACTCCGTCGGTATCGGCGGTTCCTACCTCTGCATCTACGGCATGGAAGGGCCGGGCGGCTACCAGTTCGTGGGCAGGACCCTGCAGGTCTGGAACCGGCACCGGATCGGTTCTGCGTTCGACGAGCACTGGCTGCTGCGTCCATTCGACCAGATACGATTCTACGAGGTCGACGCAGAAACCCTGCTCGAAATGCGTGAGGCGTTCCCGCGCGGCGAACTCGAGCTCGATATCCGTTCCAGCCGGTTCGACTACGGCGAGTACGTGCGATTCCTCGATGCGAACGCGGGCGGAATCAATGCCTTCACCGAGACTCGCAAGCGCGCCTTCGATGCGGAACTGGCTGGCTGGCGCGAACGGGGGCTGCTGACATTTGAAACGACCCTTGCTGATGGAGCTATGGAGGACGGCGAAGCGCAGGTGGCGCCGGGCGCCACGGTGGTCACCAGCCCGATGGCGGGTTCCATCTGGTCCGTGCGCGATTCGGAGACGGTGTCCCGGGACGACGTGCTGGTCGTCGTGGAGGCGATGAAATCCGAGTTCGAGATTCGGGCGCCGGTGGCGGGGAAGGTTGCCCTTTCCGTGTCCAGGGGCCAGTTGGTCGCACCGGGACAGAGACTCGCGGTGATCGAGCCGGCATGAACGCCAAGCGGGGCGAGATGGATCTTTCGATAACAGGATTGGCCGAGGCATACGGGACAAGCGCCGTTGCGCCCCGTGAAGTTCTTGCTTACGTCGGCGAAGCCATCAGGCGGGGCGAGGACCGCGGCGCGTGGATACACCTGCTCGACGAAGCCGCATTGGCGCCGTGTCTCGAACGGCTCGGGACGCTCGATCCGGCTGTCCATCCACTCTGGGGAGTACCCTTCGCGATCAAGGACAACATCGACCTCGCGGGCTGTCCGACAACGGCGGCATGTCCCGCGTACTCCTACGTGCCGGAAGCATCGGCAACAGTCGTGGACCAGCTGCTTTCCGCGGGCGCGGTTCCTCTCGGCAAGACGAATCTCGACCAGTTCGCCACCGGCCTGGTGGGGACCCGTTCCCCCTACGGCGCGATGCGCAACGCCATCGATCCCGACTACATCGCCGGGGGCAGCAGCGGCGGCTCGGCGGTCGCGGTGAAACTCGGCATGTGCAGTTTCGCCCTTGGCACCGACACCGCCGGATCCGGGCGGGTTCCTGCGGCGTTCAACGGCCTGGTCGGTTTCAAGCCGTCGTTCGGCTGGTGGTCGGCGCGGGGCGTGGTCCCGGCCTGCCGGACGCTGGACTGCGTTTCGGTTTTCACACGGTCGGTTGCGGACGCGCGCGTTGTTGCCGGCGTGGCCGGCGGTTTCGATCCCGATGATGCGTATTCGCGGCGAATCGATTTCGCCGGCTTCGATGTCACGCGACCCCGCGCCGGCGTGATCGATCCCGACCGCTTATCCGCCTGCGACGCGGATCATGCCTCGGCCTACCGTGCGTTCCTTGCGTCTGTGAGTGACGCCCAGGTCGAAATCGACCCCGCCCCTCTGTTCAAGGCTGGCCGTCTCCTCTACGAAGGTCCGTGGCTCTCGGAACGGTTCGCCGTACTGGAGGATTTCATGGCGCGTCACTCCGACGACATGCATCCGGTCACCAGGGACATCATCTCGGATGGCGCGGTGCCAACGGCCGCTTCCGCGTTCCAGGCGCAATACGAACTGGCCGGACTCAAGCGCGAAGCGTCCCGCATGTTCGAGGCAGTGGACGTGTTGATTCTGCCGACGGCGCCAACCATATACACGATCGGGGAGGTGGAACGCGACCCCGTCGGGACGAACAGCCGGCTTGGCATCTTCGCTAATTTCGCCAACCTGCTCGACCTCTGCGCACTGGCCATCCCCGCCGGCAGTTTGCCGAACGGTCTGTCCTTCGGGGTCACGTTGATCGCGCCGGCGGGCCGGGACCATGCGTTGCTGGACTACGGCGCGCGTTTGCTGGGCGAATCGGTTGCCGCCGGAGGGCGTCCCGGAGAAACCCATATCGCGGTGTGTGGCGCGCACCTTTCGGGACAGCCGCTGAACGGCGAGTTGGCGCGACTCGGCGGCTATCTCGTCCGCAGCGGGCGCACCAAAGATCAGTACCGTCTCTACGCGTTGCCGGACGGGAAGCGCCCGGCACTCATTCGCGATGCGTCCGGCGGCGCAGCGATCGAGGTGGAAGTCTGGTCGCTGCCGACATCTGCCGTCGGCGCCTTCCTCGCCGGCGTTGCCCCACCCCTGGGGCTCGGCAGGATCGAGTTGGCCGATGGCGCGTGGGTTGCGGGCTTCATCGCCGAACCGCGCGCCGTAACCGGGGCCGCCGAGATCACACGCTTCGGCGGCTGGCGCGCCTACCGGGCTTCCGATTCGCATTAGGAACCCTGTTTTGTCGTAGGTTGCATGCCGACGAATGGCGTACGCTTTCGAAAAGCGGGATCATGGACCGCTTGGCGCGGCGCGGATGGAGAAGTGAAGTAATGTCGGAAGGCGATTGGGCGTTCCCGGACGCGTTGCAGCCTGGTGCCGATGACGTGAGCTTCGATCTCGACGACGCACTGAACGCCGTGGTCATGTTGCGGGCGGAGGTTCCGGACGATGCGTTCACCGCGTCCGCTCTCGGCACTGAACGCATCGGCAACGGCGTTGTCATCGACGACGACGGGTTGGTCGTCACCATCGGTTACCTGATCGCCGAGGCGAGCAGCATCTGGCTGACCACCAACTCGGGCAGGACCGTGGCCGCCTACGCCCTGGCGTACGACCACATCACCGGATTCGGGCTCGTTCGCGCGGTGGAACCCCTGGATGCCACGATGCTCCAGCGCGGCACTGCCGACGCGTGCCACCAAGGTGATCAGGTGTTCGTCATCAGCCAGGGCGGGACGGCACATGCGCTGAAGGCCAAACTGATCGACAAGCGGGAATTTGCGGGCTACTGGGAATACCTGCTCGACGAGGCCCTTTTCACGGCGCCCGCGCACCCGCAGTGGGGTGGCGCGGCGCTGGTGGGACAGGATGGCAAACTGGCGGGAGTCGGTTCCCTGCTGGTACAGGAGGTCATCGGCGGAGAACAGGTACAGGGAAACATGGTGGTGCCGATCGACCTCCTGAACGACACCCTCGAACACCTGTTGGCCACCGGTCGCTCCCCGGCGCAGCCAAGACCGTGGATTGGAATGTCCACAGTGGAGTCGGACCGCCGTCTCGTGGTCAGCGGCGCCTCCCGCCATGGCCCGGCAGCGAAAGCTGGCATGCAGCCGGGCGACGTGGTCCTTGAGGTCGACGGCAGTCGCGTCTCGACCCTCGCCCAAATGCTGTCCGCGATCTGGAATCTCGGCCGCCCCGGGGTGACCGTGCCCCTGACCATCGCGCGGTCGGGCCAGGTCATGCAGTGCAAGATCCAGTCGGCGGATCGCAAGGACTTCCTGAAAAAGCCCGTCCTGCACTGAGTCGGGCGGCTGTTCGATTGCAGATGCGCGCCGCCCGTATCGAACGCCGACAAGCGGTCCGCGCATTGATTCTCTCGGAAGCCGATGAACGTGCCCCACAGCCGGCGCCTTCGGCTTCGCCTGTGGCCCGGCCCCGCTCGTCGACCATGCAACAACTGTCCCGGGTCGCCGAGTGCTCCCCGAGACATTTGTTCCATGGAAGTATTCCCCCCGGCGTGCCGGGGCGCTG
>JAPPGA010000041.1 GCA_028821515.1 Gammaproteobacteria bacterium | reverse complement strand
ACTAGGTTGTCTGATTGTGCTTCTTCATCAAGCTGTTGTTGAAGTACATCGACTGGTTCGGCCGCAACACTTGCAAGGATCGCTCGAAGAGACTCGACAGAGTAAGGTCGAACTGAGATCCGGTGTATTGCAGTGTTCTTCGAGTCCCACCCGCCCTCATCTCGTATTGGAATGAGCGAAGCCTTCTCGACAACCTCCAGAACGTCGCCGTCCGGCAACTCCCATTCGTCACCTACGGGCAGCGAAGCTAAGCGCCCCAAGGGTGTCCCATAACTCACCACCCCCTGCAGGAAACTGGCGCAGCGACAAAAGAAATAGGTCAAGCGCTCTCCGGCTTTGAGCGCTACCACGCGCGCGATCGCCGGCTCGCGGGAGAGGTGTCGATAGCTCTCGGCACGGGCCTCTGCCAATCGCTCGAGTTCCTGGATTCCCTCCCAGGTCGGAGCAGCCAGGACGTTCCGAGGGTCGGGCGGAGGTGACGCAAGTTCTCTCCCTGCTTCGCTCGACACCTCGTCAAAGGTGTCGAGCACGTCCTTGGCTAGGGTTCGTGTGCGCTCCTGAATTTCCCTTGAAATTGCCATCTCATGGCACCTCACGAGTGTTTGGGTGGAGGTTTCGATCCGCAGGTGTAACGGCACCTGGTTCCGAACGCTTGTGCTCCTTCGCCTGACGGAAGGGTCCGTTGGGGGCACTGGCTCCCCCTCTGGATGGGAAATGCTACCAGAGTCGACGGGCAGCCAAGGCTGACGATGGGGTTAGGTGGAGAAGTCAGCGCGGACAAGCTTCCGGCTTGCCGCCATACCTGATCAATCAAGTATTCCGTTCGTGTCCGTCTCGCTCTTTCGAAGAACGAACCTTGGCTCTCAGATAGAGTTACGGTACCGCGATAAGTCCTCTGGAGTCACTTCCGATGCAGGGACGAGGCGGTAGTGCTTCTCTTGAACCACCTTGATTTCATCGTCGTCAAGAGTGACCTCGAACATCGCGATCAAGTCCCCTTCGGCGAACTGCGTCAGTATGGGCCGACAGATCAAATCGGGCAGTCTCTCCCGACACCAAAGGAGGTCTTGCTCGGACTGGACGACGGATAACTGGTCGCTGCCTCCCTTGGCCTGAACTGGCATCACGAACTGCCTTCCGTTGCTGTCGACGGCGACGTAGATTTCGTCAACTTCGATCTGACCGATGGATTTCACAGTCGTCCTGAGGTGATTCTGTAGTGAGTACGCTGACACGCCTAGGAAGACATCCAGCAATCGGTTGTAGCGGATCTTGGCGAGCAGCGCTTGCTCATCCGACATGGCATGCGCCGAGACGATTTCGGGGGTGGCGTCGGGAATCTTGATCGTCATGAGCAGGGGATTGGGCACGATTCGGTTGACGGTCACCAGACTAAACTTGTATGCGGCCTGTCCCGTACCGCGGATGGTCCACTCCATTCCGGCTTGTGCTGTGCTGGTGATAGATTCTGGCAACTCGGTGCGGTAACGGAACGCGTAGAGAATATCTCCCAAGTTTCTCGGAACGGGAATACCGAGACTTTGCGCGACGTCGATCAAATCTTGCCTAAGGAAGGGGACCTCGACATCACCGGGATGGTATCGGTCTAGGAAGACTCGTTCGATGATCCTCTGATAGCGGTTCATGTGCTAGCGGCGGCACGTTGACGCTCGATGTCCATCTGCTTTCGTTTCTTGGCGCCGCTCTTTCGGTCGCGCTTGGCGATGGGTACCGTCACGCCCCAATAGGCAGCGGCCTCCGTCATGTCCATACTCAGGAGTTTAGGTGTCCCAAGCGGAATAGAGTCAGGAGGTCGCGTTGGCGAGACCGCGAGCGCGTCGCGCACGGACACGGCGACCGCTCTCGCCAATGGGGGAGGCACGGAATTACCGATCTGCCGCGCACCGTGCCATTTCGTCACGTGAAACCGGAACCAATCCGGAAATCCGTGCAGGCGGGCCATTTCACGCACCGTGACGCAACGGTCGTAGCGATAATGAATTGGTCGGGGGCTTGTGAACGCGCCGCGCGCGGAATCGGTGCCAGCGCGCAGAGTGTTGGAGACGCCATTTCCCGCTAGTTTGTAGAATCGAGAGATGGGCTCGACGGTCGCGGGGCGCGTGTCGCTAAAACGTCGCCGGGAGATGTCGGTGTGAGCCGTCCTCCTGCTCGCTGTCATCACTTGAGGGTCCCACTCGCGAACGTAGCCGCTGTGCCAGGCATCGTTGCTAAGACATCGCATTTCTCGCGCGTAGTGGCTCAAGCCGACGGTCTGCGGTTCGACACGTACGCTGTCCGAGGCGACCAACTCGTTGAAATCTTCGGCGTTCGGTAAGTCGTCGAGGGCGTCGCGGCAGGTCGGCGCTGGTGAGAGAATCTCCAGCGGAGGGTAGTTGGGAGGCCGTGGTCCCTTGGAACCCAGCAGAAAGAGGCGCTGCCTGTCCTGCGGAACGCCGTAGTCTCGTGCATTCAGGATTTGCCAAGGTAGGGTTACTGAGTAACCCGCTTCTTGCAATTCCTCGGTCAGTTCGTCAAGAAGCTGGCGGTGCTTCCCCACGGTTAGGCCGCGCACGTTCTCGAACACGAAAACGGAAGGTGCCAACTCGATGACCAGGCGCAGGAAATGCCGGACGAGCTGGTTCCGCGGATCGTCGAGAGCGCGTTTGCCAATCATGGAGAACCCTTGGCAGGGTGCGCCTCCGACCACTACGTCAATAGGAGCTGACAACTGTCGGCGAATCTCTTCCCCGCACGTCTTGGTGGCATCGACACAGAGTGTCCGGCAATGAGGGAAGTTGAACGAGTGAGTGGCGGCGTGGACTGGATCGATTTCGACCGCTCCGATCACATCGAATCCTGCCTGTTCGAACCCAAGGCCCAATCCGCCGACGCCGGCGAAGATGTCGACGACCGTCGGTCGGATCGGTTGGTTTGTGCGACTATCGAACACCTGCGGTACTGTATATCCCTACAGACGGTATGGCAACGACGAGAGTTCCTAATCCTCGATGTCCGGCGTGCAAGCGATCATCAACGGCCAGCATCTGCCGCCGTCGTTTTTTCACTGGATCTATTACGGTTCGTGAGTTGGCGAAAGTCGCGCTGCCGGTTGTCATTGGACTGACCAGCTTCGGTCGCATTCATATCCGGGCTACAGGTGCTTGCCGAAGAACCGCTCGATGAGCCGGACAACAGTCCTTCCATAGACGGACTTCGGATCCGCCACATCCACCATGCGTGCTCCTTCCTCGGCGGTTTTTCGGTCGAACGCGTGTCCCAGTCCGGGGAACAGGTGCAGGTCGACCGGCCGACCCAGTCGATTCAGCCTGTCGTGGAAATCGACGCTATTCGAGACCGGTACCGCCTCGTCTTCGACGCCATGGATCAACAGGCACGGCGGAAAGTCGTTGAGGTGGTAAGCAATCGGGCTGGCCCTGTCGTAGTCCTCGTCGATCGCCCGCTCACCCATAAGGGCGACGTGATTTGCGCGACCGCGGTCAATTCTCGTCGGCCCATACATCGAACCTACCGCGGCGACCTTGCTCGAGTACGCTGCGTGTCCCCCGCTGCCTTCGAACGTGCAGGGCACCGCCGCCATGAGTGCAAGATGGCCGCCGGCGGAGTCGCCGACAATACCGATCCGCTCGGGATCCACCTCAAGCGAGTCGGCACTGGCCCGCAGGAACCGGATGGCGCATTTCACGTCTTCGATCTGCGCCGGCCAGCATGCTTCCGTCGTTAGCCGGTAGTCCGCCAGCAGGCAGACGATTCCAGCGCGACCGAGCAGTTCGCCGAATCCCCTGACACTCTCCGGCCTGCCCTTGCGCCAGCCGCCGCCGTGTACGACGACGATGGCCGCGCGCAACCCGGCCGCAGCGGTCGGCAGGTAAAGATCTCCGAGGAGATCCCGATCTCCCGCCTTGCCGACAACGACGCTCTTGTGGACCGCTACGCCTTCCAAGTTCTGTGCCTAGGACTATGCCCGCGTCAGGGCGTATACCAGATCGGCGATGTATAAGCCCGCTCCTGGATCACCATCGGGATCTCATCGGGCAGATCCGTCAATCCAAAGAATTTCGCGTCGTACGCCGTCCAGCGAGGCGTCGGGATCTCCAGTACACGCAGGTAATAGAAGGCGCGTTTGCCCTTGCTGAAGTCGGGATCCGTCCACACCACGGCCAATTCCGGATCGCCGATGCTGTTCGTATAGGAGGCGTTCTCCAGGTCCACCGTATTGCCTACCGGCCTGACCCCGCCCCCGGCCTCTTCTTCCCGGCCATCGGACAGGGCCACGTTGTGGACCTTCTCGTGCAACTCGCCATCCGCGTCGCGCCAGCCCTTGATCACCTGCACCCGGTCCAGGTTTGCGCCATCCGGGTCCTTCACCGCCCGAATCAGGAAACTCGGCGCCTTTTCCCCGGGCGCTTGGGTGAGATCACCGCCCATCGGCACACCCTTGGCGTACCCGATGCGGACCAGGTCCGGCCTCACGGCGTCCCCGGGCGCGTAGTCCCAGCCGCCGAAGAAACGCACGGTGATACGGGGGCCGGTGGACGCATAGACTTCCCGGCGACGCATCGCGCTGAATAGCGCTTCCCGCGTGTTCTCGGTCGCCCATACGGCCGCATAGCCGGAAGCGACGTACTCCGCCTGGGTCGGCGCGCGGTATGGGCTGGGTTCCTTCAACCCCGAACCGCCCCAGAAGTTGTTTTCGTCGGCTGCCGACAGCGAATTGTGGGTATCGGTGCTGCCGATCATGCCGAACTTGAAGGGATTGACGCCCAGTTCTGCTTCCTGGCTCAGGCCGAGCTTCAGGGCGGAACGGGCATAGGACTGTGCTGCCAGCGCTACAGGGTCCGATTGCACTTCATCGGAAGCCGCCTGACCCTTGCCTTGCGCTTTCGGTTCTTTCGCAGCCTTGCCGCCCTTGGCCGGCGCAGCGGTGAAGCTGCCCATCGTCTCGTAGTCGGCGAACTCGTCGGTCGGCGAAACGAGCGGGTGGGTTTCGCCGTCCCCCTTGGCCTGGGTCACTTCGACGATGGGTTCCCAGCGCGAACGGGCCTGCGCGTAGGCCTTCGTGAAGGGTTGGCGTGTAAGCGTACGGAGGCTGAACATGTTGCCCCCGCTCAGGTTGGCGTTGTGGGGGATGGCGAGTACCTTGCCGCCTGTCCGCTCCTCGTAGTCCTGCAGGTATGCCCACAGGTCCTCCGGGTCACTGCTGTCGAAGCGGGAGAATGGCACCACCTGAAGGGTCTCGTCGGGACCGCCTTCGTAGAGCACGTTTCGGTGGATCATGTTTGGCTTGTTCGGCGCCGCCCGGGCGCTCCACTCATAGCCGATGAATGCGGTGAACGTGCCCGGGTCGTTGTGCCGTTCCGCGTTTGCGATAACCCCCTCCCAGACTGCGTGCCGAAAACGTCTGTCGAGGCCGTATTCGGCGCCGTGTGCGCCTTTTGTCAGGGCCAGGAGCCGGAAACCGCGATTGTATTCATCGAGGTCTTTCGCCTGGAGGACGTCCCGCAACGGTGGAAGGGCAGCAAGTTCCTGCGCCCAGCGCCGGCTTGCCTCGGTTGCCGGCACCCAGCCATCGTCCACCGCCAGTCGAGGCAATACGCCAAGGTTCTCGGCATGATCCGAGACCATGAGAAAGTCCAACGGCCGGCGCAGGCGAACTTCTTCGCCGCCCGTTGCTCGAACCACCTCGCCCTTGGCGAATCGATACGCATCGTCCGGCGCCAACCGGGTGCCCAGGGCGAAGGCGTCACCCGACAGCGCGCTGTGCACATGCGTATCGCCCCAGTAGACATTGGTCGGATAGGAATGATCGACATGGGGCGAATACGCTTCGCCGGCCCAGACGCTTAGTGGAACAAGAGCAAGCGCGCGAATCAGGAAATTCGCTTTCGTGGGACGCCCTAAAAGGTCCATTTCACGGTGACGCCATCAACCGAGAAATCAGGCATGTCTTTGGCGGCGAAGCTGGGCCAGAGCGGTTCGATGTTTCCGGCGTTCCACTGCGCATAGCTTGCCCTGATCCTTTTCACGACATCCGGTCGCTTGTCGGCAAGGTTGTTGACTTCCCCGATGTCTTTGGACAGGTCGTAGAGCCAGTATCGGTCCGCGGCGTAGGTCAGTTTCCAATCCCCAACCCTCGCTGCCCATATGGGACCGGCCCGCCAGAAAAGCTCTTCGTGAGGTTTGTCACTGTTCGAACCGTTGAGATACGGGATCAGGTCAACGCCATCGATGGTTCGATCCGTTGGCGCGTTCCCGCCGGCGGCGGCGACAGCCGTCGGAAAGATGTCCAGTGCGCTGACCGGATGTTCGTATACGGTGCCTTTCGGGATCTGTGCCGGCCACTTCATGGTGAAGGGCACCCGGACGCCGCCCTCGAACATCGTCTGCTTGCCCAGCCGAAGCGGAGCGTTGCTGTTGACGTTGGAAACTCCGCCACCGTTGTCGCTGAGAAAGACCACCAGCGTGTTCTCCTCGAGCCCGTTCTCCTCCAGCGCATTCAGGACAACCCCGACGCCGTCGTCCAGGGCAGATGTCATCGCGGCATAGATGCGACGGCCTTCGTCTTCGATGTGCGGGAAGCGGTCGTAGTATTCCTGCGTGACCTGGAGCGGGCCGTGAACGGCGGTATACGGCAGGTAGAGGAAGAACGGCCGTGAGCTGTGCTTGTTGATGAACGCGACCGCCTCGCGCGTAAAGGCGTCGGTCAGGTAGTCGTCTTCCTCGACCGGAGTGGTCCCTAGCATCACGGTGTCGTTGCCGCGGCCCTTCCATGGGGCTTCCGACGATGATTCCGCCGCGTTCGGAATCGCCCCTGCGCGACGCATGATCCTGGCGTCCTTTCGCGTCGGGTCAAGATAGTCGGCGGCCGCGGTGACGATGCCGAAGAACTCGTCGAACCCCCGATTGACCGGATGGAACCGTTCCTGCGAACCCAGGTGCCACTTGCCGACCATGCCTGTCACGAAACCGGCTTCCTTCAGGACATCTGCCAGCGTCACCTCTTCCAGGGGCAAACCATCGTCGTTTTCCGGCTCGAACCCGGGGAGGAATTCGTGCCCGAAGCGCTGCTGGTAGCGGCCGGTAAGAAGTCCGGCGCGGGAAGGTGAGCAAACGGGACTCGAGACATAGCCATCGGTGAACAAGGCGCCCTCGTCCGCGATTTGCTTGATGTTCGGTGTCGGAACGGCGTCGCAGCCGTAGAGTTCGCTGTCGCAATAGCCGAGATCGTCGACAAAAATGAGCACGACATTGGGGGATGTCGCGTCGGCACCGTAGGCGTTTGCGGCGCATGCCAGCACCAGCATCAACTTCGAAAACAATCGCATGAAATGATCTCCTTGTCTGGCACGGCCCCAAGGGCCACGGTGACTACTGCAAACTCCCGGTATTCCTGCCCGCCATCGGGTCCGTTTCGGGACGGTAGATCTTCAGCCCTTCCGAGGGCATCGAATCCAGCACGGCCTGCAATTTCGCCCGCGCCGCGCTACCGCCTTGGGTAACAGGATTCTGCTCGAGCACATCCTTGCTGATGTCATACAGTCGGCCGTCGCTGTACAGCTTCCAGCGGTGATCACGTGCGAATATCGTGGGGTCGGGCACGGGACCGGGAACCGGTTCGTTGTACATGTAGATCCAGTCCCGGGGATTTCCTTGCCTGCCGCGGAGCTGTGGCGCGAAGCTGACGCCGTCGATCACATCGCCACTGGGCAGTGGGGCGCCGGTCATACCGGCCATCGTCGGCATCATGTCGCTGAAATCGACCAGGTCGTCAGTGACGCTGCCCGCCGGGACGGTGCCCGGCATGTTGGCGACGAGGGCGACACGCGTTCCGGCATCGGTGGTCTTGCTCTTCCCTCCGTCGATCATCCTGCCGTGCAGTTCAGATACGATTCCCCCCTTTGCTCCCCCGGGCGATCCGTTGTCGGCCGTGAACAGGATGAGCGTATCTTCCCTGATGCCGGCTTCGTCGAGCTTGTCGACGACACGGCCCACCAGCTTGTCCATGTAGGCAACCATGTCCTCGAAGTTCTTCTGTGAAGCAGTGGAAGAACGATCCGCGCTGTCCGGCGTGGGGAGAAACGGTCCATGCGAGAGCCACAGCGGATAGTAGATGAAGAAAGGCTCTTCCTTCTTGCTGTCGATGAAGTCCAGGACGTAGTCATTGACCAGCGTCGGCCCGTAGGTGTTTTCTTTTTCAACGGATTGGCCGTTGACGGTGAAGACCGGATTCCAATAGTCCTTTTGGCCGCTCTTCAGCTCGTAGCAAAAGTGTTCGTCGAATCCCGCGTCCCGGGGGAGGGTGCCCGCCCCCCGTGTCTCGGGCGCGAACGTTCCCCCGCCTTCAAGCTGCCACTTTCCTGCGACGCAGGTGGCATAGCCTGCGTCTTTCATCATGTGTCCGAGGGTCCTCTCGCCGGGATCGAGAACGCCCCAGTGCACGTAATTGCGGACATTGGATTTCCCGGTCATGATCTTGACGCGGCTCGGGGCGCATACCGGGTTCGAGTAACAGTGGTTGAAGCGCATGCCGGTCTCTGCCAACCGGTCAACGCGCGGGGTCTTGTATTGTTTTGACCCGTAACAGCCGAACACCTCGTATCCGGTATCGTCCGTCAGGATGAGGATGACATTGGTTTTCTTGCCTTTGATTGCATGGCTCAACGCGGCAGGTAACAGTGCCGCGGCACCAACACCCTTCAGCAGGTGACGTCTTTGCATGAATACGGGGTTCCGAACACGGAGAGGTCAATTAAATCACGTCGAGAACAGACCGATTGCGGCACGGGGGAAATCTGTGAAGAAAACAGGTCATGAACGATGGGGCCGCATCCTGCTCCTGTGCGCGCTGCTTGGCACCGGAGTTTCGTCAGCCGGGGAAACCCGTCCCAATGTCCTGTTCATCGCCGTCGATGACCTGAACCACTGGGTTAGCCACCTCGATGGTCATCCCGGCACCCGAACGCCGAACATCGACCGTCTCGCCAGTGAGGGGGTGACCTTTTCCCGCGCCTACGCGGCGGCCCCGCTTTGCAATCCTTCGCGCGTCAGCCTGCTCACAGGTGTCATGCCGGCGCACTCGGGCGTCTATGGCAATTTCGAAGAACTTCGGGAGCAGCTACCGGATGCCGTCACGCTGCCGCAGTACTTTCGCCGGCACGGGTACAGCGTCACGGGTGCTGGCAAGATATTCCACAGGGCGCTGCCGGGAGATGACGACGCCTGGGACGAGTACTTTGCAAGTTGGAAATCGACTCAGAAGAAAAGTGACCCCAAAAAGGAAACTCCGCCCCAGAAGAAGACCAAGTTCACCAAAGAAGGCATGTGGGCGCCCTGGGGACCCGTGGACACCGACGACAGCGAAATGATCGATGCCCAGAATGCCGATCACATCATCGCCGCACTCGAAGGCCCGCAGGACAAGCCGTTTTTCCTCGCCTATGGCACCCACCAGCCGCATTTGTCCTGGGAGGTTCCGAGGAAATATTTCGAGCTGCATCCCAGGGAGTCCGTGGTGTTGCCGAAGGTCATCGACAATGACCTCGACGATATTCCGCCCATTGGTCGGAGGCTTGCTGCCGAGGTGCTGGACATCTCGAATGGCGTAGACCATGCGGCGCCCGGGGGCGATCACGCGAACGTCCTGAAATACAACCAGTGGGAGGCGGCCGTACAGGGCTATCTTGCCGCCATCTCCTTCGCCGATGCCCAGATTGGCAGGGTTCTCAATGCATTGGCTGAGTCACCCCATGCCGGCAACACGATCGTGGCGCTTTGGGGTGACCATGGCTACCACCTGGGGCAGAAGGAGCACTGGCGCAAGCACACGCTGTGGGAGGACGGCTTGAGGACAACGCTCGTCATCTCAGCTCCCGGAATTGCCGGTCGCAATGTTCGCAGCGATCGGGTGGTCAGCTTGGTTGATCTGTATCCAACCCTGATTGAGCTTGCTGGTCTGGATCCGAGAGAAGGAATGGACGGGCAATCCCTCGTGCCGTTACTGAATCAACCGGATCTGCCTTGGTCACGGCCGGCGGTCAGCACCTATGGATTCCAGAATCACTCGATACGCACGGAACGCTGGCGGTACATTCGCTATCACGATGGCACCGAGGAGCTATACGATCACGACGCGGACCCCTATGAGTGGACCAATCTTGCCGTGCAGCCTGTCCAGGATGAATACCGCGAGGTGATGAACCAGCTCGCCGAGCACCTCCCTGAAGTCAATGTTCCGGCCCCAGGATCATAAGATGAAGAAAGCGCTGATAATCCTGGGTGTCGTCATCGTCGTCGGCGCAGGTCTCTACGCCGCGTACTGGGGCTACGCCGACCAGAAGTGGAGACAGCATCACCCGATCACCGAAATTGCCGTGAACGGCGTGGAGCGGCAGTACCACCTGTTCGTGCCGGCGAATCCGCCTGAAGGCCCCATGTCACTCGTGGTGTTTCTGATGGGTGGTGACGCGGGAAGCTGGCTGTTCCCGCAACAGGGCAAATGGGAAGAGCTGGCGGAAAAAGAGGGGATCGTCCTCGCCTTCCCGGTCGGCAAACTGGTGCCGCCCAACGAAGGTGCGTGGCAGTTGAACACCGATGCCCAGTCGCGCCAGGACGTCGACTATATCGGGGCGATGATCGACGATATCTCGTCCAGCCATCCGGTCGATGCGTCGCAGGTCTACGCAGTCGGCTATTCGCTGGGCTCCATGTTCTCCTACGAACTCGCGTGCCAGATGAGTGAGCGTTTCGCGGCGGTCGCTTCGTTCGCCGGCACGATGCCGGTCTCGCCGAAATCCTGTGATCCCGAACGCAACGTCCCGATCATGCACGTTCACGGTGTTGAGGATCCCATCATCGCGTACGGCGATCCGTGGGACTGGAAAGCATGGGACTCCGTCGGGACGATGCGCAATATCCCGAGCCTGGTGAAGTTCTGGAGCGACCGCTACAACTGCCAGAACGAGAGCCGGACGGAGTCAGGGAACGAGACTCACTTTGTCTACGACGTGTGCGACCAGGGAGCGCGAGTCGAACACTATCGACTGGAAACGGGAAATCATGGGTGGCCGGAAAACCTGGAGGGCGTTTCCACCCATAGCGTCATGTGGTCGTTCTTCGGCAGCTCCACCACGCCGTAGCGCGGAAGAGAGAGGCAGTGGACAAAGACAGCGCGCGGACGGATGGGTCGGAGCAGCGGCGATTCCTCCTGCTTGATGATCGTATCGTGGAAGATGCGCACAACGCCGAACTCACGCTGGGGGTCGTCAAGAAGCACGGCGGCAATCCCCTGTTCGGCGAGGAGAAACCATGGGAGGCGCGGTTCGACAATCTCTACGCCAACGTCATCTACGACGACGAGGAACACTTGTACAAGTGCTGGTACAGCCCGTTTATCGTCGACAATTCGTCCAAGGGGATGAGTGCTCGTCGGCGCGAAGAAGCGAGGTATCGCGCGCCCCGTAACCGGGAAATGGCCATCTGTTACGCGACGTCGCAAGACGGGCTAACCTGGTTCAAACCCGACCTGGGGCTTGTCGAATACGACGGCAGCAAGGCCAACAATATCCTGTGGCGAGGCGGCGGAGACACCTGGGCACTTCAGGCGGGACCGCACGGATCGGGGATTCTCAAGGACCTCCGGGACCCGGACCCGGCGCGTCGTTACAAGGCGTTTCTCAAGTCCGAGATCCTCTCCGTTGCGTTCTCGCCCGACGGCATCCATTGGGAGCCTCCCATCGCTTGCCCCGAAGCAAATAGCGCGGGAGATACGCACAACAACGCCTTCTGGGCGCCGAGCTTAAGAAGGTACGTGGGGATAACGCGCCAATGGAGCAAACCGTTTGGCCGCCAGGTTGCATGGACGTCGAGCCCCGATTTCCTGAACTGGGACAAGACGCAGATCGTGCTGGAGGGGTTGGACGAGAGGCACCAGACCTACTCGATGCCGGTCTGTTTTCACGGCGGCGTCTATGTCGGACTCGTTGCCATTCACGACCAGGATGCGGACCGCGTCTGGACAGAGCTGACCTGGAGTCCGGACACGAAAACATGGCATCGCGTGCTTCCCGGGACCCCATTCATCCCGAACGGTGACGAAGGCGAGTATGACTGGGGTTGTGTATACGCCGCGGCGTGTCCGGTTTTCCTCGAGGACGAAATCCGTTTGTACTACGGCGGGAGCGACGGGCTTCACACGAGCTGGCGAAACGGGTTCTTTTGTCTCGCGACCCTGCGTCCCGACGGTTTCGCTGGCTACAGGGCGACGGACGCGGCGACGGTAACAACAACGCCCGTGTTTGACGGGAAGGCTCCGCTCCGGGTTTCAGCGGACATTGCAAAAGGAGGCAGCCTGGTCGTTCGCGTCCTGGGCGAGGAGAAGCAGGTGTTGGCTGAAAGCCATCCGCTGGCGAGTACGGCGTCGGATGGGGAGGTGCGGTGGCTGGACGATAGTGCCCTGGCCGCGATCAGGAACGGGCCTGCCCGGCTTCAATTCGCGTTCCGGGAGGCGACCGTGTTTTCCTGTTCCCAGGGTAGCCCAGAGGGGAGTTTCGATGGCTGAGATCCAGGCGAAGGTGGAGATAGCGTTCGAGCCAGCCGATCAGGGAGGCACCCGGTACGAGGGCTGGATCGCCGACCGCATGAGAGTCAATGTCGAGAAACGTCTGCTGCAGTTGGACCTGGACATGATTCTCGACCCGTTTGTCAACCGGCCGGGCAAGCAATGGTGGGCCGGGGAGCACGTCGGAAAATACCTGCACGCGGCAACCCACGCGTGGCGGTTCACCGGGGATGACCGGCTCAAGATCCGCATGGACTCCACCGTAAGGAGGCTCATCCAGACCCAACTCCCGAATGGGTACCTCGGCACGTACAGTGAGAGCGACCAATTCGGTGAGGGAGACGGGGTGGGATGGGACGGCCCGGTCTGGGATGTCTGGACGCACAAGTACAACCTCATCGGATTGCTCACCTACTACCAGGCCGCCGGCAATGAACCAGCGCTCGAGGCGAGCAGGCGCGCAGCGGACCTGATGTATGGACTCTTCGTCGTAGAAAAGAGAAGCATGCGACTTGCCAGTTCCCACCAGGGCATGGCCACAACCAGCGTGCTTGAGCCCATGGCCCTTCTTTACCGGCTGACCGGCGAGCCGCGATACATCGAGTTCTGTCACGCGATCATCGATGCCTGGGAAGACGAAAGCGATCCCGAGACCTGGATGTCCGAAGAGGAGGGCTGCCACCTTCTCACCAGCCTGCTCGAACACGGAAACGTCTACAGGACCGCCAACCGGAAGGCCTACGAGATGCTGTCGAACCTGGTGGGGCTACTCGAGTTGTACCGCGTTGATCCCGACGAGCGGTACCTCACCGCCTGCAGGAAGGCCTGGGAAGACATCGCGACAAAGCGTCTCTACGTCACCGGAACAGCCAGCTATCACGAGAAGTTCACGCCGGACGGCAGGCTGCCGCCGGGCGTGGCGGCCGGAGAGGGCTGCGTCACGGTGACCTGGCTGCAACTGACACGCCACCTTCTCGAACTGACGGGCGAGGTGCGCTACGCCGACGAACTTGAGCGCACGATCTACAATGCTCTGCTTGCCGCGCAGTCTCCGCGTACCGGGGAGGTGACCTACTTCGTGCCGTTGGTTGGACGGAAGCTCTACAACGGTCACGACGCCAAGATGACCCCCGCGATCTCCTGCTGCTCCAGCAGCGTTCCCCGCGGCATCGCGATGATTCCGACGTTCGCGTCGGGCGTCCTGAACGGCAAACCGGCGCTGCTGCAATACATTCCCGGCAAGCACGCGCTGGCCTACGGCGCGGGTGAGGAGCGCAGGAAAGTCACGTTGCACGTCAGCGGTGACTATCCCCGGACGGGCGACCTCGAGGTTCAGGTGGAACCGGAAGAGGCAGACCGGTTTTCGGTCGTCCTGCGCGCTCCCTCCTGGGCAACGGGATTCGAGGCCACGGTTGACGGAGTGACCCACGGCCCGTCTCCCAGCCGTCTTATCGAAATTGAGCGCACCTGGTCGCCGGGGGACAGGATACGCGTGAAGATTCCCCTTGAGATCCGCCGGGTTCCCGACGGCGACAAGACCACCAACGCGGTCGCCTTCGTCAGGGGGCCGCAGGTTCTCGCGACGGATACGGCTATTGAAGAAGCTGGCGGCATCCCCGAATCGAGCTGGTGGGGCGACGCCATCTATACGACGCGAGCGGTCAAGCAGGATGGAGTCGAAAAGGTATTCCGGCTGGTGACGTTCGCCGACGCAGGTCAGGAAAAGGAGGAATACGCCGTGCTCCACGAGGGGGTCGAAGCGAGTAACTCCGTATAGTCGCGAGCATTCCGGTCTCGGGGCCTGGCAGGTTGTTGGGCCGCCGGCCCGTCAATCGCCCTCGGTCGTCCCGCTTCTCCGTTCGCCCCTGACAGCGAAGTCGAAAATTTTCCCCTCACTACTCAAGGCGCCTTGGAAGGTTTCTCCTTTCACCTTCAACCAGGTATTCAAGGTGCTGGCCGATGCCTCACCCGGTTTCGCCCAATAGTTCTTCTGGGATTGAGGCGCACCGTACTCGTAGGTCAGGATGCCGTCCTCGAAGCTGATGGCCGAGACCTCGATCTCGCCGTCTTCGTCGTCGAGCCTTGCCGTGAGCGCATCCCCTACCGCAGAGATGGTCAGCGTGCCGTGGAGATCCTTGCCGAAGATGTTGGTCACCATGTCCCACCGACCCACAACCGCGTCAGGGGAGGACACAACGCCTGACCCATTCACGCCGGGATAGTCTCGCCAGATCCACCGCAGCGTTTCAGGAAAGATGGCGCCGCCGTGGGCCAGGTCGTGGCCGCCGGTCCCCATCTCGAACCGATAGTCGTACCGCGCGAACATCAACGCGGACTCCATGCCGAGATTGGCGAGGGTCCAGTTTCCTTCCGTGAGGTTCAGGTCGTTCATTCCATCCTGGAGGAACACTCGTATGGGTTTCGGGTTTCCGCGAGTCTTCCGAATCAGGTACGGATACTCGGACCCGCCTCGAAGCCTCGTGTAGCTGCCGATGTGGCTGATGACCTTGCTGAAGGCGCCCGGGCGTTCCCACGCGGCCGTGAACGAAGCGAGGCCGCCGTCGCTCATGCCGCCGATGGCTCGACCATTGGCATCGTCGACGAGGTTGTAGTCCTTTTCGACTTCCGGGAGGATTTCTTCGAGCAGGAACCGGGCGTATGCGTCGGAGAGCGGAACATACTGTGCACTGCGTTGGTCGTCGACGTGTTCGCTCGCGCCCGGATTGATGAAGATGCCGATGGTGACCGGCATTTCGCCCTTGTGAATCAGGTTGTCGAAGACGGTCGGCGCCCGCACGGGCCCTTCCGGCATGACGTAGGCCTGGCCGTCCTGAAAGACCATCACGCACGCAGGCTCGGCGTCGGTGTACTGCGCTGGCACATAGACCCAGTAGTCGTGTGTCGTGTCGGGATAGATCCGACTGGCATCCCACGTGTGCTTTGTCACCACGCCCTTCGGGACGCCTTCCTGCGGTTCTGAATCAACGCCTGGCACGTACTCTGCTCCATTCGCCCCGGTCGCAAGGACCAGGGACAACACTGTGATCAAGAAAATTGGCATATTTGCCTCGCGCGCACCTATGGTCGCAATGGTCAGGCCATTGCGCAATTCCCTAGAATATCCCGGCTACGCACAGGGCAAGGAATGTGGCAGGTCTATGAACGACGAGGAAAAGTACCTTTTTGACCTTCGCGGCTACATCGTCGTCAAGAATGCGTTATCGGCCGAGCAGATCGAGGACCTGTCCTCGCGCTTGGAGGAGCGTCGCAAGCCGAACTGCCGGGATCGCTTTGGCTCGGACCGGACGCGTTTCGGGGCCGACGAAGGCCCAGCCTGGTCGGCGCCGTCCCTGCTCGAGTGGGGTGGCACGTACATCGATCTCATCGACCTGCCGACCATTGCACCCTATCTCAAGGCGCTCCTCGGCACCGGTTACCGCCTGGACCACGACTACATCAACGTTGTCAACGCGGAACACCCGAGCCGGCTCTACCTTCACGGCGGGGGACATCTGGGGGCGGGAGGGCCGCGAGACGTGGTGGGGCCAAGCGATGGCGGTCAGTGCTACTACCACTACAACAACGGCAGGTTCTTCAATGGCCTGTTGACCGTGGCTTTCGAACTCAACGACGTGAGCCCCTCGACTGGCGGCTTTGCGTGCGTCCCCGGTAGCCACAAGTTGAACTTCCCGCTCCCGAGCGATTGGCGTGTCAGCGAAAAACAAGCGGATATCCCGGAGTGCGTGGATCGGGTCAACGCGGACGCGGGTGACGCGATCATCTTCACCGAAGCCTGCGCACACGGAACCGTGCCCTGGGAGGGCGGTGGAGAACGGCGGACCATTTTCTACAAGTACTGCCCCCACGCGGTGGCATGGGGCCCGTGCTACTACAACGCCGATCACTACGGCGACCTGACGGAGAATCAGCGCGCGATCCTGATGCCGCCGAGCGCGTACGGACCGCACAGTCACACGGCGCCGATATGGAAGAGAGCGCAGGAAGAGCAGGCTGAATTGGCCCGGCTGCGCAAGGAAGTGGCGGAACTGAAAAACGGGCGTGAATCCGCGCAATAGACAACGCGCCATTGCAATCCTCTGACCAATATCGAGCAGGAGAATCGACGTGTCTCTCAACATATACCTGACTTTCGACGGCAACTGCCGGGAGGCTTTCGAGTTCTACCGATCCGTCTTCGGTGGCGACTTCCAGGCATTCGCAACCTTCGCGGAAGGCCCGGACGACATGCAGGTGCCAGACGAAGACAAGGACAATGTGATGCACGTTTCGCTGCCTGTTGGCGACAGCGTGCTGATGGGTAGCGACAACGGTCCGTTCGGATCGCCGATTACCGTCGGCAACAACTTCTCCATCTCGATCATTGGCCAAAGCCGCGAGCACTGCGACGAGGTGTTCGCGAAGTTGTCTGCCGGCGGGTCCGTGACCATGCCCTTGCAGGACACGTTCTGGGGTTCCTACTACGGCATGTGGACGGACCGGTTCGGCATCAACTGGATGGTGAACTACGCCTTGCCGGCCGACTGAAGCGGAGCCAACGTCGGGGAATTCGCTGGTGAACGGTACCGATCGGGACCGCCGCGCGCGCCAGGCGGTGACACTCCTCGCATGGCTCTGGGCGGGCCTGGTGCTCGGAGTCAGCTTCGTCGCGACACCGGTGAAGTTCCTCGCGCCGTCACTTTCCCTCGCCGACGCACTTGCCGTTGGCCGCGTAACCTTCGAGGCGCTGAAGTGGATCGAGTGCGTGGCGGTGGTGGCCTTGGCCGCAACGGTCTGGATCACCACGCCAAGGCGCCGTGAACTTGCGCTGCTTGGCGTCATCGTCCTCATCCTGCTGTGCCAGTACGCATGGATGCTGCCGATCCTCGATGCGCGGGTGCAGACGATCATCGACGGCGAGGACGTGCCGGCTTCATCCCTGCACTGGATCTACACGGTGCTGGAGTTCTTGAAGGTAGTGCTGCTGGTGGTCATCGGGTTGACAGGGTATGGGCAGGCGGTGGGCTTGGGCGGGCGCGACCGCTGAATGGTCTCAGCGCAACCTCGTCATGGGGTCCGGCGTCGTCAGCCAATGAGACAACCCGTTGCTGACCTCGCTGATGACAGTGTCAGGGTATTTTGTTCCTGGGTATATCTCCAGGAGCGTCAACCCGAGCAGGTAGGCGTACTCCGTCGGCTCCCGTTCGTAGGGTGTCGCATCGCCCGCATCCACCCTCTCCTGGTAGAGAACCCTCTCCGTGCCATCCATCAGCAACCACTCCTTGGGATACTCCAGGTAGTGTTCGATCCGAAAGTCGGGGATCGGAAGCTCCTGATAACCGTTAAAGTCGCGGAGATCGACCTCGTGTCCGGCAACCACCACGGGCTCCACGTAGGTGTGAGCACTGCAGCCGGTCGCGTCATGCGGGTCGGGGTCTTCCATGGCGCGCAAGCGCAGTACGGTCACGCGCACCCTCTTGGGCCGCCCGTTTGCGGCGAAGATTTCCGGGGACTTGCCGTAGCCGGCCCAGATCCGGACCGGTACGGTCAGATCGAGGAACGACGGGACCACCACTTCCACCCCGATACCGTCGCCTTCGTCACCTTCGGCCCAGCCAGTTAGCCGATCCCCGTCAACGAGCATCGTAGGCGCGTAGGAACAGGTTTCGCCCTCGCCCAGGAAGCTGTTCGAGAAGTCGGAGCGCCAGTCCAGATTGGGGTCGCGCGGACAGCGCCCGCAGTAGAACATGTTGAAGCTTCTGTCGAATATACGACCCATGTTGTCCACTGCGAGGAGTGGCGCGGAATCAGGCGCTCGTTCGCCTGTCTCGTCGGTCTGCCGGGTCTGCCCCTCATTGCCTGCTCCGTAGCTGGCCACGGCGAATATCAGGGCCACCAGGGGAGCCGCTTGCCACAGGCAGGCAGAAGCCCGGCGCGCCGGATTCGGCATCATGGTGTTCAACGCCACGGGTCGAGCATCACCTTCATCGCGGTTCCGCCGAAAAACGTGTCGAACGCGTCGGTGGCCGCGTCGATCCCGAAAGTGTGGGTTATCAGGTCGTCGGCAGGCAGTCCGCGGCGCACGAGGGCCTCCAGTTCCCGGTGGTCTCCCGGTCTCGAGTACCAGGTGCCGATCAGTTCCAGTTCCTTTTTCGTGAAGTGCTCGATGGTGTTGATCCGCGGCCCCTGGTCCGTGACGCCGATGAAGGCCATCCTGCCTCCCCGCCGCAGCGCGTCGAGGCACAGGGTCTGGGCATCGGAATTCGCGGAGCAGTCGAGGGCGACGTCGATTCCTTCTGGTCCGGCGGCATCCTGCAACCGCGCGAGCACGTCTGTTTCTTCAGCGGGGTTGACGCACACGTCCGCGCCGCACTTTCGCGCATGGCCCAGCCGGTACTCGTTGATGTCCAGCACGATGACGAACGCGTTCAGGAACTTGCACAACAGGGTTGCCGCCAGGCCGATCGGGCCCTGACCAGTGATCAGGACTGTATCGAACGCGGTCACGGTGAGACGTTTGATTGCCCGATACGGCGTCCCCAGCACGTCGCCGATCAGGGCGCCGGTCTCGAATGAAACGTCATCCGCCAGCGGCAGGCACGCCCGGTCGCCAACCGTGACGTACTGGGAGTGATTTCCCGGAAATCGCGCCGGTGCCGAATCGCGCCGTTCGCACAGCACCCAGTGGCCTTCGAGGCAGTAGCGGCAGTGGCCGCAGGGCGTGCCCGCGTAAAGCGCGACGCGGTCGCCTTCCCTGACGCGGGAGGAACGGTCGACCTTGTATACGATCCCGGTGCCCTCGTGTCCGGCGTTGTAGCGGGGTCCGTCCACGGTGTTCGCGCCATGGTAGGTGTGGCGTTCCGATCCGCACAGCGCGGAAGACATGATCTTGACGACGACGCGGTCGTCCTTGGGTTCGGGTTCAGGTACATCGATCACCCGCACCTGCCGATTGCCCAGCATCTGAACGGTTTTCATTGAAACGAGGCCTCTGGTCCGCTTGGGTTATGACGTGAGCTTAACCCCTCCACCAATGAGCACCATGTGACCGCGATTCGGTCTGCTAGACATAATGTTTTGACCTGCCCGTCCTCAAGAGCGTGGATTATCTTGGG
>JAPPGA010000032.1 GCA_028821515.1 Gammaproteobacteria bacterium | reverse complement strand
CCCAAGATAATCCACGCTCTTGAGGACGGGCAGGTCAAAACATTATGTCTAGCTGTGCCTTTGGTCGACCGACGCCCTCTTGGTTGAGACACCCTCGAGCAATTCGATTGTCCGCGCGACGGCATCCCTTAGCCGAAACAACATCGACTCAGGTAGTTCGACCAGGTAGGACTCGCCGTGAATCGAGCCAATCTCGGTGTCTGCAATCACGCCCCTTGCTTCGTTCTTGGTAATCACGACATCCTGGGTACGAAAGTGCCTGATGAGCGCCTCGCGCCAGGCTGACCCCAACCGCGCTGCCGGCTTGCGGAGCAGCCGTATCATGACCGAGTCTGCGGCATCCATGTCGGATGCCTCTCTTGGCGCCAAGGCGAGAACTCCCGCGTTGCCCGCCTGCCGGTAACACACCTCTCGATACTTCAGCCGAACCAACTCTCCATGCGGTTGCCCCCGGAGCTTCACGACAGCGCGCCACGTACCAATCAGGGTGATGTAGTCGGCGTTTGCATGCAGACAGAGTCGCAACAGGTAGCTATCGAAGCCTGGATATACGTTGACGACTATGCGCCTGGCGCGGGTGTTTACGAATCGTGTCCGGATGAACGTGTTGATCGGCACCCTTTGCTTGGCTGCAATTTCTGGCAGGGGATTGCCTACGAGCAGCCAGTCCATCGGTTCGGGTAGCACATCCAGGAGCTCTGCTGGCAAGGATCGAATGCTGGCATTTGGACCCTCATGCCCTTTTGAGTATATGGCCCTGTTCCCGCTTACGTTTCGCGATGCCGCAATGGCGCGCCTGGTCGGTTCGAGAACGTAGAGGTCGCTCCGACTGCCGATCGCTTGTGCACCTTCGAAGTGATGAAAATCAGGCAACATCGCGTGCTGAACGAATCGCAGGCTGTGAATGACAGATTGCGCCTTGTACGCCCTGGCAAGTTGACGATCACCAAATCCGTAGGCCAGGAGCACCCGCGTGGGTTCTCCCTGGACCAGGGCCTGCACCGCGCGCTGAAGAAAGAGGCGCAGTCCTTCCTCGGTGTATGGCGGATCGGTGAAAACCAGGTGGCAGCGTTGCTGCAGTGAACGTGGGAGGGTGATGCGCAGATCGGAGAAAACGGGCCTGATCCGGAGCGCGAGCCTGTGCCTTGCTGCATGAATGTATGAAAGGATTCGTTCGTCGATGTCGACCACGACGACATCCGTGGATGGGGAAATCAGCGCCAGGGCGATGGATGTCATGTCCTGATCCCCGACCATCAGGACGGTAGCGTCGTGGAGGTTGAACGTGTTGTACATGTATGTCGCACGCCGCCAGACGGTCTCGACTGTCGCGGGCACATGGTCCAGCTGCCAGATCGGAGGCGGTCGATCTGCGATTACCTCGTCCAGTTTCGAGAGAATTGCAGATTCATTCGCTCGGGTAAGAGGCGAAGGTTGGGCCGCCCCAAGAACCCCGGACACGGCACTGCGGTGGCTCCCCTCGATGGTGAAACCCGCCGGAAGTTCCTGCACGAACGGGCGAAGGCTCTGTACGATTCCTTCGATAGAACTGCGTGACAACCCAGTCTTCACGACCAGGTCTGCCATAGGCACAGGCTTGTCGGATGCGAGCAAAGCGACGACTGCGTGTGCGCGCTGGAGGTCGATGCCCCATTGGCGGCGAAGCTGGTCAAGTGCGGATTCGATGGTTGGGTTCATGTCTGGTCAGCGATAGGGAGACCAGTAGTTGCGTTTGTCGGACTTGAACCTGTACCGGCGGCGGGGGTAAGGCAGTGGATCCTGCACTCGCAATGTCCACCCGAGCAGCTTGGCCAGCATCTTCGATTGGACGTCCGCATGGTCCGGATGATCGAAGAGGTCATGCAGTTCAACAGGGTCCTCGGCCAGGTTGTAGAGTTGTCCGTGTTCCTGCATATCGAAAATGAGCTTCCAGTCACCACTGCGTATCGCGCGCATCGTTCCGCTTTGCGACCAGCCGTTCAACTCGTCAAAACCGATGGCCGGATGAAGCCCATCTTTGTACGCGTCATAGTCATCGTCAGCCGCGTAATGCAATCCGCCGAAACCGTGTTCCGCATAGGCTCTGTCGAATTCCTCGTCCGGATATTCCTTCCCCGTCAACAAGGGCCATAAGCTCCGTCCCTGAACCCCCCTCGGAATATCCGTCCCGATCGCTTCGCAAAGTGTCGGCATGATGTCAGCAGTCGTGACATGTGCTGAATGGGGTCTGTCACTGGCGACAATACCCGGACCCACGACCAGGACCGGGATGCGAATGAGGACCTCCGGCAATTCTGCACCCTTGCGTACCAGCCCATACTCACCCACATAGTCGCCATGATCCGAGAGGAAGACGACGATCGTGTTGTCCCGCAGCCCTTTCGCGTCCAGGTAGTCGAAGAAGCGCCTGACCTCGTCGTCGATCAATCGGAGCATTCCCAGGTAGTTGGACCGCGCGCGTGGGAGTTGCTCCGCATAGTCATGGAACGCTGTCTCGCCAATGTGGCGCAACCATTGATACTTGAAGCCCTTCGTCTCAAGTGCCGATTGATCAGAGAGCGTTGCGGGCAGTGTTTCCGGTGGAAACATGGAGAAATAGGGCTCGGGGGCCTGGTACGGGTTGTGTGGCTCGGGGAACGACAACCACAGGAAGAATGGACCAGTCCCAGCGGGAATCCCGTCAATCCAGTTCGTGGCGGCGGTCACCGCCCGGTATGGACACTGGACTTCAACGCCAAATGGCGATGGGTCGAAGTCGGCTCGCATTCGAAGGCTGGCCAGGTACTCGTCAAATGCCACCTCGTCATCCGTTCGGGCCTTGCCATATCCACCGTGGTGACCGAGGGGGAAATAGTAGTCCATCCGATCCGCAGCAAGATGGGAGTGGTTTTTCCCGCAGAGCGCGGTTCTATACCCCTGCCGACGCATGACTTCGTAGAGGTCAGTCTCGAAAAACGCGTCTTCCCCGTTGTGATTCGTCCGTGCATGCGTCGCGCTGGGGTACCGACCCGTCAACATGCTCACGCGTGCCGGAAGGCAAGCAGGCATCGTTGTGTACGCTCGATCAAACCAGGTGCCCCGCGTGGCGAGACTATCCAGGAAGGGAGTGGTATCGAGTTGAAATCCTTCACGCCTGGATACATCGGCACGTTGCTGATCCGTCATGATTACGACGACATTCGGTCTCAACGCCATGACCTGCACCCGTTTGGGATCAGCGCAGCTTCCAGTGCGGTAAGGCGTCCCGCACTCCGAGGCCCGACAGCCCCTGAGAGTCCAAGCTACGGCGCAGGTGCCCGATGCGTTTCCGGCGGCGAAAAGGTCCGGCGCCCATGGCGCTACGCCACGCGGAAGGCACGCGAGTGCCCTCGCCAGGTCATTTGATCAGCCCGCGTGCTCGCGCAGAAACGCCAGGCACTTTTCCCACGCTTCTTCGGCTTGCCTCGGACGGTGGGATGGGCGCATGGCGTTGAGGAAGGCGTGGCCCGCTTCGTCGTATCGATGGAACGTGTACGACTTTTCGTGCCGGTCAAGTTCCTCTGCGATCTTGTCCACGTCCGCCGGGCTCGGGTTCTCGTCCTCGTTGCCGAACAGGCCCAATAGCGGGCAGTCGATCTCGGCCGTGCGCTCGAACGGTGCCCGGTTGCCTTCGCCCCAGGGCACCATGATGTTTCCGCCGTAGAATACGGCGGCCGCACGTACGTCGCTGTCATGTGCCGCCCACAGGTACGCCAGGCGGCCGCCCATGCAGAAGCCGACCACGAGGTGCCTGCCGCTGGAGCATTCGTTCAGATAAGCCTTGCTGGCATCGAAGTCCCGCAGGATCTGATCGTCGCGCAACAGCGCCATCCGCTCCATCGGCCCGCGGCCGTCGATGTCATGGCGATGGTAGAGATCCGGCGCGACCGCGGTGAAGCCGGCGGCCTCGAGGCGCACGCAGATGTCCTGAATGAAAGGATCCACCCCCGGCGCGTGGATGCAGACAAGAACACCGGGACGCGTCTTGTCCGGGCCGGCGACATACGCGGACATGTTCATGCCGTCGACGATCAGCGTCTCGAAACGGCCAGCCATGGATTGTCCTCCCCCGGGCCAATCCCGCCCGATTTACAACGCGCCGCCCACACCCGTCGCCCCACCGGCGGCCCGTAGATTGGTTGAATGACAGTATGATTAAACCACCGACGGGGTTCAGAGTCATTGCCGTGAAGCAGGAAGCACCCAGCAAAACGCCCGCCGGAGCCCGGCGGGCCACCGCCGTTGCGCATCCCAACGTCGCGCTGGTGAAGTACTGGGGCAAGGGTTGTGCCGCGACGAACACCCCCGCAACTCCATCGCTCTCCATCACCCTGGACACGCTGAAAACGACGACCACGGTGGTGGAAGGGCGCGGGATCGATCACATCGTCGTGAACGGGCGGCAGGTCGCCGATGCGAAGATCGAAGGTTTCCTGCGCCTCCTGCGTGAGAACTTCGACATACCTCCGCTCGCCGTGGATACGTCCAACAACTTTCCGACGGCCTCGGGACTGGCATCTTCCGCATCCGGCATGGCGGCACTAGTCACAGCGATCAACGGGGCCATGCGCCTGGACCTTACCCTCGAAGAACAGTCCCGATGGGCACGGCGTGGTTCGGCTTCCGCGGCGCGGTCCATGGCGGGCGGCTTCGCCATCCTCGACGCCCGGAACGGCTGGGCCGCCGAACAACTCCTCGAACCCGAAGAATGGCCCCTCAACGTGGTCGTTGCGGTCACTTCCCGCGAACGCAAGACCGTCGGCTCCACCGAGGGCATGGAACTGTCGCGGCAGACATCCCCGTTCTACGAGGCGTGGCTTGATTCAACCGTGAGGGACTGCGACGCGGCGCTCACCGCCATCGCACACCGGGACTTTGCCGCACTTGGAAGCGTTGCCGAAGCGAGCTGTCTCAGGATGCACGCGGTGATGCTGACCACTGACCCGCCGCTCGTCTACTGGAACGCCGGCACCATGGAAGGGATACGCCGCATTCGCGCGTTACGCGAAACCGGGATCGGCGTGTTCTTTACCATCGACGCCGGACCCCAGATCAAGGCCGTCTGTCTTCCCGGCGACACCCGGAAGGTGCGCGCCGCGCTCGACGACCTTCCTGGCGTACGTGACATCCATGTCACGGGTCTCGGATCCGGCGCGTCATGCGTGCCGTCGTAGGCCGCCCGTCCGCGCGCCGGGACGCCGAGTCGAGTCGTGGTTGATCCGCAGGTCATCGAGGCGACTGCTCCCGGCAAACAGGTACTCACGGGAGAGTACGCCGTACTGGCAGGAGCCCCGGCCCTGGCTGCCGCCGTAGAACGTCGCGTCACGTGCCGGATCACACCGGCGACGTCAGGTGGCTGGTCGTTCGTCAGTCACGGCTTCGAGGCACGCGCCGCGCATCCCCGCGACGACCTGCCGGACGCCGGTCCCGCCGCACTCGCAAGGTATGCCATGAGGAGTCTCGACGTCGATTCGCGAACACTGCCCGAGCACCTGGACATCCGGATCGACTCCCGGCCCTTCTACCAGGACGCCGAAAAGCTGGGATTCGGGTCCAGCGCAGCCTGTGCCGTTGCCGTCACCGGTGCGTTGGCCGAACTGGCTGGCACGAACCCGACCCTGGAACACGCGTTTGCGACACACCACGGATTGCAAGGCCGCGGCGGCAGCGGTGTGGATGTCGCCGCGTCCTGGTGCGGCGGCGTCATCCGATACCAGGACGGCCACCCGCAGAAAGCCAAGCTGCCGCCCGATATACACTACATGTTCGCGTTCACCGGAGTCGGCGCCGACACCCCCACCCTGGTTCGGCGTTTCGATGCGTGGCGGGCGGGGGGATTACCGCCGGAACTGCGCGCTCTGGTGCACTCCGCCACGGCTGTCACCGAGTCGGGAACCGATTTCCTGGAAGCGCTGGCCGACTACATCGATGCCTTGCTTGCACTCGATCGCGCCGCCCGGATCGGCATCTTCTCTCCCCAACACCTGCGCGCGGCCAGCCTTGCCAAAGCGTCTGGCGTCCTCTATAAACCGTGCGGCGCCGGCGGCGACATGGGCATGGGCGTATCGCGCGACCGCAACGCTCTCGCCGCCTTCACGGAGCGCATCGAGCGGGAGGGTTTACTCGTCGTACCGGCAGAGATTTCACCGCATGGCCTACAAGTCCGACTCGTCTAGTAGTTCCCAGGGAAGTACGCCTCCAGCAACGGCTGCAGGCTCCCGTATATCCGGCTTTTTCAAGCTGCCCATCAACGATCGTATAGCGGCGCTGCGGGAACGCGGCCTGCTGACCGACGAAGACGTCCAGGCGCTGACCTCCGGAGAGCACACGCTCAAGGCGGCGGTCGCCGACAGGATGATCGAGAATGTCGTCGGCGTGCTGGGCCTGCCTTTCGGCGTGGCGCTCAACTTCCTCGTCAACGGCAAGGACTACATCGTGCCCCTTTCCGTGGAGGAACCCTCCATCGTTGCTGGACTTTCGGGCGCCGCACGCACGGCGCGCCTGTCCGGCGGGTTCACTGCCGTCACGACAGACCCCGTCCTGATCGGACAGGTACAGGTGGTCGACTTCCAGGACGCCAGGGCCGCGATGGCGTCCCTGCTGGCGCACAAGGACGAGATCGTCGATCTGGCCAACAGGCTGCATCCCAACATGGTGGCACGGGGTGGCGGCGCGCGGGACATAGAAGCGTTCCATCACACGGCGCCTGAAGACGGCCGCGAGATGGTCGTTCTGCACCTGTTGGTGGACACCCGCGATGCCATGGGAGCCAACCTGGTGAACGGCATGTGCGAAGGGATTGCCGGCCTCGTCGAGGCGATCACGGGCGGAAAGGTGTTTCTGCGCATCCTGTCGAATCTCACGGATCGGGCACTGGTGCGGGCGTCCGTTCGCATACCGGTGCATAACCTCGATGTGAGGGGCTACTCCGACGCCGAAGTACGCGACGGCATCATTCTGGCCAGCGACCTCGCCCTGGTGGACCCGTACCGCGCGGCGACCCACAACAAGGGCATCATGAACGGCGTCGACGCGGTCGCCATCGCCACGGGTAACGACTTCCGGGCGATCGAGGCTGCCGCGCACGCATACGCGGCGCGCGACGGCAAGTACCGGGGGCTCACCCGATGGAGCAGGAACTCGAGCGGCGATCTCGTCGGCGAGATCGACATGCCGATGAAGGTCGGCACCGTGGGCGGCGCGCTCGAAACCAATCCCACCGTTCGCATCGCCCATCGCCTGCTCGGCTCGCCGAACGCGACGGAGCTGGCCGGCGTGATGGGTGCAGTGGGGTTGGCCCAGAACTACGCCGCGCTGCGCTCACTCGCCACGGCCGGGATTCAGCAACACCACATGACGCTGCATGCACGCAGCGTGGCGTCGGCGGCCGGCGCCCCCGAGGAACTGTTCGACACCATCGTCGAGGCGCTGGTGGAGTCCGGCGAGATCAAGGTATGGAAAGCGCGGGAAATCGTCGAGAGAATGCAGCGCGGGGCGCCCGCGGTCGCGGCGCCCGACAGTGCCGAGCGCAGCGCGGCGCACGGCAAGGTCATCCTTTCCGGCGAGCACGCCGTCGTCTACGGCCGCTCCGCGCTCGCCGCGCCCATCCCGCTCGCCGTCGAAGCCCGCGTACTCGACGCCCGAGACGACGTTCACCTCATGATCCCCAACTGGGGGCTGGAGGAACGAATCAGGCAACTGGAAGATCACCCACGGGGCTTTGCAGCCATCCTGGCGATGCTTCTCAAGCGCCTCGACCTGGCCGACCGGCCCATGACCATCCAGGTGTTTCCCCATGTGCCCCTGGCCAAGGGTCTCGGTGGCTCTTCCGCGATGGCGGTCGCCGTCATTCGGGCGCTGGATGCACACTATGCGCTCGAACTATCGGACAGCGACGTCAACGGCTTCGCGTTCGAGTGCGAGACGGCGGCGCACGGCACGCCTTCCGGCGTCGACAACACGGTCGCAACCTACGGTGAGCCGGTACTGTACCGGAACCCCGGGACGCCGGAGTTTCACCCGGTAGCGCCCGCGCGTCCGATCCCCATGGTGATCGGCATCTGCGGCAGGGACAGCCTGACATCGCATACCGTCGCACAGGTACGCGCCGCGCACGAGCGGCAACCTGGGTTGTACGAGGCGATATTCGATCAGATCGAGTCGCTGACCCAATCCGCGGCACAGGCCGTGCGCGATGGCGCGCTCGACGACCTGGGCGAACTCATGAACCTTTGTCACGGAAGTTTGAACGCCCTGCAGTTATCGACACCCGAACTCGAAGAAATGGTTCACATCGCACGCTCGCATGGTGCCAAAGGCGCGAAACTCACCGGCGGTGGCGGCGGCGGGTCCATCATTGCGCTCTGCCCCGACTCCGCCGATGATGTCGTCGCCGCCCTGGCGACCGGCGGCTTCAAGGCACTCAAGTTCGAGATAAACTAGTGCGCATGGCGGGGGTGAGACACGGCACTCGCCTTCGGCTGTGACGCACTTTTGCCAACACGGAATGTGAGGAGTCATCGATGAGTACACCCGCGCGCGTAGTCGTTCTGCCGGACCACGAAGGACCGCTAGAAATCCGCGAGATGGACCTTCCCGACCCGGGGCCGACACAGGTGGTTGTCCGGCAGTTCGCCTCCGGTATCTGCCACTCCCAGCTACACCAGATACATGGGCCCCGCGCGAAACCTGCATTGCTCGGACACGAATCGACCGGCATCGTCCTGAAGAAAGGCAATGCCGTCACCCATGTCGACGAGGGCGACACGGTACTGCTCACCTGGGTGCCGCGAGACGCGGCGGGCATCAAGGATGCGCCCCCGCGCATCAGCCTGGAACTGCCCGGCGGCGGCGTTGCATCGCACGCCGTGTTCACCTGGGCCGATAACACCATTACCGACCACCAGTTCGTGGTGAAGGCCGACGATGACATCGCGAAGGACGTGACCGCTATCGTCGGCTGCGCGGTCATGACGGGCGCCGGCGCGGTGCTCCATACGGCCGATGTGCAGGAAGGCGAGAGCGTGGCGGTCTTCGGCGTCGGAGGCGTCGGCCTGTCGGCCATCTGCGGCGCCCGCATGCGTCGCGCGAACCCGATCATCGCAGTAGACCTCAGTGACGAGAAGCTGGCGTTCGCCAAGCGGTTCGGGGCGACACACGGCGTCAACGCGTCAGAGGGCGACCCGGTGGAACAGATTCGCGCCCTGGTGGACCATCCCAACGACCTGGCCGTCGGCGGCGCGCCCGTCACCGGCGTCGACTATGCCTTCGACTGTATCGGCCTCAAGACCACCATGGAGCAGATCGCGCCAGCCTGCCGGCCCGGCCATTTCGGCGCCCGCCGCGGCGGCATGGCGGTCCTCGTCGGCATCCCGGGCACGAACCTGGAACTGAATGCAGGCGCGATGATCATGTTCGAGAAGCAGTTGCGGGGCAGCTTCGGCGGATCGTGCTGTCCCGACCGCGATTTCCCGATGTTCCTCGACTGGCACGCGCGGGGTGAGCTCGACCTCGAAGCGCTTGTCACGGAGCGCTACTGTATCGACGACATCAACGAAGCCACGACGGCTCTCGAGGAGGGCAGGATCGCCGGCCGTTCGATTCTCGTGTTCGACGACTGACCGGCGAGGACAGACCCGCATCGGACGTCGGCGCTATTCGGACTCGTCCTCGTCGCCCTGACTTCCGATCCGCTCGAAGATCAGGATCCCATGCCGCGGCGTGGCGAGATACACATGGAGTCCGTCCGGGCTTGCCGCCATATCTTCCGGAACGGCGAATTCCGGCACATGCCTGTTGAATCGATCCGGCTGCGTACTGGCGATGTAGTCCGTTCCTTCCAGGAATTCGAAGTTCGAGTCCCACGCGGCCACAAAGGCTGAACCGGTGCAAAACACGTCCGCAACAAGCGCATCCATTCGGACGGTGGCGAACTGACAACGACTCGCTGAGGCAGAGAAGAACGGTACCTGCCAGAACCGGGGCAGGTCGCCGAGCGACACCGGACTCGCCGGATCTTCAAGGTCGAACAGGTTAGTGCGCTCGCCGTTCCGGTCGAACACGAAAAGGTGCGCGTCATCATCCGAGATCGCCAGTGTTTCCGCTCTCGAAAGCGCTGTCTCGTCGTCTGTCCTCGTCAGCGCGCCCGTCTCGGCGTCCCGCGTATACACGTGCAACGCATTCCGCGTGACCGCATAAACATGACCGTCACCGCTCGCCATTACCGCGTCTCGTAGCCCGGCCGCCTCGTGTGTCTGCACGAATCGCAAGTCGCCGGAGTCCTCGACCGAGAACAGGTCGATGTGCTCGTCACCAACCCGATACAGGAACGATCCCGACGAATCCATGAAGAGACCGTCTCCGCACCTTCCGGGGTCGTCGGCCACCGTGAGTTCGCGGCCATCGGTCAGCGAAGAGTCGTCTCCGTCGGACGTAAACGAACGCCAGGTGCCGCAGTCGTCGACCAGGAGCCTCGTTTGATGTGGGTCCCAAAACAGCACGCCGCGGCGGAAATAGTCCTCGAACGATTGCGCGAGGGCCAGGCCGCCAGTCTCGGAATCGCGTTCGAATACCTGCAGGCCGAGCGACGACCCAAGGCAAAGCACATCGCCGTCGTCGTTGAACGCGAGGTCGGCCAAGCCCCGCATTTCCACCGTTTCACCATCCGAGTCGGCGTCTCCGTCAGCCAGCCGCCCGACAAGCCCAAGCCAGGCCGGCGCGTCCGTCGGAGCCCAACGCAATCCAAAAGTGCCGCCGGCCTCTTCACCGCGCCTGCCTAGCGATATGGTGTAGCGCGATCCCGCCTCGGCGTAAAAGACCACTTCCGGCGACTCCGGCAGGCTCTGCTGCCAGGTGTTCGACCTGATGATGTCCAATCCGCCGAGTCCATCCGCCGAGTCCCGATGCACCGCCAGGACCCAGGACGACCCGGGATTGTCCAGCGAGAATCGGTACCAACCCGACTCCGGTGCTTCGTACGTCCACCACAATGTAGAGTGCCCTAGCACATTCGTACGCTGTCCGCGTTGCGTCGTGGCGAACTCGTTGGACCCGGTAACCGCCCCTTCCGCCCCTTCCAGCGCCGAGGCGTTCGCCACGTCGTCGTTGTCGGGAGTTGGCCCCCAGATCAGGTCGGCCCGCGCGCGAGTCAGCATGTAGGCCGCAAGATCGCCGGACGCGAAACCGGCCGATAGCCAGTGCCGCTCGCCTTCCGTGGCTTCAAACACGAGGTTGAACGGCAAGACGTCCGGGCCGTTTTCTGCCACCAACTGCAACGCTTCGGCGGACTCCCCGTCGAATGCGGCAACCCGCAGCCTGGGGTAATCGCTGCCGTCCAGCCGCCAGGTGTAGCGGCCGTCTTCAGGCGCGTCCCACATCCACCATTTCGTCCTCACTCCGGACTCGGCGGGTTCTCCATGTTCCACCGTCGATGTCGAACTGACGTCGATGGAATGCCGCGACGATGCCTCACTCGCCACCAGTTCCGCACCAGCGATATCGTCGTTCGCATCCCGGCTGGGCGTACTCTCGGACCATCGCAGGGTAAACGCGCCGCTCGAGGTGTACGCGTCCGGTTCCGCGACAGTGATGCGATAGGTGTTTCCTTCATTGGCGGGGAAGGTAGCCGTCGTTCCCGGGTACTGGGAAACCAGCCGGAGTGTTGAAATCTCGTCGCCTTCCAGCACCAGGACCACCTTCGGGCGATCGCTTGAGAAGGTCCAGTCGCCATCGCTGGGGGCTACCCACCGGTACCAGGTGGTAGCAGCCGCCTGGCCAAACCACTCGCCCTGCTCCAGGGTTGCGCCTCCGCTCGTCCCTTCAGCGGTACCGGATGCACCTTCCACCAACGTGGCCTGCGCGAAATCGTCGTTGGCGGGGGGCGCTCCCGACTTCCAGCGGAATGTCTGTGCGAGCCCCACCGTCCGATTGCTCAACCGGACCCGATACTGCTGCCCCTTCTCGGCAAAGAAAGTCGCACCCGACCGGTTGGACGCGACCGGCGTGAGCTCCGCAATGTGATCACCCTTGAAGACGTCGATCCGGTCATTGCGCAAGTCTGGCGCATCGGCAGGCATGGAAGTCTCGAAGCGGTATGCGCCGTTCTCCGGTGCCGTCCAGACATACCAGACGGATCCGGCCGGACGCCCTGCGAATCCCGTAAACGCCGGTTCTCCAGGCTCCGGTGTTGCGAGCAACAGGTCCACGGCGTGGGAACCCGATTCGCCCTCTATCTCCCGTGCCGATTCGAAGTCGTCGTTGGCGGGACTTGCAACGTCCGAGTACTCCTCCGTGTCGCTCCGCTGCACGTCGATGGTCGCCGACGCCGCTTTCGCGTTCCACGCGGTGGCGGCAATGTAGAGGCGGGCCCCGTTAGACACGCCGTCGTATGAGACGGAGAACCTCACTTCCTGGGATTCCCCTGCACCGACCTCACCCAGTGGTATGGACACACCCTGAAGGTTGTCCGGAGCGATTGCCGGAAGTTCATCCGACGGGTCCACCGATATGCCGTCTTCGCGCCCGACGATTGCTTTCAGATTCAAGTCGTCGCAACCGGCCGTCGCGTCCACAGCGTTACGGCAATCGATCTGCAGTCGCGCCCCGGCGGCGACGTACGCGTCCGCGGACACCGTCACCGTGAACTCATCCCTCTCCTCCCCGGTGAGGGTCTGACTGCTGGTGCTCATCGTGAGGGTTGGCGTGGAGTCACCCCGTATGACCGTCCACGCGAGCGCGGCACGGGGCGCATCCGACAGTACGCGATGCGCCGCCACCCTGGCCCTGTAGGTACCCGGTTCCGGATCGCTCACGATGATCCATTCCACGTTGTCGATGCGGGAGGCGGAAATATGCTCTCCGCACGCGACGGTTTCGCAGTCGCCGTCCTTGTCGAGCCACAGGTCGAGATCGTTCAGGACAGCGTCGGCGATCGCGTCCGTGGGCGGCTCGTCCCAGGTCATCACGATGTCCAGCCTGTTGGCTCCCTCCGGCACGACGATGTCCTGGTAGGCGTAGGTGCCATCTTCCAACGTGGCGGTAGCGCTACCACTTACCCAGCCGTCGTCCTGATCGCGGTTCAGGACGCTGGTGCGCGCCGACACGTTCCCCATCCCGTACTGCGCCTGCACCTTTCCCGGGCCGTTGCTGTTGGTGGCCGGGAACGCGCCGGGCGCTTCCAGCCAGGCGTCGGGCCGGATTGCGCTCGCCATCAGTCTCGCCCGCGCCAGCGCCGGATTCTCACGATGCGCCGGCGAGGCATCCATCAGCAGGGCAGCTACCCCCGCGACCGCCGGCGATGACATGCTCGTACCGCTGCTTGCGCGATAGCCTCCCCGTCTTCCGTCACCGCTGGCCGAAATGACATTGAGCCCGATGGCGGAGACCTGGGGTGCCAGGCGCCCGTCTGCGGTCGGGCCATGGCTGCTGAAGGGCACGATGTCGCCGCTGTCCATCGAGGCGCCCACCGCCAGCGAGTTCTTCGCGCTGGCGTAGTTCGAGAAGGCATGTATGTCCTGGTTCGACTGCGCGACGACATAGAGCTGGCGATGGCTCCAGACAATCGAATCGAGCTTGCGCTCGTCGACGCTCCTTCCCTCGAACAACCTCGAGCGCTCGCTCAAGCTCATGTTGACGATCAGGGGCTTGACCCGATCAGACATCTGGCCCCCCTCCAGGCACGTCGAGGACCCGGAAAGAAAGTCCATCCCGCGCAGGATGCTGTCGGTGGTGCCGAATCCGAAGCTGGTCAGCACCTTGGCGAAGCGGATATGGCCGACGGAGGGCGCCATGCCCGCGAATCTCGGTTCGACGTATCCGTTCCCCACGATGGTTCCCGTGACATGCGTGCCGTGTCCGGCCGCATCTATCCACAAGTCCTCGGCCTCGCTCGCGAGGGAACCAAAGAAAAAGTCAAGCCAGGCGAAGTTCGCGCCACAGATGCTCTGCCGATTTGAGGCGATGTCCAGGTGGTTGATATTGAGTCCGCTGTCCATGACAGCGATGGGAACGGACGCCCCTCCGGTGCCCGAGAACTTGCCCGGAGAACCCGCGTACTCCCGCAGTGCGTCGACTCCCATCGCCGGCACGGCCGTGTCGTGCGCCGCTTCGACGATGCCGACGGGTTCGATGGCCAGCACGAAATCCGCTTCCGCAAGGGCTTCGAGCACACCCTGGGTGACGTTGGCAGCGTAGACGCGAATCGTGGGGTCGAAACGGCCCACCACCGCGCCCAACTCCTCCAACGCCCGCCGCCATTCGCCAACGGGGTCGTCAGCCATGAGGGTAACGAACACGGGGACCTGCACATGCGGCGGTTGCGCGATCACCTCGTTGACAAACGCCTCGGCCAGCTTGCTGCTGCGGGGCGTGACGCCCAGCCCGTCCACCGCCGGCAGCGCCGCGATCGTTTCGAGCTGTTCCCTGTCGCCCGGCAACCTCGCACGTATCAAGGTGCCCGCCGAGCCCACGATCTCGCCGCCCGCATCTCCCAGTTCCGCCACAAGATCGTCGAGCCTTGCGTTCTCCGAAAGCCGTATCCAGCCGAAGGACCAGGGGCGCCCGGCAGCAACGGACTGGCTGACCAGATCCTGAATCGCCGTCGGTGAGCGTAGCCACTCCCGGCCTTCGATTCGCGGAAGCATCGGGACGATTCGGTCGTGAATGGCCGCGGTGGGCATCTCTCCGTCAAGAGCCACGAAGGCGTAGCCATCCGGCGGTGACGGCGGTAAATCGATTTCGGTTCGGTCCCGAGCGGCCTCGGACGAGCGTGGGCTGGCTCGAACGGCGGGTTCGGTGTCCGCGTGCCCGCTCTCCGCGGCTATCCGGGCAACCGCCGCGTCAATGACCTGCCGCGTCGGCGATGGATCCACCTTCGCGGGGTCCCGCGCGACATGGATGAGGACCGCAATGACCGCGACGCAGGCACACACTGCGATCAACCCCCGCCACAGCCATCGAGCTTCTCGCTCGCTCAATGCACATTACTCCTGGATGGCCAACGTTTCGGCCTGTTCGCGCGGCAGAAGTTCCCTTGCTCCATGCAACGAACAACTTGCCCCGACAGCGAGAATACCCGACCATCCCGTCGCGCGACACAGGCAAGGGGGTCCGTGTGAAAGGAGGTATCGGCCGCAACCTGTACCTCGCATTCTGCGTGGCGGTGTTCGTCTTCCTCATCGCGCCGATCCTCGTCATCGTGCCCCTGAGTTTCAACGCCCAGCCGTACTTCACGTTCACCGAGGAGATGCTGCGGCTGGACCCCGACGCATGGTCGCTGCGGTGGTATCGAAGCGTCGCAGAAGATGAAGAGTGGCGACGGGCACTGGTGAACAGCATCGTGATCGGCGTCTGTGCGACGGCCCTCGCCACCGTGCTCGGCACCCTCGCAGCACTCGGCCTTGCAAACCCCGCCATGTACGGCCGATCACTGGTCATGACACTGCTGATCTCACCGATGGTGACGCCGGTCATCGTCTCTGCCGCGGGCATGTTCTTTTTCTATTCGAGTCTCGGCCTCGCACAGACCCACGTCGGACTGATCCTTGCCCATGCGGCGCTGGGCACGCCGTTCGTCGTCATCACGGTGACCGCGACGCTGGCTGGGTTCGACCGGAACCTTATGCGCGTCGCCGCCAGCCTGGGGGCCGGCCCATGGCGGAGTTTCTGGCGCGTGCAATTCCCCCTCATCGCTCCCGGCGTCATCTCAGGGGCGCTGTTCGCTTTCGCGACGTCATTCGACGAAGTCGTGACCGTCCTTTTCATGGGCGGCCTGGAGCAGCGCACCATCCCGCGCCAGATGTGGGCCGGCATCCGTGAACAGATCAGCCCCGCTATCCTCGCGGTCGCGACCCTGCTCATCGCTTTCGCGCTGTTCTTCATGCTCACCGTGGAATGGCTGCGCCGGCGGAGCGCGAGGGCCGCCGAGGCTTGATCACCAAACTCTCGCCCCAAGGGAAAGCCTGGCGCCCGCGTATACTTGCGCCAGGCGGCAGGCATCCGAGGCTTCATTGAATCCCGAACCGGCGCACGTCGAGTTCGACGGCGTAAGCAAGAGCTACGACGGCGTAACCGAGATCGTACGCGATCTCAATCTGGCGGTCCGTGAAGGCGAATTCCTGACCCTCCTCGGCCCTTCGGGATCCGGGAAGACGACCTGCCTGATGATGCTTGCCGGATTCGAAACGCCGACTTCCGGTACCGTCTTCATCGGCGGGCGCGCGGTGGACGACGTACCTCCGCGCCGGCGTGGAATCGGGGTCGTCTTTCAGAATTACGCACTGTTCCCGCACATGACGGTGGGCCGCAACCTGTCATTCCCGCTCGAAGTCCGGAATCTCCGCCAGGCCGACATTCGCGAGCGTGTCCAACGCGCGCTGCGCCTGGTGCGCCTCGAGGGGTTCGAAGACCGCCGTCCCGATGCCCTTTCGGGTGGACAGCAACAACGCGTCGCCATCGCCCGGGCACTGGTGTTCGAGCCAAGCCTGGTGCTGATGGACGAGCCGCTGGGCGCCCTCGACCGCCGTCTCCGCGAGGAGATGCAATACGAGATCCGGCGCATCCACCGCACCCTCGGGGTCACGATCGTCTACGTCACCCACGACCAGCAGGAAGCGATGGCGATGTCGGATCGCGTGGCCGTCTTCAACGGCGGCCGAATCCAGCAGGTCGCGCCCCCTGAAACCCTCTACGAGGAGCCGGAACGGGTGTTTGTCGCCACGTTCATCGGCGACAACAACCTGCTCCACGGCCGCGTACTCGGTGTGGAACAGGACATCTGCACGGTAGACACCGGCAACGGCGTCGTGAGCGCGTTCCTCGTCGCGCCCCGCAAGGCCGGCGACGCCGTCACGCTGACGATCCGTCCCGAAAGGGTGGCGCTTGCACCCACGCCGGGCACATTCAGCAACGAGTTCGAAGCCCCTATCGAAGACATCGCCTTCCTGGGAGACCATCTGCGCGTGCGGCTGGCCGTGTGCGGGAGCGCCGACTTCGCCATCAAGATTCCCAACACCGTTGGCCACGGGGCGGTATTGAAGGGGGATCACGTACGCATCGGTTGGACACCCACCGATTGCAGGGCGTTGACACCGGACGAGGAGATCGCATGAACGGATACCGGGTGGTGCTTGCGCTCTTGCTTGCGACGTGTTGCCAAGCCGCCGCGGAATCCCTGACCGTGGTTTCGTGGGGTGGCGCCTACGAGCAGGCGACCCGGAAAGCGGTACTGGAGCCATTCTCGGCCGAAACGGGGATCGAAGTCCTCGTCGAGGTCTACAACGGCGGTCTCGCCCAGGTGCGCGCCCAGGTCGAGACCGGCAACGTGCACTGGGACCTGGTCGACCTCGAAATGGCGGACATCATCCTTGGCTGCGACGAGGGGCTGCTGGAACTCATCGCATCCGAAGACCTGGCGCCCGCTGCCGATGGCAGGCGGACCGCCGACGATTTCTTTCCCGGAACGCTCACCGACTGCGGTGGCGCCTTCATCGTCTACTCCACGGTCTACGCCTACAACACGGAGACTTTCCCCGGCGACAAGCCGGCCACCATCGCCGACCTGTTCGATATCGAGAGTTTCCCTGGCCGCCGCGGCATGCGCCGCACGGCGCAGGCGAATCTCGAGTTTGCCCTGATGGCCGACGGGGTGCCCATCTCGGATGTCTACGCGACTCTGGGAACCGAGGCGGGCATGGCACGCGCCTTCCGCAAACTCGACACCATCAAGGACCATATTGTCTGGTGGGAGACCGGCGCACAGCCGCCGCAGATGCTTGCCGACCGCGAAGTGGTGATGAGTACCGCCTACAACGGCCGTATCTTCGATGCGGCGGTCATGGAGAAGCAGCCCTTCGTCATCGTGTGGGATGGCCAGGTGCTGGACACCACCGGTTGGGTCATCGTGGCGGGGACGCGAAACCTGGAAGCTGCCCGCAGGTTCCTTGCCTATTCGTCCCGTCCCGACAGGCAAGCGGACCTCAGCCACTACATCTCGTACAGCCCCGGCAGGCTATCCGGTGCCGCACTGATCGGTACCCTCCTGGCAACCGGCATGGACATGCGGCCACATGTCCCCACCAGCGCGCAGAACCTCGATCGAGCCCTGCCAATCAATTCCGAGTGGTGGAGCGATCACGCCGACGAGGTAAACGTACGGTTCAGCGCCTGGCTGGCGCGCTGACGATCAATTGCAGGGTGAATAGCGCCGCGAACCGATCACTCGAGGTCGGCATTCCTCCAACGAGAAGCAGACATCGGCCATAGCGCACGCGCCAGATTTACTGCGAGTGCCCCACAGCCGGAACCTTCGGATCCGGTTGTTTTCTGGCGAGGGGGACCCTCGCGCTCCCCGGGCCCGGCACCGCTCGTCGACCATGCAACAACTGCCTCGGGCCGCTGGGCGCGTCCCGAGTCGGGCTTGACGTTGGGTTCCAGACGGTCTGCTCGGCATTGGGCAGGGATGTTCAGATCGAAAGGCCTGACTCACGTTGGCTTCGCGTCGTTTTCGCTCTCTTCCGGTTTCTGCGCTTCGCTGTTGCGCGCGTCATCCCTTTCGGTGGGACAGCAGCCACCGCCAGAGTTCGGGGTCGTGGTACGCCGGCGTCCAGACATCGTGATCCAGATCCGGATAGTCGGTGAACTTCACGTCGCAGCCGGCGTTGCGCAATTGCCAGATCATCCTGTCCGACTCTTCGATCGGCACGACTGAATCCATCGCCCCGTGGAATACCCAGACAGGAAGTTCCGCGAAGTTCTCGGGATCGATTCGGGTGAACGATGGACAGACGGGGGCGATGGCCGCGATGCGGTCGGCAGCCACGTTGGCCAACATCCACGTGCCCAATCCTCCCATGCTGCTCCCGGTGACGTAGACCCTACCGGGATCGACATTGAACCTCTGGACAACCTCGTCCAGTAGCGGATCGAGGATGCGGACATCCCACATTTCCACGCACTGGGGACAGACGGTGACGAAAGGCAGTTGCAGGCCCTCCTTGATGAAGCGGGGCAACGTCGCCCGCTCGAGCAGATCGAGGTCGGCACCCGTCTCGCCGGCGCCGTGCATGAAAAGGAGCATCGGAAACGGCGTACCCGCTTCGGAATAGGCGTCCGGAAAGTACGTGCGGTAAGAGATCGACCGATCCCCTCCCGTCGTGGTGAAGGATCGATCTTCGCTTCGCACCAGACGGCGTTCCCCGTCAATCTTCAGCGTCGGGGAGCGACCGCATGCGTTTCGTCAGCCTGTCGTTCTTCCAGCGTCCCTGCCGTGCGATTCCACCGTTCTTGCCGTAGAGCGTCCCCAACCCGTTTTTCTTGCCGCCCTGCCATTGTCCCTCGTAGCGACTTCCGTCGGGGTAGTGTGCGATCCCCTGACCGTTCGGGACCCCCTCCTTCCAATCACCTTCATAGCGGCTGCCGTCGGGGAAGTAGTAGGTCCCCTTCCCGCTCTTCTTGCTTTCAAGGTACTCCCCGGAATAGATCGCGCCGTTCGCGTAGTAGTACGTGCCCCGGCCGTGTTTCTGCTGATTCCGGTACTCGCCGACATATTGATCGCCGTTGGCGAAGTGATAGGTGCCCCGGCCATGCCTCTCACCATCCTTGAAATCGCCGATATAGCGATCACCGTCGGTGAAATAGAAGGTTCCCCTGCCGTCCCGGCGGCCGCCTTTCCATTCACCCTCGAAGCGGGTGTTGTTGGAGTAGTAGACCGTCCCCTGGCCGTGCGGCATACCGTCTTTCCATGAACCTTCGTAGCGGTTGTCATCATAGTCGTAGGTGCCTTGACCATCTCGACTGCCGCCTGCCCATTGCCCCTCGTAGCGGTGGCCGTTGGCGTAGACACGCGTACCCTGGCCGTGTTCGAGGCCTTCCACCCACTCTCCTTCGTAACGGCCGCCGTCCGCGAATTCGACCGTCCCCCGGCCATGCCGATGCCCCGCTTCCCACTCGCCTTCGTAGCGGTCTCCATCGGCGTCCCGGGCGGTCCCATTGCCGTGCGGCAGGTCGTTTTCCCAGTAGCCTTCGTATCGGTACCCGTCGGGGTGGGCAAAAACGCCCCAGCCGTGCCGGCGACCCTCGTTCCATTCGCCTTCGTAGCGACCGTCTTCCGGTGGGAGATCAACTTCCTCGCCGGTACGTCGCGTAGCCTCGACCGCCTCGGATGGGTCCGCCAGTTCTGTCCCGGCGGGGCCATCCGCCGCCGAGACCGGCAGACCGGACATTGCCCACAGGATCATGGACAGTTTTAGCAGTGCCCCACGGCCGTCGCCTATCGGCGCCGTCCGCGACCCGGCCCTACTCGTCGACCATGCAACAACCGTCCCCGGTCGCTGACGCTCCCGGAGCCGTTTGTTCCATGGAAGGGTCATCATGTTTCTGGTCAAGGCAAATACACCAAGCCCCAACTCCCGATGATGGACCGTATCCCAGACCCCGTGCTGCGACAAGTACGATCCGCGCGATTGTTGTCAACAAATGGAAGTGTCCGGTTCTAGTGTTGTGTCCCGGAAATAACTGAGCAAAGTCTTTCGATCTTGGCGAGTAT
>JAPPGA010000053.1 GCA_028821515.1 Gammaproteobacteria bacterium | reverse complement strand
AAGCGACGGACACCGCCATCTCACTACATCCTCAACAAATCTGACATGCACCCGGCGACGGGCGCGCGGTTGCGTGGATATGCCCCGCCGGGTACGATGCGTGGGTTTTGCGGAAGAATTTGTGAAGTGCCAAGCGTAAAGGTAAGAGAGAACGAGCCGTTCGATGTCGCCCTGCGGCGATTCAAGCGTTCCTGCGAGAAGGCAGGCATCATGTCCGAGGTGCGTCGACGGGTGTTCTACGAAAAGCCGACGGCAGTTCGCAAGCGCAAGGCCGCTGCGGCGGTAAAGCGCCACCTCAAGAAGCTCCAGCGCGAGGCGCGACGCTTCGAGAGAACCCACTGACTGGAGGCCTCGTCCCCCCTTCCCTGACTTTGCATTACGCGCGCCGCGCGGTCACCTCGCCGCTTTCGCCACCAGACTGGTACCCCGGCAGCGCAACTTCTGACAACTGAATGCTCGCGCGCCAATCCGGACGCAGCACGTCCTCCCCGGCCACAGCGCAGGAAGAAGCCGCCTTCGTCCGGCGCCACCTGAAACGAAATACCGTCGCGCAACTCCTCAACGGGATGTTCGGGCAGACGGGTTTCCGCCTGGTGGCGGCGCCTACGTTTCTGCCGGCCTTTCTGTTTGGCCTTTCGGGTTCGGAACTGGTGGTCGGAGCGGCTCGCTCCCTGCAGGGTTTGGGCACCGTCGTATCGCCTTTCATCGGCGCTTCCATCATCGGACACCGCCCGCGTGTCCTGAAAACGATGCTCACGACCAACGCGCTGATGCGCGTGCAGATCCTCGGCATGTCCCTGGCTGCCTTCTTCCTTGCCGCCGAAGCGACCGTGAATGCCTTCCTGGTGCTCATGACGCTAATGGGCTTCTTCCAGGGCATTTCGCAGGTCGCCACGCACCTGTTGCGGGCAAAGGTGATTCCGGTAAACCGTCGCGGGATCATCTCCGGGGCCCGCCACTTCCTTGCTGGCCTGGTGGCGGCTGGAGCGGCCTGGGTCTGCGGCAGCTACTTCCTCGCCCACAATGTCCTCGGCAACGGCTACGGGACGATTTTCCTGCTGGCATTCTTCGTCGCCGCCCTTGGGTTGGCGTCGATGCTGATCACCAGGGAGCCGGAGGCCAGGTACGTACGGCCGCGCGAGTCCACGCGCAGGGTCCTGGTCCGGGTCGTGCGGCTGATGCGCGCCGACCCGGCCTTCGCGCGGTTTTTCACCGTTCGCGCCCTCGGTTCCTTCGGCAACATGGCGATGCCCTTCTACATACTGTTCGCCTATTCCCGGATGGAGGTGACCGATGCCCAGCTCGGACTCGTCACCATGGTGTGGATGCTCGTCCAGAACACCACGAGCCTGGCGTGGGGGGCCATTGCGGACAGGATGGGCAATCGAGTGGTGCTGATTGCAACCCTTGGCATCTGGATCGCGGCTCATGTGTACCTGATGTTCTTGCAATCCATGTTTGACCTCGTCCTGTTCTTTGCAGTTGTCGGCTTTGCTTCCGGCGGTTTCCACCAGTCGGGCCAGAACATGGTGCTGGAGTTCGGCCGATCGCGGGACGTCGCGCTGCGTCTCGCGACATCGGGCACCGCGGTCAATTTCTTCGCTGCCGCGGGTCCGATTCTCGGTGGCCTGATCGTTTCGGCGCTGTCGTACATCGCCCTTTTCCTGATCACGATCGCGGTACAGGTCGCCGCACTCGTCATCATGATCCGGTGGGTGCCCGAACCACGGCGAAGCGTAACGGCGTGAGCTGAACGGGTTCGCCAGGCAGCCGCGCGGGGATGAGCTGGAGGCAACCGCGCTAAACTCCGAGTGTCCCGGCCCAATGTCGAGCGTGAGGAACGACGCATGCTGAAGCCCATCCAACTCGGATCGAATACCGGACTCCGTACATCGCCGCTCTGTCTTGGCACGATGAACTTCGGTGAACCGGGACGCGGTCACCAGGGCGACTGGACGCTTGGGATCGACGAAGCGCGCCTGATCTTCAAGGCGGCGCTCGACCATGGCCTCTTCTACTTCGACTGCGCGGACGTATACGGTCTTGGGGCTTGCGAACGGGTCGTCGGCAAGCTCTTGCGGGAACTCGTCCGCCGGGACGAATACGTCCTTGCCACGAAGGTGTCGATGCCCATGGGGCGAGGCGCGAACCAGGGCGGACTCTCGCGCAAGCACATCATGGAGGGCGTCGATGCGAGCCTTCAGCGCTTGGGGCTCGACTACGTCGACCACCTGGTCATCCACCGGCATCCTCACGGTGTTCCGGGCCACGCCCGGACGCCGGTGGAGGAGACGATGGAAGCGCTGCACGAAGTGGTAAAGGCGGGGAAGGCGCTCTATCTCGGCGCGTCGTCTATGTTCGCCTGGCAGTTCGTCGAACTGCAGATGACCGCGCAGGCTAACGGATGGACCCGGTTCATCTCGATGCAGAACCACTACAACCTGATCTACCGCGAGGAAGAGCGGGAGATGAACCCGTACTGCCTGAAGACGGGGGTGGCCGTCATGCCGTGGTCGCCTCTGGCAAGGGGGATCCTGGCGGGATCCTACAGGGGCGGATTCGCAGGCGGAACGACGAACCGCTCCACCGGCCAGGACCGCGGACGGACGGAAAGCCTCTACCGGGGCGATGCTGACTTCGCGATCGCCGACCGCGTTGTGGAGGTCGCGGAAAAGCACGGCAGGGCGCCTGCCCAGATAGCGCTAGCCTGGCTCATGGGCAAACCGGAAGTGAAGGCGCCGGTCGTGGGCGTATCGAGGGTCTCCCAACTGGAGCAACTCGCCGCCGCCGTCGACATCGACCTTCCGGCCAGCGACGTCGCTTACCTGGAAGAGTTGTACCAGCCGCTGGACAACCTCCTCTCCTTCGGCCATTCCTGAGTGTCCGCCACGGGCACAGGGGCGTTCATGCGCATGATGGCCCTGGTGGAAACCGGGCCGGATCGATTCACGGCACCCGAAGCACCGGAGCGCGAAGGGCAGATGTATGGCGGGCAATTGCTGGCGCAGTCGCTCGCGGCGGCCGCCCGTACCGTTTCCAGTGACCGCCAGGCGCACTCGCTCCACGCCTATTTTCTCGCGCCCGGCGACATTTCGTCGACGGTGGACCTGGTCGTGGAACGGGTACGCGATGGCCGTTCTTTCAGTTCCCGCTCTGTCAGCGCCCGGCAGGGCGGCAGGGAACTGTTCCGCATGGTGGTTTCGTATCACATTACCGAACCCGGCGAACCGTTCGCAGGCCACCGAATGCCCGACGTGCCGCCACCGGAAGAGGTCGCCATGACCTACACGGAGTTCAGCCGCAGTGCGGGGAAGCAGCAGGACTGGGACATCGAGGCGAGGCCGATGGACACGCGTTGCATCAACCCCCCGGCCGCGCCATTCGGCGAGCCGGTCCTCGAGGACCAGCGGATGTGGATGCGCATCCCGGAACGTTTGCCCGCGGATCCCGGCCTGCACCTCGCGGGTCTCGCCTACCTGTCCGACAGCACCCTGATCGACCACGTCGTCCTACCGCATGGCCGCCGGTGGCAGGAACCCGGGCTGACCGGCACCAGCCTCGATCACGCCATGTGGTTCCTGAATGCCGTTCGCGCGGACGAGTGGCTGCTGTTCGACCAGGCGGTGGAAGCGACGGGTGCGGGCCGGGGCCTCGCGACGGGCCGAATTTTCGACGCCCGGGGCACGCTGGTGGCGACCTGCATGCAGGAAGGCCTCATTCGCTGGACTTGAACGGACGCCATCGGTCTCAAGGAGAAGGTCTATCCGGTGGTCGACGGCGGTGCCGGACCGCCAGCCTGTGACCTCGGCGGTTCGTAACGGGTCCGTGCTTGGTCCAACATATATATGCTTTTACGCATCTATGTGCTATATAAATGCGTAATTACATATTGAAATGGCGTTTGGTATGGATCGTTCCCCGGCGGCGCGCACGGTTTGGCTCCAGGGACTGAAGGAGGCGCGAAAGGCTTGCGGCCTGAGTCAGGCCGGGTTGGGCGCGAAGGTGGGGCTACCGCAAAGCCACATCTCGCGCATCGAGAGCGGTGCGGTGGACGTGGGCCTGTCTACCCTGCTTGAAATCTCGCGTTCCCTGGGGCTCGAACCCATAGCCGTTCCCCGCGTTCTGGTTCCAGCGGTGCGCTCGCTGATGCGAGCGGATTCGCGGGACGGTTCACCCCCGCCGCGCCCGGCATACGTTCTGGACGACGAGCGTGCCTGAACCTGTGCTCAACGTGCTGCTGCACGGCGAAGCCGTCGGCACCCTCACTCGGCTGGGAGGGGATCGCATTCTGTTCGCCTTCAACGACGACTACATCGAGAATCCCCGCCGACCAACCCTGAGCCTTTCCTTTCGCGATGAACTCGGCGGGCTCCTGCTCGACCAGCGTCCCACCCGGCGTCGCGCGCCGACATTCTTTGCGAACCTCCTGCCGGAAGGCCACCTCCGCACCTATCTGGCCGCGCGCGCCGGCGTGAACGAAACCCGCGACTTTCCACTCCTGCAGGCCCTCGGCGGGGACTTGCCGGGGGCGATCCGGATCATTCCTGCGGAAGCAGATGTCGTGCCGCAGACGGATGAGCATGTCGATGCAGTCCCGGCCGGCCCCCTGCGTTTCTCTCTTGCGGGTGTGCAACTCAAGCTCTCGGCCCTCGAAGCTGCGGGGGGATTGACGATTCCGGCTCACGGCGCGGGTGGCGACTGGATTCTCAAGCTGCCCTCGCGCGTATACGAACGCGTTCCCGAAAACGAGCACGCGATGATGACGCTGGCTGCGCGGCTTGGCATTGAGATACCGGAAGTCCGGCTGGTGGATACGGGACAGGTGCGGGGTTTACCGCCGGACCTTGGGGAATTCGCCGGCAATGCACTGGCGGTGAAACGATTCGATCGTGCTCCGACCGGGCCGGTTCACGTCGAGGACTTCGCCCAGGTGTTCCGGGTGTTTCCGGAACGCAAATACGAGCGGGCCAGCTATCGCGACATCGCCCAGGTGCTGTGGAACGAGATCGGCGAGGAGGCGATCGATCAGTTCATGCGCCGCCTGACCTTCAGCGCACTGATCGGCAACGCCGACATGCACCTCAAGAATTGGTCTCTCGTCTACCCCGACCGCGTGTCGCCAGCGCTCTCGCCCGCGTACGACCTGCTCAGCACCATCGCGTACTTGCCGGACGAGACCATGGCCTTGAGGCTTGGCCGCTCCAGGCGCTGGCGAGACCTGACGCTTGACCAGATACGCTGGTTTGCCGCGCGCGCCGCCATTCCGGAACGGCTCGCCGTTCGGGTCGTTACGGAGACTGTGGCGCGCTTCCGGGACATCTGGTCCGCCGAATCCCGGCATCTTGGGTTGTCCGCCGCTGGCACGAAGGCCATCGACCGGCACATCGACTTGCTGCCGGTCGCACACGAGAAGTGAGCGGTGGCACGAGCCGCCGCTTCCGGGTCGGGGGTGGTGGTAGGCGCGATTGGATTCGAACCAACGACCCCCACCATGTCAAGGTGGTGCTCTAAACCAACTGAGCTACGCGCCTGCCGTCGGCGCCGTACCGTATCATTGCCGCGAAGCGGCGATCAACAGGCTCGCCAGCAGGCTTGCCAACAAGGCCTTGGAGTGCCCCACAACCGGCACCTGCGGTTCCGGTTGTTTTCCTTCATGAGAGGGTGCCCATACAAGCTGTGGGAGATTGTCCCGACGCGTACCCGCATCCCTCGATCTGCGCTATTGTTGGTTTTGGACGCGGCAAGGCATTAGAATCCGCACTCGCCGCGTCGCTGGGTTCAACCGCGAGCGGACAACGGTAGTAACGGAGAAAGTGCCTATCAAGAGAGCAGCAGCGAGGGCGCAGAAAGAGCGATTATTGTTGAATGAGGACATAAGCGCTCCGCGAGTGCGCCTTATCGGTTCCAACGGTGGACAGGTCGGTATCGTTCCAAGGGACGATGCCTTGAGTGAAGCGAGAAGAGCGGGATTGGACCTGGTGTTGATTGTGCCGGACGCCAATCCCCCCGTAGTCAAGATCATGGACTACGGCAAACACCTCTTCGATCTGAAGAAAGCCAAGACCGCGCAGCGGAAGAAGCAGAAGCAGATACAGGTCAAGGAGATGAAGTTCCGGCCGGGCACCGAGGAGGGGGACTACCAGGTAAAGCTGCGCAACCTGGTGCGTTTTCTCGAGGACGGTGACAAGGCCAAGGTGAGCTTGCGCTTCCGGGGACGCGAAATGGCGCATCCCGAGATCGGCCTGGAGTTGCTGAAGCGAATCGAGACCGATCTCGAGGACCACGGTTCCGTTGAGACCGCGCCAAAGTTCGAAGGCCGGCAGATGACGATGGTCCTGTCGGCGCGAAAACGGAAAAAGCGCTGAATCCCAAGCGCTAAAGCCTAAGCGCTGAGACAGAAGCGCCGAGACAGCGGCACTGAGAACCAGGCGCCGAGCCGCCACAAACGCCGCTAGAACTGAAAGCTGCTGGAACCGAAAAAGTGCCAACACGACGCGAGGCGTGACCTTGCCTCCGGCAATCGCCGAAGAGCTACGCAAGGAACAGACGAAAGGAATCCGGGCATTCCCCGGACTCCAGGCGCCCTCGACAGGGTCAAAGCCGACACGCGGCTCCTTTCGGCGTTGTGAGGCATGTTCAGGTTAGAGGCACACAAGCGCGCGCGCTGCGCCGAGGATGGATTGAAAATGTCGAAACTCAAGACCCACCGGGGTGCCGCCAAACGATTTCGGCGTTCGGGCTCCGGGTTCAAGTACCGCCCCGCCAACAAGAATCACATTCTTACGAAGAAGGCACCGAAGCGGAAACGCCAACTGCGTGCGTTCAAGACGGTGTCCGATGGTGACAAGCGGTCGGTAAGCCGCATGTTGCCCAAGAAGGCACGGTAACCCGCACCGCATACGCGGTCGGTACCGTAACGGTAGTAGTACAAGCGACGAAACGAAGGCGCGGCGTTAAGGACGCGCAACAGGAGCGAAGATGCCGAGAGTCAAGCGAGGGGTAGTCGCGCGGGCGCGCCGCAAGAAGGTGCTGAAGCAGGCGAAGGGCTACTATGGCCAGCGTAGCCGCAGTTTTCGCGTAGCGAAGCAGGCGGTCATCAAGGCCGGACAGTACGCATACCGGGACCGGCGTCAGAAGAAGCGCCAGTTCCGGTCGCTGTGGATTGTGCGCATCAATGCCCAGGCCCGGGAGCACGGCCTCACCTATGGCCGGTTCATGTCGGGACTGAAGAAGGCGGAGATCGAGTTGGACCGGAAGGTGCTGGCCGATCTGGCGCTGAACGAGAAAGAAGCTTTCGGCGCGCTGGCGGAGCGCGCAAAGGAGGCGTTGGCGGCCTGACCGGACGGACCGCACCCAATTGGCCCGAAGTACGACCATGGATGTGGATGACATCAGGGCTGAAGCTCTCGGTGCGGTCGACTCTGCCAGCGATCCGGCGACCCTGGACCACGTCAGGGTCAGGTACCTGGGAAGAAACGGCAGGCTGACGCTGCTGGTCAGATCCTTGCGCTCCCTCGACCCCTCCGAGCGGCCGGCGGCGGGCGCGCGCATCAACACCGCGAAGGAGACCGTGTCGCAGGCGATCGATGCGCGCCTTCAGGCGCTGACCACTGAGCAACTGGCGCGGGCCCTCGACGAGGAAGTCGTGGACGTGACCCTGCCCGGACGCCGCCAAAGTCCCGGGAGCCTGCATCCGGTCACCCAGACGTTGCGGCGAATCGAGGACATTTTCCTCGGCGCCGGGTACGAGGTCGTGACCGGACCCGAGATAGAGGACGACTATCACAACTTCGAGGCGCTCAACTTGCCGGAGCACCATCCCGCCCGAACGATGTGGGACACCTTCTACCTCGAAGACGGTCACCTTCTGAGGACGCACACGTCTCCGGTTCAGGTGCGCGTCATGGAAAGGACGCGGCCTCCCATTCGCATCATCTGTCCCGGCCGGGTATTCCGGCGCGAATCCGACCTTACCCACACGTCCATGTTTCACCAGGTGGAGGGACTGGTGGTGGACGAAGGCATCAGCTTCACCGACCTGAAAGGCACCGTGGTTGAATTCGTGCGCCGTTTCTACGACAAGGACGTGGGTGTGCGGTTCCGGCCATCCTACTTCCCGTTCACCGAGCCTTCCGCCGAGGTCGACGCCCAGTGCGTCCACTGTGAGGGCGCGGGATGCCGGGTTTGCAGTTTCACCGGTTGGGTCGAAGTGATGGGATGCGGCATGGTGCATCCCAACGTGCTGGAGATGTCCGGCATCGACCCGGAGCGGTACACGGGTTTTGCGTTCGGCTTCGGAGCGGACCGGCTGGCGGCTTTCTATTTCGGCGTTGACGATTTGCGTCTCTTTTTCGACAACGATGTTCGGTTTCTGTCGCAGTTCTAGTGCCATGATCGGCGCTTTGGAGCACTAGTGCCATGAAATCCGTCAGTCCTTCGGACGTGCCGTCTTTCACCCCCGCCCAAGCCCACCTAGGGTCCCGCACCTTGATCGGCACTTGCGTGCCGCTCTACGGCGCAGGACCCTAGCGTCATGCAGTTCAGCGAACGTTGGCTGCGCGAGTGGGTCGACCCGGACGTCGACACCGGGGCGCTTTGCGAACAGCTCACCGATGCCGGCCTGGAAGTCGATGGCACGTCGGAAGCAGCGCCGGCCTTCAGCGGCGTCGTGGTCGGGGAGGTGCTCGAGGTCGCACCCCATCCCAATGCCGACAAGCTCGTCGTCTGCGCGGTGGCAGACGGGTCGGGTACGAACCAGGTGGTCTGTGGCGCGCCGAACGCTCGTGCCGGCATGAAATCCCCGTTGGCCCGCCCCCGTGCAGCGTTGCCCGGGATCGAAGTGCAATCTCGCGAGCTCCGGGGCGTCGAATCTCACGGCATGTTGTGCTCGGCGGCGGAACTCGGGCTGGGCGACGATGCGGATGGCATCCTCGAACTGCCGGACACGCTGGCCGCGGGTACGGATCTCCGCGAAGCGCTCGGACTGGACGATCGCTGCATAACGCTGGACCTCACGCCGAATCGGGGCGACTGCCTTTCGCTCAAGGGGGTGGCCAGGGAAGTCGGCGTGCTCAACGACCTGCCCGTTCGGGCACCCGACTGTTCGCCGGTCCCCGCCGAGACGGACGACGTTTTCCCGGTGGAGATAGTCGCGGGCGACGGTTGTCCCCGCTACCTGGGCCGCGTCGTGCGGGATGTCGATACGGGCAGGCAGACACCGTTGTGGATGACGGAGCGCTTGCGGCGCTCTGGAATCCGGTCCATCGATCCGGTGGTGGATGTGACCAACTACGTGATGCTCGAACTCGGTCAGCCGCTGCATGCGTTCGATCTCGGCATGCTCCACGAGCGCATCATTGTCCGAATGGCGGAACCTGACGAGAGCTTCACGCTGCTGGACGGCAGCCAGGTGAGCCTCGACGAAGAGACGCTGCTGATTGCGGATACGCGCGGCCCGGTCGCCATGGCGGGCGTCATGGGCGGTGACCGATCGTCCGTAAAGGAGTCGACTCGGGACATATTCCTCGAATGCGCTTTCTTTGCACCGGGCAAGGCAATGGGCACGGCCCGTCGCTATGGCATGCAGACCGATGCGTCGCAGCGGTTTGAACGGGGCGTCGACCATGCGCTGCAGGAGGCGGCGATCGAGCGCGCGACGCGGCTTCTGCTTGACATCGTGGGGGGTTGTCCGGGTCCGACCGTCGTGACGGAGAGCACCGCACATGTTCCCGAGCCGGCAAAAGTCGGACTGCGCCGCTCCCGCCTGGACCTGTTGGTGGGGGAGACGGTCCCCGAATCCGAGGTCGACCGGATATTTGAACGCCTGGAGTTTTCCCCACGGAAGATCGCTGCAGGCGAGCAGGCGGGATGGGAGGTGACCGCCCCAAGCCATCGCTTCGATATCGCCATCGAAGAGGACCTGGTCGAAGAGATCTGCCGCGTGCACGGCTACAACCGGGTGGCCGACAGCCATCCGCTGGCCGAACTGTCGCCAAGGGTGATTCCCCGCAATCTCCTGGGCGAGAGGCCGATTTGCGATGCGCTGGTCGCTCTCGGCTATCGTGAGTCCATCACCTACAGCTTTGTCGCGCCGGAGGTGATGCGGTTACTGGATCCGGAGCGTTCCGCTGTGCGCATTTCCAATCCGATGTCACGGGACCAGTCCGTCATGCGGACCAACCTGCTTCCTGGCCTCGTCGGTGCGTTGCAGACAAACCTGGCCAGGCAGCAGCGCCGCGTCCGGCTGTTCGAATACGGGCAATGCTTCCCGAGCAGCCGCCCGGAACAGGTCTACCGGGTGGGCGGCATCGCGTGCGGCGGACGCGCACCGGAGTCATGGTCGGCGCCATCGGATCAAATCGATTTCTTCGACGTGAAGGGCGACGTGGAGCGATTGCTGGCGCTCGGCGGGGGCGCCTGCGCTTTCGAGCCCGCGACCGATCCGGTACTGCACCCCGGCCAGTCCGCCGTGGTGTTGTCCGGGGATCAGGTCATCGGCCGGCTAGGGCGTCTGCATCCCGAGATAGAGGAGTCGCTTGACCTTGGCGTGCAGGCGTTCGTGTTCGAACTGGATGCCTACGCCTTGCTCGCACAGCGGGAACGCAGGCACCGGGGGATCTCCCGATTCCCGAGCGTTCGCCGGGATCTCGCGGTTGTCGTCGACCGATCCGTCTCCGCGAGCGCCGTGGAATCGGCCGTGCGCGAAGTGCTCGGCGAGGCCCTGGCCGAGTTCACCGTGTTCGACCTGTACGAGGGTGAAAGTGTTGATTCCAATAAAAAAAGTCTCGGTATCGGGTTGACCTTCCAACACGCATCGCGCACTCTTGTGGATGACGAAACCAATGCGTTTATCGATGCGGCCGTCAGGTGCCTGGCAGCGAGATTCGATGCCCGCCTGCGATGACCATTGGCCTGAAAGCGCGCAATATGATCGAGTAGACGCCGGGAAAACGCCAAGAGAAGAAGCCAAATGGACGCGGTGGAGTCAGAGAAACTGGACGAGTGCGCTGGGAACCTTGAGCTGTGACGGACACCCTGACAAAGGCTCGCATGGCAGAGCGCCTGTTCGACGAACTCGGACTCAACAAACGCGAGGCCAAGGAGATTGTCGAACTGTTCTTCGAGGAAGTTCGCGCATCCCTCGCAAACAACGCCCGGGTGAAACTCTCCGGGTTCGGCAACTTCGACTTGCGCGACAAGCGAGAACGGCCGGGGCGAAATCCGAAGACTGGAGAAGAGATTCCCATCACGGCGCGCCGCGTCGTTACGTTCCGGCCCGGCCAGAAACTGAAGGCGCGGGTTGAAGGATATGCAGGCCCACCGGACTAGTGCCGAAAGTTCCGTCGCTCTGGGGGGCACGCCTTCCTGCTCCCGTCCAGGGCGCATGAATCCTGCCGCACTGCGCGGAGCCGCCAGTACAGTCAAGCGAAGTTCGAATTAACGGGGATCGTCTCGTGGCTGCGGCTGAAGAACTTCCCCCCATCCCGAACAGGATCTACTTCACCATCGGCGACGTCTCCAAGCTGTGTGGCGTACAGCCCCACGTGTTGCGCTACTGGGAACGGGAGTTTCCCCAGCTAGGCACGGTTAAACGGCGCGGCAATCGCCGCTACTACCAGCGCAAGGACGTCATGGTCGTCCGGCAGATTCGATCCCTGCTGTACGATCAGCAATACACGATTGCCGGTGCGCGCAAACGCTTATCGGGCGAGGACATGAAGGAAGACACCACGCAGTCCATGCTCGTGGTGAAACAACTGATCGTCGAACTGGAAGAAGTCCTGCACGATCTGCGCACCTGACCAGGTACGGGGAGAGCACCCGGGAGGCACGCGTGCGTCCCCAAGGACCTGGATGAACTGCACGGAGGAGACCCTTATGTCAGAAGCTGCTTACGCAACCGAGATCGTCCCTGGCGGCCTTTTGAACGAGATTGCCGAGCTTGGCTTGCAGCGCTACATCGACGATCTGGATGCCCACGGCTACGCGGTCATCCCGCCCGAGATCGCAAACCCGAATGGCCTCGCCGAACGGATGCTCGAAGCGTGTCTCGATGTCGCCGAGCGGCGTAGCGGCGAACGGCCCGATGTCGAGCGGGGCGCACAGACAAGCGACTCGCCCGTCGGTGACACGATGTTGGCGTTGCTGCTCGAGGATCCCGTGTTCGAGGAGTCGCTGATGAACCCGGCGCTGCTGGCAGCGGCGACGTATCTGTGTGGCTACGATGTGGTGCTTTCCTCGCTGACTGGCCACATGAAGGGGTCCAACAAGACCCATTTCCGGTTGCATACGGACACGCGGTTGCCGTCACCGCTGCCGACGCAGGCTCTACTGTGCAAGTTCATCTATGCGCTGACCGATTTCGACCGGGAAAACGGGAGCACGGCGTTCGTGCCGGGCAGTCACAAGTGGTGCCGCAACCCGACCGCCGACGAAACCGGCGTTGGCGGAGTCTGCAGGGATGACTTTGTCCCAGTTGAAGCAGCGGCTGGCTCGCTGATCGTATTCCACGGCAATACCTGGCACAGTGCGTACGATCGCCGGCAGCCGGGGCTGCGAGTCAGCGTGCATCTTCTCATGGTGCGCTCCCTGCTTCGCGCAACGGAGGACTTCATCGGCAGAATCCCTCAGGAGGCGCTTGACCGGAACCCGCCAAGGTTCGGGATCCTGACGCAGCAAGGAGTTGTACCGCCTTACATAGACAAGGATGACCAGCGGGCCAAGGTCGCTCGCGCGCAGCAGTTCGTCGCGGCGTTCGAGAAGGACTCGGGAATACGGTTGCCGGCCAAAAGATAGCGAGAACGCGTCAAGCCGCCTGCCGACGACGTTCCTGGGCCAATTCGTAGGCTGCTTGGAGCCGCATCCAGAAGCTCGCGTTGCTCCAGCCGATTCCTTCGAGCGCGATGGCCATCGTCGGCGATATCCCGGCCTTACCGTTCAACAGGCGGGAAAGCGCCTGCCGCGTGCAGCCCAGCCGAGACGCCGCCTCGGTTACGGAAAGCTCCGCCGCCTCCAGATTGTCGCGCAGGATCTCGCCGGGATGGCAGGGGTTCATCATCGCCATGTCGTCATCCTCCTCGTTCAGTGGTAGTCCACCAGGTCCACGTCCACCGCCTCGTTAATCTCGAAGCGGAACACTACGCGCCAGTTCCCCGACACCCTAGTGCTCCATAGACCGGCCATGTCGCCCCTCAACGGATGCAGGTTCCGCATCGCGCAATCGTTCCCTGTAGCGTGGCGCGTTGCCAATATTTGGTGTCGAAGCTCACCGCACGCCGCGAGAGCGCTGGCGGTACACTTCCGATTCGCAGCACACCCCGGCACAGAGCCGAGAGAGTAGATCGAGGAATCCCATGCCAACGAACCGACCGAACATCCTGCTCATCATGAACGACGACATGGGCTATTCCGATATCGGCTGCTACGGCGGCGAGATACAGACCCCGAACCTCGACCGGCTCGCCGCCCACGGCGTCCGTCTCACGCAGTTCTACAACACCGCCCGTTGCTGCCCCACCCGGGCGTCGATCCTCACCGGGCTGCATCCGCACCAGGTCGGCATCGGATGGATGACCGCGCAGATCGACGAGGACGGATACCGCGGCTCCCTGAGCGACACCTGCGTCACCATCGGCGAGGCATTGAAGCTGGCGGGCTACGCCACCTACATGAGCGGGAAGTGGCACGTCAGCCACGATCAGGCGCCCGACGGTCCCAAGTACTGTTGGCCGTGCCAGCGCGGCTTCGACCGCTACTTCGGCATTCTCGGGGGTGCGGCCAACTACTGGCAACCGAACACGTTGACCCGGGACAACGACGCCATGGACCTCAAGAGCCTGCCCGGGGACTTCTTCCTCACCGACGCGATCAGCGATGAGGCGGCCAACTACATCCGGGAACACGCCGCAACCAATGGCGACGCCCCATTCTTCCTCTACACCGCCTACTCTGCGCCGCACTGGCCGTTGCACGCCCACGAAGAGGACATACGCCGGTACCAGGGCCGATTCGCTGCGGGCTGGGACCGCCTGCGCGAGGAACGTCTTCAGCGGATGCGCGACATGGGCATTCTCGACGCGTCGTGGCCGATGACGGAACGGGATTCGACGCAGCCGCCATGGGACGAGGCCCCGCACCAGGCGTGGCAACAGCGGCGCATGGAAGTGTACGCCGCGCAGGTCGACCGGATGGACCGGGGCATCGGCCGCATCGTCGCCGCGCTCGAGGAAACGGACCGAATCGACAACACGCTGGTTCTCTTCCTGGCCGACAACGGCGCCTGCGCCGAGGAATTCGCCGCGGAAGTCCGACCGCTCCCATCCACCTATTCCGGGGGCACGACGAAAACGCGCGATGGCAGAACCGTTCTGCGGGGCAACGACCCCACCGTCATGCCCGGACCCGAGCACACCTACCAGAGTTACGGCGTCACGTGGGCCAACCTGTCGAACACGCCGTTCCGGGAATACAAGCACTGGGTGCACGAGGGCGGCATCGCCACGCCGCTGATCGCGCACTGGCCGGCGGTCATCGAAGACCACGGCGCGCTGCGGCACCAGCCGGGCCAGCTCACCGACATCATGGCCACCTGCCTCGACGTGGCCGGCGCCGACTACCCGACGCGATTCAACGGCAACGATATCGTGCCACTGGAGGGGACGAGTCTTGCGCCGATCTTCCACGATCAGCCGAACCACAAGGAGGCGCTGATCTGGGAGCACGAGGGCAACAAGGCGGTACGCCGGGGACAATGGAAACTGGTGTGCAAGTATCCCGGCGACTGGGAACTCTACGACATCATCGCGAACCGCACGGAAACCGAGGACCTGGCGGAGCGGCATCCCGAGGTCGTGGAAGAACTCGGCGCGGTCTTTGATGCGTGGGCCGAGCGTTGCGGCGTCAAGCCGTGGGAGCACGTGTCGGAGAGACTGAGCGCGATGAGAGGGAGGAGGTCTGGCCGCTCCGACTACGGAGCCATAGATAGAAGGCCGGGCGCATCCCGCTAAGCCAGGCCCACGCTTACGTGCCGTTCTACAGCGCAGTCCGCTAGAGGAATCCCATGCAAATGAACCGACCGAACATCCTGCTCATCATGAACGACGACATGGGCTACTCCGATATCGGCTGCTACGGCGGCGAGATACGGACCCCGAACCTCGACCGCCTCGCCGCCCGCGGCGTCCGCTTGACCCAGTTCTACAACACCGCCCGCTGCTGCCCCACCCGGGCGTCGATCCTCACCGGGCTGCATCCGCACCAGGTCGGCATCGGATGGATGACCGCGCAGATCGACGAGGACGGATACCGCGGCTCCCTGAGCGACACCTGCGTCACCATCGGCGAGGCATTGAAGCTGGCGGGCTACGCCACCTACATGAGCGGGAAGTGGCACGTCAGCCACGACCAGGGGCCCGACGGTCCCAAGTACAGTTGGCCGCGCCAACGCGGCTTCGAGCGATATTTCGGCATTCTCGGGGGCGCAGCCAACTACTGGCAGCCGAGCACGTTGACCCGGGACAACGACGCCGTGGATCTCAAGAGCCTGCCCGAAGACTTCTTCCTCACCGACGCGATCAGCGACGAGGCAGCCGGCTACATCCGGGAACACGCCGCAACCAGGGGAGACACCCCGTTCTTCCTCTATACCGCCTATAGCGCGCCGCATTGGCCGTTGCACGCCCACGAAGAAGACATCCGGCGGTACCAGGGCCGATTCTCGGCGGGCTGGGACCGTCTGCGCGAAGAACGCCTTGAGCGGATGCGCGCCATGGGCATTCTCGACGCGTCGTGGCCGATGACGGATCGGGATCCGACGCAGCCGCCATGGGACGAGGCCCCGCACAAGGCGTGGCAACAGCGGCGCATGGAAGTGTACGCCGCGCAGGTCGACCGGATGGACCAGGGCATCGGCCGCATCGTCGACGCGCTCGAGGAAACGGACCGCATCGACAACACCTTGATTCTCTTCCTGGCCGACAACGGCGCCTGCGCCGAGGAGTTCGCGGCGGAAGTCCGGCCACTTCCGGCCACCTACCCCGCGGGCACCCCGAAAACGCGCGATGGCAGAACGGTTTTGCGGGGCAACGATCCCACCGTCATGCCCGGATCCGAGGACACCTACCAGAGCTACGGCGTCCCGTGGGCCAACCTGTCGAACACGCCGTTCCGGGAATACAAGCACTGGGTTCACGAGGGCGGCATCGCCACGCCGCTGATCGCGCACTGGCCGGCGGTCATCGAAGACCACGGCGCGCTGCGGCACCAGCCGGGCCAGCTCACCGACATCATGGCGACCTGCCTCGACGTGGCGGGCGCTGACTACCCGGCGCGGTTCAACGGCAACGACATCCTGCCCCTGGAGGGGACGAGCCTGGCGCCGATTTTCCACGATCAGCCCAACCACAAGGAGGCGCTGATCTGGGAGCACGAGGGCAACAAGGCGGTGCGCCGGGGACAGTGGAAACTGGTGTGCAAGTATCCCGGCGAATGGGAACTCTACGACATCGTCGCGAACCGCACGGAGACGGAGGACCTGGCGGCACAGCATCCGGAAATCGTGAGCGAACTCGGTGCCATCCACGATGCGTGGGCCGCGCGTTGCGGCGTCAGGCCGTGGGACCACGTGTCGGAAATACTGAGAGCGCAGAGAGAGAAGTCCGGCAACGCAAGCGCAAGGGAGTAGTCCTCGCACCGCTCCGGCCCCATGAGAGCTGTCGACCGAAACCAAGCCGCTGCTCTCGGCGTTGGCGTCACGCTCGCCCTGTTCAGCATGGCGGTCTCGGCCGCGGAGGGCGGGACCGCATATGCGGCGGATGGCTTTCCCGCAACCGCCTTCAAGTACGCCAGGATGGTCGAGCCCGAACTGGGCGTTCCGCCAAGGATCGATCTCGGCGAAGGCGTGGAGATCCCGCTATACGTCGATGGCGTTCAGATGCGCGGGAATCTCAATTCCTGCGACAACCCGAGTCGCCTGGGCAAGGGATGCATTTCCGGATCCGTGCTGCAACGCTACGAAGGCAGGACTCGCGACGGCAAACCCCTCCCGGATGTTGTCTGGGTGAGCTTCGGCCGCAACTCCAGCCAGGTCTTCAAGGGGAGGTTCTACCTGTTGGGATCCGTGCAGATGATCGGGTACCACGAGAAGACAGGCGCGACGGCGTTCTTCGAGAGCAGCGACGCCATCGGTCCCTGGGCCAGGGTCGATCCGGAAACCAACCGCCTGACCGGCCTGATGCCGTGGATAGACGACCCGGAGGCGTTCAACCGTGCGTTTCGCACACCCGGCAAGTTGCAGTGCGTGCAATGCCATCAGAACGACCCATTCATCCACAACTCGTTTATTGACGCTGCGAAGATGCCGGGCAGCGAAGAGATCGTCGTTCCCCGAATCCGAACGTGGGAGCGAGACATGCAACACGACCTGCCCTACTACGTGATAGGCGGAGAGAACTGGGACATGCGGACCATCCACATCGAGGGCAACGGGTGCCTCGGCTGTCACCGGATCGGCATGGGAACCGCGAAACTGTTCATCAGGTACGGTTGGGATCCGAACGAGCACATGCCTCCAAAGAGCCCCGGCAGCCTGTCGGTAGATTGGAAAGCCCTTCTGGAATGCTGGGAGAACAGGCCCGAAAACACGCCCGGATGCGAGTGGGTCATTCCGCCAGCCAGGGAGTCCCTGGGTCGTGTAGTGGGCGATGACTATCCCTACAAGGCCGCGTTCAACCAACCCGGCCGAGAGGCGCTCGACCAGCCGGTCGTGGGCTCGTTCAAGGAGAAATTCCGGAAAGCGTCCAGAGGCGACAAGGCGTTCAAAAGACCGAAACGGAAGGCGCCCAGCCATCCATGACGACCACAAGCGGATCGAGAGACATGAGAAAAGGCATCAAGGCCCTGACGTTCGACGTCGGGGGCAGCATATTCGACTGGCAGACGGCAACCCGCCAGGCCGTACGGGCACTGGCCAATGCGCGCAACGCCACGGTGGACGATGCGGAGTTCACGATGACCTGGCGACGGCGCATGTTCGAGGAATTGACACGGGTCCGCCACGGCGAACTGCCATGGCAGAACGCGGATCAACTCCATCGAACCATCCTGGACGAGTTGGCGGACGCCTATCCGCAACTGGAACTGTCAGAGGCGGACCGCGACAAACTCAACCGCGCGTGGCACCGCATGGGCGTCTGGGACGACGTGCCGGACGCCCTCAGGCAACTCCGCGAACACTACATCGTGTCGATACTCACCGTCCTCAGCCTTTCAATCGTCGTGGACAGCTCACGCCACGCGGGGATCGATTGGGATGCGTACCTCTCCTGCGAGTTCCTCGGCGCCTACAAGCCCGATCCCTCTGTCTACCTGACAGCCGCACGCCTGCTCGGTGCGGAGCCGGACGAGGTCATGATGGTGGCCGTCCATCCCCCGGATCTGCTGGCCGCACAGCGCGCCGGCCTCAAGACGGCTTACGTGAAGCCAAAGCTCTGGGAACCCGGTGCCGAAGGGCCGACGGACGTGTTCGACCTCTCGGCCGACGACTACGGCGCCCTCGCCCGCCAGCTATGTGAACCTTCGGCTTAAGTGCTGGCTGACAGAGGCACGCGTGCCTCCGTGCAGATGCATTTCACTCGGCGTAGAATCGCCGCTCCCATCGGGGCGTAGCGCAGTCTGGTAGCGCACCACACTGGGGGTGTGGTGGTCGCCGGTTCAAATCCGGCCGCCCCGACCAGAGCTTCTCCGGTCCTGCCCTACACCATGACGCCTATCCGGGCAACGAACAGAGTAAACGGAATGGCTGTCTCTGGCGTTTATTCATCAAGGTCCACCGTAGCGGCTGGCTCGAGACCTGGTTTGGGAAATGGCGGTCACATGGCAGTCGAGGGTCGCGATCCGGCATTTCCCGGACTGGCGGCTCTTGGTGAGTTGGCTGATCGGGCGCGCGACGGTGGCGACGAGGCACTGGAACGCTTGGTTTCCGCTGCGGCGCGAGTGGTCCGACGGTGGGCGCTGGTTCGACTTGCGCACGCCGCGGATGCGGACGACGTGATGCAGGAGGTGATGATCCGCGTGATTCGAAGCATCGAAACGTGGCCGGCGGGCGAATCGTTCGCGCCCTGGCTCTACGTAGTGACGCGCAACGCGGCGACGGACCGGTTGCGGCGCGGCGGGAGGCAGCGGGACGTCGGTGGATTCGATGCGTTGCTTGATCAGGTTCCGGCTCCTGGAGGAGACCCGTCGCTGGTGTTTGCCGGGCGCGAACTCGCAGGGCTGGTCGGGGCGCTCCTGCGCGAATTGCCTCCTCGTCAGCGCGAGGTATTCGATCTCGTCGAGTTGCAGGGTATGACGGCGAAGGAGGTCGCGCAGCTCATCGGAATTCGGGCCTCGAGTGTCCGGGGAAGTCTCCTGAAGGCGCGCAGGAACTTGCGGCGGCGAATCCTGGCAACCTGGCCGGACGTGGAGGAGGACTTGCCATGACGGCGTGTGGGGTTTGGGTCAAACGGCTTGTCATGGCTTCACCCGAGGAATTCTCGGGAATGGTGGAGACGAAATTGAGCCGCCACGTTCGAGACTGCCCGCGATGTGCAGCCAAGGCGCGCAGGATCTTGTCCGCCAACGAAGCGCTTCGCGTTGCGATATCGGGTCCCGAGGTCGATGCCGCAGGACTGATTGAGCGGGCACATCATGCGGGTGCGGACGAAACGGCAACCGGGCGCAAGCGTTGGCCAACGGTGCCCAAGTTGGTGTGGAGCGCGATGGCGGCGGCTTCGGTGACAGCTGCTGCGCTCATCGTGGTCCCGTTATTGAGAACGCCGGTGCTGGAACCATTGTCGCCGCACGTTCGCCCCCAGCCGTTGGTTGATGCCATCGACTACAACCTCGTGGTGATGCCGACGCGCAATCCGGACATCACAATCCTCTGGTACTACAAGGAGACGGAGCAATGAAGAGATGGATGCTATGTACGTCGGCAGGTGTACTACTGGCGGCGCTGGCCATGCTTTTGGGGGGCTGCGATCCGGAGTGGGGCCAACCCGAAACGCCGCAGCTTGAGACGAGAACCTTCGCTCTCCAGCACATGGAGGGGAGTGAAGCCGTCGACCTGATCGACCCGTACGTCTATGCCGAGAGGGTGGGTGCCCCGGGTATGGTCAGCGAGGCGAAACGTGACTCGCGTGCCATCACCGTCCGGGAGACTGCGGACAATCTCGACCGAATCGCCGCGGTCCTTGCGGAGTTCGACCGGCCCAGCTCAGGTTCGTTGGCGCTGAAGTTTCAACTCATTTCGCCCAATGGCTCCGAGGCGGGCCCGCAGATAGCGGATGTCGTCAGGGAGTTGGACAGGTTCCTTCGCTTCGATGGCTACTCTCTGGAGGGCGAAGCCCTGGTTTCGCTCGTCAGCGGTGCCTTCCACCAGAGGATCAAAGCTGAAGAAGCGACCTATGAAATCAGTGGGGTCTATTGGTCCAGGACCAAGACGCTTAAGATCAATGTGCGGACAAACAGACCACAAACGTTTGGAAGCAACACTATCACCACCGTTTCTGGCGGCAGGCAATTGTTTACCACTGAGGTCGTAATCCAGCCCGGCAAGACCCTGGTGCTTGGAACCGTAACTGGAGATGAGACAACCGCGATCCTGGTTGTGCGCAGTCTCATGACGGACCCGGTCGACGCCGATCCAGCGGAAACGTGACTAATCCGGCGCCGGTATCCGCGCCGCCTTCTCCTCGTCGTACCACCAGGCCTCCGGGAAGCTGGTGCGGAACTCGGCATCGTAGGGCGGGCGGCCGAACTTGTCCCAGTAGACCACGTGTGGCCCCTCCACCTGCATCAGGGGAATCATGTCGAAGTTCCAGAGCAGGACGCGATCCAGCGCCTTCTGCGCCGTGGAGAGTTCGTCGCGCGAACGGGCGTTGAGGACGCGCATGATCATCTCGTCCGCCGCCGCACTCTGGATTCCCGAGAGGTTTCGCGTCTGCGGCAGCATCGCGTTGCTCGAGTGCCAGTAGGAGACGACCTCGACCCCCGGCGGTTGGGCGACGCCAAGCGCCGCAAAGACGAAGTCGTAGTCGAATTCCTTCATGATGTTGATGAACTGCGCGCTGTCGACCATGCGAACGACGGTCCGGAAACCCAGCCGCTGGAGTTGATCCACGTACTGGAGGATCTGGCGTCGATCGTTCGCGGAGCGGATGACGAAGGAGAGAGTGAGCGGCTCGCCATCGCCATTGACCAAGATGCCCTGGCGCACTGACCAGCCGGCCTTTCGAAGCAACTCGCGAGCGCGCAGGAGTCCCGGACGGTTATTGCGCCAGGCTAAGCCCTGGGGAGGAGGATGAGATGATCTGAAACCT
>JAPPGA010000002.1 GCA_028821515.1 Gammaproteobacteria bacterium | reverse complement strand
CAAGCGACGGACACCGCCATCTCACTACATCCTCAACAAATCTGACATGCACCCCGGCCGGCGTCGCCGCTTGACCTGAAGCACCGGGAGGCGTATACGGCCCCCATGGACTATCGGCAAACAGTCCTCGTGTCGATGCTGGCGGCCGCCCTGACGCTCGCTGGCGTTGCCTGTGCATGCGCCGTGCCGGCGGTCGATACCGATCCGGCGGCGGGCGCCCATCATGCGCACCACGGCGGTGATCATGCTGCCGCGTCCATGGTCTGTGACCACACCGATTGCGGCGACTGCATGGCCGATGAGGCCGTGTCGAAAAACGAGACCTTGCGCGATCTTGCGCCGCAATTGCCGAAGCCGTTCCTGGATGATTATGTCCATCCCGCCGCCGAGTTCGGCGCGAAGGCTTCGCCGTTGCCCGGTTTCGCCTACGATCCCCCGATCCCGCGCGTTGCGCGCGTGGTCGACACCCCTGTTCGGCGTTTCGACAAACTGCTGAACTAGCCATCTTCCTCTTTGTCGCGGAGGTCCGCGACAACGCTCTCGTTCGTTCCGGCGCCGGGGTTTCCCGCTGCCGGTAGCGTGCGAGGTTGGAGAACCCGTTCTCGAAGGAAGGCAATGAAGATAGTGAAGGTGGGGGCATGGCTCCTGCTCTGGGTCCAGGCGGACGCGGCTGCCCTGGACTATGCGACCAACGGCGACCCGGCTTTGGCTGACCTGGTTTCCCAGGCGCTGGAACACAACCCGCAGGTTCGGCAAGCGCAATGGGACCATCGCGCGGCGCAGGAGCGTGTGCGCCAGGTCATCGCGCTGCCGGACCCGATGGTGTCCGTGACGCGGCACCTGCGCACCCCGGAGACGCGTGTCGGTCCACAGACGGGCGGAATCTCGGTCAGCCAGCGTATTCCATGGTTCGGCAAGCGGTCCGACGAAGGCAAGGTTGCCGAGAGCCAGGCCGCGGCGCGCGAGGAGATGGTCGGGGCGCGGCGGGCGGAGGTGGTCCGCCAGGTCAAGCTCGCGTACTACGACCTCGCATACCTTGACCGGGCGATCGAGATCACGGCGGAGGAAGAGGAACTGCTCCGGCACTACGAGTCCCTCGCGCAGGCCCGGTATTCCCAGGGTGTGGGGCTGCAGCAGGCCGTGGTCAAGCTGCAGGCGGAAATCACGCGGGTGCGGTTTCGCCGCCAGGAGCTTCTGCGCAAGCGAACGGATGCGGAAGCAGCGCTCAATGCGCTCCGCGATCAGCCGGTGCATGTCCGGATCCCCACGGTCAGTCCCCCGGATCGCCCGGTAGTGAAGGTGGATGGCGAAGAACTTCAGCGGACCGCGCGCGCGGACCGGCCGGAGCTCAAGGCGGCCGTGCTCCGCATGGAAAGCGAAGACGGTAGCGTTCGCCTGGCCCGGCGCCAGTATTGGCCGGACATCGTTGTGGGCGCTGCCTGGGGAAGCGTAGGCGACCGCCGGGACGCGCAGGGGCGCATGCAACCGCCGCCCGGGAACGGCAAGGATGTGTACAGCGTGTCCGTCGGCATCAGCATCCCGCTCTATCGATCCAGGTACGACGCGGCAGTCCAGGCGGCTTCCGCGCGCCATTCGGCGGCGGCAGAGGCGTATCGCAACCTGGCCAACGAGGTGGATGCCGCCGTTCGATCGGCGGCTTTCCGGCTCGAGATGATCGAGGACCAGGTCGCCCTGTTCAGGAACGCGCTGTTGCCCCAGGCCGAACAGGCGCTGCGCTCCACCGAGGAGGCGTACTCGACGGGCACCACCGGCGTGCTCGAACTGCTCGACAGCGAAGAAGTGCTGCTGGATGTGCGGCTCGGCCTGGCGCGCCTCGAGGCGGACTACATGAAGACGCTGGCCGAAGTGGAACGTGCCATCGGATCGGCGTTTCCGGCGGAGGATTCGACATGAAGAGATTTGGAAAATGGTGGTTCCTGCTGGCCGGCCTGGCCTTGGGAACAAGTATGTCGGCGCTGCTCCTTTGGAATCCTGTTCGCTCGGCGTTGCTTCCGGAAGCCGTACAGGAGGGACATGCGGAAACCGTCCAGGCCCCGGAGACGCTATATACCTGCGGCATGCACCCGGAAGTGATTCGGCACGAGGCGGGAAACTGCCCGATCTGCGGCATGAAGCTTGTCCGAAAGGAGACCGAGCCGCGCGCGGACTCGCGCAAGGTGCTCTACTGGCGCGCGCCGATGGACCCGAACTATCGCTCCGACGCGCCGGGCAAGTCGCCCATGGGAATGGATCTGGTGCCGGTCTATGAAGACCAAGCCGGCGCCGAAGGCGGGGTCCGCGTCAGCCCGAGCTTCCTGCAGAACTTTGCCGTGCGGACAACGGTCGTGACGCGAGGCACTTTGCCCGTCTCGATCCGCACGGTCGGCGTCCTGGCGCACAACGAGGAGAAGGTCGTCTCGGTCAACACCAAGTTCGACGGCTGGATCGAGAAGGCCCGGGTCAACAATGTGGGCGAGACCGTGGAAAAGGGCGATCCGCTGTTCGACATCTACAGCCCCCAGCTGGTCACCACGCAGCGCGAATACCTCGCGGCGATGGACTACCTGGCGCGCCTCGAGCAGAGCGGTGCGTACCCGGAGGCGGTCGACCGTGCGCGGTCGCTGCTCGACGCGGCACGTGAACGCTTGCGCTACTGGGACATCACCGAGGCGCAGATCGATGCCCTCGAAGCGTCGGGGACGGCGACAAGGACGGTGACGTTCTTCTCGCCGGCCTCGGGCTTCGTTGTGGACAAGATGGGCGACTCGCTGGAGGGGATGAAGCTGAGCCCGGGCATGACCGTGCTAAAGATCGCCGACCATTCGACGTTGTGGGCCCAGGCGGAGTTCTACGAGGAAGACCTGCGGCACGTCCGCGAGGGCAGCCGGGCGACGATCGAGGTCGATGCGTTTCCGGGACGGCGCTGGGAGGGTCGAATCCTGTTCTTCCGTTCCGCCGTGAACGAGGCGACGCGGTCCCTCACGGCGTTCGTCGAAGTGGCCAACCCCGACCTGTCCCTGAGACCCAAGATGTACGTCGACGTTTCGGTGTGGGCCGAGGGGGCGACCGATGCGGTCATCGTGCCCGCCGAGGCGGTGCTGCACAGTGGCGAACGGTCGGTCGTGATCGTTGCCTCGGGCGGTGGCCTGTTCCAGCCCCGCGAAATCGAGCTCGGAATGACAGCGGAAGGCATGCAGGAAGTCACGGACGGCCTCGCTCCAGGCGAGGAGATCGTGGTTTCGTCCCAGTTTCTCATCGATTCGGAAAGCAATCTGAAGGCTGCGATCTCGCAACTATTGCGGGGAGACGCGGACGCGGAGGAAGAACCCGTGCCGGAAGAGCCGATGCAGCACCATCATCACCACTAATAGGCGGGTGCAGCGATGTTTGAACGCATTATCGACTGGTCGATAGAGAACCGATTTCTCGTCGCGCTGGCCACGCTCGGCGTCGTGGCGGCCGGCGTCTACTCCCTTTACCGGGCGCCGCTCGACGCCATCCCCGACCTGTCCGACGTGCAGGTCATCGTCTACACGGAATATCCGGGCCAGGCGCCCCGCATCGTGGAAGACCAGGTGACATACCCGCTCACGACGCAGTTGCTTGCCGCGCCCTTCGCCAAGGTCGTTCGGGGCTATTCGTTCTTCGGCTTCTCCTTCGTCTACGTCATCTTCGAGGACGGCACCGACCTCTACTGGGCGCGCAGCCGCGTCCTCGAATACCTCAACTACGTGTCCGGCAAGTTGCCGGCGGGGGTCACGCCGACCCTGGGGCCGGATGCTACGGGCGTGGGCTGGGCTTTCATGTACGCGCTCAAATCCGACCGCCATGACCTCGCCGAACTGCGTTCGATCCAGGACTGGTTCCTGAAATACGCGCTGACGAGCGTTCCGGGGGTCGCCGAGGTGGCGAGCGTCGGAGGTTTCGTGCGGCAGTACCAGATCACCGTCGACCCGAACCGGCTTCGCGCCTACGGCATTCCCATTTCGAAGATTCGCTCCGCAGTCCAGGACAGCAACAGCGATGTGGGCGGGCGCCTGCTCGAAGTGGCGGAAAAGGAGTTCATGATCCGGGGGCTCGGATACATCCAGAACGTGGACGACATCAGGAAGATCGCTCTCGGCGTGGACGCGCGCGGTGCGCCGATCCTGCTCCGGGACGTGGCCACTGTCAGCGTGGGACCGGAGATGCGCCGCGGCCTGGCGGAGTGGAACGGGGAGGGCGAGACGGTAGGCGGCATCGTCGTCGTGCGCCACGGCGCGGGCACCCTGCAGGTGATCCGCGATGTCAAGGCCAAGCTCGAGGAGGTCAAGGCGGGTCTCCCGCAAGGCGTCGAGATCGAGGTCGGCTATGACCGGACCGCGCTGATCGAACGCACGGTCGAGAGCCTCGGCATTAGTCTCAGCCAGCAACTGCTGATCGTGGGACTCATCTGCCTGGTATTCCTGTTCCATGTCAGGAGTGGCCTGGTCGCCGTCATTACCCTGCCGGTGGGGATTCTCATCGCCTTCATCGTGATGGGGCTGCAGGGGCTCAACGTCAACATCATGTCGCTCGGCGGCATCGCCGTGGCGATCGGAACCATGGTCGACGCTGGCATCGTCATGGTGGAGAACGCCCACCAGCACCTCGCTCGAGACCGTGGGAGAAGACCTCACTGGGAGGTCATCGCGTCGGCGGCGAAGGAAGTCGGCCCGTCGCTCTTCTTCGCCTTGCTCGTGATCACCGTTTCGTTCATGCCGGTATTCACCCTGGAGGCCCAGGAGGGGAGGCTGTTCAAACCGCTCGCGTTCACCAAGACCTACGCCATGGCCGCCGCCGCGCTGCTCTCCGTGACGCTGGTTCCGGTACTGGTGGGTTACTGGGTGCGGGGCAGGATCCTGCCGGAGGACAGGCATCCCGTCAGCCGGTTCCTGACCTGGGTGTATCGTCCGATCCTGGACGCGGTGCTGCGTTTCAAGGTGCTGGTGCTCGGGTTTGCCGTCCTCCTTCTGGCCATCACCGCCGTGCCGTTCTCGAGGTTGGGCTCGGAGTTCATGCCGACGCTCTGGGAGGGAGATCTCCTCTACATGCCGACCACGCTGCCCGGGATTTCCATCACCAAGGCGGCGGAACTGCTGCAGCAGACCGACCGGATCATCAGGACCTTCCCGGAGGTCGACCAGGTGTTCGGCAAGATCGGCCGCGCGGAGACCGCCACCGATCCGGCGCCACTGTCCATGATCGAGACGACGATCATGCTGAAGCCCCGGAACGAGTGGCGTCCCGGCATGACGCCCGAGAAACTCACCGAAGAACTGAACGCGGCGATCCAGGTCCCGGGGCTGACGAACGCCTGGACGATGCCGATCAAGACTCGCATCGACATGCTCTCCACCGGCATCAAGACGCCGGTCGGGATCAAGATCGCAGGCCCCGGCCTTGCCGAACTCGAGCGCCTCGGCCGGGAAGTGGAAGCCGTAGTTCGGGACGTGCCGGGCACCCTCGGCGCGTACGCCGAGCGCGTGATGGGCGGGAACTACCTCGACTTCACGGTGGACCGGGACGCCATCGCCCGCTACGGCCTCACGGTGCGCGACGTGCAGGACGTGATCCAGACCGCCATCGGCGGCATGAACATCACGACCACCGTCGAAGGCCTCGAGCGCTATCCGGTGAACCTGCGCTACAGCCGCGAACTGCGCGACGACCTCCCAGCCTTGCGGGAGGTTCTCGTTCCCGCGCCTTCGGGTGCCCAGATTCCCCTGGGTCGTCTCGTCAGCATGGAATACGTCGTCGGCCCGCCGAGCATCAAGAGCGAGGGCGCCAAGCCGAACGCCTGGGTCTACGTGGACATTCACGATGTCGACGTAGGCAGCTACGTGGACGCCGCCCGGGAAGCCGTCGCCGAGCGCATCGACGTGCCGGAGGGCTACACCATCTCCTGGAGCGGGCAGTACGAATACATGCAGCGCGCCGAGCGCCGCCTGGCACTTGTCATTCCCGCGACGTTGCTGCTCATCGCCGCGATCATCTACATCAGCCGGAAATCCGTCGCGGAGACGCTGCTGGTGCTGCTGGGGGCGCCGTTCGCCCTGACGGGGGCGATCTGGCTCCTCTACGTGCTCGACTACAACCTGAGCATCGCCGTCTGGGTCGGCATCATCGCGCTGGCAGGACTCTACGCGGAGACCGCGACGGTCCTGCTGTTGTATCTCGATGTCTCGGTCCGGGATTACCGGGAGCGCGGTCTGCTGAATGATCGCGCCGGCCTGATGGAGGCGATCAAGGACGGCACGGTGAAACGCGTCCGGCCGATTCTCATGACCATTGCCACCGACGTATTCGGACTGCTCCCCATCATGTGGAGTGCCGGCGCGGGCGCTGACGTCATGAAGCGGATTGCGACACCGCTGGTGGGCGGTGTCGTGACGTCGGGGATCGTCGTGCTGTGCGTTTACCCTGTGGTGTATTACTTGTGGAAGGCGCGGGGGTTGGCGGAGGCGTCATCCGGGGGTGAGGAACCGTACGAACAGCGGGCGTAGGGTTTCGGGGCGGGCTTCAATCCGACCAGAACCGCCTGTCGAGCAACTGGCCCCATTCTTCGTCGTAGGGATGCGCCTCGTATACGCGGTCCTCGCCGCGATAGAGCGGGCGCCCCTCGTTGGCCCATCGGAACAGTGATCCCTCAAGGTTGAACACGTTCTCGATGCCGCGCGCCTGTAGCTTCTCGGCCAGTCGAGAGGAGCGGTAGCCCACGGAACAGTAGACGACGACAGTGCGCGCCGGGTCACTCGCCTCAATCGCTTCGAGCGCCGTGCGCGTGTTATTGGCCAACACCGCTCGGGGGAGGTGACTCACGTCGAATTCGGCCTCCGAACGGGCATCGAGCAGGACGATGTCTGGCCCCGTGTCGTCCGCTCGCATGGCGGCAAGTTGCTGCGTCGACATCTGCGGCACCTCGGGAAACGCTTCACGAACGAGGCGCAGGGTGCGTTGCCAATCCCCTATCCGGGTGCCGACATGATCGGTGTGCGGCGCGGGAGATTCCGATACCGCCGGCGGCGCCCAAAGGAACAGGATCGTGGCCAGCGCAGTAGACAGGACTTTCGCCATGGGTGGCAGCCTCGGTTCAGTCAAAACAACATAGCACGGACGTCTCCGGCGAACGGGGGAAATGCCGACGGGTATTACCGGCGCTTCTTTAGGCGTCAGTGAGGGGGGGAAGCTCCTTTTCTTGCGAGGGATACCCTCGCGCTTCCTTTTTTTGCGAGGGACACCCTCGCGCTCCCGGGGCTGAAGGCTCCCAGATCGTCCTCAGGTCTGCCCCGGCCAATTTCATGAGTTCCTTTTGAAACCTGGCGTTCTTCTTCCGGCCCCATTCCTGGCGATGGCGCAGCATGTCGACGACCTCCCGGTCGGAATGCGTCTTGAGCACGTCGGAGCGCCAGGTCGGCATTGGGCATCCCACAGTGTCGGGGCTCGGCAGCGGGACTTCCGCGGAAACAGCCTCGGGAATTTCCGGAAACTGCGGGCTCAGCGCCGGCGCCATCACTTCGCCGTCGCGGCCGACAAAGACGGCGTCGCCGTCCTCCATCACGATGTGGTAGGCGCGATGATGCAGCAGCCGGTGGTGGGCGCTGCACAGCAGCACGAGGTTCTCGAGGCAGGTCTCTCCGCCGTCGATCCAGTGCCGGACATGGTGCGCCTCGACATAGCGCTGATGCGCGCAGCCCGGGAAGCGGCAGCGGTTGTGATCGCGCAGCTTCAGCGCCCGCAGCAGCCTGGTCGGCACGATCCGACTCCGGCGCTCGTAGTTGAGCAGGTCGCCCTTCGCGTCCTGGATGTACTCGGTGAGATCGGCGTCGCAGGCGATGTGGCGGGCGTCCTCCTCGTCTATGCCCCAGTCGCGCTCGACGTGGTAGCGCGCGCCGCCCGCCGACTGCTGTTTGGCCAGCTCGTTGCGGCCGATGGTTAGCACCACCTCGTAGCGCCGCCCGGTGCGGCGCCGCTTCCAGGCCCCCGCGCGGGTCGCCAGGCAGTGCTCGGCCATGTCCACCAGCGCGTCCGCGTAGCGCTGCTCCCGGCTCGATAGCGCGAATGTCAGCCAGTCCGGGAAATCGTCCGTTTCCGCGGAAACACCTCCGGAAACGTCCACATCGGTGAGGGCGGCGCTTCCAGCCTGCGGGGAGACATCCTCGCCGTTGTGGCGGACCACACTATTAGCCGGAGTTTCCTCGGAAACATCGGCGGGAACATCCTCCACCGCGGACTCGGCGTGCGCTGACGCCTCCTGCGCGTCTATCGCCCCAACTCCTTCCGCCGGCGCCTCCGCGGATCCATCGTCCGCCGCGGGTTCGGCACTTCCCTTTTGACCCATGGCCGCGAGCCACGCCCCGTCGCGCGCCTCCCCCTCGTCCCTCCTGCCGTCGACGACCTGCTGCAGCGCGTCGATCACCAGCGCGCCCCGCTCCGCCGGCACCGCCGCGGTGATGACCAGCATGCCGTCCTCGTAGTGCCAGGTCAGGCTTCGCCGCTGTTCGCTGCTGGCCCGTCCTCTGCGGCTGCCGCCGACCCGCTCGTAGGTCCGCACCAGGCTCTCGAGCTGCGCGGCGCTGCTGCCCTCTGCGATCGCCAGCAGCATGGCGTCGGTGTGCGGCGTCGCCACCCGGGTGATCGCCCTTACCTTGGAATAGCTGATGACCCCGTCGCGGAACGCGGCGTCGATGCGCGGCAATCTTTCAAGCGCCCGGCCGACGCGGATGCGCTCCCGCGCGGCGCAGGGCCCCAGGCCGCAGCGGTGGTCGAGCCAGTTGCCGAGATTGCAGTAGCCGCCCTCCCGCCAAGACCGGGTGCGCTCCATGGCAGCGATGAGCTTGACGAAGCGCCAGTCGGCGAGGTTGATGCGGGCCGCCATGTCGGTGACGGCGCGGCGCAGTTCGGCGGGATCGTCGGGGATGAAATCGAGGCGGCTGGGGTCCGCTTCGGGGAGGACGCTCTCGGCGGCTGGCTCGGGCGTAAAGTCGACATGCTTGACGACTTCTTCGGTCGGGACGGACATGCTTGGAGGCCTTGATGGAGGGGGTTACGAATACTGTATATATTACTAGTATTTGTCCTCTTTATCATTGTTTTTATTGAATAATTACAAAATTCTCCTGGCGGGCCGCTTCCCGGATAGAGGCGACGCCACTGGCGGGGTTGTCCACGCTTTGTCCACGGCGCTGGACCCCCGATATTGAGGAGGCGCGGTGGTCAAAGGGTGGGCAACCCCACGACGACCTCGCCCGCGGCGCTCGCCAGTTCGTCGGCCAGGCGCTCGCCGCCGGGACCATGCCGGGCGTATCCCGCGAGTTACCCGCCCGACTCCACCAACGGCACCGGCACCTGGAATCCGCCGATCTCGTCGGCCATCAACCGCGCGAACTCGATGGTCCGACGATCCCGATAGGCCGCCCCAACAGCCTGAACCCCAATCGGCAACCCCCCTCGCGAAAGCCCAGTCGGAAACACCGTGCTCGGCAGGTAGGCATTGGTCACGAGTCCCGACCAGAACAACTGCTCGAAGTAGTCCCGTTGCATCCCGTCGACATCAATCGTCCGCTGACCGAATGGCCGGTGATCGTGGGGAAACGCCGGCGTCGCCATCTGCGGGCACAACAGGATGTCCCAGTCCTCGAAGAAGTCATCCCATGCGAAGCGCAGGTGTTCGCGCTTGAAGTTGTAGCGGATCCACTCGCGGTGGTTCAGCACCATCCCGCGGGCACTCACCGCGCGGAACGACATGTCGGCCGGATCGAACTCGGCGGCCCGCGCCACGTTTCGCGCGTATTCGTCCTCGGGCTGCGGTGCGGACATGACGGAGTTCAGGAGACTGACGTACGTGTCGTGGGCGCGCTTGATATCGAAGGACGGGCGCGCCGTATCGGAAACGGTTGCGCCGAGGCGGGCGAGAGTCTGTCCGACTGACACCACGCGGTCGGCGATCTCGGAGGAGACAGGGCACAACGAATCGTCAGGCCACAGGGCCACGCGGAGGTCTCCCAAACGATTGAATTCGGGTGGCGGCAACTCCAGCCGCCATCCCCGCCGCTCGCGGCCGGGTGCGCCGGCCATCGTGTCGAGCGCGACCGCCAGGTCTTCCGCGCTGCGTGCCAGTGGCCCGCACACGCTGAGGTCCGCGTCCGGGGTGTGTTCGAGCAGCTCGTGCCCGGCCATGGGGACGATGCCCCAGGTCGGTTTGTGGCCGTATACGCCACAGAAGTGCGCCGGGTTTCGGATCGAGCCGCCGATGTCGGATCCCGCTTCCAGGGCGCAGAACCCGGCCGCTAGCGCCGCCGCGCTGCCGCCCGAGGAACCCCCGGGTATGCGGTCCGTATCCCAGGGATTCCCCGTCGTGCCGTACAGCGGGTTGTAGGTTTGGAAGTCCGCCAGGTTGGCGGGGACGTTAGTCTTGCCGAGAAAGACGGCACCGGCGGCGCGAAACCGGCTGACCGCGATCCCGTCGGCGCGGCCGATGTTGTCGCGAAACGCCTCGAGGCCCCAGGTCGATGGCGTATCCCGCATGACGTAGGACTCCTTGATCGTCATCGGAACGCCGTGCAGGGGGCCGAGTTGCTCTCCTCGGGCCATTGCCGCATCGGCGCGATCCGCGTCCTCGCGTGCGCGCTCGAACGTTCGAACGGGCACGGCGTTGATGCCCTGGCCGTCAAGACTCTCGATTCGCTCGATATAGTGCGCCGTCAGCTCTGTCGAGCTGACTTCCCTATTGCGGATCATTGCGGCGAGTTCGAGCGCCGACTTGAACGCGAGGTCGGACATGTTTCCTCCAATGGCGGGTCAGCCGATGCGGCGAGCGCAAGCGTCCATGGAAAGAGAGCGAGGGTCAAGCTGGCTGGGGCTCGCCCGGCCATTGCCCACCCCATGTCCACGCGCTGTAGTATCTTATTCCTGACAGTTTGATCAGCAGAAGGCGAGGGCGAAATGCAGATCACCCCCATAGAAGGCAAGACATTCGGTGCTGTCGTCACCGACGTCTCGTTGGAGAACCTGACGGATGACGAATTTCCCGACATCAGGTCCGCTTTCAATCGATACGGTTTCCTGGTGTTCCCGGGGCAGTTCCTGTCCGTGGATGGCAACACGGCGTTTGCGAAGCGTTTCGGAAAGCTGCACTACGATGCACACCCGATGGCGAACAAGGAGCGGCGGGAGGACGGGAGCTACGGCGACACGGTTCCGTACCAGTCGCAGCGCATGCGCGGCGTTTTTGGCAATCAGAACTGGCATACCGACTCGTCGTATATGCCGATCAGCAGCAAGTGCGGGATCCTGTCCGCGGTCACTGTTCCCGAGTGGGGCGGAGAGACGGAGTTCGCGGACATGCGTGCCGGCTATGCCGCTCTCGATCAGGAGACGAAGGACCGCATCGAGAACCTCTACGCCTATCATTCGACGAAGCAATCCGCGGCCCGCGATCTGGGCGACTTGCCGCCCGAGGACGGGAAGAGCATCTTCCACGACGAAGCGTACCTGCGACCGATCGTCAAGGTGCATCCGGAGACGGGCATCAAGAACCTGTTCATCGGCCGTCATGCCTTCGGCGTGCAGGGCCTGTCCCGGGAAGAGAGCATCGATCTCCTGACGTCTCTGCGGGACTTCGTGGTCTCCGACCCGTCCCGCGTTTACAGCCACCGGTGGACGCCCGGCGACACGGTGATCTGGGACAATCGATCCCTGCTGCATCGCGCGAGGCCTTACGACTACTCGCAGTTGCGGGAATTCGTCGCGGTTCGCGTTGCCGGCGACCCGGAAACGGAGTTTGCGTACGACCCAAGCGATCCCCGCGCACAGGCTGGCCGGGATGTCCTCGCAGCCGAGATGGTCTTTCTGCGCGATGAGGCAAAGGACAAGCGATACAAGGGAACAACCGCGCCCGAGGCTCGCGCGAGGGCATGATGGCCGCCGTTGAAGTCTACTGGCAGCCCGGCTGAACCGGCTGCCTCAAGCTCAAGGAGTTCCTGTCGGCCCGTGCGGTCGACTTCGTTTCGAGAGACATCGCCAACGACCAGGAGGCGAGGGCGGCATTTGATGCATTGGAGGCGGACGGCGTGCCGATCGTCGCCCGGGGCGGCCGTTTCGTTGCCGGGATCGACCTCGGTCTCGTCTCGGCGTTCCTGGAGATTCCCTACGATCCCGAACCCGCGCTGCCAGTCGAGGAACTCAAATTGCGGCTCGGGCACATCCTCGCGGCCGCCACGCGCCTGACCGGCCAGATTCCGTCCGGCAACCTCGGCGACAAGTTGCCCAACCGGGATCGCACGCTGCTTGCCCTCGCCAACCACATCGTCCATATCGCTGTCGGGTTCGTGGAGATGGCGGCAGGACGGGAGAAAACCGTGCGCGCGGGTACGGGGACCGAACTTGATCGCGATGCCCTTGCGGCGCGATCGCGCGCCGTAGAAGCCGAGCTTTCGGGGCTGGTCGTGGATCCGTCCCGCCGGGTGAGCACCTACCAGGGGCCGTTTACCATGCATGGAGCCCTCGAGCGCTGCACCTGGCATACGGCGCAGCACACGCGTCAGCTCGCCATGGTACTCGAGGGCTTAAGGATCGAGCCGGATGCGCCACTCGGGGCCGGCGATCTTGCGGGTCTTCCGGTGCCGGAGAAGGTCTGGGACGAATAATTCCCACGGCGTTGGGGAGGAACCCACCCGCACCGAGGAGGGTAATCTCGCCGTACGGAGGGTCCGATCTAAAGGACCGTTACGTGGACCACGTAGGCTGCCACCAGCGAGCCCACGATCACGGCTCCCAGCTTGGTGGCGAACCACCAGTCGCGGTCTGCCTTTCGGCCGCTCGGAAGAATCTCATGCCGTTCGAACATCAATGCCTGCTATAGCCAGCCCTGACTCTCGGAAAATTGTAGCGCGGCTACGTACCGGGGCTTCGCCGCCCGCCGGATCAGCCCGTTTGTGAGACATCCATCGAGTAGCTGCGGGCCGCCGTCCGATAGAACAGGTCGTCCTTTTCATCCCGTGACAATCCAAGATCGTTCGAGACGCGCTTGAAGGCATTCCACATGTTGCCGTAGGAAAACGAGATCTTGTCCACCGGAAAGTTCGACTCGAACATGCACCGGGACGCCCCGAAGCAGTCGATCAGGTGCGTGAAATAGGGTCGCCACAGCTCGGCGAGCGTCGCCGAGTCCGCCGGGACATCCCAGTTTTCGTAGCCGAAACCATAGTTCACCATCCCGCAACCGCCCGTCTTCACGACGATGTTCGGACAGAGGGACACGGTGTCGATCCCGCGCTTCCACTCCTCGAAGACCCGCCCTTCGCGCTGGCCCTCGTAGGGTCCCAGGGCGATGGGTCCGCCGATGTGGTTGAGGACGATGGTGACGCCGGGGAACGCATTCGCCAGGTCCGCCACTTCTTCCAGTTGGCTCTGGTATCCCCAGCAGTCGAACGTGAGCCCGAGTTCGTCGAGCGCGGCGAAACCCTCCCTGAACGAGGCTAACCCCAGGAGGCCCTGGGTGCCGGCGGTGGGATGGTGTGACTGCGGCATGTCGGGGGACTCGTGCCAGCCGTGGGCATGACGGATTCCGCGGAAGTTGCGCCCCGCCGCCTGGTGGGCAAGGAGTACGTCCTTTGCCTGCGCGCCCAGGGTGAGATTCGTGAAGCTGACGATGGCGCCGCAGCAGCGAACGCCCCGGGAAGCGAGCCTTTCCGAAAAATCTTGTACGAATTCCGTCTCGCCAACGGGCGCGTCGAGGCCACCGCCCCTGCGGTACTTGTAGCGGCACTCGACGAACACGGTATCGATGACGTTGTGCCCCGCGTCGCGGATGTCCCCGATCAGTTCATCCTCGAGATAGACGCGGTGCTGGCGCGAGCCGGGCGCCAACTCCGGTTGCGACCGGCGGTCCCACAGGTGATGGTGCGGATCGATGATCGGCTGCTCCGGGTCGATCGCGTCTTCGGGCGTTTGCCCAAGCCAGCGCTTCAGGTTTTCGTCGGGGATGTCTCTTGGCTGGTCGGCCATGGCAGGTCCTTGTATGTGGTGTTCATGAATGCCGGAGCCTGTCCCCAAGCACTACCGCTATGGAGCGCTCTCTTCCTCGTGAAGAAGGACGTTACCCGCGTCGCCGTTGATCGTCAGCATCTGCCCGTGACGAATCCGCGTCGTCCCGTTGCCGACGCCGAGCACCGCGGGAATACCGTATTCCCTGGCCACGATGGAGGCGTGCGCAAGAATGCTGCCCATGTCGGTGACCACACCGACCGCGTGGGAGAAGAGCTGGGTCCATGCCGGGGTGGTGTTGGGCGCCACCAGAATCGTGCCCGGGGACATCTTTTCGAAATCCGTTTGTGAAAGCACGACGCTTGCCGGGGCGGTCACGGTGCCCGAGCTCACTGCGAAGCCATTCAGCGTATCGCTCGCCGGATCGTTCCTGATCTGGGTCTCCTTGAACCTGACCGTCGGAATGTTGCTCGCTTCCGGCGGGATTGTTCCCGGGGGGTGGTGGCGCTTGCGGGCTTCCCGGAGTTCCCTGCGCTCGGCGGCAATGCGGCCGAGTTCGGGACGTGCCTGGCCTTGTTGACGGGCCGAGATGGCCTCTCTCAGCTCTTCGGTGACCAGGAAGAATGTGTCTTCCTGGTCTCGAAAGGTGCCGGCATCCACCATGCGTTTGCCCAGTTCGAACGCCATGGGGCGCAGGACGCGCCACGTGTAGCCGAAGTAGAACGCGGTCTCTTCCCGGATGTGGTTGTACTTGCGGGCGAACCATAACCGGTAGCGGAACTGCCAATAGGTGAGCCCTTCCAGGAGCTCCGAAACCTCGCCGTACTTCTGCTGGCGAATCCCGGCGGCACGGAGTTCCTGGTCCTTCGGGTCGTAGTCCGTGTCCTGCACCATCGTCTTGAGCGTGGCGAGCAACGCGGAGGGGTCCTCCTCCTGGGTCGGCTCGATGAAGTCAAGGCTATAGCCCTGATGCCCGTACTCCTCGAAGTAGGCATCTATGGCTTTCAGCACCGGTCCGCCGTCGGGATGCTCGCGCAGCGATTGCATGAGGAACTTCGGCGGCGTCACGATCACGAGATGGGAGAGTTCCACGCTGGCGCGGACGACCTTCGCGATCTCGAACAGGTCCGTGTTCGCCTGCATGGTCTTCGATTCGAGGCCGGTGAGGAACTGGCCGCTGATGAAATGATGGTCCGGCAGGTTCTCGCGCAGGAAGCACTGCAGGTGATCGTCCGTGGACTTGGCGATGCCAAACGTGTGGCTGGTGTTGCCGCTCCAGTAGAACCCTTCCTCTATGGCCATCTCCCGTATGCCGGCCAGGAGTTGCTCGTCGGTGGCGGCCGAGATGTCCAGTTTCTGCCACTTCTCGGCCGCGGCGATCAGCCGCGGCATGGCCTCGTCCTGCCAGGTCTTCCACCTCTGGTCGTTGTCCTGCGTCTTGTGATTCGCGACGTAGGTCGGATTGTCACTTTCGGGCATGGTGAGGTCGTGTGCGAGGTTGTCGCCCTGGTAGTCGTCGGCAACCTCCTGGAACGCGGCCCGGTCCTCCTCGGACAGCTCCGAAAGGAAGAGCGCCATGTCGTGCACTTCCTTCTCTCCCACCGGTCCCTGCCGTTGACGTATCTCGTCGAGCATCCTCCGCGACATGGCTTCCATCTCTTCCAGCGGCATGTTTGGATCGTCCGGCGTCCCCTTGTGGTCGGCCCGGCAATAGGCGTATCCATTGCACGTGACGAAGTGCGCTCCCCCGCCGCGCACCATGCTCTCCATGCCCCGGCGCGCATACTCCAGTCCCTCGGTCAGGTACAGCTCCTCGAACAGTTCGCAGATCGGGTCCGGCATGTTCTCGACGATCTGCCGCCGGTAGAGGATCTTCGCCGGTGGAGTAGGTTCCCAGGTGACCTCGATCGGCTGTACCGGCAGGTTGGTGATGGGCCGCGACTGCAACAGCGACAGCGTTCCATCTGCGGAAAACGCCCATTCAATGTCCTGCGGCACGCCGTCGTACAGCTTCTCGATCGCCAGTGACGTGTCGGTCAGTTCCTTCACCATGTCGTCGGCAAGTGACGATTGATCGCGTTCGTTGGGTGGCACGTCCTCCATCCTGGTGCCCTGGGCTCCGGCTGAAACGGTCATGTGTTCCTTCGCGCCGATGACGGTTTCCTTGCGTCTCCCGGTGGCGCGATCGACGATGTAGGTGTCGGGCGTGACTTCGCCGCTGACAACGGCTTCGCCGAGACCGAAGCTCGCATTGATGACCATTTCGGAGCGCTCGCCGGTAGCCGGATTCGCCGTGAACAGTATTCCGGACACCGCCGACGGCACCATGACCTGGACCACGACGGCCATCGCGACACCATTCTGGTCGATGCCGTTCTGGTGACGATAGTCGATGGCTCGGGCCGTCCAGAGCGACGCCCAGCAGGCTCTCACGGCTGCAATGACCTCTTCTTCGCCACGCACATTCAGGAAGGTCTCCTGCTGGCCGGCGAAGGACAGGTCGGGAAGGTCCTCCGCGTTGGCGGACGAGCGCACGGCGACGGGCACGTCGTCGCCCAGCGCCTGATAGGCGCTTGCCACTTCGTCCGAGATCTCCGCACCGGGACCGCTTGCCTCGAAGAGCGCCTGGACACTTTCCGACGCCCCGTCGAACGATACGCGATTCCCGGCGACCGCAGGCTTCGCGAGTTCGATGATCCTGGGCTGCAACCCGTTGTCCGACACGAATCGTCGATAGGCGGATGCGGTCACCAGGAATGCCGGCGGCACTTTGAATCCCGCCTGGGCCATGGCGGCGAGAGACCTGCCTTTGCCCCCCAGGCGTTCAAGCGCCCCGCTGTCGAGGATTCCTTGCGCGTCGAGCGTGGTTGTGTATTGGGGCACTTCGCTTCCATCCGGCAGGTTCTTGACCGGCGATAGTCTACATCGGGAGGCGGTGGGTCTGGCGAACCGTCATCGCTGATCTCTCTGCGGGGTTTTGGGGACGCGTTCAGGCCCCGTTCAGCATTGGCCCGCCTTTTCGTTGAGCCGCGCAAGTGAAGCTGTTGGAATACGACGTCTGGCAACCTGGACCGGAGTCATGGCAGCGGCAGTCATTCCGATCATCCTCGCAGTCTTCTTTGCGCAGCCGGCCACCGCGCAGGATGCGGTGGAAGTGCTCACCAACGAGGACATCCTGGTCATGACCGAGGCCGGGCTCGAGGCCCGCGTCATCGTTGCAAAGATCATGGCGACCGATGGGGACTTCGACATTGCCCGGGAAGAACTCGTGGCCCTTTCGCGTGCCGGGGTCGAAGGCTCGGTGCTCGAAGCGATGGTCCTGAAGACGGTTCCGACCGCGTCGCGCCGTGCGCCGGAGACGTACGCAGAGCGGTTTGAAGGCACGCCGTGTCCGGGCCCGGGGCTCTACGTCGAGGAGGAAGGAGCGTTGCGCGGCATCAACCCGGTGACACCCCAGATCCGCGTCGGCAACAGGCTGCTGACCGCTGTCACCGGGGGGATCGTTCCGACCGGGGCCAAGGCGGCAATGCGGGGCGCGAGATCCGACACGCGGATACATGATCGGTCACCGACATTCTGGTTCTGCCCCGAGGATCTGGAGTACCCGGCGGACCCGAGGGTGATGGTCGATCCAAGGGAGTTCCTGCTGGTCGTGCTCAAGTCCAGCGACAGCCGGGAGGAGCGCTCCCTCGACGTGGGTGGCGCGGGATACGGGGGCCAGACCGGCGTCCCATCGCGTTCGATCCGGCGCGCCATGTTCGAGAGCGTGGGCTTTGGCGTCTATCGGATCACCCCCCGGTCCCCCTTAAAGCAGGGCGAGTACGGCTTCTACCACGCGGGCGGACCGTTTGCGGCGGCGGGAATGTTCGGCGGCGGAAAGATCTACGACTTCGGCGTGGACGGCTGACGGCGCGCCCAGTGTCCCACGGCTAGGCACCCAGCCCGTACAGCGCGGTCACGTTGTCGTGCGTGGCCTTCTCGACGTACCCCTGGGGCATGCCGTCGAAATTGCGCGCGACGGCCTCTCGACTGTGAGGCCAGGTAGAGTCGCCATGGGGGAAGTCCGAGCCCCACATCACCCGGTCCACGCCGATGGTTTCGATGTTCCGGACCCCGACCGGGTCGTCCTGAAACGTGAACCACACGTTTCGATGAAAGTAATCGATAGGGGTGTCGGGTGAGTCATATCCCACGTGGTAGCGGAACTGCTCGAAGCTGTCCTCAAGTCTTTGGAGATAGTAGGGAATCCAGCCGATATCGTTCTCGACTGACACGATCTTGAGATCTGGAAAACGTTGAAACACACCGGAGACCAACATCGACGTCAGGGACAACTGGATCGGGTGCACCTGGCGTATCCAGGTCATCAGGAACGGCCGCTGGTTGTACTTGGCTCCAGAGCGGTCGGTCAGTATGTGCATGCTTAGGGGTAACTCGAGTGCGCACGCGGCCGCCCAGACCCGATCGAAGCGGCCGCTCGAATAGTTCGGCCTGTCGGGATCGACCGGGATCATCGCGCCGCCTAGACCCAGGTGTGCGATGCGCTCCAGTTCTGCCACGGCCCAGCCGATGTCATCGATGCAGACGAGGCCCACGCCGAGCAGGCGCGCAGGATCGTGGGATGCGAATTCGGCAATCCAGTCGTTGTATGCCGCGAACACCGCGGATTGCAGTTCGAAGTCTGGAATCCCGAACATCGGCAGGGCCATCGACGGATACAGAACCTCGAAGCCGACCCCGTCCACGTCCTGGTCCTTTAGGCGCTGCACAGGATCCCAACCCCCGGACAGCAGTTCCCCGTAACCGCGTTCGTCAGCAGCAGACCGCTGCCGAGGATCGTCCACGTCGGCTGCGGCGAAGCCGGCAACGCGTTGCGGGTCGATGCCGTCGCAGACCAACCACTCTCCTTCAACGGGCCCCCGGAGGGATTCGACGCTGTCCACTATCCGGGGCGCGCGGTCGCGAAGCTTCGCCGGCACGCGTTCCTGCCACAGGTCGCCCGGTTCGACGACATGGGAATCCGCGGAGCGCATGATGGTCTGTTCCGGTTCCTTGATGCCTTGCATTTCGCTCATCTGGTGCGTTGTTGATCGCCAGATTCTAAACGAAAGTCCAACGCCCGCAGGTGGGCTGGTTAGCCCCTCTCTGGTGTGCTAGTTTGAGGCCGAGCGGCGAAGCACGCCTCGGATCAAACTTCCCAAACGGAGCTATACCAAATGTCAGTAGAAACACGCCTCTTTGCCCTCGCGCAGGAAAACCTGGAACTCGGGCGCGATCCCGACTGGGACCTGAAGCTGAGCGAGTCCGATATTTCCTCCATGGATGCGGTGGCGTTCATCAAGTTGGTCAATCACGAATTTGGTATCGAGATTCCTGCGGAAGCGCTGGGGGAGATCGATACGATGCGCTCACTCGCGAAGTACATCGAGGCTGCCGCCTAGAGTGCGCTGGAAAGTGATCCGCCAGTCTCCTGCGAGTGCGGATCCATCAACTCGAGGTTCAATCTGGCGTTGAGACGCGGTGATGGCGCTTGCCCGAATCCCGGCGGATGACTTCCATGGAACAAATGCCTCCGGGGAGCGCCAGCGACCGGGGGCGTTTGATCCATGGTCGACGAGCGGGGCCGGGCCCGGGGAGCGCGAGGGGGTCCCCCTCGCCAGAAAACAACCGGAGCCGAAGGCGACGGTCGTGGGGCACTTGCACGGAAGTACGCATCCCGCCACGGGGGAAATGCCGGCGCCTCCTCACGCGTCAGCGGTCGGGGAAACTCCCTTTCATTGCGAGGGACACCCTCGCGCACCCGGGGCTGAAGGCTCCTGGTGGCGTCCGATCGGTGATGCTGGCGGCGCTGCCATCGTTCACGTTGACCTTCGACCCGACGAAACGCGGGAAGCGGAAGCGCTGAGGTCGCTGGACCGGGAGGAATTGGCCAGGTGGCATCGCTATCGGCATCCACGGCCCCGGCGCCAATTCGCCCTGTGCCGTGCGGTGCTGCGGCGTGTCCTGTGTGAACGCATTGGATGCGCGAATCAGGACCTCCGCTTCGTCTCGCTGGAGCACGGGAAACCCGGTGCGCTTGCCGGAGAAGAACCGGTGCGCGCAAGTTTCAATGTCAGCCATGGGGGCGACCACGGCCTCGTTGCGCTAGCGCCGCGCGGACGCTTGGGCGTCGATGTCGAAGAGCGCAGCCTTCGCCATGATCCCGACGGGCACATCAGGAAGGTCTTCGCGCCCCGTGAACAGGAAGCCCTGGCGGCCGCGAGGGGCAAGCACAAGACCTGGATGTTCTTCAGGTTATGGACCTTGAAGGAGGCGGTGATCAAGGCACTGGGCACGGGGTTCTCGCTGGACACCTCCACCTTCGAGATCCCGCCATCGATGTACCTTTCGAACGAGCGACGGACCATCTTCGAGTTGCCTCACCTGCCTGGCCTGCGTTGGCGGCTCGAAGACCTCGGCAACAGGGAGTTCGCGGCGGCGGTCGCGCTGGAAGTGCCTCGTAACCCCGGTTCCGGCACCGGAGTTCCATGACGTCGGAAGTAGCCTGGGAGATCCCCGAACCGCTATCGGCCTGTGAAGTCCGCCTCGACGACACCACCGTCACGACGATCAGGAGATACGGTAATGCCGAGGGCAGGAGACTCATTCTCAGCCATGGGAACGGCCTGGCAATCGACCTCTACTATCCATTCTGGTCGCTGCTTGCCGACGACTTCGACCTGATTGTCTACGACCTCAGGAATCACGGAAGGAATGACGTAACTTCGGTTCAAATGCACGATATACCGACTTTTATCAGTGATTTATATAGGATACTTGACCGGACAGATGAGTGTTTTGGCCCGAAACCCAGAATCGGCGTATACCATTCGTTTTCGGCCCTGATCGCGCTGCTCTCCCTGTCACCGATCATGGCGGAAGCCTCGGGTTCCCGGGGACCGAACTTCTCCACCCTGGTTCTGTTTGACCCGCCACTGTACAGACCGAGTGTGAGCGAGACGAAATTCGACGAGCTGGCGGAACTGCTGGCGCGAAGAACGCGGCGGCGCGGGAACCGATTTCCCTCGCTTGCGAGTTTCGTGGACCTGGTGAGCTATTCCCCGAGCCTTGCCCGCGTTGTCCCGGGCGTTCATGAACTCATGGCGAGAACGACACTGCGAAAGGCCGCTGGGGGCGCGCATTACGAACTTCGTTGTCCGCCGGAGTACGAGGCGCGGATCGTCGACTACGTGCGTGGCTATGCGGGCATGGTGGACTTCGAGAACCTTCCTTGCCACATCAAGGTGCTCGGCGCGGATCCGACGCTGCCGTTTGCGTACCTGCCCACCTTCGACCTGATGCAGATGGAGACCGTGGACTACGACTTCCTGCCGGAGGCGACGCACTACCTGCAATTGGAGAAACCCGCGGAGTGCGTCGCCGCGATGCGGGAGTATCTCGATCGCGCTAGCTAGTGTTCCGTCAAGCCCAAATATGCGAGTGTAGCTGCGAGGGATTTTTGGTTCCTGGCGAGGCGCGACGACGCCGTGTGGCAGGCACCACACAAGGAGGAGCAACGAAGTCCAGGGGGCAAAAAGACCCGCAGATACCCGTAGATTTGGGTTTGACGGAGCACTAGG
>JAPPGA010000076.1 GCA_028821515.1 Gammaproteobacteria bacterium | reverse complement strand
CTGCTACAGCCGCGTGAACTAATGAAACCGTTCAAAGAGTTGTTCCATGGAAGTAATCACCGGCGTCGGACGTGGTTGGCCCGGCGACGTGCCGGCGCAGGCGCGCGCGGCCGAATCGACAGGATTTGACTGCATCACCTGCGGCGAACTCGCGCACGACTCCATGCTGACCATGGCGCTCGCGGCAACCGCCACCGAGCGAATCCGGCTCCAGACTTCGGTCACCATCGCCTTTCCACGCAGCCCGCTCGTGCTCGCGATGCAGGCCTGGGACATTCAACATCTGTCCAAGGGACGGTTCACCCTCGGCCTCGGCAGCCAGGTCAAGGGACACAACGAACGCCGCTTCGGCGGCACCTGGACCGCCCCCGCGCCGCGCATGCGGGAGTACATCCAGATGATGCACGCGGTCTGGGACTCCTGGCAGCACGGAACGCCGCCGGAGTTCCTGGGCAAGCACTACACGTTCACGCTGATGACACCCAACTTCAATCCCGGGCCCATCGACTACGAGCGGCCTCCCGTGGGTGTTGCGGTCGTCGGTCCGGGAATGGCCCGGGTGGCCGGCGAAGTGGCCGACGTGGTCATGCCCCACGGCGGGATCATGTCGGACAAGTACATGCGCGCCACGCTCCTGCCTGCGATTCGCGCCGGCCTGATGCGATCGGGCCGGTCATGGGATGACGTGGCGATCGGCGCAACCGGTTACCTGATCCTCGGCGACAGCGACGGCGAGATCGAGCAGCAGGTCGAGGAAATGCGCCGGCCGTTGTCGTTCTATGGCTCCACACGCACCTACCACAAGGTGCTCGACCTGCACGGGCTCACCGAACTCGGGCAGAAGCTGCACGTGCTTTCGCGCCAGGGCAGGTGGGAGGAAATGCGGGAGACCGTAAGACCGGATGACGTGATGGAACTCGCACAGACTTGCACCTACGACGCGCTCCCCGATTTCCTGCGCACGCACCGGGAATACGCGTCTCGAATCTCCTTTGACATGCCAAGGGAGACACCTGAACAGGAAGAACGGTTTCAGGACATATTGCGGCGTGTGCAGGCCGTCGATAATCCCCGCATCCCGCGGGGAATGGAAATGGACAACTGACAAACAGGGGGCAATCCGTGCTGCGTCTTAATGTGAATGGCAAGGTCCGCGAGCTAAGCGATGATGAGGCGTCGACACCGCTCCTGTGGGTGCTGCGCGACGCGCTGGGACTCACCGGTACGAAGTTCGGCTGCGGCGTGTCGATATGCGGCGCGTGCACCGTGCTGCTGGATGGTGAACCGATCCGCTCGTGCTCGATGCCCGCATCCGCCGCCTCCGGCCGGGATGTCACGACCATAGAAGGGCTGGCATCCGAGGACGGCGAACTGACACAGGTGCAACAGGCGTGGATCGACCTGGACGTCGCCCAGTGCGGCTATTGCCAGACCGGGCAGATCATGGGCGCCACCGCGCTCCTGCAGTCCAATCCCAAACCAAGCGACGACGAGATTGACGCCGCTATGGCAGGCAACATCTGTCGCTGCGGCACGTACCTGCGGATCCGCAAGGCGATCAAACAGGCCGCCGGGAACATGGGAGAGTCCGCATGAGCAGCTCTATTCTTGCGAGGGGTATCCCCTCGCGCTCCCCGGCTGAAGGCTCCCGTTACGCGGCCATGGAAGCCGTTTTCGATGCCATCGCGCACCCGGCGCAAGTGCCTGGTCCCAGGTTGGCGAAGTTCTCCCGGCGCCGATTCATGCAGGCCACCGGCATCGCCGGCGGTGGCCTGATGCTCGGCTTCGTGCTCAAGGCGAAACCCGCGCACGCAACGCCCACCACGCTGCAACCGAACGCCTTCCTTCGCATCGACGCGGACGGCATCCTGCTGTACGCCAAGAACCCCGAGATCGGCCAGGGCGTCAAGACGTCCCTGCCAATGATCATCGCCGAAGAACTCGATGCCGCCTGGGATGACGTCGTCGTTCGGCAGGCACCCATTGACGGGGCGGCGTTCGGACCCCAGTTCGCCGGCGGCTCCATGTCGGTGCCGATGAACTGGGACACGCTACGCCAGGCCGGCGCCGCGGCACGGACGATGCTTGTCGCAGCCGCCGCAAGACGGCTGCGAGTCCCCCCGGCCGAACTGTCCACCCGCGACAGCTTCGTCGTACACGCGGCCTCCGGGAAGCGGATCGCCTACCAGGACCTGGCGAGCGCCGCGGCAAAGTTTCCGGTTCCCGACGCATCCGCGCTCAAACTCAAGGACAGGCGTCACTACCGGCTGCTCGGCACCCGCGTCACTGGTGTCGACAACGATGCGCTGGTACGCGGCCAACCGCTCTTCGGCGTCGACCAGGCCGTGCCTGGGATGAAATACGCCGTCTACCAGAAGTGTCCGGCGGTCGGCGGCGGTGTCTCGTCATTCAACCGCGACGCGATCGCAAAAGTACCCGGAGTGCGCGATGTGTTCGCGCTCGAAGGCAATGGCAAGTTCGCCGAACTGCTTCCCGGCATTGCCATCGTGGCCGACTCCACCTGGGCCGCGATCCGCGCGAAGCGGGAACTCAAGGTCGAATGGAACCTCGACCAGGCCTCGAAGGACAGCTGGAGCGATTCGGCCAGGAAGGCGGAAACGCTGCGGCATGTTTCCGGAGAGAAACGCGTAGTCGACGACGGTGATGTCGATACGGCTTTCGCCGATGCGGACACGACGCTCGATGCCTACTATACCTACCGCTTCGTCAGCCACGCCCAGCTCGAGCCCCAGAACTGCACCGCATGGTGGCGAGACGGCGCAGTCGAGCTGTGGGCGCCAACGCAGACGCCGGACAGCGGAATCAAGGCGGTGGCCGGCGTGCTGGGCATCGATCCGTCGAAGGTGACCGTGCACCAGACCCGGATCGGCGGAGGCTTCGGCCGCCGTCTCTACAACGACTTCATGACCGAGGCGGCCGCCATCTCGAAGCGTTACGGCGGTCCGGTCAAGCTCCAGTGGACCCGTGAGGACGACATGTCGCACGACCTGTTCCGTGCGGGCGGATTCCACCAGTTGCGGGGAAGCCTGGACGCCGAGGGCCGGGTTTCCGGCTGGCGCGACCGGTTCATCACATTCACGCACGGCAACGGGCGGCCGGTAAGCGGCGGGGACATGTCACGTGGTGTGTTCCCCACCGGACTTCTCGCCAACTGTAGGATCGAGCAGACGGAACTCGAGTGGAAGACCCCCTGCGGCGCTTGGCGCGCGCCCGGATCCAACGTGTTCGGCTTCGTGGTGCAGGGTTTCCTCCACGAACTGGCGGTGGCTGCCGGCCGCGATCACCTGGAGGTCCTGCTGGAAGTGCTCGGGGAACCGCGGTGGATGGAGGAGGGCAACATCCGCGCGCTACACACGGGTCGCGCGGCGGATGTGGTCAAGCTCGCGGCGAAAAAGGCCGGATGGGGCCGCAAGATGCCCAAAGGGCGCGGCCTCGGTCTCGCCTTCTATTTCAGCCATGCCGGACATTTCGCGGAAGTCGCCGATGTCAGCGTTGATGCGAACAGAAAGATCACCGTGCACAACGTGACGGTGGCGGCCGACGTGGGTCCGATCATCAACCTGAGCGGCGCCGAAAACCAGGTCGAGGGATCGGTGGTCGACGGCCTGTCCACCATGCTGGGACTGTCCGTCACGTTCGAGGAAGGGGTCGTGCAGCAGTCGAATTTCGACAGCTACCCGATGCTTCGAATGCCCCACACGCCAAACGTGGACATTCACTTCATCGACAGCGACTACCAGCCGACGGGGCTCGGCGAGCCAGCCCTGCCGCCACTGGCACCCGCCGTGTGCAACGCGATCTACGCCGCGACCGGCGAGCGCATCCGCACGTTGCCGATCTCGCTTGAGGGTTATTCGGTATAGGACGGGTCGACAACAATACAGCCTCCCAACGTCCACGGCCCTATTGCATCGAGAGTACGAACAGTCCGCGGGAAATATCGCTGACGAGCACCGTCCCCGACGGCAGGTACGGGTATACGCTCCAGGCACCGCGGAACGTGGCATCGTCGCTTTCGGGAAACGTATCGAAGTAAGCCACCTCCGAGATATCCCGCGCGGCCAGGTTACCGAACCTCAACACCCGCAGACCCGAGGTGTAGTTGGCTTCGAAGACGCGGCTGCCGAGCACATACAGATTGTGATCGGTCGCGCGCGTGCCCAGTTCATGCGCGTATAGGTACTCTGGCGCGTCGAGGTCCGTCATGTCGAACACGTGCGTGCGCGTGGGCACACCAAAATTCGTCTCGTCCAGTTCATCGCCCAGCAGAAAGAACCGGTGATCCTCTGTCAGCCACCCCTGGTGGACGTAGGCGAGTTGCGGATACGTCGTGGAAGAGAGGCTCACGGGATCCGACTTGTCGGTCACATCCACCACCTCCAGGTGTCCTTCATTGGAACTGAAACAGATCTCCCGATTGCGATGCTCGGAATCGGCTCCACGGTAGAGGACGCACTGCGTGTCGTGGGTCCGGACACCGGAGTGGCACCCCGCGAATCGCGGATTATCCGGCGTTCTGATGTCGATGATGTGCAAACCGCTTCCGCAGGTATTCGTACTGACGGCGTAGGCAAAGCCGGTCTCCGTGTTGACCGCCAGGTTGTGCGCATTTCTGAATTCGTCGTAGGCGACATCGGCGGTGAACGTCCGGGATGGCGATTGGCCCCGCAGGCGCGTCAGGTCGAACACCTGCATGCCGTGCGCGCCGGCGCCGTCCGCAACGATGTATGCATGGTCATCGTAGACCTTGATGTCCCGCCACAGGGACGACGTGGTGTGCGTCGGTAACCGCCCGAGAAACACCGGGCTTGCCGGATTGGAGACATCCACGAAGGCGGTCCCGTTGGTCATGCCCATGAGGGCATACTCGCGGCCAGTCGTCGAATCGGCCCAGCCCCAAAGGTCATTCCCGTTACCTCCGCCCATTCGGGACAGCGCGACACGGCTGTACAGTGAGATGCCATCGCACGGGAATTCGCCGGCGCGGCCGTTCGTGCAAGTCTCCGTAGGGGGAACAGTGCCAGAGCCGGGAGTGCTCCGCCGGACGGTGTCGGACCACTCGCCGATTCCCTCGTCGTTCTCCGCCCGAACTCGAATCTCATATAGGGTCTCTGACGCCAGATTCGTGATCGTCGCGCTCGTCCCGGTTCCAGCGTGCTCCGCATCAAGGTAGTCCGCTTCACCGCGCGCACGGTATCCCAGATCGTAACCCGTTATCGCAGGCCCCGTGTTCGCCGGGGCATTCCAGGTCACCCGAAGTCCCCTTGAGCCAAACGCTGACACCGTTGGTGCGGCAGGCTTCCCTGGTGGCTCATCCACGTCGAGAACCGTAATCCGGACGAGGATCCGGCCCGTGCCGGCACCCGCGTTCGACGCCAACACCTCTACCGCGTAGTCAGACCGCCTCTCATGGTCGTAGTCCACTCCCTCGCGGGTGCGCAGCTGACCGCTGGCGGCGTCGATCAGAAACTTGTCGGCATCGGCTCCCGCAAGGCTATAGCGCAGCACCCCGCTACTGACCGTCGCCGTGACCGGATCGCCAACGGCCGTTCCTTCCGGTGCGTTCTCATCGATCTCACGCGCAGCGCTCTCGCCTTCGACGAACCTGGGCGGCGTACCCGTCGTCATACCCATGGCTTCCGCAGACCAATCACCCTCCCCCACCTCGCTCACCGCCCGCACTCGCACGCGATACTCCGTCGCCGTCCAGAGGCCCGTGATCGTCGTCTGCGTTGCCGTGCCTTCGACAACCCACCGGAAATAATCGGGATCCCGCTCCGCGCGGTACTCGATGTGATATCCCACGATATCGAACACCGCACTCTCCGGGGCTGTCCAGGACACCGTGAATCTGTCCTCCGAGATGTCAGACAGCGTCGGCACCGCCGACCGGCCCGGTGTCTGGCGCCACCCGCGCGAGCGGACCACCCACCAGAGCGTCTCCGGATCAAGCTCTTCGACTTCCGAAGTGTTTGAGATTCCCTGCGCGCCAACGCCTGGACATGCGCCAACCCCGACCAGCACGGCGAATGCCAGCCAGACCGTCCGCGATTGTTCCAAAGCCCGATGCATGCCTGATTCCACCGGCGACGACAAAGCCCCTATTCGGTGTAGGAAGCCCGCCTCAATGCCACCGACACCGTCAGCGCACTTCCGGCCGTGAGAAGCCCCGCCAGGGCGAAAGCCGCGCCGGGGAAGTAGACGGGCGCAGCCGGCGAGGAGAAGTAGGCGAACAGCTGCGTCATCATCACCGGGCTGAAGATGAACGTGCTGCTCGCAACGCTGCCGAGAAGTCCCTGCAGCGCGCCCTGGGCGTTGGCGGGGACCTGCCTGGACATGATGCCGTTCATCGCCGGGATGATCAGCCCGGAGCCGGCGCCGATGACGATCCATATGTACATCGTCCAGCCGACAGGCGAGAGCGCATAGCCGAAGAAGGCCACGGTGGCCAGCATGAGCCCGACATACGCCGTGCGCCTCGATCCCCACAGGGGGATGATCTTGCGAATCAGGAAGCCCTGCACGACCAGCATGCAGACACCGACGACACCCAGCGAAAAGCCCACGTCACGCGGCCCCCAACCGTAGCGGTCCATGGTGTAGAACGCCCAGACCGCCGGAAGCGAGTCATGGGCCATCATGTAAAGGAAGTAGGCGCCAAGGATCCCGGTGACCACCGGAAACCGTCCCATTTGGCGAAACGCGCCCAGCGGGTTGGCGCGCGCGAATCGAAACGGTCGGCGATCCTCTTCCTTCAGGGTTTCCGGAATCACGAGCAAGCCGAACAGCGCATTGACGAAGGCGATCCCGGCAGTGACGAAAAACGGCGTGCGCGGCCCGAACTCCCCAAGGAAACCACCGATCACCGGCCCCAAAATGAAGCCGGCGCCAAACGCCGCGCCGATCAGGCCGAAGTTCTGGGCGCGCTTGTCGGGAGGGAACAGATCGGCGATGCAGGCATTCGCGATGCCGTATGTCGCCCCGGAGGTGCCCGCGATGAGGCGCCCGACGAACAGCCAGGCGAGGGTGGGTGCGAGGCCCATGATCAGGTAGTCAATGCCGAACACGAACAAAGATACGAGCAGCACCGGGCGCCGGCCGAACCTGTCCGAAAGGTTGCCCGCCATCGGCGAGAAGATGAACTGCATCGAGGCATATGCGAACGCGAGCCAGCCGCCGTAGCGCGCCGCTTCGTGCACCGGGTCTCCGGTGATGTCGACGATGAGCTCCGGCAGCACTGGAAGGATGATGCCGAAGCCGATGGAGTTCAGCAGGACGGTGACGAAGATGAATCCGACCGCCCACCTCACGCTGACTTGCCGTCTTGCCATAGGATCAGTTCACCCTGAAGGAACGGGTGCCGGGCAGGTTCTTTCGTTCGCGGCGGGCATACGCCATCATAGGTGGACGATCCCGCCACAGGAACAGGCGATGACGATTGAACTCAACCACACCATCGTTCCGAGCCGCGACAAGGTTGCTTCGGCGCGGTTCTACCAGGAGATGTTCGGATTCGAATACGGCGGCGCCATGGGGCATTTCGAACCGGTGCGCATCACGAACCAGGCCCTGACGCTCGACTTCGACAACCGCGAGTCATTCGAACGCCACCACTATGCCTTCAAGGTGAGCGAGGAAGAGTTCGACACGATCTTCGCGCGCATAAAGGATCGCGATCTCATGTACGGGAGCGGCCCCTTCACGCCCGAGGACGGCGAGATCAATCACTGGAACGGAGGCCGGGGCGTCTACTTCAGAGACCCGAGCGGCCACCTGCTGGAACTGCTGACACGCGACTACGCCTGATTCGTTGACCGCACCTGGGCCCGGCGCATCAGGCGGCGGGCGGTGGGATCGAATGCGGCCCGTCGGTGCATGACGCTGCGGTTGTCCCAGACCAGGACATCGCCGACCTCCCACTCCTGCGTCCAGACATCACCCTCCAACGCCACGTAGCGCCATACCGTGTCGAGGAACGCTTCGCTCTCCTCCAGCGGCAGGCCTTCGACATAGGCGTCCTGCCGGCGACCGAGATACAGCGCGTCGATTCCGGTTTCCGGGTGGCGCAAAACCATCGGATGGCAGGCGCCAGGCGCGTCCCGCGGATCGTCCACATCATGATGGCCACGGCGGAGCGTGCCCACGCTGTCGTGCGCGGCGTCGTGTTTCAGGCGCGCGCCCCGCACGCGGCGCGCAAGGTCCGGCGGCAACGATTGCAGCGCGCCGATCATGTTGCAGAAGTGGGTCGAGCCGCCTTCTTCCGGCACCTCCAACGCATGGAGGATGCTGGCCGTGGGCGGATGCTCGATATAGGACATGTCCGTGTGCCAGGCGGCTTCCGCGTCGCCCAGTCCGCCGATCGGTCTACCGTCAACGACTATATTCGAGATGGTCGCAAGATACGGATTCGCGGCCTTTTCACGTTCTTCTCTCGTGATCCAGCCCATCGGCCGGTATTCGAGGGGACCGAACAGGCGCGCGAAGCGCATCAGTGCATCGTCGTCCAGGCTTTGGCCGCGAATACGCAATACCGCCCGCTCCAGCCAGGCCGCGTAGATCGCGGAGAACACCGAATCGCGGACGGCTGACAGGTCCACATCGGTGATGTCCGCGCCGAACGAGGCACCAGCAAAGGGGACGCAATTCATGGTGAGAGTGTACCCCCGATGTCAGGCGTCGGCGCGATCCAACAGGGCCTGGGCCACCGTGAAGTCCAACGTTCCTTCGTACAACGCCGAACCCGCGATCACGCCGAGCAACAGATCGAGATGCAGCGCGCACAACCGGCGAAGGTCGTCCTCATCGCGTACGCCACCTGACGCGATGACCGGCAAGCCGCTGGCGCGTGCGACAGCAGCGGTCGCGTCGGCATTGACGCCGGTCAGCATGCCGTCCCGCTCGATATCGGTGAACACGATGGCGAACAGCCCGAGTCCCGATACGCGGGCGGCGACATCGAGCGCGCTGGTATTGGTCGTCTCGTCCCAGGCAGCCGTCGCGGCACGACCGGCGCGGGCGTCGAGGCCGAGAATGACTTGGCCGGGAAATCGCGTCGCCGCCGCTTCAAGGAACGTAGGGTCCTCAATGGCGCGGGTCCCAACAATGACCTGGGAAACCCCCACCGCGAGATAGCTCTCGATCTCGACCAGGTCGCGGATGCCTCCGCCCACCTGCACCGGCACCTTCCCCGCCGCCGCGGAGATGCCCCGAACCAGTTCCGCGTTGACGCGTCTTCCGGCGAACGCGCCATCGAGGTCCACGACGTGAATGCGGCGCGCGCCCAGGCCGGTCCACCGCTCCGCCATTGCCACCGGATCGTCCCCGTAGACGGATGCGGACTGCTTCACGCCCTGTCGAAGTTGTACGCAACGCCCGCCCTGAATGTCGATGGCGGGAATGAGGATCAAAGCGTGCCCTTGGTGGACGGCAACGCCTGGCTGCGAGGATCAAGTGTCAGCGCCATGCGCAACGCCCGGCCGAACGCCTTGAAGATCGTCTCCGCCTGGTGGTGCGCATTCGCGCCCTTCAGGTTGTCGATGTGCAGGGTGACCTGCGCGTGGTTGACGAAACCCTGGAAGAACTCGTGCAGGAGGTCCACATCGAACGCGCCCACGCGCGGCCGGACGAACTCCACCCCGTAGGTGAGCCCGGGACGGCCGGAAAAGTCGACGACGACGCGCGAGAGGGCCTCGTCCAGGGGAACGTAGGCATATCCGTAGCGGGTAATGCCCTTCTTGTCGCCCACCGCCCTGGCAATGGCCTGGCCGAGCGTGATCCCGACATCTTCCACGGTGTGGTGCGCGTCCACTTCAAGATCGCCCCTGGCGTCGATCTCGAGGTCGATCAGGCCGTGCCTGGCCACCTGTTGGAGCATGTGCTCGAAGAAAGGCAGCCCGGTATCCAGGCTGGACGTCCCCTCTCCATCAAGGTTGATGGCCACGTTGATCTGGGTTTCCAGGGTGTCCCGCGACACCGATGCGCTTCGGTTCATGATGCGCGATTATAGGTAATCGGCCTTCGCCGATGTCGGCGAACCCGTCAAAGACCGGATTTCAAACGGTCCGCGAGGCTCCCGTAGGGAAGAAAACGGTTGTCGCTGTTGGCCCTGATCCACGCGTTCAGGTCTTCCGGGTAATCGCCGCGCGCGCGCAGGACGCGGGCGATGGGAATCACCGGCGACCTTGCCCCCGCTTCGAAACCGGGCAACCGTGTCTCTGCCAGGGTCAGGAACCGAATCCAGGCCACCAGGTCATCCGAAGATGCTGAATCGACCCGCTCGGCCCACACTTCAGCGGCCGCCGTCATCAAGGGCAGGAGTTCGCCCCGCTCGCCGAGCGTTAGCCCCAGGTCCGCCGCGTCAAGATTGCGGCAGGCTTTCGCGATCAGTTCGACATGACGATCGCTTATCGCGGCGGCAGCCGTCGGGTCCCACGTTCCCACGTCATCCATGCGGGTAGTATAGGTGCGGTTTGATTCGCTTCGCGCGGAGACGCTCGCACGCTCCACACCGGATCCCGATCATGAAGAAAGCGAAGGACGCGCGTCGGGACAACGACACCTGGGTCGCAGACAGATTGCTGGCCTGGTACCAAACCCACGGGCGCAGGAACCTTCCATGGCGCATGTGTACGACGCCATACCGCGTCTGGGTATCGGAAATCATGCTGCAGCAGACCCAGGTCACGACAGTGATCCCCTACTTCGAGCGCTTTCTTGAGAGGTTTCCCGACATCGAATCGCTGGCGGCCGGAGACCGCGACGAGGTGTTGCACCTCTGGGCTGGCCTTGGCTACTACGCGCGGGCCCGCAACCTGCATCGCGCGGCCCAGCTTGCAAACGGGTCCTTGCCCGATACCTCGGCGGGGCTAATGGCCTTGCCTGGCATCGGCCGTTCCACGGCCGCCGCCATCCTGGCGATCGGTTTCGGTCAACGCGCCGTGATACTCGACGCCAACGTCAAGCGCGTGGTCACGCGGCTGCATGCGCTGCGGGGAGACTCCGCCTCCGAAAGATCTCTCTGGCAGCATGCGGACGCGCACACGCCGGCCGAACGCGCCGGGGACTACGCGCAGGCCATCATGGACTTCGGCGCGACGCATTGTCGCCGGTCCAGTCCGCTCTGCCCGGCGTGTCCGCTTTCCGACCGCTGCCTCGCCCGTGAACGGAACCTGCAACATGTCCTCCCTGAACCCCGGCGCAAGAGGCCGCTCCCCGTGCGCGCCGTTCACGTACTGCTGCTGGTGGACGCCGAAGGCGCGGTGTTGCTTGAACGACGTCCCGACGGAGGCGTCTGGGGCGGCCTCTGGTCGCCGCCCGAACTGCCCGGGAAAGCGGATGTCGCCGCAATGGGCCGTGAATGGGGCGGTCGGATCGACGGCGTGGAGACATTGCCAGCGGTCCGGCACTCCTTCACGCACCTTCACCTGGATATCACGCCTCACCTCATGCGTACAGGGCGTCGCGCCGACATCCTGTCCGATTCCGACCGGCACGTCTGGTTCGCACCCAATGACGAGCGAAGACTCGGCCTGTCTGCCGTCGCGGTTAGACTACTGGCCGGGATTCACGCGTGAGGCAGACCTGATGCACGGCGACGGACGGCAAGGGACGGAGCGATGAGGCAAGTGCTTTGCCGAAAATACAGTGAGCGGCTGCCGGGACTCCCTGCGCCTCCCCTGCCCGGACCCATGGGCCAGGACATCTTCGAGAACGTGTCGGCCAAGGCCTGGGCCGAGTGGCAGTCGGTGCAGACCATGCTCATCAACGAACGCCACCTGAGCCTCTTCGAACCCGATGCGCGCAGGTTCCTGACCGACCAGATGAAGAGGTTCCTGGCCAACGAACCGTACGAGATACCGTCGGGTTACGTCCCACCAGAGGAGCCGGGGACGGGAGCGCGATAACGCAGGGATTCAGCCAGCAATGCCGTCCCACTCGGGAATGCGCTGGTCCCGGGCCAGGCGCAGCCGCTGCAGGCTCATGGCGTCAAAGGCATCCGCCAGGTCGAAGTTGAGCCGGTCAAGGGTCGGCAGGCGTGCCAACGCCTCCAGCCGGAACCGCTCATCCAGGGCAGACTGCCGTCGATAAGCCGCGTCCCACCAGTCCATGATGCGATCCGACGCTCCGCGCAGGGTGGAATCGTCCGGCAACAGTTCGCGCTTCCTGTGCTGGTTGACGGAACGCTGCGCCGGCAAGAGATTCCAGAGATCGTCACACGGCCAGGCCGACCAGGGGAAACAGTGATCGATGTCGAGATTTCGCTCCCGTAGCCTCTTGCCTGTCCACACGCAATACAGATGTCCATCGTCGAGCAGCGCAAGGGCGCGCCTGCGTGCGATCGCCACTTCCCGCTCAGGCTCCGACCAGCGCATCGCCTGGCGCAGTTCGGATTCGTCCAGCGTCCGCCCCTGACGCAGGGCGTAGCGGTTCGTCAGACCGATCCACTCCTCCACCAGCGCGGGTTCGACCCAGACGGTATACCGTTGGAACGCACGCCAGAGATGCATCGGGACACGAAGCGTGCCAAAGCTCACGAAGTAGGTCCTGTCGAGCACCAGGTCCGGCGGTGGTACCGACGGTTTCGGTGCCGCCTCAAGGATCGGGCTATCGTCCGCATACTTCATGTGTCGAGCCGGCATCCGGGCGATCGTGTCGCTCGCCGCCCGCAGGGCGCGATGCACCGCCCTCTTCCTGTCCGCACCCACGCGCATGCCGACCCGCAGATCGGACAGCGTGGCGCCCGTGAGTTCTCCAAGTTCTTCGACAGCGAATCCCAAACGCTCGAAGCGCCGTCGATTGATGGGGCTCTGCGGCAGGCTTCGGCTCAAGAGCGGCAGGTAGAGCCTGACCCAGTAGAGCGCCGCGATACCGAGCGGAACCTCCACGTGATCCGCACCGGTCTCCCTGACAAGTCCCGGCGCGCCATTGGCGATTCGGCAAAGCACTCGCAACAGTGCAAGCTTATAGGTTGACGATTTATTGTCGTTCAACACGACACGACGGATGAGCGGCAGAGCGCCAGTCCCGTCGTCCGGCAGCCGGATGGCGATCCGTTTCCAGGTGAACTCTTTCCGTCCGAGGAAGTCGGCGTCCTCGCTCACCCGCTCGACATAGGCACCGTGGCGGCGCGCCAGTTGTTCTATCTCCTGGACCGAAACCGGGTGCATGCCGCGGCCGGCTTCCAGTGGACCTTCGCGTAGCGTCAGCGCGATCGCTCCCTGGGGCTTCAGCAGCGTGACGAGCTTGCGGAAGGCCCGTTCCCGCAGGGTCGGGGCAATGCACATCCAGACCGCGTTCACCAGAATGAAGTCGAACGACAGGCCTGACCGAAACGTCTTCGCCAGTTCCGGCAGGCGATCCGCAATCACCTCCAACCGGGTTTCCGGGTGCCAGCGGCGCATCTCCTCGCGCATGACCCGGTCAGGCTCGACGGCCACCACATCGTGGCCAAGCGATGCCAGCCACGCCGCGTCCCTACCGCTACCTGCACCCACGTCGAGCACGGCAGCGGGCTTCGAGGGCAAGAATTCGCGAAGCCAGTCGTTGACGCGAGAAGCGTCAACGGACTCGTAGCGAGCCGCCGCTTCCCTGACCTCGCGACTACGGCGATCACAGTCGTTCGTCGACATGATCGTGCAACCTATCTCAACTCGGTTCCCTTCTCCAAACCACAGAGGGGTTCCTCACCAGGTGCAGCGTATGGGATACCATCCGGCTACGCACAAACCGGACCAGTCGGGCAAGAGCGCTGCGAGTCGGCGTCCACCCGGGCACAAGCCAAAAGACGGAGGAATCCATGGCGTATTTCACTCGCGGCGATGTATCGATCCACTACGAGATCCACGGCGATGGCTTCCCCGTGCTGCTGATCGCGCCGGGCGGCATGCGTTCCGCCATCGAGTTCTGGGCGGACGGCCCGTTCAATCCCATAGAGACACTGTCGGAGCACTTCCGCGTCATCGCGATGGATCAACGCAACGCGGGAAGCTCCACGGCACCGGTCTCGGCGAGCGACGGTTGGCACACCTACACCGCAGACCAGATCGGGCTCCTCGATCACCTCGGCGTTGAACGGGCCCACCTGATGGGCGCCTGCATCGGCGGGCCGTACGTGCTCGGCATCATTCAGTCGGCACCCGGCCGCGTCGCCTCGGCCGTGCTGCAACAGTCCATAGGCTACGACGGCGATCGCGAGATCTTCTACGCCATGTTCCAGGGCTGGGCAGACGCCATAGCGGATCAGCATCCGGAAGCGGACGAGGCGGCGTGGCGGAGTTTTCGCTCCAACATGTACGACGGCGATTTCGACTTCAACGTCGGGCAGGACTTCGTCAGGACCGTCTCGACCCCCCTGCTCGTCCTCATGGGCGACGATGCCTACCACCCGCAGGCCATATCGAGAGCAATCGCCGCCGCCGCGCCCAATGCGCAACTGGTCGAGAACTGGAAATCCCCCGAAGACGGCGCTGCCGCCAGGGTCACCGGGTTCCTGCAGGCGCACACACCATAGTGGCGCCGAGGCTCGTAGCGGTCATCCTGCCTCTGGTCATCTTGGGCGCCTGCGCCAGGGACGACGCCGGACAGGAGTCCTTCGACAGGAACGTCGAAAGCTGCCTCTGCCGCACACTGGCGTTCGAAGCCGAGAGCTTCTCTGGCATTTCGTACACGGTGATGACCGAGCGGTGCAACGAGACCGTGCACAGCGCCAATCCTGCGCGCTATCCGTCCGCAGCGACGAGCGCACCACGCGTCGAGTCACTGCGCTGTCCGGACGATGTGGCCGACTGGCGGGAAGCCGCGCAGGAGCGGGCGGATGGCCTGCTGGAACATCCATAGTGCCGATCGTGATAGGCGGCACGCGCGCCAAGCTGATAGCCTTTCCCGTTCGGACCAAAGGAGGAAGCCATGGCATTGAGAATCAACTCCGAAGCCCCTGACTTCGTCGCCCAGACGACACAGGGCGAGATCAGCTTTCACGAATGGATCGGTGACGGGTGGGCGATCCTCTTCTCGCATCCGAAGGACTTCACGCCGGTATGCACGACGGAACTCGGCTACATGGCAGGTCTGGAGCCGGAGTTCCAGGCTCGTAACTGCAAGGTCATCGGACTGTCGGTCGACCCGGTCGACAACCACGCCGAATGGGCGAAGGACATCGAGGAAACCCAGGGCAATGCCGTCAACTACCCGATGATCGGCGACCCCACACTGAGCGTCGCGAAGCTCTACGACATGCTGCCGGAGGACGCTGGCGACACCTCGGAGGGCCGAACCCCCGTCGACAACGCCACCGTGCGTTCCGTATTCGTCATAGGTCCCGACAAGACGATCAAGGCGATGCTGACCTATCCCATGAGCACGGGCAGGAATTTCGATGAGGTGCTGCGATTGCTGGATTCGTGCCAGCTCACCGCCAGTCACCAGGTGGCCACGCCGGTGAACTGGAAACACGGCGACGACGTCATCATCGTGCCCGCGGTCTCGGACGAGGAAGCGAAAGAGCGATACCCGGAGGGCTGGGAGTCTCCGAAACCGTACATCCGCATAGTGCCGCAACCCCAGTAGCGGCCATACCGAACCGGCCGCTCCGCGTTTCGGCAACGGGGGGCGGCCCCGTCGCCGCAATCTGAGCCGGTGACGCACCTCCACGCCAACCTCCAACCGTTGGGATAGAATCCGGTGTTTTGGCCAGAACCCATGCATGGACGCCAAGCCCACCGTTTTTGACGTAGAGCTTCCATCCTTTGCCACGGACGTCGTCGAGCGGTCGAAGGAAATTCCTGTCATCCTGCTGTTCTGGACGGACCAGATTCCGCCCTCGGCGGACACGAAGCGCCATCTCGAAATGCTTGCCAGCCAATACCAGGGCAAGTTCGCGCTAGCCCTCTGCGACGTCGCTCAAACGCCCGAACTGGCCCAGCAACTGCGAGTGCAGGGTATCCCCAGCATCCGGGCGGTCGTCAACGGACAGATTGCGAGTCAGCTCGACGGTCCCCAGGGCGAAGCGGTGCTGCGCCAGATGATCGACGAACTGACGATGTCCGGCAGCGACCGTCTGAAGGAAGGGCTCGAGCGATTCGTCGCCACGAGGGACTGGGAGGGTGCACTCGCCATCCTGCGGCAAGCACTGGCGGAAGAACCCAATAACCCGGCATTCAGAGTGGAGGTGGCGGACGTATTGGTGCGCAAGGGCGACCTGGATGATGCACGCGTCGCCCTCGGGTCGATTTCCGAAGACACCCCGGAACGTGATAGGCCGGCCGCCCGCCTCGAGATCGCGGAGGAGGCCACGGCCATCGACGGCGGCGATCGAAGTTCCAGGTCGCAACCCGGCGCGGACGACCTCGACGCCCTGTATGACGCTGCAGTTCGCGAGGCGGCAGCCGAAAACTACGAGGCCGCCCTGGAGTATTGCATGACCATCCTGAGGACCGATCGCAAGTTCCGCGAGGACATCGGCCGCAAGACGATGATCAAGGTCATGACGGCCATGGGCAAGGGGTCCGAGCTCGCGCAACAGTACCGCCGGCGCATGTTCGCGTTCATGCACTAGGAGGATGAGCGTATCGGACTCCGGCCGCCAGCAAACCCGAGGGTCGTCAACATTTGCCCGGTTTTATCCATACCCACGCGGTCTCCCCTTGTCAGATCGTGACTTAAGCAAACGTTTCAAACTGTCAATTCAGATTGGTTTTTTAAGGCCCTGAAAATAAAGGAATTGTCATTTCCTCTCTTCGATATGGCAGATTTCGATAATCATCCTGTCCCGCAGAATTCAGAACCATGTCAATAAGTTATACAGAGAGTTATCCACAGAGACCCTCAACGCCGAGACATCTTTTTGGGACATTTTCGGGCCGCTTGCTGCTCGGACACGGGCTTCTGCCACGGGTTGAATGAGTGGCTTCATCGCGAGAGGAAAAACGGCATCATCTTGCGACTCCGGCCAACATCGCGCATGCGCTTGGCCATGCTGCTGCGCGGTGTGAATTCGCGCCGCCCGTCCACCACGTCTACAACCCGCTGGAGTACGCTTTCGAAGCGCACAGGCAATACCTTGATCGCTATTGCCGCCGTGAGGCGGAGATCCTGCTGGTCGGAATGAACCCCGGCCCGTTCGGCATGGTCCAGACCGGGGTTCCGTTCGGTGAAGTCTCCTCGGTCCGTGACTGGCTCGGCATCACGGACGGCGTCAATCCGCCGCCCGATCAGCATCCGAAACGCCCGGTCGAAGGATTTTCTTGCACCCGCAGCGAGGTGAGCGGACAACGCCTTTGGGGTTGGGCAAGGGAACGCTTCGGAACCGCGGACACCTTCTTTCGGCGGTTCTTCGTCTGGAACTACTGCCCTCTCGCGTTCCTCGAAGCATCCGGTCGCAACCGCACGCCGGAAAAACTCCCCCGGCAGGAGCGTGCCCCACTGTACCGGGCCTGTGACCAGAGCCTGGCAGACATCGTCCACTTCCTCGAACCGGAACTGATCCTCGGCATCGGACGGTTTGGCGAACAACGCGCCCGTGCGGTCCTCGGTGATGCGGTACGCATCGGCCACATTCTGCATCCGAGTCCAGCCAGCCCTGCCGCCAATCGCGGTTGGGCTCCGCAGGTGGAGAAACAACTGGTCGATCTCGGCATCGACCTGCCCTGATGGCCGATGTGCCCGTTCGGTGTGCGTGGGCGGGGGACGACCCGTTGATGCAGCGCTATCACGACGAGGAGTGGGGCGTCCCACTGCACGACGACCGCGCCCTCTTTGAACTGCTTGTCCTGGAGGGCGCACAGGCTGGCCTCTCGTGGCGCACGATCCTGCACAGGCGCGAGGGCTACCGCGTCGCCTTCGAGGGCTTCGACATTGCCCGCGTTGCCGCGTATGGACAAACCGAACGTGAGCGGCTGCTCGGAGACGCGCGCATCATCCGGAACCGGGCCAAGATCGATGCCGCGATAGCCAATGCGGGGGCAACCATGGACGTGCAGGCCAGGCATGGCTCGCTCGACGCCTTCCTCTGGAGCTTCGTAGCCGGCAGGCCGAGGCTGAACGCCTTCCGGGACGTTTCCGAGTTGCCCGCCCAGACAGAGGAGTCCCGAGCGATGAGCAAGGCACTAAGGAGCCACGGATTCTCCTTCGTCGGTCCGACGATCTGCTATGCCTTCATGCAGTCCGCAGGCCTCGTCAACGACCATGTCACAAGCTGCTTCCGCCACACGGGTCAATAGACCCCTGGAACCAGCCGGTAGCGAACTTTCGACCGGTATTGCGTCCACAGTTCTCCGTACTTGTCTTCGCAGCGGCGGTCGTCGATGCGCTCCCGGGCGATGAAGAAGACCGTAAGGTAGACGAAATACACCCAGGCCCATGCGTTGGTGAAGTGCCCCAGTGCCAGCGCCATGCCGAGCGCCTCCAGGATCTCGCCGGTGTAGTTCATGTGCCGTGCCGCCCCCCAGAAACCGCTGCACAGGATCTTGCGTTCGCCGTCCGCGACCGTGGCGGGCTTGAGGAAACCCAGGAAGGCCCGCTCGGGGAACTGCTTGAAGGTGTACTTCTGCAGGTTGGCGCCCCGGCTAATCACCCAGCCGAGGAGGAAGATGGCCGCCGAACCGCCAAGCCAGAGCAGATTCCACGACGGGTCGATATCAGGCGCCGGCAGGTGTGCCGTGCCCCAGAGCCCGACGGGATACAGGCAGGGGTAGACCGCCAGGCAGCCCAGGATGAGCTTCAAGCCGAGGCGCTCCTCGAAGATATCGAAAGTGAAAAGCTGCACGCGCTCGAAACAGAAGTAATCCGCCACGAACCAGACCCACATCGCGGCATGCAGCAACAGGCCGAGGTTCACCGCCTCGCCGTACTGCCCGTGGTGGTACGCGGCGCTGGATACCGCGTTCAGCGCGAGCAACGTACCCCCAAAGATGTACATGAACATCTTGACGTCGACATGCCCGGCAATCTGCACGTTGCGGGAACGGCCCTCGATCCACTGGATCCACGCGGGCCGGCCGTCTGCGGGAGCCCGCAGTACCAGCCAGACCGTAAGCACGGCGCTCAGTGCGACGGCGCCGCCGAGGACATGCCACTTGAACTGCCAGAGCCAGCCAAGCGGTGCGAACGTCAGCTCCAGCCACCAGATGACAAGGGCGCCGGCAAAGACGGCAAGGCCGTTCAGGCGATACCGGGGCGTCGCCACAGCGCCACGATACGCGTAGCCGTCGACGCGCAGCGCGGGAATGACAACGTGCAGAACCAGCAGGATCGCGAAGATGGCGGCTGGCGTGAGGAAGGCGGCAACCGTCTGCCAGGTGCTGGGGTCGGACATGGGTGGCCTCGGCGGCTTCTCTGTTCTTGTCGGCGTGACAGTCTACGGGCAACGGCGGTTCGCGCAAGGAACGCCAGGCGGCGACTGCGGGACGGCACCAATTGCCCCGGCAGCGCCGCTGTACTCGCCACATGGACCATGTGAGACTCCGGGCGGGGAGGACGACGCCGTTGCGCCGATACAACGAATACGACCCTTTCGCGCGGATGTACAACCTGTACTGGGGCACCCACGCAACGCGCATGTACACGACCCTTGAGCATCTCGTGCTGCGGCACCTGGCAGGCGAGGGTCCCGTCCTGGACCTCTGCTGCGGTACCGGTCAATTGGCGGCGAGGCTGGTGGCGGACGGATACCAGGTGATCGGCATCGACGGCTCCGAGTCCATGATCGAAATCGCCAGGGACAATGCACCCACCGTTCAGTTTCTCGTGCAGGATGTCCGCGAGCCGCTACCGATCAGGGGATTCCGGGCGGCGCTCTCTACTTTCGACAGCCTCAACCACCTGATGACCAGGGAGGACCTGACCGAGGTCTTCCGCAATGTACGGGACGCGTTGGCCAAAGGCGGCCTCTTCGCCTTCGACCTCAACATGGCCGATGCCTACGAGACGCGCTGGAAGGGAACCTTCGCCTATGTCGAGGACGATCACGTATGCGTGGCGCGATCATCGAAGGATGTCGAGCGGTGCATCGGCAACATGGAACTGACCATCTTCGAGTTGACGCGCAGCGGGTGGGAGCGAGCCGACGTCACGCTGTCGCAACGCTGGTACGCCGAAGAGCAGGTCCTCGAAGCGCTCCGCGTTGCCGGTTTCGATGCCGTTCACTCGCTCAGCGCCAATGAGCCGATTGCCGAAGGTTCGCCCGCCTCCCAGGGCCGGATGTACTTTGTCGCGCGGCGCGTGGACTGATCAACCTTCCCAATCGCCGCCCCGGACCACATCTTGTGGGACACTCCCGAGCATCAAAACTGTTTATAGGACGTTTTTTATGAAAAAATGTCCCACAAAATGCCTTCTCAGGCGCCCGATACTACGTCGCCTTCCGCGACTCTCAGAACATCAGGGAACGCCAGAATGGCTGGTCGCCTACCGCTTGCCGCAACGAGCGTCTCTAACAGGCCACCGCGACATAAGGTGTTCAACACGCGCCGTGCAGATTTTGCTGGGACTCCTGCGTTAGTCACGAAATGTGTGCTACTGAAGATGGGATACTGAAAGATCCAGTCCAGGGCGTGAATGGCGTAGCGCGATTTGGTCATGTCAGCGATGCGAGTCTTCATCTCGTCATAGAGGTCGATGATCCCCTCAGCCCTGTTCAGGTTGTCTTCTGCCTGTGCCGTCATTGCTTCCATGAAGAACCGACACCAGCCCGTCCAGTCATTGTCACGAGAAACCGACAGCAGGCCCTCATAGTAGGCGTCACGGTTGGATTCGAGGTGGGCGCTGATAAAGAACATCGGTTCCCGGATGAGACCGTATTGCCACAGGAGCAAAGGAATGAGCATGCGTCCCAAGCGACCGTTGCCGTCAAGGAACGGGTGTAGCGCCTCGAATTCCGCATGCAGGATAGCGATCTGCAATAGCCGGTCCGGGGCTGGCGCATGGATGAAACGCTCCCAGGCGCTCATGGCCTCGACAAGTTGATCGGCCCCAATGGGCACAAACGTTGCCTCGTCGATGCTGCAACCCGGTGGGCCTATCCAGACAGGAAGGCGCCGGTACTCACCGGGTGACTTACTCGCTCCTCGTGCGCCAGACATCAGGATTCGGTGGGCGTCACGAACGACACGCAGACTCAAGGGCACTGCCTCGAGCATCTTTTCGGCATGGGCCATCGCCCTTCGATAGTTGACCACCTCCTGGATGTCGTCACGTCGTTCAGACGATTGAGGCGGTCTGCCGGCCTCAAACTCCAGAACCTCCCCCATGGTGGCCTGCGTACCCTCGATGCGCGATGACAGCACGGCTTCCTGGGTAGTCAAAGGTGCCAGCAGGACATCCGGATTCGGCACTGCGGACAAAGCACCATCGTAACGTGCAACGGCGGCAGCCGTTGTACCGAGCAGCTGTTAGCCCAAAGCAGTAATGTCCCCCTTTGTGCAAAGTTAAAGTGTCCCCTTTTTCGAGACCGAGGGGGCGTTTTGACGGCTGGGGAGGTGTTGCTGAGCATGCGGGAGGCGGATCGGGCCGGAGTGGTCCGGGAGGTTGTTGAGAAGCGGTTGAAGCAGCGCGAGGCGGCGCTGCGGCTGGGGTTGAGCGTGCGCCAAGTGAAGAGGCTGGCGCGGCGCTACCGGGATCTCGGCGCGGCGGGTCTGGCGTCGGGCCATCGGGACAAGCGCTCGAACAACGCGATCGACGCGGCGGTGCGGCGCGAGGTTCTGGAACTGGTTCGGGAGCGCTACCGGGACTTCGGGCCGACGTTCGCTCGCGAGAAGCTGGCGGAGGAGCACGGCCACCGGCTGTCGGCGGAGACGCTGCGGCGGTGGATGATGGCGGACGGACTGTGGCGGGCGAAGGCGCGGCGGGAGCCGCGGACGCATCCGAGCCGGCCGCGGCGGGAGTGCGTGGGAGACCTGGTGCAGATCGACGGTTCGCCGCACGACTGGTTCGAGGGCCGCGGGCCGGCCTGCACGCTGATCGTGTACGTGGACGACGCGACGACGCGGCTGC
>JAPPGA010000060.1 GCA_028821515.1 Gammaproteobacteria bacterium | reverse complement strand
AAGCGACGGACACCGCCATCTCACTACATCCTCAACAAATCTGACATGCACCCGGAACCGGGTCTCCCGTTGACACGATGGCGTCTTTGGTGTACTTAACTTCACGCAGTCACGTGAGAGGGCAGCGTCGGTCTATGTGTGTGCCGACGGTGTGGTGTGACGAATCAACTGAATCCGCTTTGGAGGGATTTAATGAGTAACTTTTGGAGGAGCCGGGGACGGCTCGGAATTGCGGCATCCGCCGCGATCGGCATGGCCTTCAGCTTGCCTGCGGCGGCCCAGTCCGACGAAGAAGAAGCTGGCGGTTCGCTGGTCGAAGAGATCGTGGTTACGGCCACGTACCGCGACACGCAGCTGATGGACACGCCGATGACGATCTCGGCATTGACGGATGTCGACATCGAGCAACGGGGCGTCGAGGACATCAAGAACCTGTTCCTGGCCATTCCCGGATTGAACTACGGCAACGCCACCCAGACGTGGCACAGGGTCACGGCGCGCGGAGTCGCCCAGTTCAGAGCCCCGACCGGACCGATCGCCATGTACGTGGACAACACGCCGGTTTCAGGCACAGGCTCCCGGGCACCGCTGCTGCCGAACTTTGACCTGGAGCGCATCGAGGTGCTGAAAGGGCCACAGGGCTCGCTCTACGGCGAGGGCAGCATGGTTGGCGCGATCCGCTACATCACCAGGAAGCCCAACCCGGAAGGCTTCAGCTATGCCATCCAGGCGAGATTCGAGGACTCCACCCAGTCCGACGACCTGGGGCACCGCATCGACGCCATGGTCAACATCCCGCTTGGGGACAAGTTGGCCGCGCGCATCACCCCGTTCCATCGCTACAAGGCCGGGGTTATCGACAAGGTCGGACCCTCGATCATCAAGGACGTTGACTTCGTCGCAGACCAGGGATACCGGGCCCAACTCGCCTTCTATCCCACCGACGCGCTGACGATCACCGGAACGGCTTCCTATGTCTATGCCGACATCGGCGGCCCCGGGATCGCCTTCCACTGCTACCACGACTGGCGTCCCGCAGACGCCAACCTCGCGCCCGGCGATTTCCCCCCTGCCATACCGAACTATCCCGTCCAGGGTGGTTGCGAAGGCGGCCCCAACGGCGGACACGACGGTGAGACGGGGCGATTCAAGGATGGCCCGGACTCCGTCTACATCACGCACATGGCCTCCCCGGACTTTGACGACGGCGGAGAGTCAGACACGTGGATCTACAACCTCACCGCCGAGATGGATCTGGGTTGGGCCAACCTGACGCTGTCCAGTTCCTTCTATGAGCACAACATCACCTATGCCGAAGAGCAGCGCATCGGTGGCCGCTTCGGCACCATCCGGATTACCGAAGAGGAAATCGCGGCGGGAGTCGCCGCGGGCCAGGCCCTGATTACCACTAGCGTTGAGGGAGACCGCAATTCCTACAACGGCTGGAACGACCGAGTGGATGCCATATGCGAGGAGATCGGTTGCGGCAAGGGCGGATTCTGGGCCCGCAGCAGCGTCCGGTCCCACGGGGACATGAACGAACGCACCGCTCATGAAGTGCGGTTGGTCTCCACCGCGGACAGCCGGTTGCAGTGGAGCGTCGGCGCCTATTTCCAGGACGTCTACAAGCCGCCCGATCCGCGCGTTGGGCTATGGTGCGGCGCATCGGGGCATAACGCCCAGGTTTCCTACGGCGGTCCGCAGTACCCGGACATCCAGTGCCAATGGGGTGGCTTCACGTTCAACCCCAACGTCATGACGCCCGACCAAATGCGGGAGGTCCACAGGCGTCTGCTGCCACCGATCCAGGGTTCTTCGCGGTATCAGTTCCGGGATGAGCAGGCCGTATTCGGCGAAGTGAGCTATCGCATAAGCGATCAGTTCGAGGTTCTGGCCGGAGTGCGCTACGCGGAAAGTTCCTTCGAGCAATACGCCAGCCGGGAACGGCGTTGGCAGCCGTTCGAGAACACGGTGCAGCAGGGCGACACCCAGACGCAAGAGAAAGCGGCACCGAAACTCACCTTGACATGGCGACCCAACGACAGCGTAATGATCTACGGCCAGTGGGCAACCGCGTTCCGTTCCGGCGGCATCAATACGCGGCTCTCCGACGCGGCCCTCGAGTTTGAGAGGCTGGCAGGACTGGGCGTTGCCCGTGCTGCAGAGTATGCGGCAGCCGCCAACGACCTGGCGACGTTCGAAGGCGACGATATCGAGACCCTCGAACTCGGAATCAAGGCGACGATCCTGGATGGACGGGTCGACCTCACGCTGAACGTGTACGATACGGTCATCGACAACGCCGTCGTCACCACGGCAGTCAACTTTCCCGCGCTGGTCGACCCCGACAACCCGGACAGGTTTCAGCCGTACAACTACTCCGTCACCGATAACGTGGGCCGAGGCGAGTCGCGCGGCTTCGAGTTTGAGGGACGGGGCCAGTTGACCGACGCGATCAGCCTGCACTTCGGCGGCGCCTGGGTCCCGGACGCCGAGACCCTCAACCAGGAGGCCGGCGCGCCCATCGGCGGTGGCGCGCGGAGCGTCAACATCGATCCGGGCAACCGTATCGAGCTGACGCCCGTCCTGAGCTACTTCGCCTCGTTGATGTATGACTTCGAGCTCTTCGGCCGCGACGCCACGTTGCGTGGCGACGTCTACCATCGGGGTGACGAGGTCTACAGGACGCAGAACAACGAGCGTCCGACGCCGACCTATACGTTCCTGAACGTGAAGCTCCTGGTGAGGGACGACAACACCGAGTACGGCTTCTTCATCAAGAACGTCAACGATGCGATCGGCATCTACGCGGTGGGCGACAGCGGCTATCACGGCTTCAACCCGCCGCGTACCTACGGGTTCGAGTTCAACTACACCCCGTAGCACTCAGCAACTGCTGGGTTGATCCTTGGCAAAAGCCCGCACCACCTGGTGCGGGCTTTTTTTTGCGTGAACGGTCCTGGAGAGTGGCAACGCACTTATGCAATGACTACCTCTTCCACCGCCAGCACAACTGTCCGATACAGGTCGGTCAGGGGTCCTTCGAGCGCCACGGTCCGACGCCCTTCCCTTGCCAATGAGAACGGCTCCCGGTACCAGAGGCTCGCCATGCCGTCGTATTGTGGCTCGCGTCCCGTGCGATATATCCCCAGTCGGCAATGGTCCTGAACGTAGCGGCAGACGCCCGGCAGGTCGGCCACCTGCGGGCCAATCCCATCCCGCCACTCCCGTTGGAATTGCTCTGGAGTATGGCTGGCGCCACGCTTGACGAGGGCGAGAACCTTGTGACGCGCAGTGGCGGCCGAGTCGCCCGCAAGAACGTGTTCGGCGGTGATAATCGAGACCATGCTCCCCGGAGCGATGAAATTCACTTCGTCGGCGCGGATGTCGGCGAGTACCGGGCTTGCCGCGTTGGCGCGCATGCTCTCGATGTCGTCGAACCACACTTCGGCGATGCCGTCCCAGGCCCACGCTCCTCGCAACGTCTCTGTCACGTGGTTCTGTACATAGCGGCGGATACCCGGCAATCGCATCACGACATCGGGATGGCGGTCGCGCCAGTAGTGACGGAAGGCGTCCCGCGAGAGATCTTTCCGCTTTCGAAAGATGCTGAGTTGTTTCAACATGCGTGACGGCTCCGGACCCGGTGCCCCTACCTTACAATGAGACAATGACGCGAACCCTCGCCTGACTGGATCATCATGCAGCGGAAGGGTTATCGCCGGCCCAACCCGGAGGTGATGTGCGCAATCCTGTTCGCGGCTGCGGCCATGCTCGCAGCACCCGCGTCGTCCGGGGAACCAAGCCATGGTTTCGCGTATTTCGGTGACCTGAAGTATCCGGCGGACATGCCCCACTTCGACTATGTCAATCCCCAGGCCCCGAAAGGCGGGCGCGTCAATGTCGGCAGCATCTCCACGTTCAATAACCTGAATCCGAACGTGGACAAGGGGAACCTGGCGCACTACATCGACCCCAGGTACGGGTCGGGCTCCTACATCTACGATCCCCTTATGCGGCGGGGGGAGGACGAGTTGGCCTCGTACTACTGCTGGCTCGCAGAGACCGTCGAAGTTGCCGACGACTACAGTTGGGTGACCTACAAGCTGCGCGAGAACGCCCATTGGCACGACGGCCAGCCGGTAACCATGGAGGACGTGCTGTGGACCTTCGACATGATCAAGCGCAAGGGATCCATAACCTGGCGCAAGGAATACGAACACATCGTTCGCCTGGAGCAGATCGACGCCTGGTCGTTCAGGTTCCACTTCAGTGACGAGGCCGAGAAGACCCCCTTCCTGGTCATCCTGACCGCGTCATTCGCGCCCCTGCCCAAACACTTCTGGGAGGACAGGGCATTCGACGAAACGACCCTCGAAATCCCGCTGGGCAACGGTGCATACCGCATCGCGTCAGTGACTCCCGGGTACAAGGTGGTGTTCGAGCGCGTGCCCGACTACTGGGGCCGTGACCTCAACGTCACCGTCGGACATTTCAACTTCGACGAGATCCATCTCACGTACTACTTCGACAAGCGGGTCATGCTGCAGGCGTTGCGGGCCGGCCTGCTCGACTTCTACTTCGAGGAGAACGAGAACGACTTCGCCACGGCCTACGATTTCGACGGCTATCACGAGGGGCTGTTCAAGAAGGAGACCTACAGGATGGGCTACTCCTACGGCATGCACTTCGGCCTCGTCTTCAATACACGGAGGGAGCCGTTCGACGACATCCGCGTTCGGGAAGCGCTCACTCTCGCCTACAACTTCGAGTGGGCCAATCGCGTCTACTGGCACAGCGGCATGAAGCGCAACAACAGTTATTTCATCCGCTCGGGGTTACAGTCCAGCGGATCGCCGTCCGACGCAGAACTCGCGTTGCTCCGCCCACTCGAGGGGCAGGTTCCCGAACGGGTCTTCACGGATCCAGTGGAACTGCCCGAAAACACTGCTTTTGGCCGCAATCGACAGACGCTGCTTCAGGCCGGCACGCTGCTTGAAGAATCGGGCTGGGTGGTCAGGGACTTCCAGCGTGTATACGCGACGACCGGCGAGCCCCTTACGCTCGAACTGCTGGTCACGTATCAGGATCACGAACGGATGCTGGTCCCCTTCGCAGAGAATCTCTCGCGCCTAGGTATAGACGCGCGGTTGCGCCGGGTGGAGCGCAACATCCTGACCAACCGCCTGCGAAGCTACGACTTCGACGCGACCGTGCGCAAGTTGCGCGTGGGGGAGATGCCGGACCGCCATCGCCTGCGCAGCCAGTTCACCTCCCAGTACGCGGACCTGCCCAACATGCGGAATTACGCCGGCATCCGAAACCCCGCAATCGACGTTCTGGTCGAGAGAATCCTCGAGTCGGATACGGAGCGGGAGATGAACACCGCCGGACGCGCCCTGGATCGCGTATTGCTTCACAGCTACTACGTGATCCCCGATGGCCATCCGGCCGGACGCCACGTCACGCACTGGACCCGCATCCGCCATCCGCCCCTTGGGTTCGAGCACATGAACTGGACGGGGTTTCCGCACCTGTGGTGGGCGGCGGAGGATACGAGCGCCGGGACCGACCGTGCCGTTATGGGGTTGGACGAGAGGTAACTGGGTTCATCCGGGTCAGTCCGTCTTGTTCGCGTCCCCTCGCCCGCCGTTCGTGCCGTCCTCACGCCCGACACCAATCCTCGTGAGGACTATGCCCAAGTGACGATGCATGTGTTCCTCAACATCCCTGAGTACTGCATCCAGACGCTCATCGTGGTCACGACTCCGCCGCTCGACCGCAGTCACCGTGCCGGCGAGAGCGGTCAACCGATCGGTAAGCGGGCCCAGCGCCTCCCCCGAATTGCCCTTCCCATCCGGGTCGACTACCTCGCACTCACCCATCTTGGCATGGCAGACGACAAGTGCCCGATCCATCACAAGCACAAGATGACTCGGCCCACTGCCGCCAACGCACGTTCCCTTCCCAATACCAAACGAAGTTGCTACGCAACTTGCTGCCTGTCCAAGGCTTGGTGGATGGGCCGTCACCGATGTCGCCGATTTCTTCAGCTGCAAAAAGATCGCCGTTCGATCCGTGGTGCCCACAAGGTATACATTGTTCAGGACGCTGCGATCCATCACCGTCGCCATTTCCCTTTTCCCTTCCGACGCCATCGTTGTCTTGAATTCCTCAAGCGCCTTTTTGCCCGTTCGGTGGCCTTCGATGGCAAGTGCAACCGACATGACCAGGACGAATACGACGGCCACCCGAAGAGGATGCGCCAGTATCACGCCGTGCCACCTGTAACCCCCACGACCTCCCACAACCCACCTTACGATGGCAAACACAATCTCGACGACGATCAGCGCTGCAACAATCCATGGGAGGACAAAAACGCCCTGGATGACCAGGTCCTCAAGCGTCCAGTACGCATTTGCAGCTTGACCTGCAGCTGTCGCGTAAAAGAACGCCATGTTGATCGCCCCGAGACCCATCAGGACCGCTATGAACAGCGAAGCGACCTCTACGCCCGTACTGTCGGACAGTCGAAGGAACGCATGGCTAACAAAGACTGGGGGCTGAACCTGTTGTACCTCCTCGGCGAGACCACGCCAGGACGACCTGCGCTCTTCAAGTACTTTCAACAACTCGTCCGGGCTGGACACTTGCTCACGTCCCAGCTCCAACGGCTCGGCGAAGCAGTCGAATAGCGACTCGCTGAGACTATTGCGGCTATCGTCGTCAAGCCTCATGGCGACGGCGCGTCGGACCACTTTGCAACAGTTGTCCAACTGCAATGCCTGTTCCTGGGCCATACGGTGGGTACCAATGAGCCATCGCCATGAGTCCCATCTATTCGCCCCATCGACTCGACCAACATGGCCTGATACTTCCCTGGACCGGCCGACGACCTCACTCTGCGGAAGTATGCCGGTCGCCAATTCCCTTGCCTCGGTGAGCAAACGGTCCTGGCGACTTGTGCGAATGGACGACCAGCTTCGTAGTTTCGTAAGAATCCACATCTTTTCTATCTCCCCCTGATCTCCCCTTGATCAAGAATCCATCGAAGTGGACGCAGCCCTGCTTGACCTGCCGCCGTTCTGGATATCAGGTCTTGACGAATGCGGTTGCGAAAGATCGGACAGTCCCGTCCAACCGTTTTCCCTGTTGTCCCTTTCCGGGAAACGCCGCACCCAACTAGCACCGACGGCATCACGGCATCCGGTTTTTCAAATGGAAACACCCATGACCCCAAGGATTACCTAATAGGAGCCGCGCGCTAGAGTATTTTCTGGTGCCAACTACCCTTTATGGGTCAATGACTTTCCGTGCGGACCGCCAACCGGAATCCCTGCAAGACCATCCCGGACGATCGGTGATTCCTGGGCACTTCGGTCAGACAACGTCTGTCGTGTAGTCTCACCTGACAACTCGGACAGGACGTTCACTTGCCACGATTCGCCGCCAACATCAGCATGATGTTCCCCGACCTCCCCGTCGCCGAGCGCATGCGAGCCGCACGAGACCTCGGGTTCTCCGCCGTCGAGTTTCTTTCCCCCTATCCCGACCCGGCAGCCGAGATAAGGCGTTGGCTCGACGACGCAGGCGTCCGATTGATCCTGATCAACACACCCCCCGGAGACGCGTCGAGAGGCGAGCGCGGGCTGGCCGCGGTCCCCGGCAGGCAGGCTGATTTCAGGGATCACTTCGAACGGGCCCTGGAATACGCAATCGCTCTCGATGTCCCGATGCTCCATGTCCTGGCGGGTGTCGTCGCCGACGACGATCGCGAGACGGCGCGGGCCACGTTCGTCGAGAACGTACGCTTCGCGGCGGACCGGGCGGCGGGACACGACATTCGCATCCTGCTCGAGCCCCTCAACAGCCAGGACACGCCGGGTTACTTTCTGACGCGCACCAATGAGGCCCGCCACTGCATCGATGCCATCGGCCGGGATAACGTGCGGCTTCAGTTCGACTTCTATCACCGGCAGATCATGGAAGGAAACCTTGCGCGGCGCCTCGCCGACAATCTCGACGTCATCGGGCACATTCAGTTCTCCAGCGTCCCCGGTCGGCACGAGCCGCAGCACGGCGAGGTCAACCTGCCCTACCTGTTCGATCTCTGCGATACGCTGGAATACGGAGGCTGGATCGGCTGCGAATACCGCCCCAAGACGACTGTGGTCGACGGATTGACCTGGGGCAAACCCTACGGTCTCGGAACGCGCTAAGCAGCGACCCTGACAGCTACCAGGCGCAAGCGAGGCCGTATGGCTCGTAGCAGGCCAGCCGGGTGTCGCGGGTGACGAGAACCGCGCGCAGGCGAATACACTGGTGAGCCAGCATGCGATCGAAGGGATCGCGATGCTCCGCGATCCGGGGAAGCGTGTGATACGTCGAAGCGGTCCCGGCATCGAGTTCAAGGATTCGGAAGCCCAGGGTTTCGCAGTATCCAGGTATGTCGTCAGGTGCCATGGACCCCAACACGAGCTTTCCGATTCCGTACTTCAAGGATATCTCCCACAGCGAAGCCGAGCTGACCATGACTTCGTTGGTCCGGTCACGAATCAGGTCCCGCACCGTGGCGGATAGCAGGGAAGACTGCCCGATCGACCAAAGCAAGGCATGCGTGTCCAGCAGATAGGTCATGCGACTCATTCGAGGGGGCCGACCAGCTCCTCCTCGGTCATGTCGAAGTCGTCCATGAACGCGATCCTGACCTTTCCATCGAGGAAGCCCACGTCTCTTTCGGGCAGATCGACCGGCTCGTATGGCACGATCATGGCAACGGGTTGCCGGGACTTTCCGTACAGCACCCCGACCCGCTCGCCCGCGCGAACCGCGGCCAGCACCTTGGAAAACTGCGCCTTCAGTTCGGCTACCGGCATGGTGATCATGGCCGCACCTTGCCTTTTGCATGTCATCGTGTCAAGGACAACATGTCATTTATTTGACCGGCAAATCTCCAACAGACCCAACCCTACGCCGGCCAGAGCTGCATTCCGCCATCCACCCGCAGCACCTGTCCCGTGACATACGACGAGTCGCTGGTAACGAAAAACTCCACCGCTTTCGCGACCTCTTGAGGCCAGCCGTATCGCGTTAGCGCGCCGGCCTGCACCTTGCGGTCTTCCCGCGTCGGCCGGCTGGCTTCGAACCGGGGCGTGATGATCTCGCCGGGAGCGATGACGTTGGCGTAGACGCCATGGGGACGAAGCTGCGCGGCGAGGCACCGCGTGTACTCGTGCACGGCCGCCTTGGCAACGCTGTAGGAGACCTCGCGGGCGTGCCCCGAAAGGCCCGCAATGCTTCCGATCATTACGATCCAGCCCTCGTTTCTCTCCATCATCTCCGGGACCACTTCCCGGCAGACGAGAATGCACGTGCGCAGGTTGCGGTCGAGGATCGTCTCCACATCGGTCAGGGAAATGTTCACGGCGTCGTTGACCACAGGCTTGCCGGCGTTCTCCCCGGTGACACCCTTCGAACCTATATCGCCGCCGGCATTGTTGACGAGGATGTCAATCCTGCCGAAACGGTCCCGGACCTCCCGGACATTGCGTGCCACCGCGTCGACATCGGTCAGGTCGCCATGCACCGCGAGCACATCCGTTCCGTGCGTCGTCGCGATTTCCGCCGCAACAGCATCGAGCGACTCCGCCTCCCCGAGTTGTCGCGTCGATGTGGGCGTCGTTCCATGGACCGCGACCCTGGCGCCAAGGCTCGCGAGATGCTCGGCGACCACGCGGCCGATTCCGCGCGAAGAGCCCGTTACCCAGGCCACCCTGTTCTCCAGACGTTGCATAGATATCTCCTGAACACCGCAGTTCTTTCCGCGCGGGATCGTCCCCAAAACGCGCCGGGGCTTCGTGGACGAGACCGTGAGTCTACATCTTTGAAAGTGCGCGGGCGGCGCGTCACTTTGCGCTATAGTCGCTCGCGCCAGCACTGCGCGAACGCGCGTTCGCGGCGCTTAGCCGAACTCAGACGGGGGAGTCGTTGGACAGGGCGGAAGGGAATTCGACCAGGACGTTGGCAACCAACCTTAGGCAGCGCGTACTGACCAAGAGAACGCTGCTCGCATTTACGGTCGGCTGCGTTTCCGGACTGACCGTCGTCGTCGGCGAAATCTCCCTCGCAACAGTCGTCTTCTCGGGTCCCCTGGCACCCTATGCCGCCCAAGGGGTCGGCCTCGTACTGTTCGGCAGCTTCGCTGGCTGCCTGGTGATCGCGCTGACGAGCGGTTTTCTGGGTGCGGTCTCCGCGCCGCCGGTACCGACGCTGATCGTGCTGGCCGTGATCGGCGGCGCATTGGCATTGGAAGGCGATGCGTTGTTCGCAACGATGGTGGCGATCATCGTGCTGTGTGCGTTCGCGACCGGCCTCATCATGTTGCTGATCGGACGTTTCGGGCTGACCAACCTGGTCCGGTTCATCCCCTACCCCGTATCGTCCGGCTTCGTCGCCGGCACTGGAGGCGTGGCATGCCTCGTGGCCCTGTCCCTGATGGGGATCAGGTTCGATCGGGAGTCGTTGGCCGTCCTGTTCGATCCGTCTGTCGCAGCCAACTGGGGTATCGGCATCGTTTACGGCGTCGGGCTCTACCTTGCGACAAAGTTCTGGAACAGCTTCCTGCTGCTGCCTGTCAGTTTCCTCGCCACTGCCGCGTTGTGCCATGTGGGACTCATGGCGATGGGTATCTCGGGCGACGAAGCCAGGGCGGCCGGACTCCTGTTCGCCAGCATTTCCGACGGCCATCTCTGGCCCGCCTTCGATCTGGAACACCTCGCTCTCGTGGATTGGGGATCCGTCGCGGGACAGATTCCCAACATGCTGACGCTGCTGCTTGTCACGTTTCTGTGCATCGTCATGTACATCGGCGGGCTGGAGCTTGCCGCCAATCGGGACCTGGACTGGAACCGGGAATTCCGAGTTGTTGGATTCGCCGCGTTCGTCGCCGGTCTAGGCGGCGGACCGCCCGGTTGCCAGGTCGTTCCGACGTCCATGCGCAGCCTGATGTTCGGTGTCGACATGCGATTCACCGGTGTCGTCGCCGCCCTCCTGATCGGTTCCACCCTGCTGTTCGGCGACGCACTGCTCAAACATCTCCCCGTGCCGCTGATGGGCGGAGTCCTGCTCTTCACCGGCATCGCCATGCTCGAAGAATGGCTGGTCAGGATCAAAAGGCGTGTCCCCGCCACGGACTACGCGATCATCCTCGTGATGTTCCTGACCATCACGATCTTCGGCTTCTTCGAGGGCGTGGGAATCGGCATGCTGATCACCATCGTCTTCTTCATCGTCCGACTGAGCCGCATGGACGTGATCGAGTCGCGGTACACGGCCCGGGAGCGCCGCAGCAATCGGAGCCGTCCCATCCCCGATCGCGCGATCCTGCAGACAGAAGGTGACCGGGCGAAGGCTTACCGCCTGCAGGGATACGTGTTCTTTGGCAGCGGCTACCCCTTGGCGGACCGTCTCAAGGAATCCCTGAATGACGAACCGCCACCGAAGAGCATCCTGCTCGATTTCGAAGCGGTTTCCGGCTTCGACTTCTCCGCCGCCCACGCGCTGTGCCGATTCATGCACGCCGCCCGTAGCGAGGGGACCCGTGTTGTGATCTGTGCGGCGCCAGAACAGCTTCGCCACGAACTCAAACGCAATCTCCCGCCCACGGTCTTCGACAACGCGCACTTCGCGGCGGACGCCGACAGCGGCCTTGAGCGTTGCGAGGACATCGTCATCGAAGATCACCGGAAGAGGCACGATGAAGAGGCCGGCGCATTGCTGGACAGGGTCGCGGACGAGATGGAGCGCCATCTCGACAGCCAGTCCGAATTCGAAGCGCTAATCGAGGCACTCGGCGACTGGACGCAGGTGCGCTACTACGGGCCCGACGAGTCCATCGTCGCCACCGATGCGGCGTCCGCAGGCCTTCAATTGATGACCAGCGGCCGCGCCTCCGTGTTCGATGAGAAAGGCGAACGAGTCGGCCAACTCGGTCCAGGCGATGTCGTCGAGACGCGTATTGTCGGCGGTCCGCAGGTGCCGTCACGCAACACGGTGACCGACGTAGCCTGTCAGACCATCGTACTTGGGGCCGCGGCGTCAAGGTTGCTCGAAGAAAGCGATAGCGCCCTGGCCCTGAGGCTGTATCGTTATATTCTGGCAACAGAACGCCAGCTTCCGGCACACGCCAGCTCGAACGAGCAGGAGTAGACATGTCGTCATCCGAATCCAATGCCGGTTCCACCGAGCAGATGACCAGCGAAACGTGGCAGCCGATCGCCATCGTCGGCATGGCCTGTCGATTCCCGGGCGGACCGGACCTCGAGACTTTCTGGCGCCTCCTGGATTCCGGCCAGACGGCCGTGACCGAAGGCACGCCGGGATCCGGCGTCGGCCGCGTAGGCCAGTTGTTCCCGGACGAGCCGGTGGAATGGCCCGCCTGCCGGTACGGCGCGTTCGTGGACGACATCGACCAGTTCGATGCGGAGTTCTTCCGAATCTCGCCGCTGGAAGCCCAGTTGCTCGATCCCCAGCAACGCATGATGCTCGAGACCTGCTGGCGCGCCCTGGAAGACGCGGGCATCGACCCCGAAAGCCTCAGAGGCACCCGCACTGGCGTATACGCCGGCATGAGCAACAACGACTACCGGCACCTGATCCTCGCGGGGCGCGAGAACACGGAGCGTGCCGCCGGGCTGTATTCCGTTACCGGCAGTTCGCTGAGTCCGGCCATCGGCCGGGTGTCGTTCGTGCTCGGTTTCGAAGGTCCGGCGATGGTCGTGGACACGGCGTGCTCGTCTTCGCTCGTTGCGGTGCACCAGGCTGCGGCGGGTCTGCATCGGGGCGATGCGGACCTGGCGTTGGTGGGCGGCGTGCAGGCCATTCTGTTTGGCAGGCTGAGCGCGCTACGCGCCAAAGCCGGGATGCTGTCGCCCAACGGCCGGTGCAAGACCTTCGATGCCGCCGCGGACGGCTATGTCCGGGGCGAAGGCTGCGGCATCGTCGCCCTGAAACGCCTGGACGATGCGATAGCCGATGGCGACCGGATATGGGCCGTGATTCGCGGCTCGGCGGTGAACCAGGACGGGACCGGACCGGGCCTGACAGTTCCCGAAGGCCCCGCCCAGCAACGGGCTATCGAAGCAGCGCTGGCGCGGGCAGGCATAGAGCCTTCCGAAGTCGACTACCTCGAGGCACACGGCACCGGGACCCCCGTCGGCGATCCAACCGAATTCGAAGCGGCCGGCACCGTGTACGGCAAGGGGCGCGATCCGGATCATCCCCTCCTGATCGGTTCGGTCAAGACCAACATCGGCCACCTGGAATCCGCCGCGGGTGTCGCTGGCCTGATCAAGGCCGCGCTGGCCCTGAAGCGCGGCACAATACCTGCGCATCTGCATTTCGAGACGCCTAGCCCGGAACTGGACTGGGACCGGCTCCCGGTACGGGTGACCGCGGAGCCGACACCGTGGCCGCCGGTCGATCGGCCATCACGGGCGGGAGTGAACTCGTTCGGCTTCTCCGGCACCAACGCACACGTCGTTCTCGAGTCATATGGAGAACCCCACTCCTCCGAAAACGGCGAAATTCACGTCGCGGCTGGCCCAAGGCGGGCGATTACGGGGCCGGAGGGACCGGACTCGTCGGTCTCGGACGCCGCCCGAATGCGGTTCCTGCCGCTGTCCGGCAAATCGGATGCCGCCCTGCGGGACGCGGCGGGCCGTTATCTTCAATGGCTGGACGAACGCGACCTGTCCGAACCACCCACCGCGCTTCGCTTTCGGACATGGCGTGGACGGCCAGCGTGGGACGCAGCCACTTCACTCGCCGCGTTGGCGTGGTCTTCCGGGACGGCCCATCCCTGCGCGATGCGCTCGCCTCACTTGCCGACGAGGCCGAGCCTTCCGACCGGCCGGTCACCCGTGACAACCCGAAGGTGGCATTCGTCTATACCGGGCAGGCAAGCCAGTGGATCGGCATGGCGCGGAACATCTACGAAAGCGAACCGGTAGCCAGGGCCGTTATCGACAGGTGTGACGCCCTGCTCACCGAATCGCGAGGCGTTTCGCTAAAGGACGTCATGTTCGGCGATTCCGACGCGACCAATGCGCTCGACGACCCGACCTGGACCCAGCCCGCCATCTACGTCCTCGAATGCGCGCTCACTGCGCAGTGGGCCAGTCTGGGGGTGCGACCCGATGTTGTGGTTGGCCACAGCCTTGGCGAGATCGCCGCGGCGCAGGCCGCAGGCGTGTTCAGCCTGGAAGAAGGACTGGGCTTCGCCGAAAGGCGCGGCGACCTGATCGCCGCACTTCCCGAAAAAGGTGCGATGGCGGTGGTTTTCGCCACCACATCCGACGTGGCCGCAGCGCTGGAGGAGCACAATGCGAACTGCGACGGACCGGGTCTCTGCCTGGCGGCATACAACGGCACGAACCAGGCGATCAGCGGTCCAGAGTCCGACGTCGTGTCAATCCTCGCCCACTTCGAGGCAGACAACATCCGGACGGCACGGCTCCGGGCCAGTCCCGCATACCACAGCGCCCTCGTGGATCCGGCGCTGGACGGCCTTGAGGCCTATTTCGCCGATGTTGCCGTTGCCGAACCCAAGGTCACGATGGTAAGCAGCCTGTCCGGCGAGTGCGTGGAGCCCCGGACCCGTCTGGAAGGTTCATATTGGCGCACACAGGCAAGGCAGCCCGTCGCGTTCGACCGTTGCGTGCAGAAACTGGCGGAACTCGACGTCGATGTCGTTATCGAAATTGGCCCGCACGGCGTTCTGACGCCGCTGGTCGCGCTCGGCTGGCCAGCCGAAGCGCAGGCGCCCGCCGCGTTCGCCAGCCTCCGCCGGCCTTCCCGCGAAGAGTCGCTGGCGGATGTGGAAGGGTCGTTCATGGCCGCCGTCGCGAGCGCCTATGAAGCCGGCGTTCCGCTCGCCTTCGAAGGTCTGTTCGCGGGCGAAGAACGGCGTCGCATTTCGCTGCCAGGCTACCCGTTCCAACGTCGCCACCACTGGATCGAAGCGCCCCGGCACCAGCGCCGGCAAGTGGGCGATCCGCTGCTGGGCGTGCGGCACGAATCGCCCCGGGGCGAGATCGACTTCGAGACGGAAATCCATGTCTCCGATCCCGCATGGATCGATGACCACCGCGTGTTCGACCACGTGCTGGCGCCAGGAGCCCTGTACGGGGCGATGGCGGTTTCCGTGCCGCTCCTCGAAGGCGCACCGTCCGCAACGGTGGAAGACCTGCGCATGCACAATCCGCTCGTCTTCCCGGCCACGAGGTCCGGCGAGGCGACCGACGAGGAGGAGTCGGCGCGAGGGGCGCGCAAGGTACAGGTCGTGGTCAGCGCATCGGCGGGAGCGCGACAGGCGGGACAACGCGTCGAGATCTTCAGCAAGGGCGAGGACGAGCAGGACTGGACGCTGCACGCGGAGGCCCTGGTGTCAGAGGGCGTCTCGACACGCGGCAGCACCGAAACCGCGACCCTGGATGGTCTGCGCCGAAGGCTGTCGCCGAGGGATGTGGACGCGTACTACCGCGCCAAGGCGGAGACGGGAATCCAGCTTGGACCATCGTTCCAGTCGCTGCAGTCGGCCTGGTCAGGACCCCTGGAAGCGCTGGGCGAAGTCGCACTGCCCGACGGCGTCGAGTCCATGGACTCCTGTGTTCACCCCGTACTGCTCGACGGCTGTTTCCAGGTGTTCTCCGCCGCGCGCAGCCATGCGGACGCGGGCGACAATACGCCTTACCTGCCGTTCGGCTGGGAACGGCTGTGGCTGAACGGTCCCCTGCCCGACCGCGTGGTCTGCCACGCGCGCCTCAAGACCGGCACGCGAGACGAATCGGCAGACGACACGACCGACGCCCAACGGGAAGTCGTGACCGGCGACCTCACGATCTACGACCTGAACGGGGACGTTCTCGGGGGCCTTGATGGCTATACCGTCAAGCGGGCGACCCGGGCCGCGCTGCTTTCCGCCGTCGAGGGGCTCGACGACCTCCTCTACCGGGTGGTCTGGCAAGACCAACCCCTTGTCCCCGGGATTCTGCCCGCCGACTTCCTCCCGGGTCCCGCCGTCGTTGCGGATCAATCCGGCATGTTCACGGACTACCTGTCGACGGAAGGCGTCGGCGCCGAAACGCGGTTCGGCCTGCTCGCCGACCTGGAAGTGCTTTCGCGCCGCTATGCCCTCGCGACCCTGGACCGGCTTGGCTGGCAACGCAACACCGGGAACAGCGTGGATCCGGAATCGCTCCGGGAGGACTTGGGCGTTCTGGAGGAACACCGGAAAGTGTTCCGCAGGATGCTCGAGATGCTCGCCAGGTCGGGCGTTCTGAAGGAAACGGACGGTGTGTTCGAAGTGCTCGTGGGCTCCGGCGAACCGCTTCCCGCAGAGTTGCCGGAGGATGCCGGTGCCTATGCAAAGCATATGGAGGACGCCTATCCCCACGGCCTCACCGAGATCGGGCTCTTCTGCCGGTGCGGCGGGGCGCTGCCGGAGGTGCTGCGGGGCGACGCCGACCCGCTTACGCTGCTCTTCAGCAGTGGTGAACCGAGCGCAGCGGACCTTTACCTCAAGGCACCCGTGGCGCGGGCCGCCAACCGCATGCTGGCGGAAGCCGTGGAGACCCTCCTGGCCGAAATGCCGGATGGCCGGCGGCTCAGGATAGTCGAAGTCGGCGCAGGCACGGGATCGGCGACGGCGTCCGTTCTGCCCGAGCTTCCGCCCGGACGGTTCGACTACACCTACACGGACATCTCCGCCGGGTTCTTTGCCGAGGCCGAAGGCCGATTCGGCGGCGTGGAAGCAGGCATCGAATACCGGGTTCTGGATATCGAAAAGGACCCCGTGGCGCAGGGTTTCGACTCCCACGGATACGACCTCGTCATCGCGTCCAACGTCCTGCACGCGACCCGCTTCCTGAACGAGACACTCGAACATTGCCTGGATCTCCTCGCACCCTCGGGACATCTCGTGGCGCTGGAGAACCTCCGCGGCCAGGGCTGGCTCGACCTGACGTTCGGGCAACTCGACGGCTGGTGGCGATTCGCGGACGACTATCGGCCGCACCATGCTCTCGCCGCGCCCGCCGTGTGGCGGCAGGCGCTCCACGATGCGGGTTTCCCGGAGGTCGCGTTCGTCGGCGTGGACGAGACCGCCGATCCCGATCGGGGTGTCATCGTCGCACAGGGTCCGGCGGAAGTGACCGAACCCGCAGGCCTCTGGGTCCTGGCAGAAGGCAAGGGCGAGATTGCAGATGGCCTGGCGACGACTCTCGCAGCACGGAACCAGACCATCGTCCTGGCGCGCGAAGATGCCGAAGATGTCACGGTGACAGCCGATGCTGGCGTCTTTGCCACGAGGATCGAAGCGGCAAACCGCGAATCCTGGCAGGCGCTCTTCGAGGGGCTGCCAGAGAACTTACCCCTCGACGGCGTGGTCCATCTCGCGGCGCTTGAAGGCCATGGCACGGGCGCCACTACCGAACAAATGGCTGGGGACACCCGCCGGGTCGCCGGAACGGCGCTCGCACTGGCGCAGGGACTGGCGGACGCCGATGCGACACCCGCAAAGGGGATGTGGTTCATTACCCGCGGCGCGCAGGTGCTGGAGCGAGAGCGCGAAGGGGAGCTGGCAGGCGCCACCCTGTGGGGATTTGGCAAAGTGGTGGCACGGGAGGCGCCACATTGGCAGCCAAGGATGCTCGACCTCGACCCCGGGCCCCGGTCGCCGAAGACCGACCTGGCCGAGGAGCTGCTCTCCCCCGATCCCGAGACGCACATTGCCTACCGCGGCGGTCGTCGCCGGGTGGCCCGCTTCGTCCGATCCGGAGACGGACCGAGGCGCATAGAACTGCCCGAAGAGCCGGGCTGGCTGCTCGACGCCGACGAAGGAGGCGCACTCGACCAGATCGTGGCGGCCCCCCAGCCGGAAACCGCTCTCGAGCCCGGGGAAGTTCGCGTTGCCGTCGAGGCTGCCGGACTCAACTTCTGGGACATCTTCCGCGGCATGGGTCTCTTCACGGAAGGCCTGTTCGGCGAAGAACTGGTCGGGCGGGTCGTTGAGACCGGAGAAGCCGTGACCGGCGTGTCCGTCGGCAAGCGCGTGGTCGGGCTCGGCGATGGCACATTCGGGGCCGAGGCAGTGACCCGCGAGGCGCTGGTCGCGCCCGCGCCGGCGAACCTTTCGGCAACTGCGCTGGCCACGGTTCCAAGCGTTTTCGTCTCGGCGGCGCTGGCGTTCGAGGCGGCAGACCTCAAACCCGGCGAACGCGTCCTGATACATGCCGGGGCGGGTGGCCTTGGGCTCGCGGCGATTGAACTCGCACGCGCCACCGGAGCGGAAGTGATCGCCACCGCAAGCGCACCAAAACGCCCGTTCCTGCGCGGGATCGGCGTACGCCACGTGTTCGACAGCCGCACGACGGAGTTCGGTCGGAAGGTGCTCGACGCCACCGGCGGAGCGGGCGTCGACGTGATCGTGAACAGCCTGACGGGCGACGGATTCATCGAGGCGAGCCTTGCCTGCCTGGGCCAGGGCGGGCGTTTCGTCGAGATGGCCCGGCGTGACATCTGGACAGCGGAAGAGATGGCCGCTGCACGGCCCGATGTGGGCTACAGCATCATCGAACTGGATGTCCTGAAGCGCGACGAGCCCGAACGGGCGGGAACAGTACTCAAGGGACTCATCGACCGGATGGCCGCGGGAGAAATCAAACCCCTGGTGCATTGTCGATGGCCATTGGCGGAAACCGGCGACGCGATGGCGTGCATGCAGGCCGCACGCCACATCGGCAAGATCGTCCTGACCTTGCCGCCGCTTGCGGACGGCGGGCTACGCGCGGATCGCAGCTATCTCGTGACCGGAGGCCTCGGCGGGATCGGCTGCGTGGTTGCGGATTGGTTGGCAGACCACGGCGCGGGCGTCATCGTATTGAACGGACGCCGTGACCCGGACGAATCCGCGGAGCACGCCATCAGCGAGCTTCGCGAACGAGGGGTTCGCGTCGAAGTGGAACTCGCGGACGTGACCGACGCCGCCGCCGTCGACGCCATGCTCGCCCGGATGGACGCTACCCTGCCGCCGCTCGGCGGCGTGATCCACAGCGTGGGCGTGTTGTCGGACGGCGCGCTGTCAAACCAGAACTGGGATCGTTTCGAACAGGTGCTCATGCCCAAGATCCTCGGCGGCTGGCACCTGCATCGGGCAACCCTGGATCGCGATCTCGATCTCTTCGTGCTGTTTTCCAGCGTGACGGGTGTGCTCGGCAATGCCGGCCAGGCGAACCACGCAGCCGCCAATGCGTTCCTGGACCAGCTCGCCGGGCATCGCCGCGCCCTCGGACTGCCGGGGCAGTCCATAGCCTGGGGCGCGTGGTCCGGTCTCGGCGAGGCGGAAGAACAGCGTGAGCGGATCGCCCGCCAGCTCGAGGCATCGGGAACCGGCTGGATGACCCCGCAGAAAGGCCTCATGGCATTCGATCGTCTGGTTCGGGAAGACCTGACCACGGCGACGGTGACGTCGGTCGACTGGCCGGTATTCGCAGAGGCACACGAAAGCCAGCCACCCTTCCTGGAGGAGGTGCTGGCCACGCTCGGCAGCGAGGCTGCCGAGACACCGTCAACGCCGGTCGATCTCCTCGCCCAGCTCCAGGCCACGCCCGCCTCAGAACGTGAAGGACTGCTGGTGGGGTTCCTGCAGCAGGAACTGAAGGCGGTACTGAGGATGCCCTCAGAGCCATCGCCAACAGTGGGTTTCGTCGATCTCGGGATGGACTCCCTCATGGCGGTGGAGTTTCGCAACCGCCTGAATCGCTCCCTCGCGGACGCCTACGTGGCACCCAACACCGTGGTCTTCGACTATCCGGATGCGGCCAGCCTCGCCCGTCACCTTGTCCGGGAACTGGGCGACGGCAACGACTCGACCGCGCTTGCCGAACCATCCCCACAGCCCAGGGTGCAGATTCGGGGCGAGCAGGAAGCGGATGCGATCACGGTCGTCGGCATGGCCTGCCGCTTCCCCGGCGCGCCCGATCTCGACGCGTTCTGGCGGCTGCTGGAAGACGGCGTCGACGCAGTGACCCAGGGCCGCCGGGACAGCGGTCCCTGGCCCGGTGTCTTTGGCGACCCCGCGGGAGACGGTGCCTACCGCTGGGCCGGGTTCCTCGACGGCATCGACCAGTTCGATTCGAAGTTCTTCCGCATTCTGCCTATCGAGGCACGGATGATGGATCCGCGCCAGCGGTTGTTGCTGGAGACGGCCTGGCAGGCCCTGGAGGATGCCGGAATCGATCCGGCGACACTGGTCGGCAGCCGGACCGGCGTCTACGCCGGCGTCGGCGCCAGCGAGTACCGGGACCTGATCGAGTCCAGCGGCGAACAGGGAGGCTACCTCGGGACCGCCGGTAGCGTTGCCGCCGGGCGGGTGGCTTTCGCCCTAGGCCTCATGGGACCCGCGATGCCGGTCGACCTGGCCTGCGCCTCGTCACTCGTCGCGGTCCACCAGGCCATCGTCGGCCTGCGCCGCGGCGAACTGGACCTTGCCCTCGTCGGCGGTGCGAACGCGGTGCTGTCGACCGGTATCACCAGGTTCATGGTGGAACTGGGCATGTTGTCGCGTGAGGGCAAATGCCGGACGTTTGATGCCGATGCAAACGGTTTCGTGCGCGGCGAGGGCTGCGGAATCGTGGTCCTGAAACGGTTGTCGGAGGCGGAGGCCGACGGCGATCGCATCTGGGGCACGATCCTCGGCACCGCCGTGAGCCACAACGGAGTCAGCGCGGGCATGACCATACCCAACGGCCCCGCCCAGGAGCAGGCAATCGAGGAAGCCGTGGCGCGCGCGGGAATAGACCCGGGCCAGGTCGACTACCTCGAAGCGCACGGCGTGGGGACGAGCCTCGGCGACTCGATCGAGGTTCGCGCCGCATCGAACGTCTATGGAAGAAACCGGCCGGAAGACCGTCCCCTGCTCATCGGTACGGCCAAAACCAATATCGGACACCTCGAGTGGGCGGCCGGCGTCGCGGGTCTCATCAAGACCATGCTGGCCATGCAGCGTGGCGTGATTCCGAAGCACCTGCATTTCGACAACCCGAATCCGCGGGTGGAATGGGACGACTTGCCGGTGCGCGTGACTTCGGAGCCGACGCCATGGCCGACCAGCGAGGATCGGCCACCGCGCGCGGCAGTGAGTGCTTTCGGCCTTTCCGGCACCAATGCCCACGTGATCGTGGAGGGTTATCGGCCAACGTCGGGTGATTCATCCGAAAACGGCGATGCTGGCTGGCTTCCCGGCCCCGCCCTGTCCGTTCCTGTTCCACCTATCTCCGCCCTGGGAAGCGCACCGGAAGCAGTGCTTGGGGATCGTCACACTCGCTTCCTGCCGTTATCCGCAAAGTCGGATGACGCCCTCAAACACCTGGCGCGGCGATATCTCGAATGGATCGCCGCGCACAGGGAAGCATGCGGGCCAGACCTGTCCAACCTGCTTGCGGACGTGGCCTGGACAGCAGGTGTCGGCCGCGGGCATTTCGCGCATCGCGCCGGCGTCGTATTCGACGATGTACGGTCGCTGAAAGCCGGGTTGGAGGCGGTCGTCACGGACGGCAGGCCAATCCCGCAACTGGTAGAAGGCAGCCAGGCCAGGGTCGCCTTCGCCTACACCGGTCAAGGTCAACACTGGGCCGGCATGGGACAGGAACTCTATCGGGCGGAGCCCGTGGCGAGAGCGATCCTCGACCGTTGCGACGCCCTCGTCCGGAATCAGCGCGGCAGTTCCCTGCTCGACGTCATGTTCGGCGCCTCCAGTGGCCTCGATGATCCCGCGTGGTCCGGCCTGTCGGTCTGGGCCCTGCAGTGCGCGCTGGCGGCAATGTGGGAAAGCGTCGGCGTCCGGCCAAATGTCGTTGTCAGCGACGGTCTCGGCGAGATCGCAGCCGGACAGGCCGCGGGCGTGTTCGGCATTGACGAAGGACTGCTGCTCGTCACATCCCGGGACATGGAGTCACCGCCGGTCAATGTAGCCGTCGCGCCGCCAAGACTTGCCATGGTCAGCGCCGAGACCGGACAGGCGGTGGCTGCCGACGAAGTGCTCGACGGAGCGTATTGGCAGCGCCAGAGCCGGTCCATCCCGGCGCTCGACCGCTCGGTGGCAACGCTTGCGAACCTTGGCGTCGAGATAGTGGTGGAGATTGGGCCGCAGCCGGTGCTGGGATCCAAACTTGCGGAGCTGTGGCCGGGCACCCCGCCGACCATATTGGCTAGCCAGGAATCCAATACCCCAGGCCAGGACCGCTTTGTGGAGGCGGTCTCAGGCGCCTACGAAGCGGGGCTCGCCATCGCATTCGAGGGCCTGTATGCGGGCGAAGCGCGGTCACGAATCTCGCTGCCGCACTATCCCTTCCAGCACCGGCGGCACTGGATCAGCGCACCCAGGCGAGCGACCTAGTGCTCCGTCAAACCCAAATCTACGGGTATCTGCGGGTCTTTTTGCCCCCT
>JAPPGA010000014.1 GCA_028821515.1 Gammaproteobacteria bacterium | reverse complement strand
ACGCTCGGCTCTGTGGGGGGAGGGGCTCGGTAACGACCCCTCCTACCCGGCCGTCGAAACCGCTTGTCCGACAGACGATGCTTCCGGCATCGGCGAAGCCCTCGTCCCTGTGGCTTCCAGCGGTGGCTTCATGCCGGGCCGCCCGCTGAATACAACAGCCTGGGGCGAATAGGCGGAACTACAGCGCAATGCTGGAAGTCACAACGGCCCGGCGCCAGCCGGAACTCCATCCAGCAGGGGAACACCCATGAAATACATCGCATCCGTGTGCGCGATCCTTTGGGCCGCTACCGCATCCGCCCAGAACCTGACCAAAACGGAAGAGGGCCGGGCGGCTATCGGCCTTTGCTACTCGGCCTGCTTCCAGCGGGACAACGAGGCGGCGACGGAACTGGCTTCCCAAATCCGCCGCCTCAACGACTTCTTCGCGTCCGACTTGTACGCGGCCACCGACTTCGACGCGTGGAACGCCGTGGCCAGGGACGAATACGTGCTTCTATGCGGGCTCATGGTGCGGCAATACAGCGTCGCCAAGGGATGCCACTACGGGTGCGACGACCTGGAAAAAGCCTACGGCACGACTACCGCCACGGCGCGTAGCAAATTCCACTCCCGAATACGGCACCTGCGAGAACTATTGAAGCGGCAGGACCTATGGAACGAATCAGCCAATGCCCCGGCGGAAGACATAGAACAGATCTGCGGCGCGAAATGGGACGCCGCCGGATCCAGCGGCCGAACAGAGGTCCAACGAGCCCTACCGAATCTGACCCGATAAGCGTATGTTCCGGTCGTGCCGCGCAATAAACGGCTCGCGGCGGGTCGCATCCCGCCGCGAGCCTAGCGCTTCGAACTGACCAGCTCTACGAAAACCAGCTCGAAACCGCGTCCCATAGGCGCCAACATTCCGCTATGGGCCCTACGCCCAAATCGACCTCCACGCCTGCCGCCCGCAGCAGCGACAAAAAAGCAAGCTGGAAATTAGTCAAACTGACCCACTACCTGTTTTTGGGGAGCGTCGCAGGCGTTCGGAGCGACGCAATCGTCGAATAACCGACATTGCGTCGTCGCGCGACGCCTCTTGGGTGCGAGTGAGCGGTAAGGTGTAATCACTCTGACGACGAAACGAAAACGTTCTTGACATTCGGGGCCGTCTAACGGAGGCGATTCGCTCATCGCATAGAGACAGCAATTCCGGGATGCACTGGGGTTCTTCTCATACACCGACCCGGCAGGGTCACGACGAATTGAGTTCCGGCGCGCCGCCGTGCTACGTTCCCGGCGTTCGCTCTCCTCGTCGTGACGCCAACGCCCGTGCTTGAGTTCATCCGACGCGTACCAGCGGTGGTATGGGCTGCCCTGGCCGGTTTTGTCGCCGCTTCGGTGGTCATTTTAGTGTTGGTCGACTACGTCCTCGAGCGGCGCTCGGTCGCCCGGATGGATCATTTCGGCGAGGTGCTTGGAACGCTCGCGGCTGAGTTGGCGGCCGGGCCCATGCTGCGGCCGAATCCCGTCGCGTTCAGCAATCTCGGTCATACCATGATGGCCTTCGATGAGGTCGTCGGGTTCAGTGTGTATGACGTCGACGATCGCGTGATGGTCTTCATGGGCCGCGATGCCCACGAAGCGGGAACCGTTCACCATACAAGCGCGGTGACGGCGGATGAAGCGGTCGTCGGCTATGCCCGCGTTGTGTTGGATCGGGAGCGGTTCCGGCCGACGGTAACGGAGTTGGTTTCGGCGGCGGCGCCGTTCTGGCTGCTTGTGCTGGCCGGGACCCTCCTCCTCGTCACGGTGGGCCCACGCGTCGCGCGAACTGCGGATTCGCGCCCCGGAACCGTTGCGCCCAGCGAGGTTCAGGCCGCGTTCGTGCTGGTCATCAACCTGTTCGACCGGAAGAACGTCGAGCGCGAGCAAAAGGGCGCGGTGCTGGGGCTGGTGCTGGAACGCGCCGATCAGGTCGCCAACATCTATGGGGGCAAGGCAGATCCTTACCTCGGCACCGGTGCTCTCGTGGTATTCGACGACAACGGTGGCAGCGACCGTTGCTTCGAAGTGATTTGCGCGGCGTTGCTGACGGCGCGGGTGCTCGGGCTGACCAGTTTCCGGCGCGTCGGAGGGCCGCGCCCGACGTTTCGGTTCGGTCTGCACCGTTGCGGTGAGCCGGGCTCGGACGGGACCATCGAGGCGTCCGAGGAAGTTCGCGAGGCGCTGCTCCTGTCCGCGCTGGCCCCGGACGGGAAGCTTGCGGTCAGCGAAGAGGTGTTCGCGCGGGTCGACGGGCCGGAGAAACTGGAGGCGGACATGGGAGCGCGCGGTGCCATGGAAGCACTGTCTGGAACCAGCCTGGGTGGATACCGCCTGGTCCACTCGGCAGTTGGGTCGTACGGATCCGTGATCGAAGGCCAGGCTCAGCTCTTTGCGGGACGGCGCCGTTCCTCCACTTCGAGGGCGGATACCCGCTGAAGGCCTCGGGGAAGCAGTCGGCCGCGCCGCGCACGCTCCGCCATGTAGCCTTCCAGGTCCCTGAATCGCAACCGCATCTTCCGCCCGCCGGCGCGCACGATCAGGTGGTCCCGCTGGCCGATGGCGACGATCCCGACCAGGAACTCCTCGCGCGCCTTGAGGGCGGGAGCGGGGATATTGATGACCTTGTTGCCCTTGCCGCGCGTCAACTCGGGCAGTTCGGCAATGGCAAACACCAGCAGGCGCCCCCGGTTTGTCGCAGCGGCGACGTGGCTCCTTGCTCCGATGGGCGATGGCGGCATCAATTGGCTGTCCTTCGGTACGGTCAGTACGCGCTTGCCCGCGCGGTTCTTCGTGGTCATGGCGCCGATGGTTCCGACGAACCCGTAGCCCGCGTCCGACGCGAGGAGAATCCGGTCTTCGGCTGAGCCCATCGCCGTGCCCACGAAACGCGCGCCTTGGGGCGGGTTCAAGCGGCCGGTCAGGGGTTCTCCCTGGCCTCGGGACGAGGGCAGGGTATGCGCAGCGACGGCATAGCTCCGGCCACTCGAGTCGAAGAACAGCAGCGTGTCGTTGGTGCGTCCGCGCGCGGTTGCACATAGCGTATCGCCCGCCCGGTAGGACAGCGTGTCGGCTTCGATGTCGTGACCCTTGGCGGAACGCACCCAGCCTTTCTCGGAGAGGATGACCGTGATCGGCTCATTGGTGGCGAGTTCCTCGGCGGCGAACTGTCGCGCCTCCTCGGCTGCAAGGAATTCGGATCGACGCGCATCGCCGAACTTCTCGGCGTCGGCGGCAAGTTCGCGCTTGATCAGCGTCTTCAGCCGGGCGCTCGAATCGAGAATTCCCGTGATCTCGTCGCGTTCCTCGATGAGGGCGATGCGCTCCTCCACGAGCGCGTCTTCCTCGAGCCTGGCGAGTTGCCGCAGGCGGAGATCGAGTATCGCTGTTGTCTGCTCGGACGTGAGTTCGAACCGGGCCATGAGTTCGCTGGCGGGATCGTCCTCCTCCCGGATGATCCGGATCACCTCGTCGAGGTTGAAGAACGCCGTCAGGAGACCGTCGACGATGTGCAGGCGCGTATCGATCTGATCCCGGCGGAATGAAAGGCGCCGGCGCACGGTATTGCGCCGGAAGGCGAGCCACTCGGCCAGCAGTGCCTTGAGCCCGAGCACCCTGGGCTTCTGGTCGAGGCCGATCACGTTGAAGTTGATGCGGTAGCTGCGTTCGAGATCGGTCGAGGCGAACAGGTGGCTCATGAGCCGGTCGACGTCGACGCGATTCGAGCGTGGCACGATGACCACGCGCGTCGGGCTCTCGTGGTCGGACTCGTCCCGCACGTCCACGACCATCGGCAGGCTGCGGTTCTGCATCTGCTGGGCGATCTGCTCCACGATCTTGGAGGAGGATGCCTGGTACGGAAGGGCGTCGACGACGATCTCGCCGTTCTCACGCGCGTAGCGGGCGCGGGCGCGCACCGAGCCGCGCCCGGACTGGTACGCGGCAAGCAGTTCTTCGGGCGGCGTGATGATGAGCGCCCGGGTCGGGAAGTCCGGCCCGCGTACGTGTTCCATCAGGTCACGGTCCGTGGCGTTCGGCTCGTCTAGCAGGCGGATGCAGGCGTCCACCACCTCCCGCAGGTTGTGTGGCAAGACGTCGGTCGCCATGCCGACGGCGATGCCGGTGCTGCCGTTCAGCAACACGACGGGAACGCGCGCGGGGAGGAGCTTCGGCTCGTCGACCGTGCCGTCGAAGTTCGGAGTGAAATCGACGGTGCCCTGGCGTACTTCGGACAGCAGCAGTTCCGCGTACCTCGACAGGCGCGCTTCAGTGTAGCGCTGGGCGGCGAACGACTTCGGGTCGTCCGGAGACCCCCAGTTTCCCTGTCCCTCGACCAGCGGATAGCGGAGCGAGAAGGGCTGCGCCATGAGCGCCATGGCTTCGTAGCACGCGCTCTCGCCGTGGGGGTGGAAGCGTCCCAGCACTTCGCCCACGGTGCGCGCGGATTTCGCGAATTTCGCCTGGGGCGAGAGGCCGAGCTGCGACATGGCGTACACGATGCGCCGCTGGACCGGCTTCAGGCCGTCGCCGACATGCGGCAGGGCGCGGTCGTTGATGACATACATCGAGTAGTCGAGGTACGCCTTCTCCGTGTACTGCCAGAGCGGTACGGTTTCGGTGCCGTTGGCGGTGTCGAGGATTTCGGTCATGCGATCACCGCCTGGTCGCCCTTGGCCTCCAGCCAGTCACGCCGGTCGGAGGCGCGTTTCTTTGCGAGCAGCATGTCCATGACCTCGACGGTCTTCGCTTTCGCGCCGAGGGAGAGTTGCACCAGCCGCCGGCTGTCGGGCGCCATGGTCGATTCGCGCAGTTGCATGGGATTCATCTCGCCCAGCCCCTTGAACCGCTGCACCACGGGATTGCCGCGCTTCTTCTCGGCGACGATGCGGTCGAGCACGCCCTGGCGCTCTTCGTCGTCGAGGGCATAGAAGACTTCCTTGCCGATGTCGATGCGGTAGAGCGGCGGCATGGCAACGTATACATGGCCGGTTTCGACCAGCGCCGGGAAGTGCCGCAGGAACAGCGCGCAGAGCAGTGTTGCGATGTGGGCGCCGTCGGAGTCCGCGTCGGCGAGGATGCACACCTTGTCGTAGCGCAGGCCGTCGAGGTCTTCGGACCCGGGCTCCACGCCGATGGCAAGCGAGATGTCGTGCACTTCCTGTGAGCCGAGCACCTGGCTTGCGTCCACCTCCCACGTGTTGAGTATCTTCCCCTTGAGGGGCATGACCGCCTGGTACTCGCGGTCGCGGGCCTGCTTGGCGGACCCTCCCGCGGAGTCGCCCTCGACCAGGAACAGCTCGGCCTGCCCGGTGTCCTGGTTCGAACAGTCGGTCAGCTTGCCGGGAAGGGCGGGTCCGGACAGCACTCTCTTCCGCGCGACTTTCTTGCTGGCCTGCAGGCGCTTCTGCGCGTTCTCGATCGCGAGTTCCGCGAGCTTCGAGCCCTCCTGCGGGTTCTCGTTCAGCCAGAGGCTGAAAGCGTCCTTGGCCACGCCGCCGACGAACGTCCCCGCGCGGCGGGAAGAGAGCCGCTCTTTCGTCTGGCCGCTGAACTGCGGCTCGGCAAGGCGGGCCGACAAGACGTAGGTGCATCGGGCCCAGAGGTCGTCGGGGGATAGTTTCAGGTTGCGCGGCAAGAGATCGCGAAACTCGCAGAACTCCCGCAATGCATCGAGCAGTCCGCTGCGCAGCCCGTTTACGTGTGTGCCCCCGAGCGGCGTGGGCACAAGGTTCACGTAGCTCTCGGTGACGAGCGCAGCCTGTCCGGGAATCCACTGCAGGGCCCAGTCCACGGATTCCTCGCTGCCTTCCGCGCTGTGTGCGAATGGCGCCGCGAGGATTGGCTCCTCGGGCGGCAGCGAACCGCCGAGATACTCCGCGAGACCGGATTCGTACCGCCAGGTCTTTGTCTCGGCGTCACCCGGCATTTTTTCCACCGTCAGGCTCACCCGAAGCCCCGGACACAGCACCGCCTTGGCGCGCAGGATGTGACGCAGCTTGGCGAGGCCGAACGCGGGCGAGTCGAAGTACTTTCCGTTCGGTTGGAAGCGGATTCGGGTACCGGTATTCCGCCTGCCGACGGAATCGATGACATCGAGGGTCGTTGCCGGCTCGCCGTCCTCGAACCGCTGGCGGTATACGTTGCCTTCCCGCTTGACCTCGACTTCGAGCCAGCTCGATAGCGCATTGACTACCGAAACGCCGACGCCGTGAAGGCCACCGGAGAAACTGTAGTTCTTGCGGTCGAACTTCCCGCCCGAATGGAGCTTGGTCAATATGAGTTCGACGCCCGTCAGCTTGTGTTCGGGATGCATGTCCACGGGCATGCCGCGGCCATCGTCGGTGACCTCGACCGAGCCGTCGGCAGACAGCGTCACCTCGACTTCGGTGGCGAAGCCGCTGATGACCTCGTCGACCGAGTTGTCCACCACCTCCAGCACCAGGTGGTCCGGACGCGTGGTGTCCGTGTACATGCCGGGGCGGCGGCGCACCGGTTCCAGGCCGGACAGGACCTGGATGGACTCTGCGGAATAGCTATTCGGCATGGACTCGGAATCCTCCGGCTAAACCCCCGCACGAGGAGCGCCGTACCCTCAGGGTTGGCGGGCAGTCATCCGTTTTCGGAGTCGATACGCCGGGGGAACGCCGGCAATCGTGGTGTATTCGGCGTGGGGCGACGCATTGCGCAACGATCTTGATCGTCTTCAACTACTCCCGGACATGGCCGTCGATGCGTGAGATCCCGGTATCGAAGCGACCGTCGTCGCCCAGTTCGATCCAGCGATATCCGGGAGCGGAATCGTCGTCCAGAAGGGAGTCCGCGTTGCGGGACGCGTACTGGAAACAGGTGGACGGCGTGGCGAGGATCCTGACGTCTCCCGCGAACGTATCGAATGGCTGATGGATGTGGCCGCAGACATAGGCGCGAACACAATTATAAACGTTCAGGAGCCTGGTTAGCTCCTCGCCGTTGACGATGCGGTGTCTGTCGAAGACCGGCGAGCCGATTTCTACGGGACAGTGGTGCCCGACCACGACGACATCGCCGTCGGCGGCCGCCAATTCCGCGTCCAGCCGGCGCAGTTCGGCCTCGTGGACGTAACCCTCCACGTGGTCCTCGATATGGGTGTCGATGCCGATGATGTCCCATCCCGCCGCGGTATGGCGGGAGCGGGACAGGACCGACTCGAAAGGAACCTGCCGGTCGTGATTGCCGGGCACGCACACGAAGGGCCCGCCGTAACGCGAGGTGACGGTGTCGCGAAATCGCCGATAGACAGCCTTCCCCGGTGTTTCCGCAATGTCGCCGGTCGCGAGCACGAGGTCGGGGGCGACTTCGCTCAAGCCCCTTTCAAGTACAGCTTCGAGAGATTTTTGTGTGTTGACCCCATGCATGGTCGCAAGGGGCGATTCAAGCAGATGCGTATCGGTTATCTGCAATACGGTGAGGCGCATTTACGCTCGTAGGGTCACCCTCAGTCCGTCGAGCCGGTTCCCGGAACCGGGCTGCTCAAGAGAGATGCCGTGCGTGATGCACATGTGCAGGAACTCGCCAAGGAAGCGATTCACCTGCACTTTCTCGTCCGGGTGCCGCATCTGCCGGTTCGGGTATCCGTACACCGCCCTGAACGCCCGCTGGTCCTGGAAGGCTATGACTTCCGCGCACTTCGCGTCGTGATACATGCGGACCGAGAGCGTGGTTTCCGGCGCGGTTTCCAACACCTCTTCCGACACGTTTTCTTCTGACACGCCTTCTTCCGATACGCCTTCGCGGGCGTGGTGTTGGGTCAGTTCGACTTCCGTCGTGTACTTGTAGCGCGCGACCACCCTGAGAGTCACGTGAGGCTCGATCTCGCCGAGGGTCATGGCGAATGCGCTTCGGTCGCGGTCGTCCAGCATGTGCATGAGGCGCATGAGGCGCGCATAGTTCGCCTCGCACACGGCCATGTGCGCATTGAGATCGATGCTGTAGCGTTTGCGGCCCGCCTTCTGCAGGCCAACCCCGCCGACTCTGCCGCCAAACATGATGTGTGCCATGCATGAACCGACTGCGAATTTAACCAGACCGGAGCGACGAGAAAAACCTCTTGATTCGTACAAAGGCAATATTCGTCGGCATTTTCAGAGAAAACGGCTGCTGGCAGGGGCAATACTCCGCAGCCACTTACGGTGATTCGCCCGGTCCCGGAGTTCGCGAAGGAATTTTATTTAGTAGACTGCGCGGCGGTCTGCCGCCGGCGGAAATGGAGGAATCGATGAAGAGATCGTCAACGGGCTGTTTGCTTGCCGCGAATCCATTTGGACGCCTCGTTGTGGCGGCCCTTGGCATCGCGTTTGCCGCGTCTCTTCACGCGGCCGAAGGCGGCGCGAGCATCGAACAGCTCTACGGGGCGGCGAAGGCGAACGACCCGGTCCTTGGTGCCGCGAAGGCGGATTACCGGGCGCGCAAGGAAGGCGTGCCCCAGGCGCGCGCCGGGTTGCTGCCGACCCTCTCCATGGGCGGGTCGACGTCCCAGAACCGTCGCAGCTTCCCCGGTTCGCGCCTCGACATCGACCCGAATAGCCCGAGCTTCGGCCAGATATTCACCATTCCATCCCAGACCTCGAACAGTCACGGCTGGAACGCGCGGATACGGCAACCCGTGTTCAACGCGGCGAGCTGGTTCAACTACCGTCGCGCCCAGTCGCTATCGGTACAGGCGGATCACGATCTCGCCAACGCCGAGCGCAACCTCATCGTTCGGGTCGCGCGCGCCTACCTAGACGTGCTGCGGGCGCAGGCCCGCGTGGAAGCGGCCCGTGCCCGGGAACAGGCGGTGAAGCGGCAGCTCGAACAGGTGCAGCAACGTTTCGATGTCGGTCTTGTCGCCATCACCGACGTGCTCGAATCCACCGCCGCCTATGACGACGCGGTCGTGCAGCGCATTCAGGCGGACGGGGATCACGACGTCTTCTTCGAGACCCTGAAGACCATCACCGGCGTGGCGCACGAGAGTGTCGACAGTCTCGACAGCGCTTTGCCCATTGCGGATCCGGTGCCGAATGACGAGGACGCGTGGGTGGCGCGGGCCGTCAATTCCAATCTGGCCATCCTGAGCGCGCGCGAAGGGCTCACGGCGGCGCAGCGCGGTCACCGGGCGGTGCGTTCCGGTCACTTGCCCACCCTGTCAGCGTCCATTTCTCACAACTATTCGTCCACCGGCGGAACCGAGTTGATCGCAAGCCAGTCGGAGGCGCAGAGCTACGTCCTGTCGGCGAGCATTCCGATCTTCCAGGGCGGGGCGCTGTGGTCGCGGTCGCGGGAATCCCGACACAACGTCGAGCGGGCCCGCCAGTCTCTGCAGGAACGCGAATCGACGGTGATCCGGGACACGCGAAACCTGTTCCGGGCGGTCGTGACAGATGTCGTCCGCGTGCAGGCGAGGATCCGCGCAATCAAGTCGGCCGAGTCCGCACTGGAGGCGACGCAGACGGGATACGAAGTCGGCACGCGCAATATCGTCGACGTGCTGCAGGCGCAGCAGAGACTGTTCCAGTCGCAATTCGACTACGCCGACTCGCGCTACAACTACGTGCTCGACATGCTGCAGCTCAAGCTGAGCGCGGGGTCCCTCGAGGAGCAGGACATCCGCGATCTCTCAGCCTATACCGACCCGGCGAACCCGGTGGTGCGAATCGTCCCCACCGGGCGCTGACCTGGCTTTAGTTCCCCGCGCGTTTGCGGATGCGGAGGCCGGTCTCGAACGAGGAGAAATAATGGAATTCGGTGTCTCGTGCGGCCGCGTATCGCGTATCGATTTCGCCGCCGAGGCGGAAGAGCTGGGTTTTGACTTCTGCTGGGTCGGCGACTCGCCGATGCTGGCATCCAACCCCTGGGCGGCACTCGCACTGATATCGCAGCGGACCCGGCGCATGCGGATCGGGACGGGTGTTGCGATCCCAGGCCTGCGCAGCGCGCCGGACATGGCCAACGGCATTGCCACCATCAACCAGCTCGCGCCGGGACGCGTCTTTTTCGGCATCGGCACGGGGAATACGGCGATGCGGACCCTCGGGCGCCCGCCCATGCGGGTAAAACCCTTTGCCGACTACATTCGACTCGTTCGGGCGCTGCTTCGCGGAGAGGAAGTCGAGTACGCGGAAGACGGGGACACACATGCCATCCGTTTCCAGCGGCCGGGTCACGGCAATTACGATCTGAGCGGTCCCATTCCGATCCATGTCGGCGGCTTTGGTCCCCGAGCCCAGGCGATTGCCGGTGAGTTGGGAGACGGACTGATCACTGGCATCCCGCGGGGCGGCACCATCGCCGAGGCGCTTGCGAACGTGCGGCGTGGCGCCGAGCGCGCTGGCCGCGATCTGCGCGATCTGGATACCTTCGTTACCACCGCACTGGTCAACCTGATCGTGCTCGAACCCGGTGAGGCGCTCGACTCCGAGCGCGTGGTCCAACAGCTAGGCCCCTCAATAATGGCGAACGTGCACTACCTGGTGGACGCCGCGCGGGATGTCGGCATGGAGCCGCCGGACTACATCCGGCCGATCTGGGACGACTACCTGGCGTTCCACGAGTCGCGCGACGCGAAACACCGGCACCAGTTGCTGCACCAGAGCCACTACAGCTACATCGACGAAGACGAGGCCCGCTTCATCACGCCAGAGCTGGTGAGGGCGTTCGGAATCGTGGGCGAGCCCGATCAGATCATCGAGCAACTCGAGGCACTGGAAGCCCAAGGCCTTGACGGCATCGTTTTCATCCCGCCGGGTGGAAACGCGCGCGGTGCGTACAGGGACTTCGCCAGGGACGTGATCGCGAGGATGCGAGCGGGTTAGCAGCGGCTTCCTCTAGGGTCAAACCTGGTAGGAAATAATCTCTTCAAGCCGTGCCAGCAGCTTGTCGCCGGCACCGCGGTTTCGATCGATGACTTCACGCGCTGCGCGGCTCTGGGCGCCGCCAATTTCGGGGTCGGCAAGCAACTCCGCAACCGCTCCGGCAAGGCTTTTTTCCTCGACTAGTCCCAGACAGCCAGCTTCCTCGAACTGCTCGGTGATTTCGGCGAAATTGAAACGGTGGCGCGCCATCAGCATTGGCGTGCCGTGAATCGCCGCTTCTATGGGGTTGTGCCCGCCGACCGGTACCAGGCTGCCACCGAGAAAAGCGACCTGCGCAACGCCGTACCAGTAGAGCAGTTGGCCCATCAGGTCGACGATCAATACGTCCGGCTTCTGTCTGGCGGACGGACTCTCGGAGAGACGGGCTGTCGAGAGACCCCTCCGCGTGCACAGGGCGGCCACGTCATTGGCACGCCGGGGATGGCGCGGAACGAGCACCAGCAGGAGATTCGGAAACCGGTCACGCAGTAGCGCATGCGCCGAGAGTACGACCTCCTCTTCGCCGGGATGCGTGCTGCCCGCTATCCAGGCTGGCCGATCCGGTGTCCACTCGCGGCGAAGTCGTGCGACCTCGCTGTCGAGATTGGACGGGATGTCGAGATCGAACTTGATGCTGCCGGTCACTTCGAGTCGGGCCTTGTCCGCGCCCAGCGCCTCGAACCGCCGCGCCGTTTCCGGGTATTGGCAGAACAGGTGATCGACGTCCCGCAGCATCGCGCGCGTCAAGCCGGAGACACGCGCATATCCGCGGGCGGATCGTTCCGAAAGGCGGGCGTTGACGAGGCAGGTCAGGGCGCCACGCTGCTTCGTATGACGGAGGATGTTCGGCCACAGTTCGGTCTCCATCAGGACGAGCGCTCGTGGCTCGACGCGCCGCAGGAACCTGGCCACGGCCCAGGGAAAGTCGTAGGGGGCGTAGCAGTGGTCGACGATGTCGCCCAGCCGTTCGACTACCTGTTCGCTGCCGGTGGGTGTCGTCGTAGTAACCAGGAACCGCTTGTCCGGCATCCGAGCCTTGAGCGCGCGTATCGTCGGTGCCGCTCCGATCGCCTCTCCAGCGGAGACCGTGTGGAACCAGATGACGTCCCGGCCGACGTTCTCGGGGACGTGTCCCCAGCGTTCGCTACGTCTTTCGGCGTAGGCGGGTTCGCTCTTCGCGCGGATGAAGAGACGCACCCAGGCTATGGGCCAGGCGAGCAGCAGAAGCAGGTTGTAGACAACGCGCATCGTGTATTCCCGCAATGATTCGCAAGGGGCCTCGTGCGCTAGAGATCGTCGAGGTCGACCGCCTCCCCTCCCCTGCGGGAGGACTCGAAGATGCCCATGATGATCTTGATGGTCTCGATGTTGTCCCGGCCGCTGCTGTCGGGCTCCCTGCCGGTCCTGCAGCACTCCTCGAAGTGAAGGATCTCGTTGACGAAGTAGTCGGTGGTAGGCAGGTCGATGCCGCTCGTGTCCAGGGGCTCGAAAGCCGGACTCGTCCACGCTTCCCGCTGGCGTTCGTTGCGTGGGCGCTGGCCCTTGAAGGCCACCATGAGCTTGCCGAAGTGCCGCGTGGGGCTCGCTTCGCTTTCCTCTTCCGTCGGCGTCGTCGAGTGCAACGTTCCCTTGCTGCCGAACAGCATGTAGCCTCTCCCTTCGGGCGCCAGTGAACCCCCTACGGCAAACACGTCGCCGATGGCCCCGCTCTCGAATTCGAGGGTTGCCGCGACCAGGTCTTCGGCGCCGTTCTGCATGTGCGGTGCCAGGGACCTGCAGACCGCCGTCACCCGTTTCACGTTGCCGACGTAGAAACGCAGCAGGTCGAGGTGATGCACGCTGGTGACCAGCAGCGTGCCACCGCCCCGCGCGCGGTCGTCCATCCAGTGGCCGAGCCGGGGACGCCCGTTCCCACCGCCCATCAGGTGGGTTCGAACGGCTTGGATCTCGCCCAGCCCGCCGTCTTCGATGAGACGTTTCGCCGCGCGGGCCTCGGGCGAATAGCGCAGGTGCTGGGCGATCATGAGGTGCACGTCCGCTTCATCGGCGGCGGCGATCATGTCCCGGCATCCCTGGAGGGTGTGCGCCATCGCCTTCTCCACGATCACGTGTTTGCCGGCGCGGGCAGCGGCTACGGCCAGCGGCGCGTGCGTGTCGTGGGTGGTGCAGATATCCACCGCTTCGATGTCGGCCTCGCGCAGCATGTCGTCGACGTCCAGGTAGACGGCGTCGACGCCTGCCCGCCCCGCGTACTCCCGGGCGGCGTCCTCGACGATGTCGCACACCGCCACGAGCTGGACGCGGTCGCGATGCTCCCGGAAGGCGGTCAGGTGTCGATTGGCGATGCCCCCCGAGCCGATCAGGCCGATCTTCAGTGGTTCGGACATGTCGTGCCGTCTCCCCGCGTGGCGTTTACGAGCGGGAAGAATAAACGATTGGGACGCGGACACTGACGGCGGACAGCGGCCGGGAGTCCCGCGAAATGGGTCCCGCGTTTGTCGGCGAACGACGCCCTATGCTAAAAAAGGACGGCAAGTCTGCGGGGGGCAACCCCCGAACTCACTTTGGAATGGGGAGAATTGTCATAGACATTGGGTACTTTACTACCTGGCCGGCGAAGCACGGCGAAACCGAAGCGGAATGCTTCGCCAACAACTTCAACGACTGCCGGACCGTGGACGAGATGGGGTGGGACGTCGTCTGGACCGCGTCAACCCCGTTGGCGGGGGTGAACCCCGAGCCATTCGTGCTGTCCTCTGCGATCGCCGGAATGACCAAGCAGATCAAGATCGGGACGGCTGTCCACCTTCTGCATAACCTGAAGTTGCCCGGTGAGAAATATCTCACGGACGTCCAGGCAGGCGGTCAAACCATCGTCCGGAGGGGGATCGTGGCCGAAAGGCGCAGTTACTCCTTCGATCAGCTTTTGCCGCCGGATCCGATCATCATCGCGCAGGAAGTCGCGATGGTTGACCACATCAGCAATGGCCGTTTCATCTACGGCGTCGGGGGAGACACGGCGGGCGACGAGACACGCCGGAGGCATTTCCTCGAGTTCCTGGAGGTCCTGAAGAGCATCTGGACGGACGAAGGGGACTTCTCTGGATTCGAAGGGGAGTTCTACAACTATCCCGCGCCCCCGGCCGGCATGAAGATCAGCCCCAAGCCGGTCCAGAAGCCCCATCCTCCGATTCTGCTGGCTGTCGACAGCCAGCAGGGCTTCGTGCCCATGGGGGAGATGGGCTACCGGGTCGGAATCAGGGGCAACATCGACGCGCAACGCGGTACCAAGTATGGGAAAGAGGGCGACTCCGTGTTGAAGCAGGATGTCGACAAGTACCGGCAGGCCTATATAGACGCTGGGCACACGGGCAATCCGGGTGTGGCGATCCGCATCCCCACGCACGTGGCCGCGACCCAGAAGGAGGCCAACCGCTTCAAGGAGGCCCTGGCAGAGGAGCGCGCACAAAGGGCAGTGGCAATGGGGCGACCCAGTCCCGCCGCAGGTCGTCTTGACGGCCGTTCGGCGAACTCGACGGAACTGTTCGGGACGCCGGAAGAGGTTGTGGATCGGATTCAGGAGCTGCAGGAGCTCTTTGGCGTAGACGAACTGTTGTGCGAACTGCACCTGGGGAACTCTGTCACGCGCGAGAGCATGCAGAAAGTCATGCGAGTCATGACCGACAAGGTGCTCCCGAAGGTCAAGTAAGTACGACCCTCCGACCCAGCACCCCGCCAAGGCACTGACGGCACGCATCGACCAGTAGTCGAGGCACGACCCCGGTTCCGTACGGAAAGCCCGGGGGAGGATACTATGCGCGCCTACGGTGACCGCGAGGACCACATGGCCATCCTGCAGGACGTTCGCGTGCTGGACTACAGCCGATACATCGCCGGGCCTTTCTGCGGCATGCTGCTGGCCGATCTCGGCGCCGACGTCATTCGGATCGAGAAGGTCGACGGCGGGGAAGACCGCTACTACCAGTCGGTGACCGAAGACGGCCAGGGCGCCACCTTCATGTCACTGAACCGCAACAAGCGCGGCATGACCCTGAATCCGCGCAAGCCGGAAGGCCAGGAGATCCAGAGAAAGCTCGTGGCGACCGCGGACGTCGTCATCGCCAACGTGCCGCCGGAGACGCTCGCGTCCATGGGGCTCGACTACGCCACCCTGTCGGCCATCAAGCCGGACATCATCCTCACCACCAGCACCGCCTTCGGCTCCGGCGGTCCCTACGGATCGCGGGTCGGCTTCGACGGCGTGGCGCAGGCCATGTCCGGCAACATGCACTTGACGGGATACGAGGAGCCGCTGAAGAACCACCTGCCGTACGTCGATTACGCCACCGCATCCCTGAATGCGGTGGCGACGCTGGCGGCGATCATCCATCGCATGCGCACCGGCGAGGGCCAGCATGTCGAAGGTTGCCTCCTGGGCTCGGCGCTCACCATTGCCAACGGCGTGCTGATCGAGCAGGCGGTCCTTGAGAAGAACCGGGTCGGCACGGGCAACCGGGGCCAGACCTCCGCGCCGTCGGACCTCTTCCGCACGCGGGACGGCTGGGTGCTCGTGCAGGTGGTCGGCGATCCGCTGTTCGAGCGCTGGGCGAACCTGATGGGCGAGGCGCACTGGCTCGAGGATCCCCGCTACGCGACGGACGAACTGCGGGGCGACAACGGTGTGGACATCAGCGAACGTACTTCGGTCTGGGCCGCCGAGAGGACCACGGCACAAGCCATGGAGGAACTGGCGGCCGCACGGATCCCGTGCGGGGAGGTGTTGACGCCGGCCGAAACCCTCGCGAACGAGCAGGTCGTAGACCAGGAATTCTTCCAGCCTGTCGACTATCCGGGGCTTTCCCGGCCCGCCCCATTGGCGCGCATGCCCCTGGACTTTTCACGCGCCCATACCGGCATCCGGCAAAGGGCGCCGACGCTCGGTGAGCACACGGACGCAATACTGGCTGAACTGGGATACGATTCGGCGATGATCGAGGGCCTGCGCGCGCGCCGCGTTGTCTGACGGCGCGACGGATAGAACGCGTATCGCCGTATAGGTACCTGCATGAACCTCGCAAGAAAACCCCGCATCGTCCTGATCCTTGCCGCTGTACTGGCCGTAGGCGCCGTCTCGTTCTACGCACTGGCCCCGTCGGGCCAACGGATCGACTATCGGATGAGTACCGTGGAGGTGGGCGACATCGAAAGCGTCGTCCTTTCCGCTGGAACACTGGCGGCACTGAACACGGTGGTGGTCGGCTCCCAGCTTTCGGGACAGGTAGCCGAACTGCATGCAGACTTCAATGACACCGTGGATGCCGGCGACCTCGTTGCCCGCATCGACCCGAGGACCTTTGAGGCCCGCGTGCAGCAGAACGAAGCGGATGTCGCCGTCGCCAAGGGCAACATCGCGAGCCGCAAGGCGGACCTGCAGCGAGCCCAGGCGACCCTCAGGCAGGCCCAGCGCGAACTCGAGCGCCGGCAGACGCTGCAGGAGCGCGGACACATTTCGGCGACGGAGCTGGACCGGGACGTTACGACGGTCGAGACGTCGCAGGCGGCGGTCGCCGTAGCAGAAGCCTCAATCGGCAACGCAATGGCGACGCTGGAACAGCGCGAGGCGTCGCTGGCGCAATCGAGACTGGAGCTCGAGCGGACCTACATCCGCTCACCGGTGTCCGGCACCGTCATTAACCGGCAGGTGGAACTCGGCCAGACCGTGGCGGCGAGTTTCTCGGCCCCGGAGCTGTTCGAGATCGGCCAGGACCTGCACCAGATGAAGGTCGAGGCGAGCGTCGACGAGGCCGACATCGGCCGCATCCGCGAAGGCATGTCCTGCCGTTTCACCGTGGACGCCTACCCGGACCGACGCTTCTTCGGGCGCATTCAGCAGATCCGCAAGGCGCCGAGCGTGGTACAGAACGTCGTGACGTACAAGGTGATCATTACCGCAGACAACAACGACCTGGCGCTGCTCCCCGGCATGACTGCCAGCGTCCAGATCGTATTGGGCAGCAAGAGCGATGTGGTCAAGGTCCCCAACGCCGCCTTGCGGTTCGCGCCGCGAGGTGTGGTCCGCGAAACGCCGAGTGCGGGTGGCCAGGCTTCTGGCGCAGCCCCGTCGGCGTTCGGCGGAGGTGGGCGCGGCGGCGGTCCCGGCGGCGGCCGTGGCGAAGGCTTCGGTGGCGGCGGCCAGGGCCAGGGGTTTGGCGGTGGAGGCCGAGGCCAGGGCTTTGGCGGCGGCGGTCGCGGGGAAGGCGTTGGTGGCGGCGGTCGAGGAGGCTTCGGAGGAGGAGGCCGGGGCGGCGGCTACATCGAAACGGTCCGCGAACATGTGGACCTGACGCCGGAGCAGGACGAGAAGCTGGAGGAGGTGATGGAGTCGCAGCGCGACAGCATGCGCCGCGCCTTCCAGTCGGGCGGCGGTGATCGCGAAGCCATGCGCGCCCGCATGCAGTCGATGCGCGCGGCGATGGAGCGCGAAGTCCAATCCATTCTGACGCCCGAACAACGGGAAACGTTGCAGGCGGCACAGGCCGAGACGGCGGGCTATCGCCGGGCATCGGTCTGGCTTCTCGGAGAGGACGGCGAACCGGAGGAGCGGCGCATCCTTGCCGGTCTGAACGACGACGAGTCGACGGAAGTGGTCTCGGGGCTTGAGGAAGGCGAAGACGTGATCGTGCGCGCCGTGCACCTGGAACACTGATGGCTTTCCTGCGCTGCCACGATGTCCACAAGGACTACCTGGTCGGCACGGAAACGGTGCGGGCGCTGGACGGCGTATCGGTGGCCATCGACCGCGGCGAGTTCGTCTCCGTCATGGGGCCGTCCGGCTCGGGCAAGTCGACGTTCATGAACCTGGTGGGCTGCCTGGACAGGCCGAACAGTGGCAGCATCGAACTCGACGGCGAGCGCGTATCCGACCTCACGAGCGACAGCCTGGCGAGCGTGCGCAACCAAAAGATCGGTTTCGTGTTCCAGCAGTTCAACCTGCTCGGTCGCACCAGCGCCCTGGACAATGTCGCCCTGCCGCTGCTTTACGCGGGCGTGGACCGGGGGGAGCGCACCACGCGAGCAGACGAGGCGCTGGCGCGGGTCGGTCTAGCGGACCGCGCGCAGCACGTGCCGGCGCAGCTCTCCGGCGGCCAGCAGCAGCGCGTGGCAATTGCGCGGGCCCTCGTCAACTCCCCCGACATGTTGCTGGCCGACGAACCGACGGGCGCCCTCGACACCGCCACGGGCCAGGAAATCATGCGCCTGTTCCAGGCGCTCAACGAAGCGGGACTCACGGTGATCGTGGTCACGCACGAAGCGGAGGTCGCGGACTACGCGCGTCGCATCCTGAGGTTTCGCGACGGCTTGATCACATCGGACACACTGGACGAGGTGCGCAATGTCGCTGTTTGAGCTGGTTCGCGTCTCCTTTGACGCGCTGCGTGTGAACCTGCTGCGCAGCGTGCTGACGATGCTCGGCATCGTCATCGGCGTCGCCGCCGTCATCGCCATGGTCACCGTGGGCGCGGGCGCGCAGGCGGAAGTCGACAGGCAGATCGAAGCGCTCGGCAGCAACGTGCTCATGATCAGGTCCGGATCGCGCTGGTTCGGGGGAGCTCGCACCGCTGCCGGGAGTGCCCAGTCGCTGACGGTGGAGGACACGCGGGCGCTCAAGGCGGAGATTCCGGAGATCGCGGCGGCAGCATCCGCCAATCGGGGGTCGGGACAGGTGGTCGTGGGCAACATGAACTGGTCCACCACCATCTACGGGATTGACGCGGACTACATGATTGCCCGCAACTGGGAGTTAGCCCAGGGTCGGGAGTTCGAGCCGGCCGAGTTTCGAAACGGCGCCAAGGTCGCCCTGTTGGGGAACACGGTAGTCGAGGAACTGTTCGGCGCCGGCAACGTCGTCGGCCAGGCCATACGCATCAAGAACGTCCCGTTCACGGTCGTCGGAGCCCTCAAGGCAAAGGGCCAGTCCTTCGGCCCGTGGGACCAGGACGACACCGTCATGGTTCCGTTCAAGACCGCCGAGGGCAGGTTGCTCGGCAAGTCCACGCATCGGACGGGTTCTGTCCGGGACATCTACGTTTCGGTGGGAGATGCGGATGCGATGGATCTGGTTGAACTGGACATCACCGAAGTCCTGCGCCAGCGGCACCGTATCGGTCCGGGCGAGCAGGACACTTTTTCGATCCGCAACATGACCGAGATGGTGGAGGCGCGCGTCGAGGCGAGGCAGATATTCAACATGCTGCTCGCCGCCGTCGCGTCGGTGTCGCTCGTCGTCGGCGGGATCGGCATCATGAACATCATGCTGGTGTCCGTCACTGAACGTACCCGGGAGATCGGGCTCCGAATGGCGGTGGGCGCGAAAGAGCGCGACATCATGCTGCAGTTCCTGGTGGAAGCCGTGACGCTATGCCTGCTCGGAGGCCTCATCGGCATCGTCGTCGCGCTGACGATCACCGTCGGCGTGGCCGAGATCGCCGGTTGGCCGGTCCTGGTGCAGTGGCCCATCGTCATCATCGCGATCGCGTTCTCTGCCGCGATCGGGATATTTTTCGGTTTCTATCCCGCCCGCAAGGCCGCGGCGAAGGATCCGATCGAAGCGCTGCGCAGCGAGTAAAGAGTACGGGCGTGTTCGGAGCCCGACAGCAACCCGCTCCGCAGCGTACCCAATAGACACACGGTCGCCTGTTCGCTTACCTTGCTGAGACCTTTGGTTTGAGGACTCTGCATGCGCTTCAGCGTTTGCCTGAAAACGCACGAGCCTTTCGACGACCTGGTCGAGGTCGCCAACCACGCGGAGCGCACCGGATGGGACGGCCTCTGGTACACGGACCATTTCCACGCCGGCCCGGGAGAGCCCCGCCCCGAATGCTGGATCACGCTCGCTGCGCTGGCCGCGCGTGTCCCGCGCGTCCGCATCGGCTCGCTGGTGACGGGAAACACTTTCCGCCATCCCCCGGTGCTGGCCAAAATGGCGGCCACGCTGGATCACATCAGCGGCGGTCGTGTCGTACTTGGCCTGGGCTCCGCCTGGTCCGAGAACGAGCATCGCCAGTACGGCATCCCGTACTACACCGTGGCCGAGCGGCTGCGGCGGCTCGACGAGGCGTGCGCGGTGATCAAGCTACTGTTCAACCAGCCCGTCAGCGACTTCAACGGCCGCTATTACCAGCTCGAGCGCGCGACGCTGGAGCCGAAACCCGTGCAGGATCCGCTGCCACTCATGATCGGCGGCGGCGGCGAAAAGATGACGCTCAGGATCACCGCCAAGCACGCCGACGAGTGGAACATCTACGGCACGGTCGCGACGATGAAGCACAAGATGCGCATCCTGGACCAGCACTGCGCGGACATTGGCCGAGACCCGCGCGAAATCCAGCGGTCCGCCGCCGCGGCGCTGTGGATGAGCGAGGACAAGGCGTTCATCGACGGCATGAAACGCCGCGACAGGGGACAGGGGGCCATGATCGGCTCCGTCGAGGAGATCCGGGAGGTCGTAGGGCAATACGCCGACGCTGGCGTCGACGAACTGATCATCGCGGATTACAACCTCGGCTCGAAGAGTGAGCGGATCGCGGCGATGGATACGTTCATCAGGGACGTGGTGGGGCGTTAGGGCGCGACCGGGGACCCCAGTCGAAGGGTGGCCGGTTCATTGAAGTATCGGGGATCGTCGAACTGCGCCTCCGTACAGTCGTGGTTCCATTGGGGGGACGGTTTATGGAAGACGTAGTCCGTGGCCATCCAGGCTTGGCCCATATATCGTCGCGCCAGGATCTCTCGCGTGAGCAGATCCCCGATGTAGGCAAAGTACTTGCTATGTGTCGCCGAGCTGGCCAGATCCTCTTTGGCCCAGTAAGCGATCCTGTTGCCGCAGGGTTGAGGGTTTGAAAACACGTCGATCCCTTCTAACTCAATCTGCATCGGCTCGCGTCTCCCCGGCTGTACAAGGAACCATGCCCTCGCCCATCCTTGCACCCTTCGGATACCGTCCGATTTCGGCGCCAATAGATTGCCTTCCAGCCGCTCGCACCGTCGGAGCACCAAGTTGTCACCCGCTCGCCTGATCGTGGTGACCTGACCCAGGGGACGGCCATTGAAGCGGAGCAAATGACATCTGGGACTCTCGACGTCAGTGAAGAACCACACGGGATCGGACAACGTGAACCCTTCGGGCAAATCGGGCGAATCGTTGGCTTGGCCGGATAGCGCCATCACCGCTACGGCTGAAAGCAACACGTGATTGAACCGGTCGAGGTTCCTGGGAGCGTTCGGTCTCCGCAACAGGCCTTCCTCCGCTTGGCAGGTCGTACGCAATCAATCGCCGTGTAAGATGTTGAAGTCTACCGCGTGGGAGGTGGGGAATTGGCGCGTAGCGGAAGGGGAACGAAGCCGAATTGGCCGGTCCGGGTCGTCGCCTGGCTGATCGTCCTCGCGTGCGTCGGCATGGTGTTGACCGCGTGCCAGGGTTACCAGCACGTCGACCCTCCATCGAGTTTCGACCTGACCGGCACCTGGGTTCTGAACGAAAGCGATAGCGACGCTGCCCCCGACCCGGAGGAGATTCGTCGCCGCGAGGACCTCGAAGTGCTGCACGGCCGGCAGCGTGACGCCGGGGCGTCGAGCGCTTTCGTGGTGCACGATTTTCCCGTCATCGGCGCGACCCGCATGGTCATCGAGCAGGATGACTATTCGATGGGCATCGACTACGAGGGTGGCGGATATCGGGATGTGACCTGGGGCGAGCGGGAGCGCAGCTTTTGGACGATTCGGGCGGGCTGGCGTGACGACGCACTGGTGATCGAGTCCCGCCGAGACCCGATCAGGGGTACCGAAACGATGCGCCTCGAGAGTGGCGGACAGCAATTGCGGGTGGAGGTGTTCGTCAGGACCGGCGGCCAGGACGTGCGTACGGTTCGGGTGTTTGATCGGCAGTAGTTGGAGCAGCCGAAGAGGGGCCGCGCGGCGGGGCTACATTCGGGAGCAGGGACGCCCAGGCCATCATGCCGGGCAGCGCCACCGACTACTGATCTTCTTCCACGACCTTCAGATACGCCAGCCGGGTCACGAGCGTGGCGATGGCCAGGCAAAGGACAAAAACGATGATCCCGATCGCAGTCGGGACTTCGATTTCCAACGCTTCACCCAAGAGCACAAGCGGAATCAGCGTAGCGAACAGAACCAATGGCCAAAGGAACGTCATCAGCGCCATTGCAACCAACACATTTCGCACGGGTCAGCATCCCGTTCGCACCTCGAAAGGGACCACCAGTGTAGGCGGTCCTACCGAAGACCTCCCAACTTTTGGACGTGTTTGCCTGATATACTGCCGCGCCCCGTTCCGCCTTAGCTCAGTTGGTAGAGCAGCTGACTGTTAATCAGCGGGTCGCTGGTTCGAGCCCAGCAGGCGGAGCCAATTCCCAGAGGGTCCTGCCCGCACACATAGATGACGTTTTGTACCGGAGACATGGGTTACAGTTTCGGTACGAAAGGGTTCGCGGCGGGCTCGACCCGTCGCGTAGCGCAGCGGTCGTCGACTCTGGTCCCGCAGACCGTCGAGTCCGAGTTCCTTGTAGCGATTGAAGATCTTGTAGCCCGTCTTGCGGGAGATGCCGAACTCTCGGCACATCGCCGACATCTGCTCCCCTTCCAAGAGGGCGGGGTTCCTTCCTGATCCGTCAGGTTGGGCAACCGAGAGAATTCCCGATGCCTGCTTCAGTGGCTTACCCAAAGGCGGTCGCCTAGAAGTCGTTGTCCAACTCTCTCGATGTGCGTGAACGCGCACGCTCACGAGGTTCCGCGAAGGCCAGTCCTTCAATGTCGCTGGCAGGATCGGCAAGTTCGTCCACTGGGCCGAGCAGGTCATAAGTCCAGAGGAGACCGAAGTACGGGTGCATGTCAGATTTGTTGAGGATGTAGTGAGATGGCGGTGTCCGTCGCTTG
>JAPPGA010000023.1 GCA_028821515.1 Gammaproteobacteria bacterium | reverse complement strand
TAAGAGGTTTCAGATCATCTCATCCTCCTCCCCAGGGCTTAGCCTGGCGCAATAATCGTTCAGATGCTCGATCCCGCTTCCGCCGCAAACGCTGTTGGCGAAGACGGCGCAATAAGCGATCTCGACACAGCACGAACTCAACTCGATCTCGTAAGCCGCCGAGTTCCAGAGCGTACTGTTCGGGATCGACCTGAGGCATTGGTTGTGGTCCCGGATGCACTGGTAGGCGACACCGTTCGCCATCTGGATCGAAGTCATGTTTCGGTTGGCGTTGATGCCGACGTCGGTTCCAAATAGCTCTTCCTAGGCCGAGGCGTCGAAGAAGGCGAATGCCGTGATCCTGGCCAGCAGCATGGCGGGAACAACGATTCTGGTATTCATCGTTTCTCCCTTAGTCCTCTGGACAGTTCTGGCGATTGATCGTCACCGTTTCCGGGTACTCCCAGTGGGCGTCCGTGTTGGCGTCCACCGCGGCGCCGATCACGCCGCCGAACACGGCGTTGCCCCAAACCATGCCGCTGTTGTTCGGCGCCACAGTGCGGGTGACATACTCGTCGCCGTCTACGCAGCGGAGCGCCAAAGCGTCGTCGCTTTTTTTTACGGTGACGGGTCCGGGCGCGTCGAAGATCCACGTTCCCTTCTTGTTGGTCGCGGTGCATTCGGTCTTTTCGCCGCATCCGTCAACCTCGACGTTGATGGTGTCGGTAGTTCCCTTGGTGATCGAAGCGCACCCCCCTGCCGCGATCAAGGCGGCGAGCATGAGAGGCAAAGCGTTTCTTGTTTTCATGTTTTCTTCCTTCGTTTCAGGTGCCAGCAGACGACGAGCGCCGCTAGGCCGAGAACGATTCCGCCGAGAACGGTCGCAACCGCGACGGACATAACGACATGGTTCGAGGTCACGTTGGTGTCTCCCTTTGGTTGATTCCCGGCGCATGGGCACCGGGCCATGCGCCAATCGCACAGAGACCTGTCGTCATCCCTTCAAATGCAGGTCCCCCCGTTCCGCGGGCGGTCGAAGTTCCCGATTCGGTCCCCAAAAGTCACTCGCCCCGAAGGGCTTAATTTTCGTGATCGGCCGAACACAAAGATGTGACGATTTTCACAATCGGGGGACTTTCAGAAGCGTCTGCGGCGGCTCCAACGTGGGTGTTCCGGTTGCCCACCGGGTTGAACCGGCGCGACCGGATAGCATCTGCGGAGTTACACCTGCCCCCGCTGGTACAACTCCTCGAGCGCGTCTACGCGCACCCTTAAGGCGGTGCCGACCCGCTCGATCAGCGCGTGCCGCCTCAGGTAGCTCATCTCACGGGAGACTTCTTCTCGGTGAGATCCGACTTGAATCGCCAAATCTAAGTGCGTCGGAGCGGGCTCGACGAGGCCAGCGTGTTCATCGAGCATGTTCTGACGCGCTTGTCTCACAAGTTCAAGACGGACGCGATCGCGCGCTCGCTCCACCGTCAACTCGATCAGACGCCCGGCAAGGGTCGAGGCCACTGACAAGGCGTGCTCGAGCAGAATCAACCCGAATCCGGCGTCGTTGCGCGCGGCGTCGAGATTGTTCCAGCCTCTGAATCGCAGGGCGGTTACGTTGTCGTTAGCGACAGCCTGCGCCGGCACGCGCTCGTCGCCCAGCATGTCGCAGCCGCCGAATGGCTGCCCTGCCCTGCATTCGTGTACCAAAACCGAACGACCTGACGCCGAGTAGTGCATGATCTGAATCACGCCGTCGAGCATCAGGTGCAAGTGGGAGAGGTCGCTCGATGGGACGATCACACCGTGGTCGTACTTGACGACGGAACCCTTTCGGGCGAGCAAGCCCGGCTTCTCACAGCCTAGTCGCTCCAGGTTCGACGCCAAGTCGCGCGTTGCCGGGTCCGAGATTCCCGGATCATCCGTGTCGATCCGCACCAACCCCCCGTCGGTCTCGCAAGCCACGACAGATTTCCAATCGACAACTCAAGGAGACGACAGTTAGCCGACTTCGGTGGCGCTCCGCGCATGCAATGGGCGCAAAGCGCACCACCGCGCCTCGGACCTTGAGTCATTCGGCAACGATGCTCGCCTAAGGGGCTGCTACAAGTATGTGAGTATCTTCACACTGCGATCTGGTACAGGCGTGAGAAGCGCTCCACAATGCAGCGACGCAAAGGCGCGCCGGGTAATCGCAAACGTCACTGTCAGTGAAGAACCACGTCCCTTCGCCAGGGCGAGACGAGTCCAGAACTGAATGGGCTATGCTCTTCCTGGAAGTCGTAACGGTGCACCTACGCACGAAACGCACGCACCATGCTGACCTTCACGGAAGAGATACTCCTGCTGCTGCTCGGTGAGGAGGACGGGGCTTTCCTGCCGGTCAACAGCAACGCCTTCGAGTGCGCCCTGGCTGGCGCCACCTTGATGGATCTGGCGTTCGCGCTCCGGATCGATACCGACCTCGAGTCGCTCATCGTCCTCAATGAGAATCCCACCGGCCTGTCGATGCTGGACCGCATCCTGGCCAGGATCGCCGCCCATCCGGAAGTGATGGACGCACAGTCCTGGGTGAGGCTGCTGGCCCGCGAAGAGGCCAACACCATTCGGGAGCAGGCACTGGCCAGCCTGGTCGACCGCGGCATCCTCGAACAGCGCGAGCGGCGACGGGTCGAGCACTACCCCATGCGCGATGGTACGGCCCAGCGGGAAATCAAGTTGCACATCCGGGAAGTGGTGCTTGCCGATGACATTCCCGACCCCCGTGATGTCGTGCGCATCGCGCTGTGCGACGCCTGCAGCATCTTTCCGGAAGTACTCTCGGACAGGGAGATCGAGCAGGCGACCCCCCGGATCCGCCAGCTTCGCATCATGGACCTGATTGGCCGCGAGGTCGCCGGCGCCATCGCCGCCATTCAACGCACCATGCTGATGGCGGTCCGCACGCGACTGGCGCGCTTTCGAAAATACGTTCTGGCGTTGGCCGCAATTGGCGGGATCGCAACACTTGCCACCGTTCTTGTGCCCCGCATCCCGGTACCCGACCGGTTCGGCCCGACGCTGCTCGAGCGTCTCTGGGGCGACGGCGCCTGGCAGGAGTGGAGCGGGTACGTGCTCCTGGCCTTAAGCGTCCTCGGTTTCGCGGCCGCTTCCGTCAGGAGGATGCGGTTTGCGGCGAAGATGGGCGACCAGAACTGGTGGCGGGTCATGCATGTCGGGCTTGGTATGTCCTGCGTGCTGCTCCTGTTCGTCCACACCGGCTTTCGCCTCGGCTACAACCTCAATGCCGTGCTCATGGGCTGCTACCTCGCCGCGCTGATATCCGGCGCGTTCGCCGGGGTTCTGATGGGCGGCGCCACGCAACTGCGACGCTTCGGGTTTGCCCAGGTCGGAAAGCTCACGCGCCTGCCGATGCGGGTGCATGTCATCGCGCTGTGCACTCTGCCCGCGCTGCTCGTCATCCACCTCCTCATCGTGTACCTCTACTGACGGAACCCGCACGTGTCCCGAAATGCCGTCATCGCGACCCTGTCCACGGTGGGCACGCTGGTCGCCGTGGGGGTCGTCGTGGTCCTGATGATGGTCGGCGGCGACCGCCGGGCCCTCCTCATCGGCGCAACGACCGACGCACACCACCAACTCGAACTGTCCTGCGAAACCTGCCACGCGGCGCCCGCGTTCGCCGATCCCGAGACGGCGAAGAGTGAACTCAACAAGACCTGCCAGAACTGTCACGAAGATGCGCTCGACGACGCCGACGACAGCCACTCCCGAAAGAGATTCCGCAGTCCAAGGATGGCCGCCTACTGGGAGAAGGTCGACGCGCGCTACTGCACGAGCTGTCATGTCGAGCATCGCCCGGATATCACGCGGGCGAGCGCCGTGACCGTCGCCATGGACTTCTGCGTGGCGTGTCACTCCGAGGGGGAACAGGACATCCGGACGACCCGGCCGAGCCATGAAGGTCTTTCGTTCGATACCTGCGCCGGGTGCCACAACTACCACGACAACCGCGCGCTCTACGAGGACTTCCTTGTCAGGCACGCCGGGCAACCCTGGCTCAAGCCCGAGCCGGTCCACGCGCTGTCGGCCCAGTACCGCGCCTGGAAACCGCCGGAGGAATCGGCAGTCGGACCAGGCGGCACCATGGCGCCCGCCGCCGCACTCGCGGACTCCACGATCGTTGCACATTGGGCCGGATCCGGCCACGCGGCGGCAGGCGTAACCTGCGCCAGTTGCCACGCCCCGGATGTCGCAGACGACGGCCCGCAACGCGATGTCGAGGCGGCCTGGATCGACGCACCATCCACTTCCGTCTGCCGCGACTGCCATCGGCAGGAAGTCCGGACCTTCGCGCTGGGCCGGCATGGCATGCGGCAGCATCCCGAACTTGCGGAGCCCCGGGAACCGGGCCAGGGGCTCGCAAAGCTTGGGCTCGACGCGACGCTGCCGGAAACGATCCTGGCCTCGCTGTCGGACCCGGCGCCGCCGACGCATATGCACGCCGCCGAGGCGCGTCTGCCCATGCGAACCGACGCACCGACCGAGCCCCTCAATTGCGGAACCTGCCATGACTCTCACGCGGTCGACATCGAACACGCCGCCGTCGCGGCCTGCGCCGCCTGCCACGACGACGCCCACACCCAGGCATATTTCGGCAGCCCGCACCACGCGTTGTGGCTCAAGGAACAGGCGGGTGAAGCCGCCCTCGGCACCGGCGTGAGCTGCGCGACCTGCCACATGGTCAAGGGCAAGCGCCGGGGGAAAGTCACGACCAACCACAACCAGAACGACAGCCTGCGGCCGAACGAAAAGATGATTCGGCCGGTCTGCCTCGACTGCCACGGCCTGGCGTTCTCGCTTGATTCCCTGGCCGACACCGACCTGGTCTCGCGGAACTTCACCGGCAGGCCCGCCGTCCATGTGGAGAGCATTGAATGGGCGATTCAGCGCGCAGAACCGCCGGACGCCGGCCGTTGAACGTTGCTATATTCGACTCCCTCAAATTGGGGAGATCGTCGGATGAAACGAAAATCCCTCAAGCGTCTCGCGTTCGGACTCGGCGCGGCGTTGACGTTGACGGCAACCGCGGCAGACGATGCCGGCGTTCCATACCCCCAGGTGACCGACATGATCTACCAGGTCGTGTCCGCGGATCGCAGCGTGTATACGCGCCTGGTGGTGGAGCGCCTGACGATCGACGAAGAGGCGATTACCGCCTCCGAGCATTTCGAAGACGATGTTGCGCTGCCACTTCCCGCGCAGATGTTTCGTTTCGGCGCCGAACTGGTGGCGGACGAAACGGAGGATTTCTCCTATTCGCTACTGTCGCTGCATCCGATCAACAAGAAAAACGGTCCCGGAACCGACCTGGAGCAGCAGGGCCTGCAACACGCCCTCGACAACGAAGAGAAGTTCTACGGCGAAGAGGAGTTGGGCGGGCAGCGGTACTTCACCGCCGTATACCCGGACTTTGCGGTCTCGGAAGCCTGCGTCGATTGCCACAACGACCACAAGGACTCGCCGCGTACCGACATAGAACTCGGTGACGTCATGGGCGGTGTGGTTATTCGCATCCCCATGGACTGATGCACCGCCAGCGGCCTGCAGGGACGTTCTGTCCTGCAGGCCCGTCGCGTTATCATTCGGTTTTTCCGGTACGGCTGAACCATGGCCACCTACGCGACCAACGAATTCCGCGCCGGTTTGAAGGTGCTGCTCGAGGCGGATCCGTGCTCGATCATCGAGAACGAGTTCGTCAAGCCCGGGAAGGGTCAGGCGTTCAACCGCGTCAAGTTCCGCAACCTGAAGACGGGTCGCGTCTGGGAGCGCACGTTCAAGAGCGGCGAGACCATCGAAGCTGCCGACGTCATGGAGGCCGAAATGGAGTACCTCTACAGCGACGGGCAGTTCTGGCACTTCATGAAGACCGACGGCAGCTACGAACAGGTGGAGGCCGGCGATGCCGCAGTGGCGGAGGCGCGAGACTGGCTGAAGGAGCAGGATACGTTCACGGTCACGCTGTGGAACGGCGACCCGATTTCCGTTACGCCTCCGAACTTCGTCGACCTCGAGGTCGCGGAGACCGACCCGGGGCTCAGGGGAGACACCGCACAGGGGGCGACCAAGCCCGCCACGTTGTCGACGGGCGCCACCGTCAAGGTGCCCCTGTTCGTCAACATCGGTGATGTCCTCCGAATCGACACGCGCACCGGGGAATACGTCAGCCGAGTCAAGAGTTGACGTCAGACGGACCCTGCTGGGAACCCTCCTGCGACATCAAGGCGCTTAACGTACGCGCCCGCATGCTCCGCATCACCCGCCGCTTCTTCGAGGAGCGCGATGTCCTCGAGGTACAGATGCCTGTCCTCAGCCGGCACGCCGTCACCGATCCGGCGATCGAGTGCATCCGAACGCGGGACGGCCGCTTCCTTCAGCCGTCTCCCGAGTACCACATGAAACGCCTGCTCGCCGCCGGCGCCCCATCAATCTTCAGCATCGGTCCCGTGTTCCGGGCGGACGAGGCCGGCCGTTGGCACAACACCGAATTCACCATGCTCGAGTGGTACCGAATCGGTTTTGGTGCGGACGACCTGATGCGGGAACTGGCCGCGCTGATCGACGCGCTTATCGGGCCTTCGGACTACGAGCGGCGCACCTTCGCTGGCCTCATAGCCCTCGATATCAACCACGCCACCACCGATGAACTCGACCTCGCCATCGCCGACGCCGTCGCGCGGCTCCGGGACAAGCGTGTATTCGTCACCGGCTACCCGGCGCGGCAAGCAGCGCTGGCGCGAATCTCGAAGGGCGTCGCCGATCGCTTCGAACTCGTCATCAATGGCATCGAGGTCGCGAACGGATACCACGAACTCACCGACGTCGAGGAACTCGCGCGACGCCTCACCGCCGACAACCTGGCGCGGTGCGAACGGGATCGGCCGGTTCGCGATATCGACAGGGCATTCCTGGCAGCGCACGCCCGCGGCTTGCCGGACTGCGCCGGCGTTGCGGTGGGGTTCGATCGCCTGGTGGCGCTCAAGGTCGGCGCCCGCGCCGTGGCGGATGTGATGCCGTTCCCGGACGACCGCGCTTAACCCGACAGACCGATGCGTTCACCCATGCGGATGGGCATGCCGGCCTTGAGGGCAGGGTCCAGCTCGACCGCGCCCGGGGGAAACAACACGATTACCGTGGAGCCGAGCAGGAACCGGCCCACCTCCTCGGCGCGACCAAATCGCTTTCCTGCCGGACGCACCAGGTACGTGCCGTAGGGCGACCGCGGGCCTCCCTCCCAGGCCGTCTCGATACTCGCGACGATCAGCGCGCCGACGAATATCAGGGCGTAGGTGTCGAAGTCGCAGACCAACCGCTCGTTGCGGCAAAAGAGTCCTGCAATGGACGCCTGCGATCCTTCGTTGACCGGAAACAGCCGTCCGGGAACCTCGATGGTGCGCGCAAGGCGACCAGCGGCCGGCGCGTGGACGCGATGGTAGTCCCTGGGTGAAAGGTAGACCGTGACGTAGGCGCCGCCCTCGTAGCGTCGAGCCAGGTCCGCGTCCGTCAACAGCGCCCGCACCGAAAACCGGTGGCCCTTGGCCTGCAACAGGCACCGGTCCTCGACTGCGCCGAATTGACTCAAATACCCGTCCGCCGGGCTGACGACAGCCCGCGCATCGTCATCGATGGGCCGAGCGCCGGGCTTCAACCGACGTGTAAAGAAATCGTTGAACGACCGGTAGTCTTCAGGTGACCCGTGCTCCGCTTCGCTCAGATCGACCCCGTAGTGATGCGCGAAGGCGCCGATCAGCGCCTGCGCTACAGGACGGATCTCGGTTCGCCCAAGGAGCCCCGCCAGGCGAGAGATGGCCTGGGTCGGCAGCGCCTGGTACAGCGCGGCAGGATTCAACATTCAATCGGCGTATCGTTGCGGTTTCCCCACTCCGACCAGGACCCCGGGTAGGCGCGAATCCGGGGAAAGCCGAGCAGGCGCGCCGCCATGTAGGCGAGTCCGGAGCGGTGGTGCGTCTGGCAGTGAACGATCACGTTCCGCTCCGGGGAGATGCCCCGCGCCGCGAGGCACTCACCGAGATTCTCGATCAGGCGCATGTTGCGAGCGCGGTCGATCAGCTCCAGCCAGTCGAGGTGCGTGGCACCGGGGATGTGCCCGTTTCGGGCCGCAGTCAGCTTGATACCCGCGAATTCCTCTGCGCTGCGACAGTCCCAGATCGTCGCGTCCGCCTGTCCCAGCGACTCCCGCACGGCGTCGATGCGCGCGATTGGATCGGTCCTGACGGCCACTTCGATATCGGAGGGAGGCGGCGCCGATGACGGCCCCGACTCAAACGGGAATCCGGCTGCCGCCCATGCATGCATACCGCCGTCGAGATACAGCCAGTCGTGGTGACCGATCACATCCAATGTCCAGGCCAGGCGGCCCGCCCAACCACCACCTTCGTCGTCGCAGGCCACGACGGTCCGTTCCCGAGTCAGGCCGATGCGGCGGAACAGGGCGGTCAGCGCCTGTTCGGACGGCAGTTCCCCGGGCGCCGGAGGATGGCCCCGCACGAGATCCGCCGGCGCAACATGCACCGCGCCCGGAATCCGGGCCTGGGCAAAGATCGCCGGCGAGGTGACCTGCACGATGAGGAGATCGTTATCGGGCGATTGCCCGACCAGTTCTTCGGCCGTGATGGTTGCGGGGCTGGTCACGGATAACCTGGCTGATTGAGGTCGCGGCGAATGATATATGCTCCAGAACCCAGTTACCCATCGAGCAGCGCAGCATGCCGCCGCACCTCGTCTGGATGGACATGGAGATGACCGGCCTCGACCCCGAGGTGGACGTCATCCTCGAAATCGCGACCATCGTTACCGACAGCGAACTCAACGTGATCGCGGAAGGGCCGGTGCTGGCCGTTTCGCAACCGGAGGCGGCACTTGCCCGCATGGACGAGTGGAACACCGAGCACCACACCGCCTCCGGACTCATCGACCGCGTGCGGCAGCACGGCGTGCCGCTCATCGAAGCCGAGGCGCAGACGCTGGACTTTCTCGAGCGGCATACGACACGGGACACGTCGCCGCTCTGCGGCAACACGATTTGGCAGGACCGGCGGTTCCTCATCAAGTACATGCCGGAAGTCGCGGCCTTCCTGCACTACCGGATCATCGACGTCTCCAGCATCAAGGAACTCGCGTTCCGCTGGCACCCGGAACTCATCTCGCAAAGACGGAAGGCCAATGCCCACCGCGCGCTGGAGGACATTCGCGAGTCGATCGACGAACTCAGGTTCTACCGCCAGCGGTTCTTCCACACACCCTGATCGCCTGACCGTTCGCCTGGCGCGCCAGGGCCCAGTCGATGTGCTCGGCGACCATCTCGTCCGCATCCGCCCGCCGCTGGCGCAGCAGGTCGACCAGCTTCTTCCCGTAGGGCGCATTGCCCGCCGCGACGGCAAGGTTGCGGACCCATTGCCGATAGTTGACGCGCCGCAAAGCCATTCCCTCGGTCTTCGCCGAGAAGGTCGCTTCGTCCCAACTCAGGAGCTCGGCGAGGCTCGCGCTGTCGAGCCCGTGGCGCGGCGCAAAGTCCGCTTCCGCCGTCCTCGTGGCATACCGGTTCCACGGACACACGAGTTGACAGTCGTCGCAACCGAAGACCCGGTTGCCGACTGCCTCCCGAAGTTCCAGCGGAATGGTGCCCTTGTGCTCGATAGTGAGATAGGAGATGCACTTCCTGGCGTCCAGCCGCCGGGGGCCGGTGATAGCGCCGGTCGGGCAGACGTTGATGCATGCCTTGCAGGCGCCGCACTGGTCCGACGCCCCGATGGTGGACACCGGCAACGGGATGTTCGTGTAGATCTCCCCGAGGAAGAACATCGAGCCCGCGTCTTCGTTCAGGAGCAGCGTGTTCTTGCCCGTCCATCCGATCCCCGCCTTGTCGGCCAGGGGTTTCTCCAGCACCGGCGCCGAGTCCGTGAAGGCGCGATAGTGGCCGCCCGCGGACGCGTTGATGCGGCTTGCGAGCCGCGCCAGCCGCCGCCTCACGGTCTTGTGGTAATCACGGCCGAGGGCATAGCGGGCAAGGTAGGCGCTGCCGTCGTTCTCCGGCAGCGGCGGCAGGGTATCAGCCGGCATGTAGTCCATCCGCGCCGAGATGATCCGTATCGTGGAATCAACCAGGCGCTCGGGTTGCAGGCGCTTTTCCACGTTGCGCGCCATGTACCCCATCGTCCCGTGCAACCCCTGGCCGATCCAGCGGCGCAGGTCCGCCGAGCATCGGGACAGGTCGGTGTCGGTGATTCCGACCTGCTGAAATCCCAGTTCCGAAGCCCAGGCGCGGATGTTGTCCGCCAACTCGTCAAGGTCCATCCGGTCGCGCGCGTATAATCCCGCCATGCACCGCCCGGGCAGAGTCTACACCGCAGCCGAGGTTCGGCAGCTTGACCGGACGGCCATCGAGACCCACGGCATTCCCGGGATCAGCCTGATGCGCCGCGCCGGCCGCGCGGCTTTCGAGACGTTGCGGCGCCGCTGGCCGGACTGCCGCGCAATCACGGTCGCCTGCGGATCGGGGAACAACGCCGGCGACGGCTACATCGTTGCCGGCATGGCCGTCGAAGCCGGGATAGACACGCAACTCCTCCAGGTCGGCGATCCTTCGAGGCTGAAGGGCGACGCGGCCACCGCCCGCGACTGGGCCGCAGATGTCGGCGTCCCGCCGGGCGACGCGTCGCTCGATGTCGCCGGCGGTGTCGTCGTGGACGCCCTGCTCGGCACGGGCGCCACGGGAGAGCTTCGGCCGCAGTACCGGGCAGCGATAGATGCCATCAATGCCGCCGGCAGACCGGTCCTCGCCATCGACCTCCCGAGCGGCATCTCCGCCGACTCGGGCGCAACATTGGGTGCGGCGGTCCGGGCCGATGTCACCGTGACCTTCATCGGCGAGAAACTCGGCCTGCATACCGGCCAAGGCGTCGATCATGCCGGAGAAATCGTCTTCGATGCCCTCGGCGTCCCCGCCGGGATCTACGACGCCGTCCCCGGCATCACCGTGGTCTCGCCGCCTCCGCCCTCCCAACGTCCTAGATCCGGACACAAGAACCAGTTCGGCCATGTGCTCGTCATCGGCGGCGAGCGCGGCATGGGGGGTGCCACGCTGCTTGCCGGGGAAGCGGCACTGCGCACCGGTTGCGGACTGGTCAGCATCCTGACCCGGCCTGAACACCGCGCGCCCATCCTCGCGCGGATGCCGGAACTGATGGTGCGCGGCGTATCGGAGGGCGACGACATCAGCGATCTGCTCGACGCCTGCACCGTCGTTGCCGTCGGCCCCGGCCTCGGACGCGGACCCTGGGGAGAGCAACTGCTGGACGAGGCCCTCTCGGCCGGCAAACCGGCGGTCATAGACGCGGACGGCCTCAACCTCATTGCATACCGCGGCCTTCGCGTGCCGGCGTTGAGCATTCTCACGCCGCATCCCGGCGAAGCGGCCCGGCTGTTGGGCGGCGCGACGGTATCCGACCGGCCCGCCGCCGCGCGTGAGCTGTCCGCACGATTCGGAAACGTCGTGGTACTCAAGGGAGCGGGAACACTGGTCGCCAAGAGCGGCGAAGTCGTGGGGATCTGCACCGCCGGGAATCCCGGGCTCGCGACCGCCGGCAGCGGCGACGTGCTGACGGGAATCATCGCGGGACTGCTGGCGCAGGGGCGTGACATCCAGACCGCCGCCGAAGCCGGGGTTTCGCTTCACGCGGCGGCGGGCGACCTGGCCGCGGATCGGCGGGCGCCGCAACCCATCGTCGCAAGCGACATCATCCGCCATCTCTGGCTGGATTGACGGCACCGTTGAAGACGACCACCGTCAAGTTGCCCGATGCCGACGCGACCCTGGACTGGGGCACCGCGCTCAGCGCGCAACTCGGCGACGAACTGGTGTTTCTGCGCGGAGAACTCGGTGTCGGCAAGACCACGCTGGCCCGCGGCATCCTGCGGGGACTGGGGCATACCGGACCGGTAAAGAGCCCGACGTACACGCTCCTCGAACCCTACGCCCTGGGAGACCGCGAGATCTTCCACTTCGATTTCTATCGCATCGCCGACCCGGAAGAACTCGAATTCATCGGGGTCGATGACCTGATGGGGTCGTCGGCGTTAAAATTGGTAGAGTGGCCGGAGCGTGCAGCGGACCGCTTGCCCGATCCGGACGTGGACATTTCACTCCACGAGATCGATGGAGGCAGACTGCTTGAAATGGTCGACCACCGGTCCTCGCGACCGTAGCCGGGCCGGCGCCCGCCGAGGGCTCCGAGGACTTCCGGCGCTTTCACTTGCCGCCGCGGTCGCGGCAGCGGCCGGCGGGAACGCCGCCGATCTCGAAGGAATCCGCACCCACGACGCCCCAGACCACACGCGCGTGGTCTTCGACACCAGCACCAAGGTCGCCTACAAGATCTTTTCCCTGGAGAATCCGTTGCGGGTCGTCATCGATCTCAAGGACACGAGCCCCGAGGCGACGATCGCGCTGCCGAAAAAGGACAGCGACCTGATCAAGCGGATCCGGCGTGCGGCGCGCCCGGACGGGGCCTACCGCATCGTGCTCGACGTTGCCGAGCAGGTCGATCCCAGGCACTTCCAGCTCAATCCCATCGAGCCGTATGGATACCGGCTCGTCGTCGACCTCCACGCCATCGAGCGAAGGAGGCCATCACCCATAATCCGCATGCCGGACGGCGAGCGCGATGTCGTGGTGGTGGTGGACGCCGGCCACGGTGGAGATGACCATGGCGCCACGGGTGTCGGCGGAGTAAAGGAGAAAGACATCGCCCTCGCCGTTGCGAGAGCGCTGGAAAGGGACCTGAACGGGACCGAGGGATACCGCACGGTCATGGCCCGCGAGGGCGACTACTACGTTGGTCTGCGGCAGCGCGCCGAGATGGTCCAGAAGCACTCGGCCCACCTCTTCATTTCGATACACGCCGACGCCTTCCGTATGCCGAAGGTTCGGGGCGCTCACATCTTCGCGCTGTCCGAGCGCGGCAGTTCATCCGAGGCTGCCCGCATCCTGGCGGAAAGAGAGAACAGATCCGACCTGATAGGCGGCGTCGGCGGGGTCGGGGGCATCTCGCTCGATGGCCAGCCATCCCATGTCGCGGAGACGCTCGTGGACCTGTCGCTGGGGTTCAGTCAAGCCGGGGGAATCGAAATCGGAGACACCATTCTTCGATCGCTGGCGCCCACCGCCCGCCTCCACAAGCCGACCACCCGGTTGCAGAACTTCGCCGTGTTGAGGGCTGCCGGCGTGCCAGCGGTACTGATCGAGACGGGCTTCCTTACCAATCCGGAAGACGCTCGCCTGCTGACGAACGCCGCGTACCAGAGACGCCTGGCCCGCGCCATCGGCGACGGTATTCGCGCCTACGTCGTCAAGAACCCACCGCCCGACACACTGATCGCGGCGCGCGTCGCCGCCGGTGGCTTTCGCTACGTCATCCAGCGCGGCGACACACTGTCTGAGATCGCCCTGCGCTACCGCGTGTCGATGGGAGCGCTGCGCGCGGCCAACGGCATCAAGGGGGACCGGATCCACGTTGGGCAGGTGCTCCGTATCCCAGGGGCAGCAGGGTCCTGAGAGACACGCATGCCGCGCATCCACCGGCTGTCCGAGTTCGTCGCCAACCAGATCGCCGCGGGCGAGGTCGTCGAGCGGCCGGCATCCATCGTCAAGGAACTGATCGAAAACAGCCTCGACGCCGGCGCGCGGTCCATCAGGACGACCATCGAAAACGGCGGCGTCAAGTGCATCGTGGTGCAGGACGACGGCTGCGGGATCGCACCGGATGATCTCAGGCTCGCCGTCAGCCGCTTCGCCACCAGCAAGATCAGCGGCGCGGACGATCTCGATGGCGTCGAAACTCTCGGTTTTCGCGGCGAGGCCCTGGCCAGCGCGGCATCCGTCTCCAGGCTCACCATCACCTCGGCGATTTCCGCCGGCGGCGGCATGTCCCTGAACCTGGCGGGTGGAACAGAAGAGGCCTTCAGGCCGGCTGCCACTCCGGTCGGGACCACCGTCGAGGTGGCGGACCTGTTCTACAACACGCCGGCACGGCGAAAGTTCCTCAAGACAGAACGCACCGAGACCGGCCATGTGAGCGACGTCGTGCGACGACTGGCCCTCGCCCACCCTGATGTCGCCTTCGAACTGAGACACGGCCAGCGCGTCATGGAACGGCTTCCGGCCGGGCGGGAGCTGGATGCGATCATGGGCAGCGAGTTCCTTTCCCAGTCCATCGCCATCGACACAGGTAACGGGGACCTTCGCCTGAGCGGCTGGATCGGCCTTCCCGGTTACACCCGCGCCCAGGCTAACGCGCAGTTCTTCTTCGTGAACGGCCGCGCCGTGCAGGACCGGCTCGCCGGTCACGCGGTCCGGCAGGCCTATCGGGACGTCATGTTCCACGGACGTCACTCGGTGTTCGTGCTGTTCCTGGAACTCGATCCCGGCAGCGTCGACGTCAACGTGCATCCCACCAAGCGCGAAGTCCGTTTCCGGGACTCCCGCCGCGTGCATGACTTCGTCTTCGCTTCCCTGCACCGTCTGCTGTCGGACGCCCGGCCCGGGGCCGAATCCGGCCCGCCGGCAGGCGACCGTCTTCCGCCCGGCAGTCACCACGGGCACGCACCACACCGGCATTCGCCCTATCCGCAGACCTCCATGAGTCTTTCCTCCCTGGTCGCCGAAGTCGATGCGCCCGCCGTTCACGATGCGCCCCCGACCGATGACCACGACGTCCCTCCCCTCGGCTACGCCCTCGCGCAGCTTCACGGGGTCTATATCCTGAGCCAGAACGAGGAAGGCCTCGTCGTGATCGACATGCATGCCGCCCACGAGCGCATCACTTACGAAAAGCTCAAAGCCGATTACGGGAGCGGCAAACTGACGGCGCAACGGCTCCTGGTGCCCATCCCGATCGACGTCACACCGCGCGAGGCCGACCTTGCCGAGACGCATGGCGGGGAACTCGCAAGGCTGGGGCTCGCCATCGACCGCTCCGGCCCCCGGAGCTGCGTCATTCGCGAAGTGCCTTCCCTGCTGGCGGACAGCGATGCAGCGGCGCTCGTCCGCGACGTGCTCGACGAGATCGCCGAGTTCGGCACCAGCGACGCGGTCCAGGCGAAGGCGGACGAATTACTCGCCAGCATGGCGTGCCACGGATCCGCGCGAGCGAACCGCCGGCTTTCGATTCCGGAAATGAATGCGATCCTGCGGGAGATGGAGACGACGCCCAACGCGGGACAGTGCAATCACGGACGTCCCACGTACTTCGTGCAGAGCATGCAGCAACTCGATCACCTGTTCCTTCGCGGCCGGTAAAACTGCATGGAGCGGCGCGTTGCCGTCTGCATCATGGGGCCCACGGCCGTGGGCAAGACCGACGCCGCACTCGCACTCGCCGACCTGGCCGACGTCGACCTGATCAGCGTCGATTCGGCGATGGTCTACCGGGGCATGGACATCGGCACGGCGAAACCGGGGTCCGACGTGCTGGACCGCTATCCCCACGCGCTGATCGATGTGCGCGACCCCACCGAACCGTTTTCGGCCGCCGACTTTCTCGCCAGCGCGGATGCCGCGGTCGCGCGCGCCCTGGACCGCCGCAGGCTACCCGTCCTCGTCGGTGGCACGATGCTCTATTTCAAGGCGTTTCGAGACGGTCTGTCGACGTTGCCCGCCGCCCATCCGGAGACGCGGTCCGCCATCGAGGAACGCGCAGCGAAACAGGGATGGAAGGCCCTGCACGCCGAACTTGAGCGGATCGACCCCGATGCCGCAGCCCGGATTCATCCAAACGACCCGCAGCGCATTCAGCGGGCGCTCGAAGTGTTCTACGTGTCGGGTACGCCGATCTCCGAGTGGTGGTCTTCCTCTGCCGGCACGAGTGCCGGGGAGCGCCTCGACTGCACACTGCTCGAGATCGCGCTCAGCAGGGATGCGGCCCTCGCGACGCGCATCAGCCAGCGCTTCGACCGGATGCTCGAACGCGGCCTCGTCCAAGAGGTGGCGCGATTGCGCGCTATCCCGAACCTCGACCTTTCCAGACCCTCCATGCGCGCCGTGGGATACCGCCAGGTGTGGCGCCACCTCGACGGGGACCTCGACTTCGACGCGATGCGCGAACAGGCGGTGGCGGCGACACGCCAACTCGCGCGCAGGCAGGCCACCTGGTTGCGAAGCTGGCCGGGCCTGCTGGAAGTCGATGGCGCGCCAGCCACCGCTGCCGCAGGCCAAATCTTGCAATTTTTGGACCAAGGCCGCAAAATTGTCCGGTTGTAGATTCGCTTTAAGCGCGCATCCGAGGAAAGCATCATGTCGAAAGGGAACCCCCTTCAGGATTCTTACCTCAACATGCTGCGCAAGGAGCGGGTTCCCGTCTCCGTATACCTCGTCAACGGCATCAAGCTCCAGGGTCAGATCGAGTCGTTCGATCAGTTCGTCATCGTGCTTCGAAATGCCGTCAGCCAGATGGTGTACAAGCATGCGATCTCGACCGTGGTTCCGACCCGGAACGTGCGCCTGCAACCCCCAGGGGTGCGCCGCGAAAGCCGCGGCGAGACCAGCGAACTCGTCTGACATCACGGTCCCTCGAAATGCTCTTTGACCGCCCCGCAGCGGGGTCGCGCGCTGTCCTGCTGAATGTTCGGCTCGACTCGTCGGAGCGAGACCTCCGGTCGAGCGCCGATGAGTTGACGCAACTCGTGCACTCCACCGCCATCGAGCCCGTCGCGCTCATTCACGCCAGGCGCAACCGGCCGCACCCGAAATGGTTCATCGGCAGCGGAAAGGTGGACGAAGTGGCGTCGGCGATGGACACCGGACAGGCGGATCTGCTGATCGTCAACCAGGAGCTGACGCCGGCCCAGCAGCGCAACCTGGAACAGCGCCTTGAGCGCCGGGTCATGACCCGCACGGAACTCATCCTGCAGATATTCGCAGACCGCGCGCAGACCCGTGAAGGCCAGCTACAGGTAGAACTCGCGCAACTCGGTCACATGCAGACGCGCATGACCCGCGGCTGGTCCCACCTCGACCGCCAGCGAGGCGGCGTCGCCATGCGCGGCGCCGGCGAGAGGCAGATAGAACTCGATGCCCGCATGCTCCGGGACCGTATCCGGCGCGTCCGCGCCCGGCTGGAAGGCGTCCACCGGCAGCGCCAGCGAAGCCGGCGGCGGCGCGCCAGAACCGGTATCCCCACCGTCGCGCTGGTCGGTTACACCAATGCCGGCAAGTCCACCCTGTTCAACGCCCTGACCGACGCGCGCGCCACTGTCGCCGACCAGCTATTCGTCACGCTGGACCCGCTCATGCGCCGCACCGATATCGACGGCGTCGGCAAGGTCGTACTGGCGGACACCGTCGGTTTCATCCGCGACCTCCCCCACGGCCTCGTGGATGCGTTCAAGGCCACCCTGGAGCAGGTCGCCGAAGCGGATCTCCTGCTGCACGTCGTGGACGCCGCGGCACCCGACGCGGACGACCTTGTCCGCGAAGTGGATGCCGTGCTTGAAGAGATCGGCGCCGCCGACGTGCCGACGATCAAGGTCCTCAACAAGGCGGACCTCGTGGACCAGCACCACGTACACATCTGGGACGACGGCCGCGAATCCGAGTTGGCGCGCGTCGTGGTCAGCGCCAGGGACGCAACCGGCCTCGAGACCTTGAGAAAGGCACTGGGACGGGCCCTCGGTGTCAACGCCAAGCCGGTGACGGTGCTGCTCAATTCCGGATCCGGCAAACTCCGTGCGCGCCTGTACGCGTTGGGGGCAGTGCTCAACGAAACCGTGCAGGAGGACGGCTCGCTCGCATTGCGGGTACGGCTCGACCGGGCCGAAACGGCCAGGCTTTCAAGGAAGTACGCCTCCGACCGCGAGGAAATGCCGGCACTTCCTCACGCGTCAGCGCGCCGGGAAGCTCCCCCGGCTGAAGGCTCCTCGGCACCCAAGCGATCCCGCGCCGGGTAGATGCCCGGTTCGCCGCCCCCGGGGAATAGCTCGCATCCTGCCCGCCGGGTAGTGGTTTGTCCTGACTGGCCGCCGGTCCGAGTGTTGTTGCAGCGAATGATGGCGGCCCATAGAATCCCATCGAACCCTTCGACGATTGGCGGGGATTGCATTACCCATGGCGTGGAATGACCCAGGTGGCGGCGGCCCAAGAGACCCTTGGGGCGGCCGCGGCGGCGAACAAGGTCCCCCCGACCTCGACGAATCGCTTCGCAAGCTGCAGTCCCAGATCTCCGGCCTGTTCGGAGGCCGCGGAGGAGGCGGTGGCGGCATCAGCCTCAAGTTGTTCGGCGGGGTTCTCGCCGTGCTCGTGATCGGTTACGGCATTTTGGGCATTTACCAGCTCGACCTGCAGGAGCGCGGCGTCGTGTTCCGCTTCGGCAAGGCCCAGGACGAGGTCAAGCTTCCCGGGCTGCACTGGAATCCCCCGATCATCGACCGCGTGGAAAAAGTGATGGCAACGCGCCTCAACGAAAAGTCCCACAATGCGCTCATGCTGACCGAGGACGAGAACATCGTCGACATCAGCATGACGGTCCAGTATGTGATCGGCGATCCCGTTTCGTACCTCGTACAGGTGAACGACCCCGACAAGAGCGTTGAGCACGCGATGGAGAGCGCGCTTCGGCATGTCGTCGGCAGTTCAACGATGGACAATGTCATTACCGAGGGCCGTGCCGCTCTCGGCAGCGAAGTACAGGAACGCCTACAGAACTATCTGAACCTTTACCAGACCGGCATCCTAGTACAGACGGTGAACATCGACGAGAGCGGGCCCCCGGACCAGGTGCAAGAGGCGTTCGACGACGTGCAAAAGGCCAAGGAGGACGAACAGCGCTTCGTGAACCTCGCGAATGCCTACTCGGAAAAAGTGGTTCCGGAAGCGCGCGGTGCGGCGCAACGGCAGCTTGAGGAAGCGAATGCCTACCGCGACCGGGTGCTGGCGCGGGCCAAGGGCGAGGCCGACCGGTTCACGAAGCTGCTTACCGAATACCAACAAGCCGAGGAAGTCACGCGCGACCGCCTGTATATCGACGCCATCCAGTCGGTCCTGAGCCAGAGTTCAAAGGTCATCGTGGATGTCGAGGGCGGCAACAACCTGCTGTACCTGCCGCTCGACCGCCTCATGCAGGGCAGCGGTACGGCCGGCAGTCCCGAGGAGTCCGAGCTGCGGCGACTGGTCGACGAACTGGTGAGCGAAAGACTTCCCGCGACTCGCCGCGACTCCCGGTGACGCCTCACAAATGAAGCCAAACGTCAGGAGGGCAGACCAATGATGTCAATCCGCAACATGTTGTTGGCCGCTGTTGTTATCGTGGTCGCGGTGTTGGCGTACGACGTGTTTTTCACGGTAAATGAGAGGCAGCGTGCGCTCGTGCTTCGCTTCGGTGAGATAACACAGGTCGACCTGGACCCGGGGCTGCATTTCAAGCTGCCCATCGCCGACGACGCCAAGAAGTTCGACGGCCGCATACAGACGCTGGATTCGCCGCCGGAACGATACTTCACGCTGGAGAAAAAGCCGCTCGTCGTGGACTCGTTCGTCAAGTGGCGGGTGAGCGACGTCCAGACCTACTACGAGACAACGGAGGGCGGGGACCAGCGGAGGGCGGAACTCCTGTTGTCACAGCGCGTGAACGAAGGCTTGCGCAACCAGATCAGCCGGCGGGACATGCACGAGGTCATTTCGGGAGAACGCGACCAACTGATGGCGGACCTGACGCAGCAATTGAACAACGAAATGCGGCGCGACGTCGGCGTGGATGTCATAGACGTTCGGGTGAAACGGATAGACCTTCCGCCGGAAGTGTCTGCCGCCGTCTACGACCGAATGAACTCCGAACGCGAGATCGAAGCGCAGCAATACCGTGCAACCGGCCGAGAGGTCGACCTCGGTATCCGCGCGGACGCCGACCGGCAGGTCGTCGTCGTCGAGGCCGAGGCGTACCGCGAAGCCGAGCAGATTCGCGGCGATGGCGATGCCGGCGCGGCCGCCATCTATGCCGAAGCGTACGGCGCCGATCCGGAGTTCTACGAGTTCTACCGGAGCATCAACGCCTACGTGTCCGTGTTCAGCCAGAAGGGCGACCTCCTGATCGTGGATCCCAACAGCGAGTTCTTCAAGTACCTGAAGGACGGGGACGGCTAGCAGCCTGTCTGAACCGGGGTCTGGAACGCCCCATCCGCCCGCGCGCCATGCGCGGTCAACTTGTGAGAGAGACTTAAGTGGGACGCAGCGTCGTCGTGCTCGGCGCCCAGTGGGGCGACGAGGGCAAGGGCAAGATCGTGGACCGCCTGACCGAACAGGCGGCGGCGGCGGTGCGTTTTCAGGGCGGACACAACGCCGGGCACACCATCATCATCGACGGCGAGAAGACCGTGCTGCACCTCATCCCTTCCGGCGTCCTGCGTCCCGAAGTGCAGTGCCTTATCGGCAACGGCGTCGCGCTATCGCCGGATGCGCTCATGGAGGAAATTCAGGGACTCGAGGCAAAAGGCGTCGACGTTCGCAGCCACCTGCGGATCTCTCCGGCGTGTCCGCTGATCATGCCCTACCACATCGCCCTCGATAACGCGCGGGAAAAGGCCCTCGGCAATCGCAGGATCGGTACCACCGGACGCGGCATCGGCCCCGCTTACGAGGACCGGGCGGCACGGCGCGGACTGCGCTTCGGCGAAATGCTCCATCCGCAACAATTCGCCCACCAGCTTGCCGAAGTCATGGAGTACCACAACTTCGTGCTGGAGAACTACCACCGAATCAACCCCATCGACTTCAATGAGACGCTCGACCGCGCCCAGGAGCTTGCGGAATCGTTGCGCCCCCTCGTCGCCGACATCGGCGCGATCCTGCATTCCCTGCGCGAGTCCGGCGAGAACATCGTGTTCGAGGGCGCCCAGGGAGCGATGCTCGATATCGACCTCGGCACCTATCCGTTCGTCACGTCCTCAAACACCACGGCCGGCGGCGCCGCCACCGGAACCGGCTTCGGCCCCCGGAATCTCGACTACATCCTCGGGATCGCCAAGGCGTATTGCACGCGGGTCGGCTCCGGGCCGTTCCCCACGGAACTCTTTGACGAGACGGGCAGGTGGATGGCCGAGAAGGGCAACGAGTTCGGCTCCACCACCGGCCGGCCCCGCCGCTGCGGCTGGTTCGACGCGGTGGCGTTGCGGCGGGTGACCGAGAGCAACAGCATTACCGGCCTGTGCGTGACCAAGCTCAACGTCCTGGACCATCTCGAGAGCGTCCGGCTATGCGTCGGCTACGAAGGCGGCGGCGGGAGTTTCGGCAACGAGTCGTACAGCCAGGTCAAACCCGTTTACGAGGAACTTCCCGGCTGGAACGAGTCGACATTGGGCATTCGCAACCACGATGCGCTACCGGAAAACTGCCGTGCGTACCTCAGCCGCGTCGAAGCCACCGTCGGGACACCGATCCACATCGTCTCGACCGGCCCGGAACGGGACGACACCATCATTCTGCAGGATCCCTTTGCACCATGATCGACTCCAGGCTGCTTGAAATCCTCGTCTGCCCGGTCAGCCGTGGACCGCTCGTTTACCGCCGCGACCTGAACGAACTGTGGTGCCGGCAGAGCGGTCTCGCGTATCCGGTCCGCGACGGCGTCCCGGTGATGATGGAGGACGAAGCGCGCACGCTGACCGACGAAGAGCGCGCCTCGATGGCGAAGTGAGCGCGGAGACGTTTGACCGTGTTTCGCATAGAATCCGCCAATGTCAATCGGAAACTGGATAGCAATCCTCGACCGAATCGCCTTCGACGAGGCGATAACAACTGATGAATAGTATGGACCAGGCAGCGAAAGGCACACCCGGGCTCGTGTTGATCACGGACATGCCCGACATTGCCAGCCGGGAACTGCGCAACCCCGAGGAGACCCTCGACTGGGTCGGCATGGGCGAGGTGCACCAACCGTTGCGAATTCGTGACGACGGTAACGTGCGCGAAGTGCAGGCACGGGTGCAGATCTACGTGGACCTGGCCGACCCGCAGGCAAAGGGCATCCACATGTCCCGCCTGTACCTGATTCTCGACGAGCACCTGGAGACGCGCCCCTTGAGCGTCGCCGGACTGAAGCTTCTGCTCGCGTCACTACTCGAATCGCACCGTGGCCTGTCCGACCGCGCCTTCGTGCAGTTCGACTTCGACTACTACCTGCGCCGCCGGGCCCTCGTGACAGAGAACTCCGGATGGAACGCCTACCCCGTTTCCATCAAGGGCACCCACATCGACGGCGAAACGCATGTAGAACTGGCCGTGGGCGTCCACTATTCCAGCACCTGTCCATGCTCCGCCGCGCTCTCCCGGCAACTGGTTCAGCAGCAGTTTGACCGGGACTTCGGCAGCACCGGGGAAGTGGACGTGGCAGCGGTCCGGGAATGGCTCGGATCCGAACAGTCCTTCGTTGCCACGCCGCACGCCCAGCGCAGCATCGCGCGCGTCCTCGCCAAGTTCGACCACAGGTTGGAACACTTCCCGGTCACCAAGTTGATCGACGCCGTCGAGGACGCGGTCCAGACGCCGGTGCAGACTGCGGTCAAACGCGAGGATGAACAGGAGTTCGCGCGGTTAAACGCCACCAACCTCATGTTCTGCGAGGACGCCGCGCGACGCGTGAAATCCGCGCTGGAGCGGGAATCACGCCTGATTGACTACTGGGTGCGCGTCGAGCACCACGAGAGCCTGCACCCGCACAACGCGGTTGCGGTGCTCACCAAGGGCGTCGACCGCGGCTACCTGCCGATCCCCTGATCAGGACCGGGTACCGGCAACCGAGAGCGCGACGTCCAGTCCGTCGACCAGAACATCGCCAGGTTCGAGCGCGATGATGGTGCCGAGGAGAGGACTCGAACCTCCACGGGGTTACCCCCACTAGCACCTGAAGCTAGCGTGTCTACCAATTT
>JAPPGA010000044.1 GCA_028821515.1 Gammaproteobacteria bacterium | reverse complement strand
CCTGCTACAGCCGCGTGAACTAATGAAACCGTTCAAAGAGTTGTTCCATGGAAGGTGCCTTGAACATTGACCCTGGCACGTCGAGTCCCACAAGCTTTAGTGCATGAGCTTTCAACGAGATGTGCGCCGGATCGCAGTCGGATCGCTGGTTCTTGCACTCGCGGTCATTTCCGGGCTGGCGGCCGCCGGGGAGGGAGTGGCGCCGGGCTTCTCGCTGTCGGTAGTGACGGACCAGGTGCCGAACGCGCGCCAGATGGCGGAAACTGACTCCGGCCTCCTGCTGGTGGGATCGCGATCGGCCGGCAACCTGTACGCGGTGACGCTGGCACCGGGTGGGGAGGCGGAGGTGGTGACGTTTGCGATGGGCCTCAAGGTGCCGAGCGGAATTGCGTTGAAAGGCAACGACCTGTACGTGGCGGCGCTCAACCGGGTGCTTCGATATCGCGACATCGAGCGCACGTTCAGGAATCAGCCGCAGCCGGAGGTCGTGACCGACTCGCTGCCGACCGAACGGCACCACGGCTGGAAGTACCTGTCGGTCGGTCCGGACGGATACCTGTACGTTCCGGTCGGCGCGCCGTGCAACATATGCCGGCGGGAGGAAGAGGTGTTCGCCACCATTCTCCGCATGCATCCCGATACCGGCGAATGGTCCATCCTTGCGCGCGGGGTACGCAACAGCGTCGGCATGGACTGGCATCCGGAGACCGGGAAGCTCTGGTTCACCGACAACGGCCGCGACTGGATGGGGCCGGACCTGCCCCCGGAGGAGGTGAACGTGGTGGAGGAGGCGGGGGCGCACTACGGTTACCCTTTCATTCACGGCACGGACATCAGGGACCGGGAGTTCGGCGCGGACCACGATCCGGCGGACTACGTGGCGCCGGTCTACGAGATACAGGCACATTCGGCTGCTCTCGGGATGGCGTTCTACGACGGCAGCCTGTTCCCGGCGGCGTACGAGGGGGCGCTTTTCATCGCGGAGCACGGGTCCTGGAACCGGCTGTCGAAGGTGGGCTACCGGGTGAGCGTTGTGCGTGCGGGGGCGACGAAGGCTGAACCGTTCGTGGACGTCTGGCTCGACGGCGAAGCGGTCAGCGGGCGTCCTGCTGACGTGCTGGTGGCGCGGGATGGAACATTGCTCGTCTCGGACGACTACGGGGGCAGGATCTACCGCGTGGCGCCAACGCCCGCATCGTAGGTATGGCAGCCCCCGGGGCTGCGGACTTCTGGGGGTCGATCAGGCTACTGACGGGGACGCGAGACTGCCTGGCGAAACTGATCGCTGATCACCCCCTGGGCACCGCGCACAACCTCGCGCAGAATCGGCGCGGGGCTGACCTCGCCGGCTTCCGATTCCACCGCCGCGCCGCGCGCGATCAATGCCCCGATGAATCGCTGGAACAGACCCGCATCGAAGAAGTCCGGCGAGTTGATGCCGTAGATTCTCGACATGCGGCGGGCGACGACGCTGCATTCCTGTTCGAGGTCGGCGCGCGTCATGGTGCCGTTGCGCGTCAGCAGAGCGACCACGATGTAGTAGCGTTCGATGGTCTGCATGACGATGTTGGCCAGCAGGCGCAGGCGGAAATGTTCGGGCGTGTGCCGTGGAGGTGGCGCGAACACGTCGTCTTCATGCCGCGTCACCAGGTTTAGCTGCGCCAGGTGATCAAGCCACCGAGGCACGGGATCGTCATCCGCGGCCCGGAGAAAGAGCTCTGCGCGCATGTGGGGATACACCGTGTGGAAGTACCGGGCCAGGACAGCGCCGCGCACCCGCCGGCGACGGTTGACGAGCAGGCAGGCGATCAGTGCCGGCACCGCGAATGCCGGCAGCGCATTGTTGCGGTACCAGGTCATGCGCGCCGCCGTGAATGCGTCGTGGCTCAGGATGTCGCCGAAATCATGGGTGTCCCGGTCGAGCATGCCGAGTGACTCGACGTGGGCAAGGATGTCCTTCGCTGGCATCGGCGTGATTTCGTGCGCGTGGTTGACGGTGTCGAGGGCGAGCAGGTCGCGCAGACAATCGATCTGTTCAATCGCCAGCCTTTCGTCGATGGCGTAGCGGGGCATGGACAGCGTCACGAGTGCCACGAGGTTGACGGGGTTGACCGCCGCAGCGGCATTGATGCGGGTGAGTATCTCGCTCGCGAGCCCGCGCACGAGATCGTCCTCCTCTTCGTCTCTCTCGCCAGCGGCGGCCACGAACTCGGCCAGCCGTATCGGCGCCGCGAAATCAAGCGCCACCTTGCCGAAGGACTGGCGCACGAGCCGCAGGCTCCGGACCGCGCTCGGAACGGACTCCCTGGGTTTCGGCCCTCCCCGCAGTTCCTCCAGGTAGGCGCCGGCTTCGACGAGTTTCTCGTAGCCGATATGCACGGGCACGATGGCGATGGGGCGCAGCACGCCGCGCCGATGGCTGCGAACGGTGAGACGCAGCATCCCGGTGCGCGGATGGAGCAGGCGCCCGGTCCGCGAACGGCCGCCTTCGATGAAGTACTCGACCGGGTGTCCACGCCACAGCACCTGGTGGAGATACTCCGAGAACACCGCTGAATAGAGCGGGTCGCTGGCGAATTGCCGACGTATGAAGAAGGCCCCGCCCCGGCGAAGCAGGGGACCGATGACCGGCATGTTCAGGTTGTCGCCGGCCGCGATATGCGGCGGCATCAGCCCGGCGTGGAACAACGCGTAGGACAGCAGCAGGAAGTCGATGTACGAACGATGGCTGGGGGCGTACACCAGCGTATGCGTCTCGGCCACATCGGCGAATCGCTCGAGACCCCGTACGTCGATACCGGCGTAGATGCGGTTCCAGAACCAGGTGAGGAAGCCATTGAAAATCCTCAAGCCCGGATAGGACAGGTCTGAAGCCATCTCGTTCGCATAGCGCCTCGCGAGCCGCGCGGAAGCGGCCGGGTCTTCGCTTGCCTCTACGACCGTCCGAACGGCTTCACTTCGCTGTATCTGCGTGACCAGGCTTCCCCGGTGCGACAGGTCGGGGCCAAGGGCCGCGGTGCGTTGGTTGCGGAGCTTGACGCGCACCAGCCGAGCGGTGCGGCGTGCCAGCCGGTCCGGATCCATGCCCGGGTCGATGATCTCGTGCCACGCTATGGGGGTGGCGAACTGCACCAGGATGTCGGTCCGGTTGAAGAAAAGGCTCATGAACCGGCGGAATCGCGAGGTGACCGACCAGTTGTCGGAGAAGAGCGCGCGCAGAACGGACCGGTCCTTGTTGCCGGCCCGGCCCCAGAACACCGATACGGGAATCAGCGTGGCCTCGGCATTCGGGTGATTGAGGAGCCAGTGCTCGATTCGGCGCATTCGCCTCGAATGCTCGCGTGTCGGCCGGCGCCGGAAACCGCCCCGGTTCAGGAAGAAGAACCGGTGGTCCTCGTCGATGCCGTCCGACTTCAGGGCATCCAGGGGTCGTGCGGCGCCCAGTCGCTCCGCGACCAGGTCCAGGACGATCAGGTCGGTGAGGGAGGGTGACCGGAGCACATAGACGGTGTTGACGGCGTCGGTCGCCCGAATGCCGGGTGTGCTCGGACGCGTCAGCCACCGCACCACCGCGTGTGCGACGGCATAGTTCATACGCTTGGCGATTGACGCGATCCTGCGGTCGCCCTTCCCGCTGCGCATGAGCTCCGGTCAGTCCCCGGGTTGGCCCTCGAACAGGCTGTCGGGGGAGGCGGTGGGCGAGCGCGAGTAGATCTGCACCTCCCAGATGTAGTCGTACATGCGGGCGGTCACCCGGTTTGCGTCCTCCCGGGATCGGACGACGGTCGGGCGAATGAACACCAGCAGGTGCCGTTTGTTGCGCGTCTGGGAGGTGCTGCGGAACAACCGTCCGACAAGCGGAATATCGCCCAGCACCGGGACCTTCTTCGCGGTATCCCGGTAGTCGTTCTGGATCAATCCGCCGAGAACGATCGTCTCGCCGCCCTCGGCGAGCACGGTCGTCTCGATCTCGCGTTGCTGGGTGATGAGGTCCGCGGCGTTCAATGCCAGCCCGGAATCGAGGATGTTCGACACCGTCTGCTTGATCTCGAGCCTTACGGCGGTGCCTTCGTGGACGTGGGGGGTGACCTCGAGGGTAATGCCCACGAGCGATCGCTGGACCGTGGTGAAGGGGTTGGTCGTGCCCTCGCCGACGGTGGTGAACGACCCGGTGCGGAACGGCACTTCCTGGCCGGCATGGATCCTGGCTTCCTGGTTGTCCAGGGTGAGCACGCTGGGCGCGGAAAGGAGGTCGGCGGCGGTATTGGTGGACAGTGCGTTCAGGACGACTCCGAACGTGACGCCCTCGCGGTCGAGCTTGACGATGCTGAGGGTCGGTGACTCCGCCCGCGACAGGGCATCCACGGGAGTGACGGTATCCGTGCTGCCGTCCCCCAGGAGTGCGCCGATGATGCCGTTCAGCGTGGCGTTGAACGCCGGCACGGACCGCCCGCGCTCGTCGGCACCAGCGGTTTCGGCGCCGACGCTGAACAGGTCCGATACCGAGATCTCGGCGATTGCGGCCTCGATCAGCACCTGCGCACGTCGCGTGTCCAGTTGTTTGACGATGTTGAGAATCTCGTTCATCGTCCGGGGGTTGGTCCGGGCGACGATGGCGTTCAGCCCCGTATCGGCCTGGATGGTCGTTTCTATGGGCGAGTCGGCGTTTTCGCTGCTCCGGCCTCCAACCAGTTGATTCAGGGTCTCCGCAAGCGTCTCGGCGTCGGCGTAGGACAGGTAGATCACCTGGGTGTTGCTCATTGCCGTGGCAGGCACGTCCAGCTTGTCGATGAGATCGTTCACCACCGCCAGCGGTTGCGGCTTGCCCCGGAGCAGCAGGCTGTTGTTGCGTTCGTTGCCGATGATGCGGATGGATTGGGGTCCGACTGCGCCCTTTGCCATCTGTTCGGGCGCGACCTTCTCCAGGATCTCTACCACCGAGCTGGCCCACGCATGCTGGAGCGCCCGCACCGTCACCTCGTCGTCGTTCAGCACGTCGAGTTCGCGGATGACCTGCTTGAGACGCTCCACGTTGTTGGCGTGGTCGCTGAGGATGATGACGTTGCGGTCCGCCACGGCGCCGACGTGACCGTGTTGCGGACTCATCGGCCGCAATATCTTGACGAGTTCGGCGGCCTGGACGTTCTGCACCGGGATCAGCTGGGTGACGATTTCCTGGCTCGGCACCTCCGGAGCCTCGCCGACGACACCGCCGGACTGCTTGACCGTGGTGACGTTCTGAACGATATGCACGACATCGCCGTCGCCCACGGCAACGGCGCCGAGATTGTGTACCCGGAGCACGGAAAGCAGCAGATCGTAGACCCCGTCCCTGTCCAGGGCGGCCTGCGATACGACACTGACCGTACCCTTTATGCGCGGATCGATGACGAAGGTCTTGCCGGTGATCTGGGAGACCTGCGTGATGAACTGCACCATGTCGACGCTTGGTGAATTGATGACCCAGGTCTCCGGCTCCTCGCCGGTGTCTTGCGCCGCGACTGCCGTTGCGGCCAGGAACATCAGGGCGGTCGCAAACGCGGCGGCGAGTGCGCGTCCACTACTGCGGTCGTTTTCCGGGCAAGTACCACACGGACGTCCCGGAGACGGTTGTTCCATGTGAGGTCGAAGGTCCATGGTGTTGCTCAGGCGGATTCCCGGTCGGTGGAGGCGAGCGCGATGAGCGTCGCGAGCGACGTCGTCAGGAAGAACCGCCGCTCGCCACGCCGGATCTCGATCCGGGCCGAACCCTTCGACAGTGCCTCCCCGAAGACCTTGGGATATTGCTGCATGTCGCCGATCGGCTGCCCGTCGATCGACATGATCGTGTCGCCGGGCTGCAGGCCCGTTCGGCCAAGTTGGCGTGACGCGGTGCTCTGACCGATGCGGTACCCCGTGTCGCCGTCGATGGAAACGGGTTCCAGGCCGATGGCGCGAAGCGTCCGTTCCGGGTCCTGCTCGAGCTGGTCACGGAACACCTCGATCGACTCCTCGATGGTGACGGGCGCGACATCGGCATTCGCGGCCAGCGGTGGTTCGGCCGGCGTATACGAATCGGCCCCACTCCCGCGCGGCCCGGGGTTGGCCACCAGAACCGGTTCATCGTCGAAGCGAAGTGCCTCCATGATGCCGGCGCGGCTGATCAAGACGACGTCCCCGTGGATTTCCGCCACCTTCGCATTGCCGAAGATCGGGTCGCCGACACCATAGGCTTCGCCCGAATCGCCCCGCGAGCCGATGATCGCGACGGATGCTTCGGGCCTGGTGGCGAGAAATATCCCGAACAGTCTGAGATCGAGTTCAGTGTCGGGGGCGGCGTCGACGTCAAGACCGCTGGCCGTCGACCGTGGCGTGCCGAAGAGGTTCTGCGCAACGATCCCTTCGATATCCATGACGTCTGGCGATGACGGCGCTTCCGGGGGGGTCGACTGGACGAACTGCGTGGCTTCCGGCCCGAGCGCGAAAAACCAGATTGCCCTTGCGAGGGTTGCCGCAAGCGCCATGATGACCAGTACCAGTGCGGCCGCCTGCATCGCCTTTGAAGGATTGAACATTTCCACCGTTCAGTATCCCGCATTCCGCCTGTCCGCGAGGCCGCGATAGTGCCAGTGTCGTCGGACATTTCCTTCCATGGGAGCCGAGGTTAAATCAGACGCTCGCTCACATCTATGACGATTGCATGATCCGGTTCGTTCCCCGGCCAGGGAAAACCCGCCATTTTCGTCAGCATTTTCGTAACACCTATGTCCAGCCAGCCGTCGGGGCCGAGGCGAATATGCAGGAGCGGTGCTTCGATGCCCGCTCCGAGCACGGTGAGCGCGGGCGCGGCACCGACTGTTTCAAGCATGCCGGAGAGTGGCGGCAGAACCATCCGATGGTGCTCGCCGGCGAGGCGGTAGCGTACTTCGCCTCCTTCCCAGGACAGTTCGCCGACCACGTTCCGGGGACGCAGGTCGTGGGCGAGATGCGCCGTGATCGAGTCGATGCCGATATTGCCGCCTGCCTCTATCCAATAGGGTGCCAGGATGCGCCGCAGGAATGCCCCACGCACCAGGCCGGCGGCGTTGCAGTGGAGTCCGTCCAGTCCCAGGCGCGCGGTACCGGAAAGGTCGTGGCCGGAGGCGGCGAGCCGCCAGTCGAACTTCGCTTCTGCCTGGCGGAGGCCTCCCGCGTCGAACTGCCAGGAGAGCGATCCAAGCGGTTGATCGTGGTATTCGACGGCGGCGACGCCGTTCCAGATAGTCCCCCGGGTGTGCGCGAGGCGCGCTGGGCCATCCTCGCCGAGAGCCGCCGCAAGCAGCGCCGCAGGTGCCATGTAGACGATGCAGCCGGCGAGCGCCAGGATTCCGATTAGCGCGTAGATCGTCCGCATGTCGTTTGGGTTCAGCGGACCAGGAGGTTCTCTAGCACGCGCGCGTACATGCGCGCCAGCGGCTCCAGGTCGGCGATAGCGACGTGTTCGTCGACTTTGTGGATGGTCGCATTGACCGGGCCGAGTTCAATGACTTCCGCACCGGCGGGGGAGATGAAGCGGCCATCCGACGTGCCGCCGCCGGTGGAAGTCTCGGCCTCGACGCCCGCGACGTTCCGCACGGCGTCCAGCACCGACTGGGTCAGGCGGCCGGGCTGCGTCAGGAATGGCTGGCCCGGCGGCGCCCATTTGATTTCGAACTCTGCCCCTGACGCTGCAAGCGCCGCGTGGGTTGCCGCCCGGAGTCCGACAGCGGTCTGTTCGGTGTTGAAGCGGAAATTGAACTGCGCCGTCAGTTCGCCGGGAATCACGTTCGAGGCGCCGGTGCCGGCATTGATGTTGGAAATCTGAAAGCTCGTGGGCGGAAAGTAGGCGTTGCCCTGATCCCATTCGCGCCGCACGAGGTCGAGGAGGGAACCGAGGACGGCATGTATCGGATTGAACGCGTCCTGGGGATAGGCGACATGGCCCTGGACCCCCTTGACGGTAAGTTCCGCGCTCAGCGATCCGCGCCGGCCGACGCGGACGACATCTCCTATGCGTTTACGGGAAGACGGCTCGCCGACCAGGCAATAGTCGATCCCGGTGCCGTTGTCTCGAAGCCAGTCCACGACCCTGGCCGTGCCGTCTATGGCAGGTCCCTCCTCGTCGCTGGTGACGAGAAAGGCGATGGACCCGTCGTGACTGTCGTGGTTCCTGACGAACCGGGCTACCGCCACCAGCATGGCCGCCAGGCTCGATTTCATGTCCGCCGCGCCGCGCCCGTACAGGCGTCCCTCGCGGACTTCCGGGACGAAGGGCGGTGAGGACCAGGCGTCGAGCGGCCCTGGGGGTACGACATCGGTGTGACCGGCGAAGACGAAGAGCGGCCGGCCCGTTCCGCGGCGCGCCCAGAAGTTCTGCACGTCTCCGAAGGCCAGGCGTTCCACTGTGAAGCCGAGCGGCGTCAGCCAGTCGATCATCAGGTCCTGGCAACCGCCGTCCTCGGGCGTTACCGAAGGGAGTCCGACCAGCGCCCGGGCCAGCTCCAGGGTCGCGCCTTCAGTTGTGCGCATGCAGGCGGACATTCAACTCGATGGCGCGCCGGTTGGTGCGGCACTGGACCTTGCCGGTCTGGCTGTGGCGGATGAACAGCATGTCGTTCTGTCCGGCGAGATCGCGCGCCTTGACCGTGCGGACCACGGTGCTGGACTCGTCGAGGACCTGTACCACGGTCCCGGCCGTGATGTAGAGACCGGCCTCGATCGTGCAGCGGTCGCCGAGCGGGATTCCGCAGCCCGCATTGGCGCCGACGAGGCATTGTTCGCCGATGGAAATGACGATTTCACCGCCTCCCGAAAGCGTCCCCATGGTGCTCGCGCTGCCGCCGAGGTCGCTGTGAGAGCCGAGGACAACGCCCTGCGAAATGCGCCCTTCGACCATGTTGGGCCCGAGGGCGCCGGCGTTGAAGTTGATCTGACCCTCGTGCATGACTGTCGTGCCGTCGCCCACGTACGCGCCGAGGCGAACCCGGCTCGAATCCGCGATGCGCACCCCGGAAGGAATGACGTAGTCCGTCATGCGCGGGAACTTGTCCACGGCGTAGACCGTCAGGTGCTCGCCGGCCGCGCGGGCAGCGACCAGGCGCGCAGGTACGGCGGATGGGTCGACCGGTCCCTGGCTGGTCCAGGCCACCGTTGGCAAGTGTTCGAAAATACCGTTGAGGTTCAAGGTGTTGGGAAGCGCCAGGCGGTGCGACAGGAGGTGCAGCTTGAGGTAGGCCTGCGGCGCCGAAGCGATGTCCTCGTCGGCCTCGAGGAGCACGGCCGTCAAAGGCTGGTCCAGTTCCGCCAGCATCCGGTAGGCGCTGGCCGCGATGGGTTGTCCGCCTGCCTCGAGCGCGTCCGCGGCGAGGGTTGCCTCGCCCGGCCCGGCCCGGTCCTGGTTGCCGATGCGTTGCGCCGCTTCGGCAACGGCGCCTTGCGGTTCCTTGAGCGGCAGTGGGTACCAGGTGTCGAGTATGTCGCCGGCAGTGTTCCTGGTGCTTGCGCCCAGTGCGAAGCTGAAAAGGTCGCTCATGTATGGCTCGCCCTCGCCCGTGAGGCGTTGAGCCGCTAGTGTAGCGCGAGCGCGAAGTTCCGGATTCGCCGCACCGCGTCGGCGCATGTTCCGAGGTCTGAGACGAGGGCGATTCGAATGCGGTGGGCGCCGGCGTTGACGCCCTGGTGCCATCGCCCGAGATAACTGCCCGGCATGACGGTGATGTTCTCGGTTTCGTAGAGCTTCCGGGCGAAGGTCTCGTCGTCCAATGGCGTTCGCGGCCAGAGGTAAAACGACGCTTCGGGCATGTCCACATCCATCGCCTCGCAGAGGATGGGGTGGGTGACCTCGAACTTCTCCCGGTAGCGCGCCCGGTTCGCGCGGACGTGGGCCTCGTCGCCCCATGCAAGCGCGCTGGCGGCCTGCACGTGGGCCGGCATGGCGCAGCCGTGATACGTGCGATAGAGGTAGAAGCGTTCGATGATGTCGGCGTCGCCGACGGCGAACCCCGAACGCAATCCCGGGAGGTTGGACCGCTTCGACAGGCTGTTGAAGGCCACGCAGCGGCGGAACCCGGTATTGCCCATGGCCGCGGCCGCCTGCAGGAGTCCGACCGGCGGGACGGATTCGTCCCGGTAGATCTCGGAATAGCACTCGTCGGACGCGATGACGAAGTCGAAGCGGTCGGAACGCTCGATCAGTCTGCGCAGTTCGTCTTCGGGAATGACGGCGCCGGTCGGATTCCCGGGCGAGCAGATGTAGACGAGTTCCGCGGTACGCCAGACGGAGTCGTCGATGCAATCGAAGTCGGGAGTGCCGTCCGGTGCACAGGGTATGTACCAGGGCGTGGCGCCTCGAAGCACGGCGGCGCCCTCGTAGATCTGGTAGAACGGATTCGGCAGCAGGACCCGCGCGGATCCCGAGCCGGAGAGAATCGCCTGACCGAACGAAAAGAGCGCTTCCCGGGTGCCGTTCACAGGCAGGATCTGCCGCTCGGCGTCGACCCTGGCGCCGTAACGGCGGGCGAGCCATTCCGACACCGCCGCCCGCAGCGATTCGCCTCCCCGGGTTGGGGGATAGGCGGCCAGACCCGACCCGAGAACGCGGGCATCACGCAGGGCCTCGACGACGAAGTCGGGTGGCGCGTGCTTCGGTTCGCCGATCTCGAGCGGCACATTCCTGGTGGGTGCCATCGTTTCGATGCCTGATGTGAGCGCGGCCAGCCGCTCAAAGGGGTACGCCTGCAGGGCGTCCAGGTGCGGGTTCATGTTTGTCCGGTCCGCACCTTCGGGCGTTCGGCTCCAACCGCCGTTCCCGCGCTGCTCTTTGGCGCCGGGGATTGGGCTGCTCGCGGTGCCTCTTCAAGGGCGCCATGGGCGGTGTCCAGGCGGTCGCGGATCGCAGCGCAGATGCGTTCGGATTCGGACTCTCCCGGGACCCTGGCGATCTGGAACATGTCTTCCACCCGCTCGCCGAGGGTGGTGATATGCGCCCGTTGCACCGAGATACCGAGTTCGACGAACAGCAGTCCAAGGCGGGCCAGCAGGCCCGGCCGGTCGGATGTCACGACCTTCAGAACGCTAATGCTCGAATCCGGTTCGGTGCTGATCGTCGCCTCGGTGGGCGTGACGAACTGTTTCAACCGTCTCGGCACATGGCGGGTGGGTGACGCGGCAACCGGATTCGGGTCGGCCAGGGCATCTTCCAGGACCTCCCGGACAACTTTCCGGCGGCGGTCGTCCTCGCCGAGCGGCTGGCCATCCTCGTCCAGTACGATGTAGGAGTTGAAGCAAAGGCCGCCGGCGCTGGTGTTGATGCTGGCATCGTGGATCTGCAGGTTCAGGTGATCCAGTGCGACGGCGCTGGCCGCGAACAGCCCGGGGCGGTCCGGGGTGTAGACGAAAACCTCCGTCGCGCCTTCTTCGCTGCCCGGGTCGTCCAGGTCGAGCACCAGTACCAGGGGGCCCGACTCGATGTCGTGATGGTGCATCGCGGCCGTGATATGCGCGATCTGCCTGGCGGAGTGACGCAGGAAGAACTCGTTGGTCGGATCGTCCCAGAGGGCCAGGGTCTGCTCGCGGTGAATGCCGCCCTGCGCCAGCGTCTCCATGGCGCGCGCCTGGCGTGAAGCAATGCGGTCCTCCGGTTGCGGGGTCGCCCCGGGCGCCAGCGCGAGACGCGTTTCGGCATACAGGTGATTCATGAGGGTCGCCCGCCAGCTGTTCCACAGGCTCGGATTGGTCGCCGTGATATCGGCCACCGTGAGAGCGTAGAGGTAGTCCAGCCGGACCTGCGTCCGGACCCGTGCGGCGAATGCCGTTACGACGACCGCGTCGTAGATGTCCTCGCGCTGTGCGGTAGTGGACATGAGCAGGTGGTCGCGCACCAGCCACCCGACGAGTTCCGTGTCGCCGGCGTCGAGACCATGGCGCCGACAGAACGCGGTCGCGTCCAGCGCGCCGAGTTCGGAATGGTCGCCGCCCCGTCCCTTGCTGATGTCATGGAACAGTCCGGCGAGAAACAGCAGTTCGACCTTGGGCACGTTGCGGGCGCATTGCGACGCCAGCGGGAATCGTTCGCTGCTGGTCCCGTCTCGCAACCGGCGGAGGTTCTCGGTCACCATGATGGTGTGCGCGTCCACGGTATAGATGTGGAACAGGTCGTGCTGCATCTGGCCGACGATGCGTCCGAACTCCGGGATATAGCGGCCGAGCACGCCGTAGCGGCGCATTCGGGAGAGCTGGTTGCCTGGCGACTGGAGGAGTTCCAGGAAGTACGCGGTTGCCCTGGCGTCGCGGTGGAAGTCGTCGTCGATGAGCTCGAGACTGTCACGGATGCGGCGGATGGTCTCCGCCCGCACGCCAGTGATGTCTGGCCGGTGCGCCATGACCAGGAACATCTCGATCAGGGCGGCCGGGTCTTCGCGAAAGACATGCGGCGAAGTGGTCTCGATGTAGTGGTTGCGAACCTGGAAGCGCTCGTTGATCCGCTCGATCACAGGCCGTTCCCGGGCGCGAAGTATGGCTTCGTCGAAATGCTGCAGCAGCATGTCGTTGACCTCTCGCAGCGCCAGGACGTGGCGGTAGTAGTCGTGCATGAACTGCTCGACGGCGAGCTGGGCGTCCGAGTCTCGATAGCCGAAGCGTTGCGCCAGGGCACGCTGGTGATCGAACAGCAGGCGATCCTCCTTGCGTCCCGCGACGAGATGCAGCCCGAAGCGCACCCTGAACAGGAAGCGGCGGCCGTTGACCAGCCAGGTGCGCTCCTGGGGCGTGAGGTAGCCATGCCGCGTGAGTTCGCTCAAGTGAGACGTGCCAAGGTGCCGCTCGGTGATCCAGCCGATGGTCTGGATGTCCCGCAATCCCCCGGGCCCGCCCTTGATATTGGGTTCGAGGTTGTACTCGACATCATCGAACTGCGCGTGCCGTTGTGACTGCTCGTCGCGCTTGGCGCGGAAGAACGCGCGGCTCGGCCAGATCCGCTTCCTGCCGAGGGCGCGGTCGAGCTTCGCGCAGAGAAGCTCGGAACCGGACAGGCGCCGGCGTTCGTAGAGCGAGGTGATCACCGTGATGTCGCGCGCGGCTTCCCGCACGCAGTCGCGCACCGTGCGCACGCTGTGTCCGATGTCGAGTTTCAGGTCCCACAGGAAGCGCACGAAAGCCGCGATCTCGTCGCTGCCGGTCTTCGCGCGGTTGACGAGGACCAGGAGGTCTATGTCGGATTGCGGATGCAGTTCTCCCCGCCCGTAGCCGCCCAGGGCGAGAAGCGCTATATCGCTGCGGTATTCGAACCAGTGTTGCCAGAGTTCCGCCAAGAAGCCGTCGAGGAACCGCGCCCGCTCGGCGACCAGAAGATCGACGTCGTCGCCCGCCCAGAACCGCTCCGCCAGGTTGGCGTCGGCGAGGCTGATGCGGTACCGGAGTTCCGCCGTGTCGGGCAGGCGACTCAATTGAGCGTGGATTCTTCGGCGCGGCGCGTCAGAACCTCCGACCCGGTCGGCGTGACGAGGATGGTGTGCTCCCACTGCGCCGACAGCTTGTGGTCTTTCGTCACCACGGTCCAGTAGTCCGGCAGCATCCGCACGTGGCGCCTGCCGGCGTTGATCATGGGCTCGATGGTGAAGGTCATGCCGGGGCGCAGGACCTCGCCGGAACCGCGCGTGCCGTAGTGCAGGACCTGCGGCGCGTCATGGAATGTCCTGCCGATGCCGTGACCGCAGAACTCGCGAACGACGGAGAAGCGATGGGCCTGGGCATGTGCCTGGATGGCTGCACCGATGTCGCCGAGGTGCGCGCCGGGACGCACGGCCTCGATGCCCCTGTAGAGGCACTCCTGGGTCACGCGCACCAGGCGTTCCGCCAGCACGCCCGGCTTGCCGGCGAAGAACATCTTGCTCGTGTCGCCGTGCCAGCCATCCTTGATCACCGTCACGTCGATGTTGATCACATCGCCTTTCTTGAGCCTCTTCTTCGGCGTCGGAATCCCGTGGCAGACAACGTGGTTGACCGATGTGCAGATGGATTTCGGAAACGGCGGTTGGCCAGGCGCGTTCGAGTAGTTGAGCGGTGCGGGGATGCAGTCGATATCGTTCACGATGTAGTCGTGGCAGAGACGGTCGAGCTCCTCCGTGGTAACGCCGGGCCTGACGTGTTCGCCGATCATCTCCAGGACACTGGCCGCCAGGCGGCCCGCGACGCGCATCTTCTCGATTTCTTCGGGTGTTTTCGGCGTTGTCGGCATGCGTTGGTCGTCCGCGGGGATGAAGGCGAGACACGCACTTTATGGTATAAGGCGTGGTTTGGACATTCTAGGCACGGAGTACCGCTCCGGCCTGGGTAGATCACGTGTGGCGAGGAGCCTTCAGCCGGGGAAGCTTCCCCGGCCGCTGACGCGTAGGGATTTGCTGGCATTTCCCCCGTCGCCGGAGGCGTACTCAATGGAAGATCTGCCGCGGGTGGATGCCGCGTGCGCGAGCACGGGGGATCGGATCCGGCAGTGAGCCGCACGGAAGCAACAACCCGGAGACCCATTCATGAGTTCGATAGGCATGCGGGACATGCTGGCGGCCGGAGCGCATTTCGGCCACCAGACCCGTTTCTGGAACCCCAAGATGGCGCCCTATATTTTCGGCGCCCGCAACAAGATCCACATCATCAATCTCGAACACACGTTGCCTGCGTTCAACGAAGTGCTCGACCATGTCCGCTCTCTCGCCGCCACGCACAAGAAGATCCTGTTTGTCGGCACCAAGCGGGCCGCGGCCAAGGTCGTGAGGGAACAGGCTGAACGCGTCGGCATGCCCTATGTCGACCAGCGCTGGCTCGGCGGCATGCTGACCAATTACAAGACCATCCGGCAGTCGATCCTGCACCTCAAGGACCTTGAAACCCAGGCGGGCGACGGGACCTTCGAGATGCTGACCAAGAAGGAAGCGCTCAGGAAGGTCCGGACCATGGAGAAACTGCAGCGGAGCCTGGGCGGCATCAAGGACATGGGCGGCCTGCCGGACGCACTGTTCGTCATCGACGTGCAACACGAAAGAATTGCCGTGTCCGAGGCAAACAAGTTGGGAATCGAGGTCATCGGGGTGGTGGACACCAACAGCGATCCAGATGGCATCGACTACGTCATCCCGGGCAACGACGATGCGATTCGCGCGATCCGCCTGTATGTCATGGGCGTGGCGGACGCGATCGAGGAAGGCAGGAACCAGTCCGCCCTGGCTGCGGCGGATGAGTTCGTGGAAGTGGAAGCGGAAGACTCCGCTTCGGCCACGGCGCTGGCCGGGGCGATGGATGCGGCCCGGGCGGAGGAGGGAGTCGCAGCGGACGAGGCCCAGGGCGGCGCCACCCCAGGGGAAATGGAGGGCGTCACCGCGGCGGAGGAAACGCCGGGCGCTGGTGCCGCGGAGGAAACGGAAAACATTGCTGCGGTGGAGCAAACCCGGAGCGAAGTGGAAGCATCGGGGCAGGAAGACTCCCCGGCGCCCGTCGAGACAGCCCCCGACGAGACAGAGGAGAATTGATTGTGGCGACGATCAGCGCGCGGTTGGTCAAGGAACTGCGGGACCGAACGGGTCTCGGCATGATGGACTGCAAGAAGGCGCTCGAAGAGGTGGACGGCGACATCGAGCAGGCCACCGTGACGTTGCGAAAGATCGGCGCACTGAAGGCGGCGGCGAAGGCATCTCGCACCGCGGCCGAGGGTCTCCTCGGACTCAGGATCGGTGACGACGCGAGGCGCGCCACGATGGTGGAGATCAATATCGAGACCGACTTTGCGGCGCGAAACGCGAAGTTTGGCACCTTTCTGGACACGGTGGCCGACGCGGCTTTCGGCTCCGCGTGCAATAGTGTCGAGGCACTCATGGAAGGAGAACTCGAGACGGAACGCGTCGCGCTGGTGCAGGAAATCGGCGAGAACGTCACCGTTCGGCGCGTGGTCACGTTCGAGACGGCTTCCGGTGCGATCCATGGCTACGTGCACACGGACAGGCGCAAGGGCGCGCTGGTCGAACTGGAGGGCGGGGACGCCGAACTCGGCCGGGACCTGGCGATGCACGTGACGGCATCGGCGCCTGCGGTCGTGACGCCCGACCAGCTGGATGCGGCGTTCGTTGAAAAGGAACGGGAAATCCTGGTGGCCCAGGCGGCGTCTACCGCAAAGACGCCGGAAATCGCCGAGAAGATGGTGGCCGGGCGTTTGCGCAAGACGCTGGCGGAACTCAGCCTCGTCGAACAGCCGTTCGTCAAGGACACCAAGACCAAGGTAGGCAAGCTGCTCGCCGACGCGGACGCACGCTGCGTGCGCATGGTTCGGTACGAAGTCGGGCAATAGCGGAGAAAGCGCCGGGCATCGCCAGGCGCCACGCCGCTTCGAGCGTAGCGGTAGCGACAAGGGAGGTGATCGCATGGAACTCATCGACGAAATCGTCAGCGACGCCGACTCCAGGATGGCCAAGTCACTGGAAGCGCTGCATTCGGCCTTCGCGCGCATCCGCACGGGGCGCGCGCACCCATCGTTGCTGGACGGCGTCGAGGTGGAGTACTACGGCGTGGCGACGCCGGTCAACCAGGTGGCGACGGTCACCGTGGAGGAGGGCCGGTCGCTGGTGATCGCGCCCTGGGAAAAACGAATGGTGCCGGAGCTCGAGAAGGCGATCCTCAGAAGCAACCTCGGCCTCACCCCCACCTCCACCGGGGACGTCATCCGGCTGGTGCTTCCGCCCCTGACCGAGGAGAACCGCCGTGACCTTACAAGGCAGGCGCGCAACGAAACGGAGCACGCGCGGGTGGCCATACGCAATGTTCGCCGCGATGCGAACCACGACATCCGCGAGTTCCTGAAGGAGAAGGAGATCACGGAGGACGAGGCGCACCGGGCGATCCAGGACATCCAGAAGGTCACGGACGAACGTGTGGCGCAGGCGGACAGCGACCTCGAGCGCAAAGAAAGCGACTTGATGGAAATTTGAGCGCGATTTGCACGAACCGGGGCCACTCGACCGATAGTCTGGGCGCCCTGGTTTGTCGGGTGCGTGGGGGATGATGCGCGTCGAACTGCAGCATGAGGCCAACATCTGGGAGGCGCCCGCCGCGCCCCGGCATGTGGCGATCATCATGGACGGCAACCGCCGATGGGCGAGAAGGCGCAACCTTTCGGCGGCGAACGGCTACCGCGAGGGAGCCAACAACGTCAGGGCCGTCGCGGAGGCATGCGCGGACGCGGGCGTCAAGTACCTGACGCTGTTCGCTTTCAGCACGGAGAACTGGTGCCGGCCCGAACGCGAGGTTGCCGTGCTGATGGACCTCATGCGGGGTTTCCTCCAGGACGACGTGGATGAACTTCACGGCAAGAACGTCAGGCTCAGCATCGTCGGAGACCGCACGCGTTTCGACCGCGAGCTGCAGGCATTGATGGATCGGGCGGAGCGGATCACCCGTCCCAATGAACGCCTGTTCCTCACCATCGCGGCGAACTACGGGGGCCGCTGGGACATTACCCAGGCGGCGCGGCGACTGGCCCTGGATGCGCGCGCGGGGCGCGTTGATCCGGCCCGCATCGATGATGGCGTGTTCGCCTCGTACCTGAACCTGGCCGCGCTGCCCGCGCCGGACCTCTGCGTTCGCACGGGCGGTGAACAGCGCATCAGCAACTTTCTGCTGTGGGACCTCGCCTACACCGAACTCTATTTCGCCGCGGAGTGCTGGCCGGACTTCGACGCGGACGCGCTGCAGCGCGCGCTGTTGGAGTTCGGTTCTCGCCAGCGCCGCTTCGGCGGCCGTGATTGATTGCTTAAACTCCGTCTCGCGACCGCGCTTGTCCTGGCCCCGGCGGTCCTTGCCGGGGTTGTCTTGCTGCCGAACAACCTGTTCGCGGTGTTCGTTTTCCTCCTGGGAGCCTTCGGCCTGTACGAGTGGGCCGGGCTGGCGGGAATCGCGAACGCGGCCAACAGGATCGCGTATGCGGTCCTTGCCGGGCTGTGCATGTACGCGCTATGGGTTCAGTCCGAATGGCGGATGGCGATGCTGGTCGCGACAGCGGCCTTCTGGCTGTTCGCGTGCCTGTTCGTGGTGCTTATGGCGGCGGGGCGCATCGGTCGGCGTGGTTCGAGCCAGGGCGATGGCGGCGGGGCGCAGTTGGCATTGATGGCCCCGGGCGGCATCCTGGTTTTCGCGGGCGCCTGGCTGGGACTGGTCCTGCTGCATGCATCCGAAGACGGGTATTGGCTGATCATCTGGGCGTTCGTGCTCACCTGGTCGGTGGACACCGGGGCCTATTTCGTGGGCCGGGCCTGGGGCAGGACCAGGTTGGCGCCGCGGGTAAGCCCGGGGAAGACCTGGGAAGGCGTGGCGGGGGGCATGTGCGCGGGGCTTGCGGTCGGGTGTGGACTGGCCTGGGCATTCGGTTTGGGATCGCTGCCGGAGTGGGCGCTGGTCGCCGTTGCGCTGTCCGTCGTTGCCGTATTCGGTGACCTGTTCGAGAGCGCGATAAAACGCGCCTCCGGAACCAAGGACTCGGGAACGCTGCTGCCCGGTCACGGCGGCGTCCTCGATCGCATCGATTCGACCATCGCGGTGGTGCCGGTATTCGCCCTCTGGGCTGCTGTTATGATGTGAAGCTGGCCGCGGTCCCGCGCGCCGGCACTGTGGACGAGACAGCGCATGGAAGCATTGCAGTACCTCTTTTTCTTCCTGGTGACGATAGCCATCCTCGTCACGGTGCACGAGTTCGGGCACTATCTCGCCGCGCGCGCTTCGGGCGTCAGGATCCTGAGGTTTTCCGTGGGTTTCGGCCGCCCGCTGCTATCGTGGACGGACAGGCGCGGCACTGCCTTCACCGTTGCTGCCATTCCCCTGGGCGGATACCTGCAGATGCACGGCGAAGACGGGGATTCGGGAGACTGGGAGGCGGACGAAGCATCGGAATATCCGAACATTCCATTCGACAAGCTGTCGCCCTGGTGGCGAATCGTCATCGCCGCAGCGGGCCCCGGCGCCAATTTCGTGCTTGCTTTCGTGGTCTACTGGGCGCTCGGGGTGGCAGGTGCCACGGCGTACATCCCCATCCTGGGCACGGTCGAGGAAGATACGCCGGCGCACCTCGCCGGTTTGCGCGGTGGCGAGGAACTTCTCGCCATCGATGGCCGCCCGACGCCGACCTGGCGTGAAGTCAACGTGGCCCTGGCCAGGCGCCTTGGAGATACCGGAGACATCGAAGTCTCGGCGAAGCGGCCGGAACAGGCGTCGGCACGTGTCTACCGTATTCCGGTGGAACAGTGGAGCCGCGGCGAGGAAGCGCCAGACCCGTTCGCGAGTCTCGGGCTCCTCCCGCTACCGGCGGTGATCGGACGCGTGCTGGACGACAGTGCCGCCGAGCGCGCGGGTTTGCGGGCATGGGACAGGGTGTTGGCGGTGGACGGCAACGTGGTGGAGACCTGGGACGACTGGGTCGAGGCCGTGCGCGCGGCGCCGGAACGGGCGCTGTCGCTCCGCGTGGATCGGGGCGGGCGCGAGGTCGACGTCTGGCTGACGCCGAGCGCCGAGTCGGTTGGCGAAGAATCGATCGGCTTTGCCGGCGTCGAGGCGCCGGTGCGAACGGTCCGGCACTCGGTGGTGGAAGCCATTGCCTGGGGCGCGAACGAAACGGCTGCAAATACGATGCTCACCCTGAACATCCTCGGCAAGATGTTCGCCGGGATGGTCTCGCCGAAGACCCTGTCCGGTCCGGTCAGGATCGCCAAGATCGCGAAAGACTCGGCGCAGACGGGCTGGCGGAATTTCCTCAATATCCTTGCGCTGCTGTCGATCAGCCTGGGCGTCATCAATCTTCTTCCGATACCCATACTCGACGGTGGCCACATCCTGTTTGCCTGCGCCCAGATCGTGGCCCGCAGACCGGTGCCGCCCCAGGTGCAGGCCATCGGCATGCGCATCGGGCTGTTCCTGGTCGGTTTCACCATGCTGTTCGTCATCTATAATGACGTCGTGCAGTTGCTCTGACGACGGGTTGGCCGGGCCACGGGCGGTGCCCGAGGGCAACGGCCGTTACGTTGCGGTCAGAACGCGGAGACCAGATTGAAACGAACTACCGTGGTTGCGAGCCTGCTCGCTGTCCTCCTTTCGGTGGCCGCATCGGCATGGGAACCGTTCCGGGTCGGTGATATTCGCCTCCTTGGCCTGCAGCGGGTCTCCGCGGGCACGGTCTTCAATCTGCTGCCGCTGTCCGTCGGTGACGTGATCGACAGCGTCACCGTGCGAGAACTCGTGCGGGAGGTGTTCGCGTCGGGTTATTTCGACGATGTCGCCATGTCCCGGGACGACGACATCCTCATTGTCAGCGTGAAGGAGCGTCCTTCCATCGAGTCGATCGAAATCGACGGCAACAAGGCCATCAAGACAGAGAGCCTGATGGATGCGTTGTCGGGGCAGGGCCTCCGGGAAGGTGAGATATTCAAACAGGCGACCCTGGAGCGCGTCGGGCTGGAGTTGGAACGAAGCTACGTCGCGCAGGGGCGCTACAACGCCATGATCGAGACCAAGGCGGACCCGCTGCCCCGCAATCGCGTCGCGATCGAGATCAACATCGACGAGGGCAGCAATTCGGGCATTCGCCATATCAATGTGGTCGGCAACACGGTGTTCTCCCAGGCGGAACTGCTCGACGACCTGGAGTTGAAGCATCCCTCCCTCTTCTCCTTCTTTCGCGGCGACGACAAGTATTCGCAGGAGAAGCTCTCGGGTGACATCGAGCGCGTCGAGTCCTACTACCAGGACCGGGGACACGTGGACATGTCGGTGCGGTCCGCGCAGGTCAGCATCACGCCGGACAGGAAGCAGGTCTACGTGACCGTGAACATCGACGAGGGCGAGCTGTACACGGTCAACGAAGTCGAGCTGGCGGGCGAACTCCGGGACGTGGACCCCGACGTGATCAAGAGCCTGTTTCTCGTGGCCGAGGGGCAGACGTTCTCGCGGGCGCTCATGACCGCTACAGAGGAGCGGATCACCGCGGTGCTCGGTAATTCCGGGTACACCTTCGCCTCGGCGACCGGGATTCCCGAAACGCGCGATGACGGCACCGTGAATGTCACCTTTTACGTGGAGGCGGGCCAGCGCGCCTACGTCCGGCGCCTCTCCTTCACGGGCAACAGCGTGACCCACGACGAGGTGCTGCGCCGGGAGATGCGCCAGATCGAGGGCGGCTGGGCGTCCACCGCGCAGATCGAGCTGTCGAAGGTCCGCCTCGAACGCCTTGGTTATTTCGAGGAGGTCAATGTCGAAACGCCCGAGGTTCCGGGCACCGATGACCAGATCGACGTGGATTTCTCGGTCAAGGAGCAGCCGACCGGGGTCATCTCGGGCCAACTCGGCTACCAGGAGATCACCGGGCTGCACCTCGGCGCAAGCTATCAGCAACAGAACGTGGCGGGCACGGGCAACAGCATTGGAGTCAGCATTGGCTGGAACGACTTCTACAAGCACGTGACCGGGAACTTCTTCGACCCCTACTTCACGGCGGACGGCGTGAGTCGGGGTTACAGCTTCTATTTCAGGCGCTCGGACTACTCCGGTTTGAATCTCGCCCGGTTCTCGACCGATGCGCTCGGCGTGGGCGCGACCTTCGGGTTTCCCATCAGCGAGACGCAGAGAATCCAGTTCGGGGTCACGGTGGAGCAGACCGAGATCACGGAAGGGCTCTTCGCCGCGCTTGAGATCGCGGATTTCATCGAGCGCGAAGAGGGGAACTTCCTTAACTGGAAGGCGGAGGGCTCCTGGCTCAGTTCGACCTTGAACCGGGGGCTCTTCCCCACTGCCGGGCGGAGCCAGTCGGTGGGGCTGGAAGTAGCGATTCCGGGCAGCGAACTGTCCTTCTACAAGTTGCAGTACGCGATTGACCAGTATTTCCTGCTGCCTCGTGGCTGGTCGCTCAGGACGCGGAGCGAAGTGGGTTACGGCGGCGTGTACGGGGACACGGAGACGTTCCCCTTCTACGAGCACTTTTTCGCGGGAGGCTTCGGCTCCGTGCGCGGCTTCGAGCGGAGTTCCCTCGGCCCGAGGGGGACGGAGCCGCCGACGTCGACCTTCATCGATCCGGACGGTCTCCCGATCGGGGGCAACCTGCTTTTCGAGGCGAGCGCGGAACTCATCTTCCCGCTGCCGTTCCTGGAGAACCGGGGCCAGTTCCGGCCGGTGTTCTTCGTCGATGTGGGCAACGTCTTCAATACGGACTGTCCGACCCCGGAGCGCCTCGCGCGCGTCGCCGATGTCGACCCGGCGCAGATCACCGTGCGCTGCGAGGACTTCTCGGTGGACGCCTTGCGATACAGTGCCGGGTTTTCCGTCACGTGGCTGACCGGCATGGGGCCGATGACCTTCGTTCTCGCGAAGCCGTTCAATGCCGGTCCCTTCGACGAAGAGGAGACCTTTTCGTTCGAACTCGGCAGAACGCTGTAGCGCCATGATATCCGCCGGAGGCGAAGCCGCGCGCCGCATCTCACCCCCGCCCAAGCCCACCTACGACCCTGCACCTATCCCACTAACGATCACCTTCCCAAGCCGCTATTTCGCGGTGCTCTGCTGGGGAACGGGCTGCAAGGTCAGTCAGATCCGTCACGGGGCGGGCGGGATGGGAATAGGACCACCGAAGCCCGTGTCGCGGGTAGCCGCTGGTTGGCACGTGGTCGACGGTGCGGATTCGGTCGGCATGCGGCCGGAGCATTTGGACGACGGCGTGAATCCGCTCCTCGTAACGGGGTTTGGAGATACCGCTGGTAGCGCCCCATGCCAAGAGGATGTGGTGACTCCTGTTGAGATCGTCGGCAATGATGGCATCGTTCCGGTCGCCTGTAGCGCTCCTGATGCCATGATCGGCGATGTGAGCGGCGAGGTCCGATGCGTCCGTGGCACGCAATGCGAAAAGGTTGAGCACTGCGATCTCACGGGCGCGAGGGAAGCGTTTGAAGACATACGTCTCGACGCGTCGGATCGTGTTGTCGGCGCGCGCCTCGTCGGCAGAACTAGGGTTCTTGAGCACGACGGCCACAAGCTGATCGCGCTGGCGGTCGCACCGGAAGCGAATATGAAGCGAGTAGCGGAAACTGCGCCCGCGGTCAGTCGAGAAGCACGCGCGGATACAGTCGAGATCAACGTGTTCGTCATGGGCGATCTGACGACCAATGCGCGGCATTGGACTGTTCCCGCTGTGGGTGCTCGTCGGTGCCCTAGAATCGCGCCCGAGGGACCAAAGCGCAACTCAGGGGACAGCATGGCGAGAATCCGGCCAAAGAGCCCTGGGCTGGCTTGCGCACACCGGCGAACCGGGAGACCGAACGGTTATTGCGCCAGGCTAAGCCCTGGGGAGGAGGATGAGATGATCTGAAACCT
>JAPPGA010000081.1 GCA_028821515.1 Gammaproteobacteria bacterium | reverse complement strand
CCCTCTTGTCGGAGCGCGAGTCGATGACTTACAATACGACCCGACGAAAGGACTAACCATCAAATCGTCAATAGCGCGGCGGCGCGGCCTAGTAGCTTCGGGCCGTTGCCGCCGCAACCTCAAAACGGACACCCATTTTGACCGCCACGAGAGACGCTTGTCAAGGGCGTCTGGGTGTACTTTTGTGGTGATTTTTCCGTGACTTGAACAAGTCGGTTAACACCCTGTGGATAACCACTGGGCATATTGACAGCATCTAGTGAAATGCCGTGGAAACACCTCGCACCAACGTGGTGCAGATCGACGATTCTGTGGAAAACGTAGCTACGACCAGCGGCTCTGCCCCGGTTCGAGTTTTCGAAGCGGATACAACTATCGACGGTCGCGGGCTGGGTAAGGACTGTGCAGTGAAGTTCCGTGGAGAGATACAATTTGCGACCTTGAAGTACGGCATTCTGTTTCCGCCCATCCGCCCTAAACACAGGAGAAGGAAATGAACGCATCGAAGATCATCCGCATCGCCGCCCTGCTGCTGGCAATCCCCGTATCGGCGGATGAGGCGAATATGAAGGCGCAATGGGACGCCATACCCGAAAAGCCAGAGTGTTCGGAAGCGGACGTGCTTCCTTGCAAGCTCTACAAGTACGATGGGGAGACCTTCAAGCTGACGTTTGATCCAGACGCCTATCGCATCGCGGTGGAGGGCAAAGGACTGACAGCGTTCGTGTACATCCATGAATCAACACGCAAGTTCCGAGAGTCGCTTGAGGGGTGGGGCACTGACCAAAGTAGTTTGGACGCTGCCTTAGAAGGCGCATGTCGCCGCATAGTGAATCTGGCCAAAGAGCCGAGAGTGGAAGAACTCCAGAAAAGGATGCGCGAGTATTTCGACGACCTACCTTAGCGGTCGGGAGAGGCTCTGAGTCTCACCTCGCTTGCCAAGTGATCCACGCGAGTCTTCGTTTCTCTCAGATTTTCTTCGAGGGCGGCTTGCGCCGTCTCGATGCTGGCGACGCTGGCGATGAGGTTCTTGATGTCATGTCTTGTCTCCGCTTCAAAGGCTGCGTTCTCCGACATGCTTGCCGTCACCAGCGACCCGGCTATAGCGCCCACTAGAGCGCCCACGATGGCAATTACGAGGTCCCTCTTCAAGAGATACTCACCTTTTTTCGCTCGGCACGCATGTTCTGAGTTCCGACCCTTCAATCACCTACGGACAGGTTGTTGAATTCCCGCAATCGTATTCGAGTCTGTGATTCTATCACCCTGTAACGGGTGCAACGGGGGAGGGGAACAGACACCCAATAGTTCGGAAACCCGCATGAAATAAGGGTTTCCGCGAAGGTCCTGACAGTGCAGTAGAATCCCACGTTTGCCAGCCTCAAAGTCACGCATGGACAGATGCGAGCGCGCACGGGAGATCGTGGCGGATACGCGCCGCACGCTCGGCAGCGCGGCGGCCAACCTGGACGAGGAAGCGCAGATCGAGCTGTACGACTTGGCGTTTTCCACTGCGGAACTCACGGCCGCTGAAGTCATGCTGGAATACGCGGCGCAAGACGCGCCACGCGATGAACAGGCGTTCAAGCAGGCTCTGGCTCTGGCCTTTTCCGCCGAAGCCGCCAGCAATCTGCATCACAGGCTCAGGCTCCGTCCAAGCGCCTACGGCCTCGGCGCCGCTCAACTTCCGAACGACTACGTGGAATTCGCCGATGCGTACCTGTCCCCAGAACATCTGAGCGCCCTCGGGCAGGCGTGGCGCGATCGAAGCGGGCGGTTGCCGGACGATCACCTCGACGGCGAGAAGTCGATGATCCGCGAGACGTTCCGCCAGTTCTCGGACGAACGTGTGGCGCCATTGGCGGAATCGATACACCGCGGCAATACGATGATCCCCGACGCGATCATCGACGGTTTGCGGGATCTCGGCTGTTTCGGGCTGTGCGTTCCGGAACGATATGGCGGATTGCAGCCGGACGACAGTGAGGACCGGCTCGGCATGGTGGTCGTGACCGAGGAACTGTCGCGAGGTTCGCTCGGCGCCGCCGGCAGCCTGATCACGCGGCCGGAAATCATGGCGCAGGCGCTGCTGGAAGGGGGTACCGAGGCGCAGAAGCGGCGCTGGCTTCCCGCTCTGGCGGCAGGCGATCTCCTGTGCGCCGTGTCCGTCACCGAACCGAGTACCGGCTCGGACGTCGCGGCCGTATCGCTCAGGGCGGAGAAGATCGACGGCGGCTGGCTGCTCAATGGGGGCAAGACTTGGTGTACGTTCGCAGGCAAGGCGGGTGCCATCCTGGTGTTGGCCCGGACGGACCCCGTTGTCCGGCCCGCGCATCGCGGGCTGTCGCTTTTCGTGGTGGAGAAACCAAGCTACGACGGACACGACTTCGAATATGCGGAACCACGCGGCGGCAAGGTTTCCGGGCGCGCAATCCCGACGATCGGATACCGGGGCATGCACTCGTTCGAGATGTTCTACGACGACTTTTTCGTGCCTGACGACGCGCTGGTGGGCGAATCCCAGGGACGCGGGAGGGGTTTCTACTACACGATGCGAGGTTTTTCGGGCGGTCGGCTGCAGACGGCGGCGCGCGCCAGCGGGCTGATGCGGGCTGCGTTCGAGGCCGCACTGGACTACGCCGAGAACCGAAGCGTGTTCGGCCGCGCCGTGGCCGGTTTTCCGTTGACCCTGCAGAAACTCGCGCGCATGGGCATGTATATCGTTGCTTGCCGGCAGTTCTCGTACGCGGTCGCGCAGCGCATCGACGCGGCCGGAGCCAGCCGAAACGGCGCGCAGATGGCGGCAAGCCTCGTCAAGCTGTTCGCCTGCAAGGTGGCCGAGTCCGTCACGCGGGAAGCGATGCAGATCCACGGCGGCATGGGTTATGGCGAGGAATCCGCAGTCAGCCGCTATTTCGTCGACGCCAGGGTCTTGTCGATCTTCGAGGGCGCTGAGGAGACTTTAGCACTCAAAGTGGTCGGCCGTGCGCTGTTGTCGGGAGCGCACTCACTGTGGGTAGATCTGATCACTGAGTGAGCCTCAATCTCCCCTATACTGAATATATATACATGGTATGATGCTCTTGTCGCGAGGGCGAAACAGGCAAAAAAAGGGGAGGACCTTGGCGGCGTTTGCCGTGTGGTGGGCATTCGTTGTGGAGAGCCGGTGGGAAAGGCAGAACAGTCAATGACGGTGACGACATTGTGGCTACCGCGCCCGGTTGGCCCGCGCGGGACATCCTGAATGCTCGGAGTTGATGCGCTGTACGGCAGTGCGCTTCCCGCGACGCGACGCGGGCCTCTGTACGCCGCGTTTCCGTACCCCACCAAGATATCCCCGGAGACCGTGGCTCTTTACATCGCTGCGCATACTAGGCCGGGCGACAGGGTCTTCGACGGATTCGCTGGCAGCGGGACCACCGGGCTCGCTGCCTTGCTTTGCCAAGACCCGCCAATCGATTTACGCCGCGAAGCATCTCGGCGTCGGCTCCGAGTTGAGTGGGGCCCCCGCAAGGCGGTGCTCTACGAAATCAGTGCCATGGGTGCCTTTGTCGCTCGGATGCTCAATCATCCGCCCGATCCTTCCATTTTTCGCCGTGTGGCCGAACAGATTCTTCGGGATGTCGAAAGCGAATTCGGTTGGCTCTACGCTGCGGAAGACACCAGTGGCAACAAGGGTTGCATCAGGCATGTCGTGTGGAACGACATCCTGCGCTGCCCGAACTGCGGATTGGAAACCCCGCTATGGGACGCCTGTGTTTCCCTCCGCCCCGCACGGATTGACGCTCGATTCCAATGCCCCTCCTGCAAGGCCGAATATCCGGTCGGCGCGGTGGAGCGGGTCATGGAAAGGGTTTTGGACAACTCTCTCGACAATGTCATCGAACGAAGGCTGCGTTCAATGGCACGCGTCTACGGAGTCACAGGAACGGCTCGATGGTCGCGCCGGCCCAACAGAAGCGATTTAGAACTGCTAGATCAGGTGGCTAGGACGCCAATCCCCGCCTGCGTACCCGACCTTCGAGTGCGATGGGGAGACCTGTACCGCAGCGGCTACCATCACGGTATTTCGCATGTCCACCATTTCTATACCCACCGAAACTTGCTCGCTTTCGGGCGTCTTTGGGAAAGGGCCAATGCGGTCGACGGTTCCCTGCGCGATGCCATCCGCTTCTGGTTGCTTAGCTACAACGCGTCCCATGCGACTATCATGACCCGTGTCGTGGCCAAGTCCGGGCAGAAAGACTTGGCAGTCACGAGTGCGCAACCCGGGGTGTTGTACGTGAGCGGGCTCCCGGTCGAAAAGAACGTGTTTCGTGGTTTGGCTCGCAAATTGTCAACGATCACCAGTGCGTTCGCGTCCATGCATGGCCGTACGGGCGGAGTTGCCGTGCACCAAAAGTCGAGCTGCACCGTGGAGCTACCGGATGGATCAGTGGACTACGTTTTCACAGATCCGCCGTTTGGCGCGAATATTCCGTACTCCGAAATCTCCATGTTGAACGAGGCCTGGCTTGGGCAGCTCACTGACGCGACCGAAGAGGTGATCATCAGCAAAAGCCAATCGAAGACGGTCAACGGCTATCGGCACCTCTTGGCTAGGGCGTTCGGTGAGGTCAACAGGATTCTCAAACCGGAGGGTAGGGCAACGCTTGTCTTCCATTCCGCATCGGCCGACGTATGGAACGCACTACGGAGCGCCTACACGGACGCGGGACTTGGCGTGGAGCACGCGGGGATTCTGGACAAGAGGCAACAGAGCTTCAAACAGGTCACGACCAACGGCGCAGTTCGCGGAGACCCGGTTCTCTTGCTCCGAAAACGCTCGTCGCGAGCGGCAACAACTCCCGACTGCCCTTGGCAAGTTGCGAAAGAAATCCACCTCGAATCGTTGAATCTTGGTCGTTCCGAGCGGGCACCTGAAAGGCTCTACTCGCGTTTCGTGAATTACTTCCTCGCGAACAATCAGGAGGTGCCGATCAATGCAGGTGATTTCTATCAGTGGTACGCGGAGCAGCAGTCTAGGGAGTCGAATCGTAGTGCGTGATGACGTTCTGGCGCGAGTTCGCGAAGAAGCTCGAACTTTCGAAAGGACATTGCCATACGACCGGCGAAAAGCGCTGGGGCAGTTCTTTACTGGGATGAAGGTCAGCAGGCTCCTTGCACACCTGGCAATTGACGACAACACGAAACGCGTTCTTGATCCGATGGCTGGAGGCGGCGATCTTCTAGACGCCGTGTGCGAGAGCTTGAAGGAACGCGGTCGCAACAATCTCGAGCTCGACGCGATCGAAATCCACTCCGGATCGGCGAACCTTTGCGAACGTCGACTCCAGATCCTTTCAAATGGCCACGATGGCGTTGGATTCCGGGTAATTCACGGCGATGCGTTCTCGACACGGGCACACAAATCGCTCCCGGGCAACACTTACGATCTGGTCATTGCTAATCCCCCGTACGTGCGCTACCAAGCACTGAACGGTCGTGGCGAATCCGTGCGTTGTGGTCTTGAGCAGATCATCAGCGAAGTCCTTGAGGGTCCGATTCGCGATGTATGGGGAACCCTTGCCGCCTGCTATTCGGGTCATTCCGATCTATCGGTCCCGGCGTGGATTCTCTGCGGACTGCTCGTAAGGCCGGGCGGTCGCCTGGCGATGGTCGTACCCGCGACTTGGCGGTCACGAGCCTACGCCGATATCGTTCGCTATCTGCTTCTCCGCGCTTTTGCGCTTGAGTTGGTGATCGAGGATACACATCCGGGGTGGTTCCCCGACGCACTGGTAGGGACACACCTTGTAGTCGCCCGACGGCTTTCTAATGAAGTTGCGGCGGTTCCCCTTATGGCTAGAACGTCGTGGTCCGAGAACCCGTGGGTGCAGGTCTGGCGGGAAGCGGCGTCGGCTAAATCCTTGGTCGGCGGTGCCGCAAGAGGAGGCCGTCCCGAAGCGGCATTCGCCTCTTGGTGTCGAAGCGGGGATCTTTCGGATCCGCGTCCAGGCGTCACGCTGCGGATGTCTTCCCATCGACGTGAGTGGGTGTCCATACGGCATCGTGCCGGAAGGAGCCATTGGTTGCAGAAGCTGGAGCCATCAAATTCGCCAGCTTCGCGAAAATTCGGGATGTCCGCCAAGCATTGTCCTGATCGAGAAGAGATGCTCGCGCGCCTTCCCGATCCATTGCGTGATGTCGTTCCAAAGAACTTACTGACCGAAGCCCTCCGCTCCATCGAGGAGCTTGGCATCAAGACCGGGCAAGGACTGAGGACGGGCTGCAATCGCTTCTTTTACGTGCGACTCGTCGAACAACTGCCCAACGGATGGTCAACCGTCGTCACGAATCCGCTTTTCGGGCCTCGAACGTTGCGCGTGCCCACAACCGCGTTGCGACCCGTCCTGCATCGCCAGACGGAACTTGACGCGTGGCGACGCGCAGACGTCCGAACCCGCGTCCTCGACTTGCGCGGATGGGCATTGCCGGAAGATCTGAAGACCGTAGCAACGGCCTTCCACGCGTATCGACCCAAAGGAGAAGGTGAAGGATCACGAGAGGAGGAAGAAGGACGAGGAGAGAAGAGGGGAGTAGAACGAGGAAAACAAGCGAAAGGAGAGTGCAAAGGAGTCCTGCGAAGAATGCCTCGCGAACTTGCGGAGCATGTGCGGTATGCCGCCAACATGCCCATCCCCGGTGCGGCCAACGGTAGGACCGTATCCACTCTCTCGGCCGTCCGAACAAACGTGAGACCGGCTCGTGCCAATGTCCCGCCGCGGTTTTGGTACATGCTCCCAGACTTCGCGCCGCGCCACTTGCCGGATGCTTTTGTGGCCCGCGTCTTGCACGGCGCTCCTCAAGTCCACGCGAATCCGGATCCGTCGATACTAATCGACGCCAACTTCTCGACCTTTCGCTCCGACGAACCGCAGTGGTTGCCAGAAATTCTGGCGGCGCTCTTTAACAGCGTCTGGTTCAAGGTGCTCATGGAGGCGACCGGAACGCGCTTGGGCGGCGGTGCCCTCAAGCTGGAAGCATCCCATCTCAAACGCCTACTCGCCCCGACGCTACCGGACGAAGCCTATGCCAGTCTTGGTGCGGCTATTCGGTCCGAAATGCCCTCCAAGAGGAAGAGAATGAAGATTGACCGGATTGTGCTTCGTGCGCTACTTCCGACCGGGACACCCCTTGCGGAAGTCGATAGCTTCGCGAGTGCGCTTGACCTGCGCAGACGCCAACTTCACGCGGTTCGCCGCAAAATTGCGTTGTAGGCCAAGATTCCCCAATGCTAATCGTGCAGAGTCCGACTAACCCCGGGAAGATCCGCGACGCGATCATCGATCTGATCCCCGAACGTCTTGTTTCGCTCAGGGTCGCTTCGGCGTACACGACAGGTGCCGGCTCGAAGATTCTCCTGGAGGCGGTCGCGGACGTAGTGGGCGAACGCGCGTGGTCAGCCATTTCCAAGATTCTAGTCACGTCGTTCGACTTCGGAATCACGGAACCAAACGCCCTTAGACATTGGTTGGCATTGGACCACGGTACGGTTCGAGTAGCGGGCGCCGATCGTATCGCTAGTCGCTCTGTCAAACCTTCGACAGCGTTTCATCCCAAGGTCTACGCATTTCATCTCGACGATCAAACCTGCAATTTGCTCGTCACGTCGGCGAATCTCACCGCGAGGGGATTCACCGTGAATACTGAAGCTGGTTGGCCTCAACTCGGCGTTTCTTCTTCGCAGGTCGCTGCGGCATTCTCCCGGCTTTGCGAAGGTACGCAACCACTATCCGTGGAGGTGCTTGACGCTTACGACGAACGGAGGCACATGCAACGGCAGGCCTCGACTTATTTGGTCGAAGGGGACTCGGTTACTCCATTCGCCCCCAGCGGTCAACTTCCGTCGTTTCGCGAGTTTGTGGAAGCAGGTAATGTCGACTTGCAGAGCTACGATGCAATGTGGGTACAGGTCGAGGCATTGCAGGGTGGGTCCTCGAACCAGATTGAACTTCCTCGTCGCGGTCATGGTTTCTTCGGCTTCTCGTTCGCCGACTACGAATACCCGAAGAACTTTGTGATCGGTCGTCCCCGTTTACGGATGGGAAACCGACAATGGGTGGACCGCCCATTAACCTGGCACGGCAACAACCGGATGGAGCGGTTAAATCTCCCGACACAGGCTCAAGGCGGTCCGGACTACAGCAGTTCGGTCGTAAGGTTTCGCCGACTACCAGACGACTGGTTCGAACTCGCCGTGACACCGTTGGATTCGGATCTCGCAAATGCATGGAAGCACGCTTCGTCGGAAAACGGCAATCTGTTCAGACTTGCTGCCCAAGCGAGCGCGAGGCTCGTTGGACTATTGTAGGTCATGGTGCCGGTTTCTCGGCAACGCCACTAAATTACGCATAATATATATTATGTTAAATAAGGTCCCATGGTGTGCCTATGGGATGTCGCAGGATTCGGGCGGGTCGCCCTACCTGATGCTCAATCTCGCGTTGACCATCCCCTCGGCATCCTCGGCGTCGATAGCGGCCTGAAGGATCTGCAGGTCCTCACCGACAAGCAGCCCGGTCCATCGCAGCACGTCATTGAACGGCTGCTGCCGGATGACGACGTTGACGCTGCCATCGCTTTCCGGTCTGTACCGCGTGAGGCGGACGTTCGCGTCGCGTGCCGTGGCATCGATCAACGTGAGAAGTGAACGGTTCGATGCGGCCGGGGTCGCGTCGTCCCGTCTCTGTCGCGCTTCCGCTTCGTGCGCGAGCATCCAGTCCAGTCGGGACTGCTGTTGTTCGAAGCGCGCAAGCGCTGCCGTGCGAAAGTCGTATGCGGGCGAGAACGCGGCGGCATAAAGAACCGCTACACACACCACGGCGCCGGCGACCTGCAACAGGAGTTGCTCGCGTTGCTCGAGGGCCCGGTATCGCCGTTCCAGCCCCGTATCCTGGAGAGCGGCCTGCAATCGTTCGAGAATCATGGTACGGGGACCTGTTCGGAGAGCCGTATGCGCATGCGCGCCCGGACGATTTCGTCGCGCTCTTCCGCACTGCTTATGTCTACCGCGAGCCCCTGCCCTTCGAGTTCGCGTTTGAGTGCGTCGATCTCGGCGTATCCCGGCAGCCAGAGTTCACTCGTGAGTTCGCTCCGGGAATCGTTGAAGGTGATCGACCTGACGTTGATGTCCGCATTCCCCTGGACGGTTCCGGCCGCAAGTTTTCCCAGCAGGAAATGGAACGTGCCGGTCCCTGCACCCGATTGGCGCAGCTTCGCTCGCATCTGCGCGTAGGCGTTGGGAACCCGCCGCTCGTTCGGGTAGATGCTGCGATAGAGGTCCGTCGATTCCGCCTCGGCGGCGTCGGCCCGATGGTTCGCTACGTATCCCTCGGCGATCAGCACGCCGAGGGTGACGATCAGCCACAGCGCGGCGAGGGCCGCCACGCTGCGCCATCCTCCACGGGACGCGCGCGAAGGTTTCACGGGCGCCAATGGCCCCTGCAGCAGGTTGACTTCTTCCCGATTCCTATCCCATCGCGAGGCAAGGAAATCCAGCACGGATCCTTCAAGCGGCGTGGGACGGATGGCAAATCCGTTGTGGTCCGCATGTGACTCGGACAGGTCGCCACCGATCAACTGCAGGCCAAGTGGCTCGTCTGCGTCGCCGAAACTTGCGCGTACCGACTCCAGGACGCTGGCAAGTGTCGATGTATCGACACTTGCGATGTCCTCGGGAGTCCTCACCAGTGCCTCCCCGTCATCGAGGAGCACGCTCGCCGAAGTCTCGTCGCAGGGAAGCAGGCACGCGTCCGGCACCATGTGACCCGGACGCAGACCGCAATCGGCGAGGTGCGCCAGCCAGTCGGTAATCAGTTGCCTGTCGATCAGCGCGCAGCGGACCGGGTGGCCGCGCGAGATCGGTCCGTGCGCCAGGTGCAGCGTCTCGACATCCTGGGTAAGGAATTCCTCCACCGCGAACGGCAATGCGCGCCTTACCTGTGCGGCGCGGTGGCCGGGGACCGTGCAGGACAGCCAGGCCACGTGGGCGCTGGGAACGAGGATCACGATGTTGTCCGGGTCGGCCAGTAGCCCCTCCGCGTCAGGCAATCCTTCCGCCTGGAGAATATCCGCGGCGTCCGATTCGCCCTGCGCTACGGTGTTGCCAAGACTGTCATGCACCAGCCACTGACAGCGGATGGTGTCCATGGTCTCCTGGGTACCACGGCCTGGCGGCCCCGCTGCCGATAGAATCCGTATGAACAGGCGCACGAGGTATCTCCCCTACTTCACCGTGCCGAAAGCCTGGAACATTCACTAACCCAACTGGCCGCCTGGTGCAAGATGGCGAATCAGCCGACAGTTTCCGTGCCGGCCGGGACAGCGTCGTAAGTGGACGGAACCCGACGGCCGAAGTCCCGGCCAAGGAGCCAGATCCTGCCGCTGACCGGGTCGCGGTAGAGTGTCGAGACCAATTCGGCTTGCGCCTCGCCCATTTCGACCCGCACCTGGACCTCGAAGAATGCGCTGGTTACCGTCAGTGCTTCCATGCCTTCGCGCAGCCCCGGGTACTGCGTTACGGCTTCGGCCACATCCGTGAATTCCCGCGCAGTCTCTATCGGGGCATCCCCTTCTTCCGGTGCGAACGATGCGCCCAGACTGTACAGGACGGTGCCATCTGCGGTGTTCACATTGACCTTGAGTTCGTTGACGGGAAGCAGCGCGACATAAGGCAGGAGCCGTTCGTACGTATCTCTCGTGAACCCCTTGACGGCGAGCATCGCGCTGGCGCTTGCGGCAGGTTGGTTGGCGGCGCGATACGCGGGCTGCGCGAGCAGGTAATGCTCGTCTTCGGCGCCGTATCCGTACACGGTTTCGTCATCGTCGATCCAGTCGAGCCAGGCATCCGCCAGGTTGGTGTCAAGCTGGAGTTGTGCCAGGAGCCGCTTGAACCGCTGGAGGTTCTCCGGGGACCGGACCGCGTTCAGGTTGAGACGCCGTTCCAGGTCGACGATGGCCAGTTCGATTCGACCCTCTTCGATTTCAAATGGTTGGATTGGCAGCGACCAGTTTTCCAGCAGCGTGTCCAGCGCGTTGTCCCTGGACCAGTCCTCGAACAGGAGTTGGCGCGCATAGGCCTCCGCACCGAAGGCATACTGGCGCGCCTGCGCGCCTTCGAAAACGTGTCGGGCGTGGGCAATGGTGAGCGCCTGTCGCGAGATCATCTGGGATGCAATCGCGCTGGCGAGCGCCACGACCAGCAATACGCTGACCAGCGCTACACCGGAGACACGGCGGACGCGTTCGCCGGTACGGCCAGCAAGGACTGAATGGGCGCATTGCCACTCGTTATCTGAATTAAATCGTTTATATCGCAAAGGGATACGTCTTCTATATCACTCGGTTTGGAGATTTTGGCCGGGGCCCGCAAGGATTTGGGGCGCCATGTTCGTTGGAACAGTCCACAGGCGCTCGATATCTCCGTATGGAGGCAGCGTCATTTGCACGACGACGGCAGCGAGGCCGTTTTCCGCGGCGGCGGGGTCACCTTCAGGTGGCCAGAACCTGTGCTCGACTCCGGCGGTATCGACTGCCAGTACTTCCATTTCGCTGATGCCGGCCAGCAGTAGCTGTCGGATCGGACGGCTGTCCCGGGCGCGGTCGAGAACCGGCCAGTAGAGGCGAAACAATGCGTCTTCCACCCTCGCGTACGCGACCCGTTGCAGTTCCGACCGCCCCCGTCCCAACGGATTGGCCCAGCCCCGCCTGGTCAGGTGCAGCACGCCGAACTCGTCGATTTCGAACCCTGGATGCGAATCGCCGAGTTCATCACGCACATCCCGATACGCAAGTTGCTGGATGTCACGCCGGATTATCTCGACCGCGCGCTGCACTTCGACCAGGCGCTCACCCCGGACCTCAGTGATTTCCTCCATGTCGATGATCTGTATCAACAGACGGTTCGACATCAGGCCTATCACGGCGAATACCGCCAGGGCGACCAGCATCTCGATCAGGGTAAATCCGGAACGCTTCATGTCAGTGTTGCCCGATAAACGCCGTCAGGGTATCGAGCGGTCCCACTTCACGCCCGCCTTCCAGGGCGAAGACCGAGTATTCGGCCCGCCAGAGCAAGGGGTGATCCGTCTCGAGGATCTCCTCGACAACGAGCCATTCCCGGGAACCGAGATTGACGCGGCGGCGGTCGGTGCCGGCGGACACCGGCGTACCCTCCACCATCTGACCCAGGCGTACGCGCTCGATTTCGTTTTCCGCCACCCACCGGGCGAGCGCCCGGCGCTCTATTGAATAGGTCTGCGCTGCCGTTTCGCCTCCCCTGACGAGTACGGCGGTCGCGACGATCGCCACGATGGCCAGTGCGACCATCAGCTCGATCAACGTGAAGCCGCTTTTGCTGATGTCCGCATCCGCCGACAGTGGGAATGCTGGCCCTTCCATACGCGACAGTGGTCGGGTGAGCTTCCCCGGCTGAAGGCTCCCCCTCAAGTTCGTTCCTCAGATTGATCCGCGCGGGCGGCCCGCGTACGGGAGATTCCGTCGGAAGTCACCGACCACGGGGTATGTCCGCCAGCCCGGATACTGATGCGGAACGGAGTCTGCTCTCCACTGGCCAGGATCAGTACCTGGGGAACTTGCGGGTTCGAGTCACCCTCTTCTCGGGTCCCCTGCCCTTCCTGCCCTCCTTCCACCACTTCGGGCGAAGCGTCCCAGTCGGAGAGCTGCAGGGACAGGACCACGCCTTGGGGAGTATTCCGGGTTCTGAAGGTGCGCTTCGATGCCGCCCGCCAGACGCCGGCGAGTTCGTCGTGGACCAGGAATCCGTATCGGGTCTGGTCGACGAACATTCCCCAGGATTCGTTCCGGCTGACCGATTCGGCCCGCGCGAGTTCGATCAGTTCCGTGAGCCGCCTGGCTTCCGTCTCCACATCGCGTGCCCTGTCCGCGCCGATCGAATGGAGTATCACGACGCCTGCCAGGACGCCGATGATCGCCATGACGATGATTATTTCGATGAATGTGAACCCGGTGTGCGTCGCGCGCAGCCGCACCGGCCGCAAGCGACACCGTGGCCCGGAACTCACCCGAGCGCGGCGCCCGTCAGAGATCGCGATAGTGGATGTCCGCCGCGGACCCCTCGCCGCCCTCCTTGCCGTCGGCGCCCAGCGAGTACAGCTCGAACGTATCACCTGCATTGATGTAGACGTAGGGGTTCTGCCACGGGTCGGTCGGAACCTTCCTGGCATACCCCCCGGGGGTGTAGTTCATCGGCTCCGGGAGTCCGCTCGGCTCATTCACCAGGGCTTCGAGACCCTGGTCCGTGGACGGGTAATGGGCGTTGTCGAGGCGATACATGTCGAGGGTAGCGCCGACACTGCGCAGATCGGTCATCGCCGCAGTGCGGCGGGCCTGGTCGCTGCGACCGATGAGATTGGGCACGAACAGCGCGGCGATCACGCCGATGATGACCACCACCAGCATGATCTCCACGAGGGTGAATCCGGCGCGGCGCCTGTTCATGGTTCAGGCCACAAGCTCATGAATACTGAGAATCGGCAGGAGAATGGCCAACACGATGGTGACAACAACGAGCCCCATTATAACCATCATTGTCGGCTCGAACACGCGTACGAGGGCGTTCGTCAGCCGCTCGATCTCGCTTTGCTGAAACCGCGCCACCTTGCGCAGCATCGTGTCCAGTTCGCCGCTCGACTCGCCACTCGCGACCATGTGCAGGAACATCGGCGGGAAGTGCCCCGAGGCGCCCAGCGCCGCGCGCAGGCTTGAACCTTCACTCACCAACTGGACGGCATCGCTTAAGCCCCTTTTCAGCCACTGGTTGGAGACCACCTCTCCGGCGATGCGCATGGCTTCGACCAATGGCACGCCGCTCGATGTCAGTATCGAGAGCGTATTGGCGTAGCGGCTGGCGTTGCTGCCACGAACGATCCGGCCCAGCAACGGCAGGACAAGCTTCCGGCGATCCCATTGCAGGCGAACGCCGGGGTGTGCGAGCAGGCGGCGAACGCCGAACCAGACCACCAGGAGACCAATGGCCAGCACCCACAGGTAGCCTTGCAGGAATTCGCTCAAAGAGATCATCAGCCGCGTCAGCAGCGGCAGTTCGCTGCCGGTATCTTCGAACACCTGGACGATTTCCGGCACGATGTAGACCAGCAGCGCGCCGACGATCAGCATGGCGAAGACGAGCAGGACGACGGGATAGAACAGTGCCATCTCGACGTTCCGGCGGGACTCGAAACTCGCCTCGGTGTAGTCGGCGAGGTTTTCCAGGACGGCGTCCAGGTGGCCGGACCGCTCGCCTGCGGCCACCGTGGACCGGTACATGTCGGAGAACGTGGACGGGAACTCGCCGAGGGCCGCAGCGAGTGTATGTCCCTCCCGCACCCTTCCGCGTACGGTCATGATCATGGCCCGGGGCCGGCGTTTCTCGATCTGGCCAGCGACGGCGTCGAGCGATTCCTCGACGGGCAGCCCGGCGGAGATCATCGTGGCCATCTGGCGGGTGAACAGGGCCTGGTCCAACGCGGACATGCCGCGGGGAAACGCCCAGCGGAACCCGTCGCCGCGCTCCCGGGTGATGTCGACGGAGAGTGGAGTGAGGCCGGTGTCGCGCAAGGCCTGGCGCACCTGGCGGCTGCTATCGCCTTCGGTAACCCCTTTTTTTCTGCGTCCCCGCGAATCGAGGGCGACGTATTCGAACGCAGCCATGGGGGCGCTAGGTCCCGCCGTCGTCCAGGGTAGCCCGCATCACCTCTTCCACTGTCGTGATTCCCTGCCGCACCTTCGCGCGGCCGTCCTCGCGAATGCTGGGGAAGCGCTCGCGGATGTGGTGGAACAGCGTCTGCTCGGAGGCGCGGTCGTGGATAAGCTCGCGCATGGCGTCGTCGGCAACGATGAGTTCGTAGATGCCGATCCGTCCGCGGTAGCCGCTATGCCCGCAAGCGTCGCATCCCCGGGCGCGATAGATGTTGGTGCCATCCCCGGCGTCCAGGAAGCGCCGTTCGAAGGCGTTCGGCTCCCGGGGCTCCTTGCATTGATCGCACAGTACCCGGACGAGCCTCTGCGCAAGCACGCCGGCGAGGCTCGAGGCGACGAGAAACGGCTCGACGCCCTGGTCCACCAGGCGGACCACCGCGCCGACCGCCGTATTGGTGTGCAGCGTTGACATCACCAGGTGGCCCGTGAGGCTCGCCTGGATCGCGATCTGCGCCGTCTCAAGATCGCGAATCTCGCCCACCATGACGACATCGGGGTCCTGGCGCAGAATCGCCCGCAGGCCCCTGGCAAAGGTCATGTCCGCCTTTTCGTTGACCTGCGTCTGCCCTATTCCGGTCAGGTTGTATTCGACCGGGTCCTCTATCGTGAGGATGTTCATGGTTCGCGTGCTGAGTTCGGTCAACGACGCGTACAGGGTCGTCGTCTTTCCTGAGCCGGTGGGCCCGGTCACGAGGAAGATGCCGTGGGGCCTGTGGACCACCTCGCGCAGCAGTTCAAGGACTTCCTGGCTCATGCCGAGATAGGGCAATGTCAGCCGCTCCGCCTGCTTGTCCAGGATGCGCAGGACCACCCGCTCCCCGTTCGCCGAAGGCAGTGTCGAGACGCGGACGTCCACTTCGCGGCCCCCGATGCGTAGCGTGATCCTGCCGTCCTGGGGTATTCGCTTTTCTGCTATGTCGAGTTTCGCCATCACCTTGATACGCGACACCAGGAGCGGTGCGAGGGCGCGTTTCGGCCGCACGATCTCGCGCATGACGCCATCGATGCGGAAACGCACGGAGAGGTCCCTTTCAAAGGTCTCGATATGCACATCCGAAGCGTCTTCCCTGATCGCCTCTGCCAGGAGCGCGTTGATCAGCCGAATGATCGGGGCGTCGTCTTCCTGTTCCAGCAGGTCGCCCACCTCGGGTACCGACTCCGCCAGGCGCGCGAGGTCCATGTCGTCGCCGAGGTCTTCCACCATCTGCTTCGCCTCGGAGGCGTCCCTGGCGTAGACCTCGGTGAGGAGGCGCTCGAATTCTCCGTTCGAAACCTTGCGAAGGGCGAACCCGCTTCCGGCAAACCGCCTGACCTCTGCCAGGGTGGTCAAGGCCGGCATCTCCCTGCACACGAGGGTCATGCGCCCGTTCGATTCTGGACCATCCGTGATGGCGACGCCGAACCGTCGCGCGAAAGCGAACGGCAGCCGTCTGGCGAGTTCTCGCGGTTCCTGCATCGACCTGCCAACAGTTGGCGAAACGATCACCGGATAATAGCGCCGTTGCGTGACAACCGCTTACCTCGCATGGAACAAACGTCTCCGGGAGCGTCAGCGACCGGGGGCGGTTGTTGCATGGGCGACGAGTTGGGCCGGGCCCGGGGAGCGCGAGGGGATACCCCTCGCAAGAATGCGCCCGGCGGCGAAGGCGGCGACCGTGGGGCACTTGCGTCGTCAATATTCGACGGCGCCATGTTCGAAGATAAAACCGTCTGCCGGCATCCAAAGCCTGTGTCGTCCGCCCTCGGCGTCCAGGTTCCAATGGTCGTAACCGGCGTCTTCCCGCCACATCGCCACGCGCACGTCCTCGCTGGACCGGGCGATTCGAGTCTCGTAGAAGCGTGCGGGATGGGCGCGCAATCTCTCAAGCAGTGCCGATACGGTCGCATGCTGCGCCATCTGGTACAGCGTGACCCAGGTGGGCGCGACGAGATCGATCTCCCCCGCCGTGTGCTTTGCCAATGCTTCGGTCGGACTTATCCACCGGTGCGCCTCTATTTCGCCTCCGTCGACGTTGATCGCCTGCTCCCGGCCGCGGGCGGCGAAGAACCAGGTGGCGAAACGCGCCGGCACGTCGGGCGGCGGCGTCCAATGGGAGAACCAGACGAACTCGCCCGCATCGAGATCGAGACCCGCTTCCTCCCGTGCTTCGCGTGCCGCGGCGTTTCGGGCGCCGGCGTGCCTGTAGTCGTGGGATTGCGGGTCGCCCTCCCCCGGATAGTCGTCCGGGTCGATGCGTCCGCCGGGAAAGACCCACATGCCGCCGAAGGCGATACGCGAATTCTTGCGCAGCATCAGTACCTGTGGCCCGTCGCCGGTGTCCCGCAGCAGCACGACGGTGGCGGCCGGCACGGCGGGGCGTACGGCGTCCTTGCCATGAGGTCCGGCGGCGCCGTACATGTCGTTCCTGTGCCGGGATTCCTCGGTCATCTGTCTTCCGCGGTGGGCTTCGTCCCCAGTATGTTCCGCCGTCGCGTGGCACAAAACAAGATTCTTATTGCGAATCCTTCTCATTTAGATTAGCGTATGTGTCTGATTCCCTGAAAGGACACGTCAATGGGGCGAGAACACATCGCCAAGAGGATCCGGCTGCCTCGCGTGTGCGCTTTCCCGGTGCTCGTCGCGGCAATGGGATCCAATGTCCTTGCGGAGGAAGAAGCGCCGCCGTTCCTCGAAGAAGTCACCATCGTTGGCAGCCGCGAGGATGTTCGGAACATGCCGGGCGCGGCCCATGTCGTAGGACCCGAGGATCTGGCGCGATTCGCCTATACCGACATCCAGCGCATGGCGCGGCAGGTGCCGGGGGTCTCCATACAGGTCGAGGACGGATACGGCCTGCGGCCCAACATCAGCATCCGGGGCGTGGCGAGCGAGCGCAGCGGCCGTATCACGTTGCTTGAAGACAATGTCCTGATCGCCCCGGCGCCCTATTCCGCACCATCGGCGTACTACTTCCCCACGGCTGGGCGAATGCACTCTCTTGAGGTGCTCAAGGGTCCTGCGGCCATCACTCAGGGACCGTATACCATCGGCGGCGCATTGAACCTCGTGTCGACGCCCATCCCCTCGGAAACGACCGGATCGGTGGTTGCCGAAGGTGGCCAGTACGACACCTGGCGGCTGCACGCAACCTACGGCGGTTCGACAGACCGGGGACTCGGATTCCTGATCGAGACCCACCAATGGGTGTCGGACGGATACCAGGCGGTGGATCGCGGCGGCGACAGTGGTCTCGTGCTTTCCGACTACACCCTGAAGGCGCGCTTCGCGCCGCCCGACTCCCGCCATGGATTCGACGTGAAGCTGCAGTTCGCGGACCAGGTTTCCGACCAGAGCTACCTGGGATTGACCGATGTGGACTTCGCCAGCGATCCATTCCGGCGCTATGGGCTTTCGGCGCTGGATGAGATCGAAACCGATCATGAGCAACTGATCCTCCGGTATACATACGCGCTTGGCACCTCGGCCGAGTTCTCTGCGGTTGCGTACAACAACACCCATGCGCGCGACTGGTTCAAGACCGAAGGCATCGACTTCGACGGCAGCGAAAACGCGCAGAGGTTGTCCCGCACCAGTTGGTCGAACGTTATACGGGCGGCAAACACGGGCGCGACGCTGTCCGGATTGGACCAGAGGGGGTTGCTGGCGATTCTGCACGGTAGCGCCGACACGCCCGCCGGAAGCATCCAGATACGGTCGAATGCCCGGGAGTACTTCTCGCGCGGTCTGCAGCTGGGGCTGGCGTGGAACCCCGCTTTCGGCGATACCGATCATTCGATCGAAATGGGGGTCCGGCTGCACGCCGACGAAGAGGATCGATTGCAGCGCAACAGTGCCTATAGCCAGCGGAACGGCGCGCTTGTGCTCGACGACGCCGGTCTGCTCGGCAACGCCGGCAACCGCATACAGGAAGCCCGCGCCGTTTCTCTCTTCGTGCAGGATCGCATCGAAATCGACCGCTGGTCGGTGTCGGCCGGATTGCGCTACGAGGACATCGAACAGCAACGAACGCGCTACGAAACGCGTTCTGGCCGCACCGCCGACCCCGCCGCGCGTTCCGCCGACAACCTGCGTGACCGCCGCGAGAACTCCACGCGGGTGCTGTTGCCCGGCGTCGGCGCGAGCTTCGATGCTGCCGAAAGTGCACAGTTTTTCATTGGCGCGCACAAGGGCTTCACGGCTCCCAGCAATGCGCCCGGCGTCGAGGAAGAGACCGCGTTCAATTACGAGGCCGGCGCACGGATCTACGGCCAACGTTGGAGCGGTGAGCTCACGGCTTTCTTCAGCGACTACGACAACCTTCTTGGCGAATGCACGGCCTCCTCGGGAGCTGACTGCGAGATTGGTGATGCCTTCAATGGCGATGCCGCGACGGTACGAGGCCTCGAAGCGTCGTTCCGCACCGATCTCTCGACCGCAACCGGCTTGCAGTTGCCGTTGACGCTGACGTTTACGCACATGGATGCCAGGTTTGACTCGGACGTGGCGGATACGGACTTCTTCGGTGACGTGCGTCGCGGCGACCCGCTGCCGTACCTTCCGAAGCAACAGGCGCATGCCGTGCTCGGGGTATTGCGTGGCCGGACCGAGGCAAACATCGCCCTGCAATACGTCGACGAAGTGTGCGCGCGCGCTTCCTGCGGCAACCTCGAGAAGACTGATTCTGCCCTGACCGTCGATGCGGCGGCGTCATGGCGGCTGAACCCGCGCGTCACCCTGTTCGCCCGGATTGAGAACCTGACCCGCTCGACGGGCATTCTCGGCCGGCATCCATACGGCGCGCGCCCGAACAAGGACCGCGCCATGGCGGCGGGCGTGCGGGCGACGTTCTAACGGCTTTCCTGATTCGGAGGGTCGCCGAGACCGACACGGCGGGCCGATTGCACGCTATCCTTTTCCCCGGAGTACGGGAAGGATGAGCATGCCGGGTTCTACCGTCGCAGGCAGGGTGATCGTCGTCGTGTCCTACCCGGCGGTCATCGCTTTCGGCCTCGGCCTGTACGCCGTGCTGGCGGCGCAAGACCTGCATGTCACGCCCGCCGCCTACATCGCCGTGCTGGCCGGTGCCGCAATCGTCACCCTGCACGAGTTGAAGTGGCCGTGCCGGACCGAGTGGCGGCCCGGCCTGGGGGAAGTCGGAGCGGACATGCTGTTCATGCTCTTTGTGCAGGTGGCGTTGCCCTATCTCCTGTCGATCACCCTGGTGATTTTCCTCGCGGAACAGCTGCGCGACGGTGGATTGACTGTGTCGGGACTCTGGCCCCACGAGTGGCCGGTGGCCGCCCAGGCGGCCCTGATGCTGGCCGCAGCCGACTTCTTTCGGTACTGGCTGCACCGCGCGTTCCACACCTACGAGTTCATGTGGCGTTATCACGCCGTCCACCACTCACCTCACCGCCTGTACTGGTTGAATGTCGGCCGGTTCCATCCACTGGAGAAGGCGGTCCAGTTTGCTGTCGACACCCTTCCCTTTGCGCTGGTGGGCGTCTCGACCGAGGTACTTGCCGCCTATTTCGTCTTCTACGCCATCAACGGGTTCTTCCAGCATTCGAACTGCGACGTGCGCCTGGGACCGCTCAACTACATCGTCAGTGGTCCTGAACTGCACCGCTGGCATCACTCGGAGTTCAGCGAAGAATCGGACACCAACTTCGGCAACAACCTGATCATCTGGGATATCCTCTTCGGCACCCGTTTCCTGCCTGCCGACCGGGTGGTCGGACGACTCGGGCTTGTCAACAGGAACTACCCGACCGGATTCCTCGCCCAGATGAGAACGCCGTTCGTGGCGGGCCTGGACAAGCGCTGATGTCTCCGCAGATAGGCGATCTGCTCGCCAGGACAGGTCTGTCCGTCCGGCATGGACGCAGATATGCGCGGCGGGTCGCGGCCACGAAGTCGCCCGGCGAAACGCAGCAGAGAGTTCTCGAGCGCATAGTGGAGGACGGCGCCGGTACGGCCTTCGGCAAGCGCCACGGGTTTGCAGCGGTGCGCAGCCTCGCCGACTTGCGCCAGGCGGTGCCGGTGCAAAGCTACGAGGATCTGCGCGATGACATCGAAGCGCAGGAGTTCACCGGTGAGCCGAGGCTCACCGCGGACCGTCCCGTGTACTACAACCGCACGAGCGGCACCGTGGCGGCACCGAAGAACATACCGGTGACGGCAGCGGGCCTGACGCGAATCCAGCGCAACCAGCAGCTTGGCGCTTATGCGTTCTCACGCTGGCCGGGGCTGTTCGGCGGCAAGGTATTCGCCGTGTCCGGTGCCGCGGTGGAAGGCCACATGGCGGGCGGTACGCCGTACGGCTCGGCATCCGGCCTGCTGTACGAGAAGCAGCCGCGGCTTCTCCGCGCCCGATACGTGTTGCCGGCGGAGCTGTCCGCCATCGAAGACTACGAGCAGCGGTATCTCGCGATGGCGGTATTCGGCGTCGCCGAGCCCCGGGTCACGTGTACCGCGATACCGAATTCCTCGACGCTGGTCCGGCTGCTCGACCTTGTCAACCAGCGCCCCGACGATGTTCTGCGCATGGTGGCGGACGGACGTCTGCCCGATGGCGTTCGCAGCGAGGCGACGCCGGGTCGTCATCCCGATAGGGCAGCCCGGCTTCAGGCCAAGCTGGATGCCGCCGGCAGGCTCACCTATGCGGACATCTGGCCGGATCTTGCCGGCGTCGTGACGTGGACAGGTGGTAGCTGCGGTGTGGCCATCCGGGCGCTCCAGCCCATGCTTCCCGCCGATTGCGGAATCATCGAGTTGGGCTACGTTGCGAGCGAAGTCCACGGCACCGTCAACGTCGATCCGCACCGCAACGCCTGCCTGCCGACCCTTGACCAGACGATCTTCGAGTTCGTGCCGCGAGAGCGTTGGGAGACCGGCGATCCGACCGAAGCGGTCGGCCTTGCCGAACTCGAGGAGGGCGAGGATTACTACGTGATCGTGACCACGGCCGATGGCCTCTACCGGTACGACATGAACGACATCGTGCGCGTCACGGGGTGGCTGCACGACACGCCCACACTCGCCTTCGTGCAAAAGGGCAAGGGCGTCACCAGCATCACCGGAGAAAAGGTGCACGAGTCGCAGGTATTGGAAGCCGTATGCTCGGCGCTTGAGGAGCGGGAGATCGAGTCGACCTTCTTTATCGCGTTGGCCGATCCGGAGACCGCCACCTACACGCTCTACGTGGAGACGCGGGGGGAAGGCACGTCGGATGCCGGTTTCGCCGGGTTGGTCGATGCGAGGCTGGCGTCTGCCAATATCGAATACCAGGGCAAGCGCGCCAGCGCGCGCCTGGCGCCGATGCGCGTTGTATGGCTCGCGCCCGGCACGGGCGAAGCGTACCGGGCGCGCCGCGTTTCCGAGGGTCAACGCGACGCCCAGTTCAAGTACCTGCACCTCCAGTATGCGGGCGAGTGTGGCTTCGATTTCGATGCACATGCCCGGGCGGGGTGAACGGATGAGAATCAGCGGACTTTCGGTCTTTGCTTTCCCAGTGCCCTTCAAGGTGGTGTTCCGGCATGCTTCGGCGAGCCGTGGCCGCGCCGAGAACCTGATCGTCGCGGTCCACGGCGACAATGGCGACGTGGGCTATGGCGAGGGATGCCCGAGGCACTACGTCACCGGCGAAACCGTGCCCGGGGGATTGGCGTTCATCCGCGCCCATGCCGACTCGTTCGTTGCCGAGGTGCACGACCTCGAGAGCCTGCGCGCCTGGATGCTTGCGCACCGGGACGCCATCGACCGAAACCCGGCGGCCTTCTGCGCGATGGAAATCGCCACGCTTGACCTGTTCGGACGCGCTTGTCGCCAATCCGTTGAAGCACTGCTCGGATTGCCACCGCTCCACGGGTCCTTCCGGTACTCGGCCGTACTCGGCGACGCGCCCCACCCCGCCTATCGCTGGCAGCTTCATCGCTATCGCAGGCGCGGCTTTTCCGACTTCAAGGTGAAGCTCTCGGGCCACCCGGCCCGTGACCGGCGAAAGATGCAAGCCCTCGCCGGCACCGCGTCCTCCATTCGCCTGGATGCCAATAACCTGTGGACCTCGGCGGATGACTGTATCGGCGACCTGGCTGGTCTGCCGGGGCAGCCATTCGCCATCGAGGAACCGCTAGGCGTTGGCGATCTGGATGGATTCCGTACGGTTGGCGAGGCGTTGGCCATGCGCGTCATACTCGATGAAAGTCTGCTCCGCGCAGAGCAACTCGAATCGCTGCCGGACCCGGAACGCTGGATCGTCAACCTGCGCGTGTCCAAGATGGGCGGCATCCTGCGATCGATCGACGTCGCGAAACGCGCTGCCAGCCTGGGCATCGACACGATCGTCGGTTGCCAGGTCGGGGAAACCAGCATCCTCACCCGGGCCGCGTTGCCGGTCATGCGTTCCCTGGGCACGAACCTCGTTGCCGCGGAAGGCGCGTTCGGCACATGGCTGCTGCAACGCGATCTGACCTCTCCTTCCCTGACGTTTGGCGACGCCGGTCGGCTGGCGGTCGGTGACGTCTCGGACAACCCCGGTCTTGGACTCGGAGTCTGCTGCGAGGAACTGACCCCCCTGGAGCATGCGTGAATCGCCGCTTCGCGCTCGCCATCCTGATTCTCGGAGTCGCCTTCCTGGCCCGTGTCGCCGGTCAGTTCATCCAGGTCGTTGCGCCGGTGGAGTTTTTCCCGCCGCTGGAAATGTGGCAGGGCAGCAATCTGCCCTACCCAGCACTGTTCGCTGCCCAGATCGGAATTCTGCTGCTGATCGCCTGGGTATACGCGCGGATGACTGCCGGTCGCAGCGTCATGCCGCCAAGATTCGCCGTGGCGGTAATCGTGCTCGGGGCCATCTACTTCAGTGTGATGGCCGTCCGGCTGGTGCTTGGACTCACCACAATGGCAGACATCAAATGGTTCGCGTCACCAATACCGACGATCTTCCACCTGGTGCTTGCGACTATTGTCATGGTGATTGGTAGCTACGCGCGGGGTTCGCCGCGAAAGGGGGCGTGAACTGCTGATTGATGGGCCGGCCCGTCGCACGTTGGCCCGGTCAGTAGACGAAAGCACGCCTCCCCGTGCATAGAACCGTAGTTGTCGTCTCGCAGTCATAGCTGCCTGACGCGTAAGTGTCAGTGGCGCGGTAGACTACTTCCCCGCCGAGCATATCGTGGATGTGCAGTACGACTTTCCTGGTCGCTCCGCTCTCGACGAAGCTTGGCTCCCAGCTGCTCGGAGCCGTGTGTTCCCACGTCCAGTCGCCGAGAGGCGCGTCCTCGCCCAGTTCCCAGGGATCGTCCAACCGACTCCGGGTTTCACCCTGCCGTGGGGCCTTGGAGAAGATCGTCTGGCTAGCCCGCATGTTGCATGAGTGACGGGATTCGACCGCGATACGGTCGATGAGGA
>JAPPGA010000059.1 GCA_028821515.1 Gammaproteobacteria bacterium | reverse complement strand
TGTAGTGCAGGTGGTGCGGCCCGGCCCAGATGTAGCTGTAGGTGAACGCCCAGAAGGCGATGATCGACAGCCGGTAGCTCCAGATGGGCCGGCCGGCGTGCTTCGGCAGGAAATAGTAGAGCATCCCGAGAAACCCGCCTGTCAGCAGAAAACCGACCGCGTTATGGCCGTACCACCACTGCACGATGGCATCCTGGGCGCCGGCGAACAGCGAGTAGGACTTCGAGATCGACACGGGTATGGCAAGACTGTTGACGATGTGCAGCATGGCGATGACGATGATGAGCGCGCCATAGAACCAGTTGGAGACGTAGATCGGCTTGATCCGGCGTTTCGCGATGGTGCCGAAGAAGACGATGGCGAAACACACCCAGACCACGGCGATGGCGATGTCGAAGGGCCACTCCAGTTCGGCGTACTCCTTGCCGCCGGTCCATCCCGCGAGGAGCGATATGCCGCCGCCCAGCACGCCGATCTGCCAGGCGAAACAGCAGAACCAGGCGAGTCCCGGGGCGAAGAGCGGCACATGGCACGTGCGCTGCACGCTGTAGAACGCGGTGCCCATCAGCGCCGAGACGCCGAAGCCGAAGATCACCGCGTTGGTATGCAGCGATCGCAGCCGGCCGAACGACAGCCATTCCTGGCCAAAGTCGAGGGTTGGCCACACGAGTTCCGCCGCGATATGGACGCCGGCGGCCATGCCGAGGAGCGACCAGATGATGGAGAAGACGACCAGCGCCGTAACGACCCTGTCTCGATAGGGTTCCCGGATGGGTTTCCGGGAGGGGCCCGCGGGCGTCACGTTGGAAGCGGTCGCCACGCTCAGACGCCTATCGAAGGGCCGATACCGCTCGCCCACAACGCGACGGTCAGGCCGAGCAGGGTCACCGCGCCGACCAGCAGGTACGCGACGAGCGAAGACGCCATCAGCATACCGCGCTCGGGACCCGTCCCGAGCGCGATGGGAAGCCCCTTGTACAACAGGTAGATGCTCCAGATCAGCGCCGGGATGAGCACCAGGAGGTTGACGAATACGTGCGGGAACAGGTGAAGGACACTTCCCGCTACCAGGGGCGAAGCGACGACGCCGACCAGTGCGAGGTGGGTGCCCAACGAATCGCTCGCACCGTAGGTCGGTGCCATCCAGCGCCCGACGAACGCTGTGCTGACAAGGCCGAAGAGCAAAGCGAAGAAGTACGCGATGCTGATCTGCGTCAGTACATCGCCTGACAGGTATAGAGGCTGCGCCGCGCCGAGCCGCCAGCCGAAAACCGATGCGCCGATGAAGGCGAACACCGGTGGCGCGAGGGCCAGCCAGACGATCTGTTTGAAGAACACCGCGAGCGGATCGGTTTCCGATTGGGCGAGCGCTTCAAACGCGTCGGTTGGCCTGCGAATGATCGTGAGTATCGACGGCAAATCTGATATCGGTGGCGCGCGGTAGTTCGGGCGGGAATCATACCGCGTTCGAATGGGCGGCCATGCCTCGACAACTTCGGGGAGCCGCCCCCGATGGGAGCGCGGGATTGGGCCGTTCAATCCTTGCCGGGGTCCTCGTTCGCAGATGGGCGCGCCACCATTGCCTCCACACGGGAAAGCAGTTCATCGACCGCCTCGGCCTGCGACAGCAACAGCCACTCCCCGATCCTCAAGAAATCCTCGGGTTCGGTCACGCCGCGCAGCAATGCCGCGAGACGGTCGGCTGTTGGGGCATCGAACTTCGCCGCCGCTTGACGGGTCAGGATGTCCTGTTGCGCCCGTCGTTCGGCAGCGTCGGCCCTTTGTTCGGCGGCGTCGGCCCGTTGTTGAGCTGCGCTGGCACGCGCCTCGGCGATCTCGCGACTGGCGCCTTCCTCCTCCGGCGTCGGCAAATCTCGTCCGGTCGCTGGGTCGTAGAGCCGGATTTCGGATCCCTTGAGCCACAGGCCCAGGCCGAGCGATTCGCTACGTAATCCCCGCTCGCCGTTCGGAAGCGCGACCTCTCGCATCTTTCTGTAGCGCCTGCCGTGCAATTCAAGACCCTGCAGCGGAGGCGTCAGCCACTCGCCACGCGGGTCGTACAGGAAGTACTCACCCACTCCCCACTGGGCGTAGCGCCGCCGCTTCGTGCGCTCGTCCTCGCGCCGCGTGGAGGCCGAAGTGATCTCCAGCACGAATGCCGGCGGCTTCTCTTCCCAGATCTTGAACAGGTCGCGTTCGCCGCGCCTGACGCCGAACGCCACGAAGATGTCCGGCGATAGGTGCCTGCGCGGGTTGCCCGGCTCGTCGAATACCAGCAGATTGGAGCCCACGTAGACATCATCGCGTCCGGCGAGGTGCTTTCGGATGCCGTAAGCCGCGCCTGCCAGGCGCATGAAATGGCGTTCGGTTTCGGCCACCGGCTTGCCGTCCGAAGTGGGGTAGTGAACGACGTCCGGTTCTATCGCAAGCGTTTCGCTCAAGTACTTGTCCCTGACCTGCGGCGCGCCGTGATTTGCGGGCCGTGCGGGGAAGTTAACACAGGGATTCCGGCTGTCCCAAACCCGTTTGTTGCGCGCACGCGGTGTGCCATGGTCCCCTCCGACGATACCGTTTCAGTCGGTTTGATTGTCCCCGATCCGTCGGCCTGGTCATGACAGCCACAGCCGTTGATCGATGTGGGCTGTGCACTCTTCGCCTCGTAAGTTTCTGCCCGCGGCCGAGTGGGAGATCGCTGTCTTGCGCCTGGAGCAGAGACGGGGTCCCTCACCAGGCCCGGAGCGGTGTAATCTGGCGCAGTGGATTGAAGGGAGGTCCGGCGATGCGACGGATGAAGATGGTCGTAGTTGCGGCGGTAGCGGCTGCGGCGCTCGCCGGTTGTGGCCAGGAGCCCGAACCCACCCTGGCCGACGTGATCCGCGCTGCCACCGTCACGGTGGCGACCGACCGGATCGTGGCCGCGGACGCCGAGCCCGGTAACTGGCTCGCACATGGCCGCACCTACGATGAGCAGCGCCACAGCCCGCTGGTCGGAATCAACGACGGGAACGTGGGTGACCTCGGACTCGCCTGGTACTGGGACACGGGAGATTCCCGGGGCCTGGAAGCGACCCCGATCGTCGTCGATGGCGTCATGTTCTCCACCGGCACCTGGAGCAGGGTGTACGCCAACGACGGCCGGACCGGCGAACTGATCTGGCAATACGACCCGCAAGTGCCGAAGGAGTGGGGCAAGTTCGCCTGCTGCGACGTGGTGAACCGGGGCGTCGCCGTGTGGAAGGGCCGTGTCTTCGTCGGGACGCTCGACGGCCGGTTGGTGGCCCTGGACGCCGGCACGGGAGAAGTGGTCTGGGAGGTCCTCACCATCGATCGAGACTGGCCGTATACGATCACGGGGGCGCCGAGGGTCGTCAATGACTTGGTCGTCATCGGCAATGGCGGCGGCGAATACGGGGTGCGTGGCTACGTCACGGCCTACGACTGGGAGACGGGCGACGAACGGTGGCGATTCTGGACGGTGCCAGGAGACCCGTCGAAGCCGTTCGAGAGTCCGGCAATGGAACTGGCGGCGCCGACGTGGAATGGCGAGTGGTGGGAAGCCGGCGGTGGCGGCACCGTCTGGGACTCCATGGCGTTCGACACCGAACTCAACCTGCTCTACATCGGTGTTGGCAATGGCACTCCCTGGAACCGCGACCTCCGCAGCCCCGGCGGCGGCGATAACCTGTACCTCGCCTCCATCGTCGCGCTCGACCCGGATGACGGCTCCATGGCGTGGCACTACCAGACGACGCCGGGCGAGACCTGGGACTACACCGCGACACAGCACATGATCCTGGCCGACGTCGAGATCGGCGGCGAGTTGCGCAAGGTCATCATGCAGGCGCCGAAGAACGGCTTCTTCTACGTGCTCGACCGCACCGACGGCGCGTTCATCTCCGCAGAGCCGTACGTGCCGGTGAACTGGGCCAGCCACGTCGATCCGGCGACCGGCAGGCCGGTGGAAGTCTCCGGTGCCCGCTACGCCGATAGCGTGCAGCTCATCGCTCCGTCGCCGCACGGCGGTCACAACTGGCACCCGATGGCCTACAACCCGGACACCGGTTACGTCTATATCCCGGCCCTGGATATGGTCTTTCCTTACGGGCAGGCCCCGGATTTCGAATACAAGCCGGGGGAGTTCAATACCGGCATCGACATCGTGCCGCTGCTGCCACCGAAGACGGTGGATGGCCAGGTGGAGGTGTTGCGGAGCATGAAGGGCCACCTGGCGGCGTGGGACCCCGTGGCGCAGCGCGAGGTCTGGCGGGTACAGCATCCCACCACCTGGAACGGCGGCCTGCTGTCCACGGCGGGCAACCTCGTCTTCCAGGGCCGATCCGACGGCTACTTCGCCGCCTACGGCGCGGACTCCGGCGCCTTGCTGTGGGAGACCCCGGTGCACATGGGAATCATCGCCGCCCCGGTCACGTATACCGTCGACGGCGAGCAGTACGTCGCGGTAGTCGCGGGGTGGGGTGGTTCTTTCACCGTGTTTTCGGGGGTGCCCCGGCACAAGGGCAACGTGCTGACCGAGGGACGCATCCTGGCGTTCAAGCTGGGCGGAACATCCGAGTTGCCTGAACCTGCGGTGACCCACGTGAACATCCCGGAACCTCCCGATATCGATGCGGCGCCGGAGGCAATTGCGAGTGGCGAACTCCTCTATCACACGTGGTGCTCGGGCTGCCACGGCTCGGGCGTGACGTCTGGCAGCAACCTACCGGATCTGAAATACGTGTCCGCCGCTACCCACGAGAACTGGGAGGCGATCGTGCGTGGCGGAGCCTACGCGACTGCGGGAATGCCGGGTTTCGACCACGTCTTGAGCGAAGCGGATTCCGAGGCCGTGCACGCGTACGTGGTAAACCAGACCCGTGTCGCCATCGCGTTCTGCGAGTCCGAATATCCCGATGTCTACCCGGAACTGTTTGGCACGGCGTGCACGAAACGGGTTGTCGCCCATGAATCCCCGACAGAAGGCACTAACTGATACGCCACGCCTCTCCGCTCCGACTCGATCAGCCGTAAAGAGCGGCAACCTGCTGCACCGCGTTCCGGTAGTTGCCATAGGCTTCGCCGTAGAAACGGCTGCCGGAAGGATCAGGGTCGCAGCACTGCTCCGTGTCGCGTTGCAGGTGGTGTTTCGTCACGTCGCGGATGTCGTTGCCGACACCTTCCAGCATCGCTAGCGCTTGCAGCGCGGCTCCAAACGCAGCGCCTTCCTCGTTCTTCAGAACTGTTACCGGCACAGCGCAGACATCGGCAACGATTTGCCTCCACGTACCGCTCTTCGCGCCGCCCCCGGTCAGTACGACCTCCTCGGCATCGATACCCAGTTCGATCAATCTGTCCAGGCCATGGCGCAGGGCAAAGGTTGCGCCTTCGACGATGGACCGCAGGAGATTCTCGGGGCGAGTGTTGCGGGCATCGAGTCCCGTGATGCAGGCCTTGGCCTGCGGCAGATTCGGGGTCCGCTCGCCGTTGAAAAACGGCACCGTGATGATGCCTCCGGCCCCGCGCCTGGCCGCGGCGAGTTGCACCTCCAGTTCCGCGATATCGACGCCGAGCATTTCCCGCACCAGCTCGGTTCCAACCGTACAGTTCATCGTGCACACGAGCGGTAGCCAGCCGCCGGTCGATGAACAAAAGGCAGCAACCTCACCCTCCGGGTCGATGACGGGGCCATCGGAGTGTGCGTACACGGTACCCGACGTACCCAGGCTGATCGTGACGACACCGGGCGTCACGTTACCCGTGCCGATGGCGCCCATCATGTTGTCACCGCCGCCGGTCGCGACCGGTATCCCGGCGGCCAATCCGATCTCTTGCGCCGCACGTGTCGACAGTGTTCCGATCGCCCCGTTGTCCAACCGCACTTCGGGCAGGCATTCGCGCAGGTCCCTGTCCGGATCTATCGCCCGCAGCATTTTCTCTGACCAGTTGCGAGTGCGTATGTCTAGAAACCCCGTGCCCGACGCATCTCCGGCCTCCATGCAGCGCTCGCCCGTCAGGTAGAAGTTCAGGTAGTCGTGCGGCAGGAGGATCGCATCCATGCCGGCGTAAAGGTCCGGGTGAGCGTCCCGAAACCAGCGGACTTTCGATGCCGTATAACCCGGCAAAACGAGATTCCCGACCGCCGCGATGCAGGCTTCGCCACCTCCAAATGCCTCGATGATGCGATCGCATTCGACGCGCGTGGAGGTATCGCACCAGAGCTTCACGGGGATCAGAACTTCGCCCGATCTGTCGATCGGAACAAAGCCATGCTGCTGACCCGAGACAGCAATGGCCGCGACGCTCTCTCGCACGCGCTTCTCGACGCTTGCCATGGCTGTTCGCAGCGCTTCAATCCACCATTCGGCCCGTTGTTCGGCCACTCCGCCGTCGGTCTGATGGAGATCCAGCGGCGCACTGGCGCTGGCCGAGATCTGGCATGCCTCGAAGTCATAGAAGATGGCTTTGACGCTTTGCGTACCGACATCGAGACCCAGAACGGTGGTCATGGTGCGCCGGGGTCTCCTGGGCATTGTCTTGGTCTCAAGTGTAACCAAGGCGAGTTGAGCGCATCCCGTAGCGCGCTTTCGTGGCCGAGGCCGAGGATCCAGGCTTCCTCGGTTTCAATAGTCTTGCGTTCTTCTGCGGTGAGACTTTGTTCTCCCTCAAACAACGGCGCCAGCAGGCAGCGTCTGTCGAGCCGGGAGAAAGCCTCCGCGTTCACGCGGACCTGGGCAGCATCGAGTATTTCGTCTGACCGCCTGCGCTGGTCAACTTCCCGCTTGAGAAGGGAAGGGTAGATTTCCGCGATCACGACCGGCAGGTCGGGGACCGACAGCCCGGTGTCGAAAGGCCAGATCGCGATCTGGCCTTTGAGCCTCGGATCCCTGACGAGTCGATTCAGGGCGGGCAGTCCCAGCAACACCTGTGAGCCGACGGAACCGGCGTAAGCCAGTTGCCAGACCGTCTTTGCACCCTTTGCGCGGCGATCGGCGAGACGGCGGTCCGGCGGATGGGCTTCCTGATGTGTACAGTCGGATTTGCGTGTGGGCACACCGGGATGAGACCAACTCGCCGGGCGGCCCCAGCAGGGACCGACGCCCGGATAGTGCCGGTTGATTGCCTGCGCCACCTCGAAACGGTTGTTCGCGTTGTCTCCGGCGTCGTGGATTCGTTCGTCCAGCCAATTCCAGAGCGCGAAAGCCAACGGCTGGCCCGTCAGGTCGCGGGCGACACCGGCCGGATAACCGAAGGGGAAATCGAAACCGACAAGAGTGCGGTGGTCATCGTCGAGTTCGCCCCTGAGGATCACTGCAAGGCGACCGATGGCTTCATGGCGTGTCCTGGCGTACTCGGGTTCGAGAGCAACGCCCTCCCTGGCCGTACACCACCAGATGGAGTCCCTGGTGGGACGCGCAGGGCTCGGCCGGGATCGAGCCGACCAGTCAACGATGATATGCGTGTCGAAGCGCGCCAACGAAGGTCCGCCCCCGAGCTTTGGCGTATCGTTTCGTTTCATCTCCCGCGAAACGATAGTTGAATCATCGAATCTCGATCAACGACTCCCCATCCTTCAGCGCAGCCCGGATCATGGGAAGGTGGGGCGCCAGTTTGGTTTGCAGCACGGCATTGCTCGTGTTTCCGAGTCGCACCCAGACCACCTGAAGCCCCGGACGCTGGCGCGCGCGGTCTGCGGAATCCCCGTCCTTCGACCAGATGACGGCGTTCATCTCTCGTGCTGCGGCTTCGATTCTGTCATCCGATGCATCCCCGAGGTCGAGGTCGGAGACGTGTTTCGAGGGGTGGCCGTTCTCGGCCAGCCACCTGGCTAACCCGGGCGGCAACTGCGCATCGATCAGGAAGCCCATTTGTCAACTGATCAGGATTACCCGGTGATTGGCTGCGGCCGCGCCGAACGCCAAGGCCGCACGTATGTCCTCCTCGCACAGATAAGGATAGTCGGCAAGAATTTCCGATTCCGATACGCCATGGGCGATGAGTTCCAGTATGTCCGATACGCGAACTCTCGTACCCCGGATATGCGGTCGGCCGCCGCAGATTCCGGTATCGATACGTATTCGATCCCGGACCTCGATGGCCATGCCTTCTTCATCGCTCGTGGGAACTTCCTTGAGAACACAGATGCGCGCACCCTTGCGCGGACCAGCGTGTCCGTGGGACTTCAGGAAGCTTCGCAGGGCGTCATTGAGTTCCGCTCCCCGACGGGTATCGGACGGGACAACGACGAACCAGTTCCTGAGGACGGCTTCCGTCGACCTGGCGTCCCGATTGGGCGCTTCCACCAGGTAGGCCCTGGCGTTGTTTCCGGCGTAGCCGATGAACTTCGACGGCGCGAAGTGCCAGGTTCCGTCACTCGACTTGATGGCGTACCATGCATGCACTTGCTTCATCAGTTTGGCTAATTCAGGTTGCTTTCGTACTTCGACCTGGTAGCGGCCAATGTTGTCGACAGCCTCATCCAGATTGGCTACCACGCTTGCCATCATTGAACCTCCATCGTGAACGTTCGGTCGCGCAACTGACTTGGGATCCGGGAGACTAGCTAACTAGATCATGTAGGTCAAACCTACTTTGATGGTCGCTGTCGCGATACGATAACGTCATGACGGCGCGCCGGGTCAAACTCGTCCATACCTCGGATGTCCATCTCGATGGCCGGGTCCGCAGCGATGCGGTGGACGGCTTCCGCAATGCGGCCGAGCGCGCCTTCTCCCGTGTCATCGATGTCGTGCTGGCCGAAGAGGCCGATCTGTTCCTGATTGTGGGCGACCTCTTCGATCACGGTCGCGTGTCCGATGAGGACTTCCACTTCGTGCGCGAACAGCTCGGTCGCCTCGCGTGTCCCGTCATCCTGCTGCCGGGCAACCACGACGTCCACGACGAGACGTCCGTCTGGCACCGTATTGAATTCGACGATGACGGCAGCCACAACGGGGGTCATGTCCACCTGTTGCTGGAGACGGACGGGGACTGCCTCGAGTTCGAGGACATCGGGGTGCGCGTCTGGGGCAGGGCGATGCAGGAGCATGCGCCAGAGAACGTGCCGCTCGAGGGCGTACCGCCGCGACATGTCGACATGTGGAACGTCGGCCTTGCCCATGGCCAGGTGGTGGAAGAGCGGATCGGCTGGGCGTCCTCGCAGATCACGCATGACGAGATCCGGGACTCCGGCTTCGACTATCTCGCCCTCGGCCACATTCACGTGTGGGGTGATGTCAGCCAGGGGACGACGAAAGCCTGCTATCCGGGTTCCCCTGTCGCCGCGTTTGCCAGCCGAGACGGTGGCCACGTCGCGATCGCGACCTTGTGTCCGGAACGCGGCGTCGAGGTCGAGCGTTGCCAGGTGGACGAGGCCGAAGCCGCCAGCGAAGGAGCGTCAGGCGACTGGATGATGCCGTGAAGGGCGATAGCACGATCCACGAACTGGCGGCGCTCGCCCGCGAAAAGACGCGTTTTCTTGGCGACAACCCGGGAGGATTCTGGGTCGCGTCGATGATGGCGGGAGCCTATGTGGGGATGGGCATCCTGCTGATTTTCTCCGTCGGACAGACCGCCGACCCGTCCTGGCGGGCGCTGGTCATGGGTACGAGCTTCGGGATTGCCCTGACGCTGGTGATCTTTGCCGGTTCGGAACTTTTCACCGGCCATGCGATGCACATGACCATCGGTCGGTTGACGGGCACGATTCGAACCCTGGACCTCCTGCGTGCCTGGGGAACGACCTGGGCAGGGAACCTGCTCGGATCCGGACTGCTGGGGGCGCTATTCGTTGTGGGCGGGGGCGGCCTCGTGCTGCAGGCGGGCGGCCAGGACCTGATCCATGCCGTAGCCGAGAAGAAGATGACCGCTCCGGCGTTGGAGCTCTTCGCCCGCGCCATCCTGTGCAACTGGCTGGTCTGCCTCGCGATCTGGGGCTCGGCGAGGACCGACAACGACGCCGCGAAGTGCATCATCATCTTCTGGTGCCTGTTTGCCTTCATCTCCGCTGGATTCGAGCACTCCGTCGCCAACATGACCGTGTTCGCCGTCGCGCTGTTCTCGGCGCACCCGGAGGGCGTCACGGTGGGTGGCGCGATCCACAACCTGGTCTGGGTCACGTTGGGCAACGCCGTGGCGGGGGCGGTCCTGATGGGCCTCGGATACTGGCTGGTGGCCGGCCGCCCGCGCATCGGTGCGACTGCCGACGATGCGGCCTTGTCCGAGGAAGCGCAGCAGTAGCACGAGCACGTCGGAGCCAAGTCGTCCTTTGATCGGCTGGAGACGCCCCTCGCGGTCCCTTCAGACAGCGGAACGCGTCGTCAGTCAGACTCGCCCCGCGACTTCCTGACCACACCCCGTTCGACGGCTGCGAGTTTACGTTGCCCGCAGCAGGCGACAGGAGTAACGTCGCAGGAATCGGATTGCCGTAAGGGGAGGGCAGTCGAATGATCCAAGAGTCGATCATGCTGGTCACCGTCGTGCTGATGGCGGTGGTCACGGGCGTCTTTGTCTTCATTGCGGTAAACGCCGGCAAGGAGAGCGTCGACTATGGCCCGGTGCAGGCCAAGGCTTTTGGCATCCGCACCGCGCTCTTCTGGGTCGTAATAGTCGCAGGTGTGCTCATTACGGTCATCACCACCCTCGACCTGCCGTATGCGGCCACGCGCGGCGACGTTGCCGAGGGCGCGGTCAAGGTGCAGGTCGAAGGGCGCCAATGGCTCTGGAACCTGAGCCAGGACTCCGTGGCCGCCGATGAGACGGTGCTGTTCGAGGTGACCGCCGGCGACGTCAACCATGGCCTCGGCGTCTACGGCCCGAACATGCGGTTGCTGGGGCAGACCCAGGCGATGCCGGGATACGTCAACTCGCTGCAGCTCACGTTGCGCGAGCCGGGTACCTACAAGCTGCTCTGTCTCGAGTACTGTGGCACCGCGCATCACGCGATGATCAGCAATTTCGAGGTGACGACGCATCCCGAGCACGCTGCCGCTGCCAACACGCAGGGGAGGGACGGCGCATGAGCGAAGCAACACTTTCACCCCTATCGGCGTCCGCCCGCGCGGGCGTGCTGACCTACCTGGCGATCTCCGCCCTGGTATTCGTTCTCATGATGGCGCTTGGTTTGCTCATGCGGATCGGCCAGGCAGACTGGCTCTGGATGCCGCCTGACATCTTCTACCAGGTCATGACGGCCCACGGGGCCGGAATGGTCGGCATTTCCGGCCTCGCCGGAAGCGCCGTCATGTGGTACTTCCTGCGGCGCTACGTCGACCTGACCGTCGGCATTCTCTGGACAAACCTCGCCCTGTTCCTGCTGGGCGTGGTGCTGATCCTCGGAGGCATATTCCTCGGCGGGTTCGGCGGCGCCTGGACCTTCCTGTTCCCGCTGCCGTCCCATGGCATGGGCGCCTGGAGCAATGTCGGCGCGGCGTGCTACCTGCTGGGCCTGATGTCCATCGGGGTCGGGTTCCTGCTGCTCTATCTCGACGTCGCGCGAGCAATCATCGGCAAGTACGGTTCACTGGCGAAGGGACTTGGCTGGCCGCACCTCTTCGGTCGCGGCGAAGGTGAGCCGCCGCCGCCCACGGTGGTGGCGTCGACCATGGTGCTGATCATCAACACCGCCGGCATCACGGCGGGCGCCGTGGTCCTGGTCCTGATCCTGGTCAACCTGTTCGTGCCGACGTTTGCCGTTGACGCGCTGCTGACCAAGAACCTGACCTACTTCTTCGGGCACGTGTTCATCAACGCGACCATCTACCAGGCGGTGATCGCCGTGTACGAGATCCTGCCGACGTACACCAAGCGGGCGTGGCCCTCGAGCCGGGTGTTCCTGGCCGCGTGGACCGCATCGACGATCATGGTGATGTCGGTCTATCCGCACCACCTGTTGATGGACTTCGTCATGCCGACCTGGGCGTTGATTCTCGGCCAGGTGATCTCGTACATGAGCGGAATTCCGATCCTGATCGTGACCGCCTACAACGCGCTGACGAACGTCTACCGTTCGGGAATGCGGTGGGACATCGTTTCCGGACTGCTGTTCCTGTCCATCTTCGGTTGGGGCGTGGGGATCATCCCGGCGATCATCGACGCGATGATCGCGGTCAACAACGTCATGCACAACACGATGTGGGTGCCGGGCCACGTGCACACCTATCTCATCGTGGGCCTGGTGGCCATGCTGTTCGGCTTCATGTACCACGTCGCGGGCCAGAACGGCACGACGAAGATGATCGACAAGGTGGCGTTCTGGGTATACGCAGCGGCGGGCATGGCGTTTTCGTTCATGTTCCTCCTTAGCGGCTACGTGTCCATACCCCGGCGCTTTGCCGAGCACTTTCCCGAGTGGGTGGAATACAGCGCGACCTCGTCGATCTTCGCGGTACTCGTGGTGCTTGCGGCGGCCGTGTTTGCCGTGCGGTTCTTGACCAGCCTGAAGACCGCCCGGATGGCATGAACCGGTGGCTGTCGGCGGCGGCTACCGTCGCCGTCCTGCTCGGAGGGTTCCTGACCCTCTGGGCGGGGACGGATGGCGGCGCCGCCTGGACGGCGGAGAGCGCGCGGCGGCTCGACATCGCGGAGCGGCCCCGTGACCTGCCGGAAGCGGGGTTGCGCGATGTCGAGGGTCGATCCATCGATCTTGCGGGCCTTGAGCGCCCCATCGCCGTCGTCGATTTCATCTACACCCGTTGTCCAACGGCGTGCGTGGACCTGGGCTCGACCTTTCGCGACCTGCAGGGCGAACTGCTTGCCCGCGGCTGGGAAGGTCGGGTCGAACTGCTCAGCCTGACATTCGATCACGCGCACGACGGGTCTGCCGAGCTTGCCGGGTACCTTGCGCGTTTCGGAGCCGCCCCGAATCTCTGGAACGCGGCGCGCTTCGAGCGCAAAGACGACCTGAACACCGTGTTGCGCGACCTGGGCGTCATCGTCATTCCGGAACCCAACGTCGGGTTCGTGCACAACACGGCCATCTATCTCTTGGACCGGGGCCGGGTGGTCGGGATATACGACTTCGATGATCGGCCCGGACTGCTGCAGGCCATCGAATGGCGGTTGAAGACCGGATAGCGTCGACAGCTCCTTTCGGGCGTGCCGGGTTGCTGCTCGTGGTGGCTGCGTGGGCTGTGATCTCACTCACGCCGTTCGGAACCTGGCTGGAATCACGCCTTGTGAGCCACGTGCTGGTCGAGATTCCCGTGCTCGTGGCGATCGGGTTCGTTCTCGGGCGATGCATCGAGCCGCGGCTGCGGATGGTGCTGGAACCGCTCAACGGGGGCGGCATCCCGGGCATCCTCCTGGTCACCTTCGCGCTGGCGTTCTGGATGATCCCGCGCTGGCTCGACGCGTCGCTGCAGGCGCCCGATGTGGCTGCGGCCAAGTACATCTCGCTGGTGGCCCTGGCGGGTATGCCGCTGGCATGGAGCTGGGACCGTTTGCACCCCGTTGCCAGGGGCCTCGTGAAGATAGAGTTCCTGGCAATGTACTTTCGTCTCGGCTGGCTCTATCTCATTTCGCCGGACCGTCTGTGCAATAGTTACCTGATCGACGATCAGGTACTGTTGGGTCAGGGCTTGCTGGTGGTCGGGATTGCCCTATCCATCACTTGGCTGTACCCGGTTTTCTTCGGCGCGTGGTCGGCGCCGTCGCCGCGCGGGCAAGGTGAAGCAACATGAACATGTCGCCGCGAATGAAAAGCATCGGTTTCTTCGCCATCGTTCTCGCCGCCGTCGCGGGATCGTTCGCGTTGGCCGTCAGGTACTCGGAAGCCAGGGATCAACGGGTGGCGTTCTCGCTCGTCGACCGGCATGGCGACTCGGTCACGCAAAAAGATCTCAGGGGTCGCCACCTGCTGATTTTCTTCGGGTTCACGAATTGCCACGGCATCTGTCCGACCTACATGAGCAACCTGACCAAAGTGATGGCGGAACTCGATGGCACGGGGCACTCGCACCGGGTCACGCCGGTGTTCATTTCCGTCGATCCAGAGCGGGATGACCCTGCCGCAGTCAACGCGTACGTGGCGCGCTTCGACGCGCGCTTCGTTGGCCTGACAGGGTCGCGGGCAGCCCTGGAACAGACGGCAAAGTCGTTCAAGACCTACCTTCAGGACGCCCCGCCCCGCATCGCGAAGGAATACCAGGTATCGCATTCGTCGACGGTCTACGTCGTCGATCCCTACGGCCGCATCGTCGACTTCATGTCCTTCGCCGAAGGCGTCGAAGTCGTGGCAGAACGTGTGAGGGATCTGGTCTAGTCCGGACGCGCCCGAAAGCCGACATCTACCATGGTTTCAGTTCGTGGAGCAGGTGTGTCGATGCAACTGCGTATGTTCCTGGCCATGTCGAAAGAGTGCTTTCCGGCATGGATGACGAATAGACGCTGGAGCTTCAAGTCCGTCAGAACGGTCCGCATCGAGGGGGCGTGACCGTCGGAGCCGACGCCGTATCATGCCCACGTCCTACCCTTAAATATGATGGGTGGTCACTCAGATTTCAGGGTAATGGATCTCCGCTTGCGTCGATCAATTCGTTAGTTCTCCATTTCCGGCCGCTTGCCGCAAACGGTGCAGTTCGGGTTCTTCGGCAGCGTGAACTTGCGCCACTCCATGCGCTTGGCGTCGAGATAGAGCACGTGGCCGACCAGCGTATCGCCGACCCCGGCGATCAGCTTCACGGCTTCCATGGCCTGCACGGTGCCGACGATGCCGACCAGGGGGGCGATGACGCCGTTCTCCGCGCAGTTCAGTTCTTCGCCTTCTCCTTCGGGATAGAGGCACTGGTAGCACGGCGACTCCGCGTTCCGGGTGTCGAACACCGCCACCTGTCCCTCCATGCGAATCGCCGCGCCGGAAACCAGCGGTGTCCGGGTTTCGACGCACAGTCTGTTGATCGCCACACGGCTCGCCATGTTGTCGGTTGCGTCGAGTACGAGGTCCGCATCTCTTACGGCCGTCGCCAGGACCTCGCCTTCAAGCCTGCTGCACAACGGGACGACGCTCACGGTGGAATTGATTCTGGCAATCGTCGAGGCGGCGGACGTGGCCTTGGCCTGACCCACCGTGGATTCACCGTGCGCGATCTGGCGCTGCAGGTTCGACAGGTCGACGGCGTCGTCGTCGGCGAGGGTCAGGTGGCCGACGCCAGCGGCGGCGAGGTACATGGCCGCAGGCGAGCCGAGCCCGCCGACACCGGCGATCAGCACGCGGGCTGACAACAGGCTCTCCTGGCCGCCAATCTCGAACTCCGGCAGCATGATCTGGCGGCTGTAGCGCAGGAGTTGGTCGTCGTTCACGCCCGTTGCCCCAGCGTGACGCGCGGAAGTGAGGCCAGGTCGCGGAGCGTTTCGACACGCAGGAAATGTGCGTCCCGGAACATATCGTGCAGGTGATCCGCCTGGTCGTAGCCGTGTTCCACCAGGAGGAATCCTCCCTGGGCGAGGTAGTTCGGGGCTTGGCGAACGATCTGACGCAAATGCGACAGGCCGTCAGGTCCGCCGATCAGTGCCCTGTGGGGTTCGAATCGCAGGTCGCCCCGACGGAGGTGGGGATCGTCCTCGGCTACGTAGGGGGGATTGGCGAGGATCACATCGTAGGGTCCTTCCACCGCCGAGAACCAGTCGGACTCGTAGAACGTGGCCTGGATGCCGAGACGTTCGGCATTGCGGCAGGCGAGGGCGACGCAGGCGGGATCGCAGTCGACCCCTTCGACGTTCGCCGTGGGGCAACTGGCCGCAATTGCCAACGCCACGGCGCCAGAACCGGTTCCGAGATCCAGTACGCGCGTGCAGGGCTGTGGGGATGTGCGTGCCAGGGCGGCCTCGACCAGGCACTCGGTTTCCGGCCGCGGAATCAGCGCGCACCGGTCCACGGCCAGCGTGAGGTTCCAGAATCCGCGTTCGCCGATGATGTACGCCACGGGTTCGCCGCGCTGGCGCCGCTCGATGCAGTTCGCGTGCCGGCTTGCCAACCGGGCGGGAACGCGGCGTTCGGGGAATGCGTACAGGGCACTCGATTGCTCTTGCAACGCATGTGTCGTCAACAGTTCCGCTTCGGCCCGCGGCAGTGCGGCTCGAGCTGTTGCGAAGCAGGTGCCGAGCGTACTCACTCGCCATCACCCATGCCGGCGAGCAGGTCCGCCTGGTGTTCTTCCGTCAGGCGACCGATGAACGTGTCGAGGCTGCCGTTCAACACTTCGTCGAGCTTGTAGAGCACCATTCCGATACGGTGATCCGTCACCCTGCGTTCGGAGAAGTTGTAGGTCCGGATGCGCTCCGAGCGGTCGCCCGAGCCGACGAGGTTGCGGCGCGTTCGATCTCGTTCGTCGCGTTGTTCGGCGCGCGCCTGGTCCAGCAGCTTCGCATTCAGCAGCGACATCGCCCGCATGCGGTTCTGGTGCTGCGACCGCTCGTCCTGGCATTCCACCACGATGCCTGACGGCAGGTGCGTCAGGCGCACCGCGGAATCCGTCTTGTTGACATGCTGTCCGCCGGCACCGGACGCACGGTACGTGTCCACGCGCACGTCCTTGGCATCGATCTGCACTGCATCGATCTCCTTTTGTTCGGGGAGAACTGCGACGGTGCACGCCGAGGTATGGATGCGTCCCTGGGATTCGGTTTCCGGCACCCGCTGTACCCGGTGCGCGCCGGACTCGAACTTCAGGCGTTCGAAAACGTCCTTGCCGGCAATGCGCGCGACGACCTCCTTGTAGCCGCCGTGTTCCCCGGAGCGCTCCGAGAGTTTCTGCAGTTGCCAGCCGCGCTCCTCGGCGTAGCGGCCGTACATGCGAAACAGGTCGCCCGCAAAAAGCGCGGCTTCGTCGCCGCCGGTGCCGGCGCGGATTTCCAGGAATACGTCGAGGGCGTCGTCCGGGTCCTTTGGCAGCAGCAGCCGCTTCAGTTCGCCCATGGCCCGCTCCGCCTCGGCCTGGTGTGTTTCGGCTTCCTCCTGGGCGAGTTCCCGTAACTCCGGGTCGTCGTCGTCAAGCAGCGCTTCGGACTCCTCCAGCTCCGAAGTCGCGTTTCGGAGCGCGCTGTAGGCGGCCAGCACCGGTTCCAGTTCCGCGAACTCCTTCATCAACGCGGTATAGCGGTTGCGGTCGCCGACAACCTCGGGGTCCGAGAGCAGCGAAGAGATTTCCTCATGCCGGTCGATCAAGCGGTCCAGCTTGGCGGCCAGGGTCGGGGAAAGCACTTCAGTCCAGCCCGTAGCGTGAGCGCAGGTAGTTCAGAATGTCGGTCCGGCCGTCGGCGCTGGCGTCCCGCAGCGCGGCGATGGGTCCGTGCAGGAGCTTGTTGGTCAGGTCCCGCGCCAGCCGCTCAATCACCTCCTCCGGAACCTGGTCGGAACCGAGACGCTGCAGTGCGCGGGCGAGTTCCTCGTCGCGGGCATCGTCGGCCCGTTTGCGAAACTGCCGAAGCAGTGCCTGGTTGTCCCGGACACGCCGTTGCCGCGTGTAGCGCTCGACGCCTTCCGCAACCATCCCTTCCGCTTGAAGCGCCGCCTCGCCCCGCATGGCCACGTTGTCTTCGATCACTTCAGTGAGGTCGTCGATCGAGTACAGGAACACGTCATCGAGATCGCCGACAGTGGGTTCTATGTCCCTTGGCACGGCGATGTCCACCAGGAACATTGGCTTGTGGCGACGCTCCCGGATCGCGTGTTCGACCATTTGTCTCGTGATGACGTGGTCCACGCTGCCGGTGGAACTGATGACGATGTCGTATTGCGGCAGGTTGGCCGCGAGTTCGTTCAATTCGATCGCGCTGCCGGTGCCGTTCGCGCGGGCCAGGGCGTCGGCGGCCTCGAAGGTCCGATTGGCGATGCCGATGTGGTGTATCCCGGCCTGGCCCAGGTGACGCGCCACCAGGTCGATCATCTCTCCCGCACCGACGAGCAGGGCATCGATCCCCGACAGGTCCGCAAAGATATGTTGCGCCATGGTCACGGCTGCGTAGGCGATGGAGATCGGGTTCTTTCCGATATCCGTCTCGGTACGGACCCGCTTCGCGATGTTCAGGGCATACCGGGAGAGCAGGTCGAGTTCCGGGCCAATGGCGTCGGATTGCCGCGCCGCGTCGAATGCCGACTTGACCTGGCCCAGGATCTGCGGCTCGCCCAGCACCTGGGATTCGAGTCCGGCAGCGACCCGCATGGCGTGCGCGGCGGCATCGGCGTTCCACAACACGTAGGCGGCGTGCGCCAGCTCGCCGACCGGTACGTTGCGGTCCCGCGCGAGCCAGTTCGCGACCGGATCGTGATCCGGCGAGTCTAGGGCGCAGTATATTTCGGTACGATTGCAGGTCGACAGGATCGCGGCTTCGGACAGCAATGGAACTTCGCCAAGACGGGAGAGCGCGCGCGGCAATTCCTGGTGTGCGAATGCCATGCGCTCCCGCATGTCGATGGGCGCGGTTCGGAAACTAACGCCGTAAGCCAGAAGGGCCATTTGCGCCAACGCGATGGAAAACCGTAATGGTACCAGATGAGGGTGATTGTCCCGCCTTGCGAAACCGTCGAAGGACAGGTGCTAAACCACTACTGGTCAACGTATTTTTTCTCGTTGTGCCGTTCGCGATCGGTGCCTGCGCGACGCTCGTGCCAACGGATCGCGAGCCGGATTTCAGCGTTGGGGGTCGCTTCGGTGCGGTGGCTGGCACGGCCGGTGCGAGCGGAGACTTCCTTTGGCGGCAGTACCCATCGGGATTCGATGTGCAGTTCTGGGGGCCGCTGGGCCAGGGCCGGACGCACGTCTTGGTGGAGGGCGACACGCTTTCGGTACTCACGGCGCGGGGTGAGCGTGTCATTGACGCTGAGGCGCGGGATTGGATGCGCAGTGAACTCTACCTGGATCTGCCGGTGCAGGCGCTTGCGAGCTGGATCAACGGTCACCCGGCCCCCGAATTGCCGGCGGGCGATCTCGGCGACGACGCATTCACTCAACTCGGCTGGAGGATCGAAATCGCTGCCTGGGACGAGTGGGACGGCAGGCGCAAGCCGAGGAAGCTCATCGCGTCGCGCGCCGACTATCGTGTCACGATGATTTGCAGAGAGTGGATATTCACCAACAGGTGAGTACTGTCACGCCCCGGCGTTTGCGCAGCCTGGCGCTTGAGCACCAGGGGCTCACCGGCAGGCGCAAGATTGGTTCCGGACTCGCTGGCGCCGAGAAGGCACTCTGCCAGATCGGCCACGTGCAGATCGACACCATTTCGGTGGTTGCCCGGGCGCACCATCACATCCTCTACAACCGGGTCGGCAGGTACGACGAATCGCTGCTGAACCGTCTCGTCAGGGCGCGCCGCGCCTTCGAGTACTGGTCCCATGCGGCGTGCTACCTGCCGATGCGGGACTACCGGTTCGCGCTGCCCATGATGCGAGGCGTCGCAAACGGCGAGTGGGGTTGGTGGCATCACAACAGGGACGCGCAGCTGCGCGCCTCGGTCCTGGACCGAATTCGCGAGGAGGGACCGCTCTTCGCCAGGGATTTCGAAGACCCGCGCCCAAACCGCGCCGGGTGGTGGGATCGGAAACCTGCCAAGCGGGCGCTTGAGCAGTTGTTCATGGAGGGCGAACTGGTCAGCATCGAACGACGGGGATTCCAGAAACGCTACGAGCTTGTGGAGCGATTCCTCCCGTCCAGCGTCGATACGCGGGAACCGAGCGTCGAGGAGCACGCTGACCATCTCATCGACATCACCATGCGCGCCCACGGCTTCGCGACACTCAGGACCATCCACTACCTGCGCCGCGACCCCAGGTTGCGTGCAATGGTGCGGGTGCGAGTTTCGGAACAGGTCCGCGCGGGGGCGCTCGACACGCGTAGCACCGTAGCCGGCGAATCCGTCTATGCGCGGCCGGGTGCATTCGATCGGCCACCCAAAAGGCTCGCGACCCTCGTGCGCATCCTTTCGCCTTTCGACAACGTGGTGATTCAGCGCCAGCGTGCTGCCCAGGTCTTCGACTTCGACTACACGATCGAATGCTACGTCCCTGCGGCGAAAAGGCGTTACGGCTACTTCGCGCTGCCGGTGCTCTACCGGGACAGTCTTGTGGGCCGCATGGACTGCAAGGCGCATCGTTCGAGCGGGCATTTCGAGATCAAGGCGCTATTCCTCGAGGACGGCGTGACGGACGGGTTCCCGGACGGGTTCTTGCCTGCATTGCGGGATGCGGTCATCGATTACGCGGCGTTCAATGGTTGCACGGAGGTCTCGGTCGGTGAGGTATGGCCGCGTGCCTGGCTACAACCGGCGAGAGCCCTGTTCGGGTAGGAATCAGTCCGTGAACGGAAGCGTCACGCCCCAGGAGAAGACAATCTGGCCGGAACAGCCCGGTCAGTTGTCGAGCATGCGTTCCCTGCGTCCGGCTCGCATGAAGGCGAGGGCGACAATCGCCGTTACGAGCAGGGCGAAACCGATGCGGTTCTGCACGGTCCAGGCCAGGATCTCGGCGGGGTCCGCTCCGCCGCCACCGTTGCCGACCAATTGGATGGCGTGCGGATTCCAGAAGGGAGAGACGCGCACCTGGTTCTGGCCGAAACCCGTAATGACACCGTTCAGGGCCAGCACCAGGACGGTGGGCATGGCGCCCGCGGTTTCGCTGCGAAACAGCGTTGCCATGCCCATAGCCAACACCAGGTAGAAGAGCGCAGCCTGCAGTGCGCCGTAAAGCGCATCGAGCGGGAAAGGGGTGAAGAAGACCCAGGTCGCAACTGCCAGGGGCACTTCCGTCGCTATGAGGAGTAGCAGGGCGGCACCGAGCTTTGTCCACCAGACGCGCTCACAACCGCCGGGAACCGTGTAGGCAATCTCCAGGCTCCGGCCATCGATCTCGCCGGCGATGACGCGCAACCCAAGGAATATGGCGAGGAACGTCAGCGGGAGGCCGATCAGGGTGCCCTGGGCCGATGCTGGCACGAAAGGGTCCTGGATGCCGATCCACGCGCAGACGGGAAGCCACGCGAGCGGCGCGATCGGCAACAGCCAGTACCGGTGGCCGGCGATCGCCATGCACGCGAGGCGGAACGCTTCCAGTTGGCCGACGATAGCGCTTTTCATGCGGCGTCTCCGGTACCCCGCAACAGCCAGAGATAACCGTCCTCCAGCCTCGATTCCAGTGTCCTCGCGTCCGGATCGGGTGCCCTCTCCGCCAGCACTCTCCGCACGATTCGGCCGTCTGTCAGCGGCGTTTCTTCCGCCAGGATCGTGCCCGGCGGCAGTTCCGCGGTTTCCAGTGCGGACGCGTGGGTTTCCCACACCTTGCCGCGGGCGGCGTCGGCCAGCGCGCCGGGGGCGCCGTCGAACAGCAGCTGGCCCCCGGCAAGCACCAGGACGCGTTCGCAGGCGACTGCGACATCTTCTACCACGTGAGTCGAGAAGAGCACGATCCGGTCACGTGCCAGGTTGGCCAACAGGTTGCGGAATCGGATGCGCTCCCTCGGATCGAGGCCGACGGTTGGCTCGTCGACAACGATGATCGGCGGCAGCCGCAGTAGCGTGCGCGCCACGGAAACGCGCTGCCGCATGCCTCCCGACAGGGAGCCGATGCGGTCGTCGGCGCGGTCTGCGAGGCCTACTTCGCCCAGCAGGTACTCGACTCGCTCATGCCGCATCGAAGGCGGCAGGTCGTACAACGCCGCGTAGTACCGCAGGTACTCCCTTGCCGACAGCCCGCGGGGCAGCCCGGCGTCCTGCGGCAGGTAGCCGACCCATCTCGCGAGTACGCGCTGGACCCAGGGAAGAGGCACTCCGCCAAGTATGATGATGCCGCGCGTGGGGTCGAGAATCCCGGTCAGGAGCCGCAGGAGCGTGGTCTTCCCGGCGCCATTGGGTCCGAGAACGCCGACCATTCCGCGCTCGATCCTGAAATCTGCGCCAACCAGGGCTTCGACCGGCTCCGCCGGGAGGTCGAGTCCGCCTATGCGGCGCGCCCAGCGGCGCATGAGCGTGCGTGGATAACGCAGGAACCTGCCACCCGCGCGTTCGGCCAGTTCGCCCCTTGCCTGGGCGGCGGCGCTGCGGCGGACGACTTGCCAGGCTCCGAGCATCAACACGCCCACCGCGGGCCAGAAGAAGTTCGCGGCGCTGACGCTTCCGCCGAACTGCGGCAGCAGCGTGACGCACGCGAAAGTGCCCAGCACCAGCCACGGCACCCCTGCGGCGACGACGTTCTCCACTCCGCCCGGCTCGACCGCGCCGACGGCGTTCAGACGCCCGCGGCTACGCCGAACCTGGCGAAGAAGACCAACGAAGCATGCCGCTGCCAGCATGCAGAAGAAGAGGCGCCAGCCGTTGCTCTCGGCGTAGACGGCAAGGGCCGTGGGGGCAGCCGCAATCAGAAGGGCTGGCAACAGCCTCTCCCGCGCTTCCTTCTTGCTGAGGGTTTTCGCCTGGCTCAGGGCCCTCGGGTCGAAAGGGGCTTCGGCCAGGGCCCTCGCAGCGAACACCCTCGGTGCCGCGAGCGCCCGTCGCAGCGGTCCCGGAAGCGCGTACACCTTCCTCAGGTTGCGCACTTCCAGTACCGGCGGACCGGCCTGGGTGTCGGGTTCATGGGTCTGGTCCCTGCGGAACAGGAGGACCGTCAGCGCGAGCACCGAACCACCCACCAGGATTGACACCACCACCTGCCAGAACAGCGAGGTGACGAGGCCGGATTGCGTAAGCCACAGCACGATTCCCGCAGTCGCAGCGAGCCACCCTACGACCAGCCAGGGACCGACACGGCCAAACAGCCGGTCTAGGCGGTGCAGCAGGATGAAGCCCACGGGGATGATCAGCAGGGTAAGCAGGGCGGACGTTACGAGACCACCGATGACAATGGTTGCGAACGGTGGCCAGATTTCGTTTTCCCTGCCCGTCGATATCGCGAGCGGCCAGAGGGCCGCGATGGTGGTGGCCGTGGTCATGAGCACCGGGCGCGTCCGCTCTCGCACAGAGGCGAACGCGGCGGCGCCGGCAGTCCAGCCGGCGCCGAGCACCTTCTGCTGCATCCTGTCCACCAGCAGTATCGCGGGGTTCACCGTCAGGCCGAACAATGCAACCGCACCGAGGGCGGCCATCGGATCGAGGGACATGCCGGTGACCACCAGCGCCCAGCTTGCGCCGATGACCGTCAGCGGTACCGCCAGCAGTACGAGTACAGGCAACGTAAGCGATTCGAAGGTGAGGGCGAGCACGAGGAACAGGAGCAGCACGACCGGGACCAGGACACGCTGCAGCCAACTGGTCTGTTCATCGTCCGACGGCACTTCCACCGTATAGCCGCGCGGTCTCGAGACAGCCCGCACGTTCTCGGCCACCTGCTCTTCGATCGCCTCCCGTCCGGATCCACTCTCGGGGACGTTATCGGCCAGGCGAAAATAGACGCGCGTTTCGCGGCGACCGTTCCTGTACTCGATGATGGGCGGGGCTGGCATTTGCCTGATGTCGGCGAGGGCCATGACGGGAACCGCACCAGCTGCCGTCTCCAGCCGCAGGCTGCGAAGCTCGCGACCCGCCCGGTCCGAGCGCGCATCGGCGCGCTCCATCACGACCGGTAGTTCCCTGCCGCTCGGCAGGGAGAATCCGGTGACATTCCTGCGTCCTTCCCTGCCGATGAGTCCAAGATTCGGCAGCACGTCGCCGATCGTGATGCCGTACGCCTCGAACGCCTCTCTGCGCGGCTGTATCCAGATCTCTTCCAGTCCTGGCCGCTCCGCGAACCAGGACGTTTCGACGTATGGGTTCGCCTTCAGCCGATCCATGACGTCTCTTGCCAGTCGGGCAATCTTGCCGTGTTCGGGTCCTGACAGTACGACCTCACTGGCTACGCTGCCGAACCCGGCCTTCTCCGCTGCACCGCCGCCGCCGCGCATGTCCTCCTCGCCGGGCCTCAGCAGGTCCAGTCCGGAGACCTTTTCCGCCGCCTCCCGTGCAACCTTGCGCACCTCGGCCACATCAAGGTTCGGGGGCCGTTGCGCCTCGTCCACCAGTTCCACGGTGATCGAGCCGCCACCTTCCTGCACCACCGTCTCGATGGTGTCGACCCCATCGAGATCGCCAAGCGCCGACTCCAGCCTCGCGAGCGCGTCACTCGCTTTCCCGAGCGAAGCTCCCTGGTCGAAGCGGGCTATGATCTGGACGCTGTCGGCGCGCGTGGCCTCGGGCCCGGAACCGAAGGCGATCAGGGGTATGGCGACCATGATCGTGAGGACCAGCGCGAAAACGGTTCCGGTGAGCCAGGCGGGAGGTCGCCGCAGGGCGCTGGCAACCATGCCGCTGAACAGGATGCGGACAGGGTCCGGCGCGACCATCCCCCCTGGGGGGGGGGGGGGGGGGGGGGGGGCGCCCCCGCGCGGGGGGGGGGGGGGGGGGGGGGGGGGGGGGGGGGGGG
>JAPPGA010000050.1 GCA_028821515.1 Gammaproteobacteria bacterium | reverse complement strand
ATTATAACGGATTAACAAGGTTCTCGCCCTCTTCTTCATGAAATATCCGGGCTAGTCCATCTGGCCCCGTGCCACGATGCCGCGAACTCCCCCGCCTCACGGCACAGGATGGACGCGGACAGGTAGGACCAGGGACTCCCGTCGCCTTCGATGGCTTGCATCAGCGGGACGGCTTCCAGCGGCCTCGGAGGACTCAAGAACATGCCTTCCAGCTTGGGACAGTCTTCCGGCAGGATCAGTGGGGCGTCCGCCGGTACCGCCCAGATGATGCCGTTTCCATCGCCACCTGATCTGTACTCATAGGCGTGCAGGGCAAATCCCGCCTTGAGCCGGAGCGTGTCGAATACACCGACCAGCCTGTTGGCGTCGTAGGGGCTGGCAACCCAGCCGGAGGATTGGCCTGGGCGTTCAGATGGCGGAGGAAGGCCTCTAGCCCTCGCCGCGGATCGCCGGAGGCGATTGACGCGCGAAAGCGGAAAGGAAAAGGATGACATCGGCTTGAGACTATACAGGTCGTCCTCCTGGCCGGTCACTCGGTTGGTTTCTCTCCCCCTGAGGTCTAACCGGACCAGGCACGCCAGCGCCCCGCTCTGTGCGATACTTTCCGCTTCGCTTGACGACACGCAAAGTTCCACAGGAAGGCCCCTTGATGTCCATCACCCTCTACGATGCCACCGCTCTCACCTTTCTCCAGATTCTCGGCGGCGCCGGGCGGGTTCTGGAGAAGGGCCGCGCCCACTGCGAAGAGAATGACATCGACCTGGATGACATTGTCGGGATGCGCCTGATCGAGGACATGCATCCGTTTCGGTACCAGGTCGTTGCCATGACGCACCATTCCCTGGGTGCGATCCGCGCCGTGGAAGCGGGAACCTTCAGCCCCCCGCCGTCAGATACGGATCAAGACTATGGCGCCCTTCAGCGACTCGTTTCCGACACGCGCGAAGCGATCAGCGCTTACTCGGCCGATGCCATAAACGGCCTCGCCGACAACCGGGTTGAGTTCAGGTCCGGCAGTTTCAGCCTGCCGTACCGGGGCGCGGACTTCCTGCTGTCGTTTTCGTTGATGAACTTCTACTTTCACGCGACGACCGCCTACGACATGCTGCGCATGAGGGGCGTGCAGATCGGCAAGCGGGACTACGCCGGCCGGGTACGATTCCTGAAGGAGTAACGCCCCCGGACGTTTCCCACTTTCGTCAACGCGATTGCCGTCCGCTCAACTGGACAGGCGCAGCAGTTCCGCGTTGCCCCCTATGGCTGCAGTATTCCGGGTCACCGTCCGTTCTACGCCGAATCTCGGCAGGTAGTAGGGTCCGCCGGCCTTCGGCCCGGTGCCGGACAGTCGCTCCCCGCCGAACGGTTGCACCCCCGGGACGGCCCCGATCATGTCCCGATTGACGTAGCTGTTGCCCACCTTCACCGTTGCCATGACCTTTTCGGCATGCTGGTGGATGCGTGAGTGGATGCCGAGCGTAAGGCCGAATCCTGCGCCCTGGATTTCCGACAGCGCATCTTCAAAGCCGTTGGGGGAAAATCGGGCGACGTGCAGGATAGGGCCGAAGTGCTCGGCGTCGAGATGGTCGATGGAGGGGACTTCGATCAGCGCCGGGCCGATGTGCCAGCCTTTCAGACCACCCGGCAGCTCGCATTGGTACACGACGTGTTCGCGATTCGCTTCGATGTGTGCGGTAAGTTGCTCGAACGCCGTTTCATCGATGACCGGCCCGATGTCCGTCGCGGGGTCCGCTGGGTCGCCGATGACAAGGGTCTGCATGGCGTGCGCGGTCATTGCGAGCAGCCGCTCCGCGATGTCCTCCTGTGCGTACAGCACACGCAGGGACGAGCATCTTTGTCCGGCGGACCGGAAAGCCGAGGCGATGACGTCGTCCACTACCTGCTCGAGCAATGCCGTTGAGTCCACGATCATGGCGTTCTGACCGCCCGTTTCGGCGATGAGGGGCACGATGGGACCGTCCTTTGCCGCGAGGGCGCGTTGAATCTCTTTCGCCGCCGCGGTTGACCCGGTAAACGCGATGCCGGCGATGGCATCGTTTGCCACGATCTCGGCGCCGATTCCGTCTCCGCCAATCGCGAGGCAGACGGCGTTCCGGGGGATCCCGGCCTCGTGCATCAATGCGGTCGCAAGCGCCGCGATGCTCGGCGTCTGCGGCGCGGGCTTGGCGATGACGGTATTGCCGGCAGCCAGGGCGGCGACGATCTGGCCGGTGAAGATGGCAAGCGGAAAATTCCATGGGGAGATGCAGGCGAATACGCCCCGCCCATGGAGCGTCAGGGTGTTCGTTTCTCCGGTGGCCCCGTCAAGCAGTGTTCCGGTACCGAACAGGCGTTCGCATTCGCGGCCGTAGTAGCGGCAGAAGTCTGCTGCCTCCCTGACCTCCGCCACGGCATCCCGCAGGGTCTTGCCGGCTTCCTGCGCGAGTACGGCGACGAATCGGCCGCGGTTTTCTTCGATCAGGTCCGCGAGCCGGTCGAGGTGCGCCCGCCGCTGCCTGGCCGGAGTCTCCTCCCACGAATGGAATCCGCCGGCAGCCCGCGCCACCAGGGCGCCCACTCTCTCGCTGCTCTCGACAATCGAAACCTCGCCGCAGTCCCGGGCTGCGGCGACCAACTCCTGAACCTCGCGGCGGTCCCCGAGATCGAGCCCCACCGAGTTTCTGCGTGTCTCACCGAAGAGGTCCCGCGGCAAGGGAATCTCGGGATGCGCCTCGCCACCAAAGGCCGCCACCTCGCTGACGGGGTCCCGGACGACTTCCGACGGCGCGACTTCCTCGTCGAGGAACCGGTTGACGAACGAGGAGTTGGCGCCGTTCTCGAGCAGGCGGCGCACGAGGTAGGCGAGGAGGTCCTTGTGAGGACCGACGGGGGCATATACCCGCACCGGCGGCAGGTCATCGAACCGCCGCCGCGCCTCGTCATAGAGGAGCACGCCCATGCCGTGCAGGCGCTGGAACTCGTAATGCGCCCCGGATCTCGATGCCAGTTCCAGCACTGCCGCCAGGGTGTGGGCATTGTGGGTTGCGAACTGCGGGAACAGGTGCCGGCCGCGGAGCAGTTGCGCCGCACAGGCGAGATAGGCGAGATCCGTATTCGGCTTTCGTGTGTAGACGGGGTAGCCGGTCAGTCCTTCGACCTGCGCCCGCTTGATCTCGAAGTCCCAGTACGCGCCCTTGACCAGCCGGACCATGATCGGTCGGCCGAGGCCTTCCAGCCAGTCGATGACGGCAGGCGCCCGTTTCGAATACGCCTGGACCGCGATTCCCAGGCCGTCCCATGACTTCAATTCCGGCGACCGCGCCAGGCGTTCGAACAAAAGCAGGGACAGTTCCAGCCGCTCCGCCTCTTCGGCATCGATGGCAAAGTGCAGACCCCGGCCGGCTGCTTCGCGGGCAAGATCGAGCAGCGTTCCGCCAAGTTCGTTCAGCACCCGCTGTTCCTGCAGCGGTTCGAATCGCGGATGCAGCGCCGACAGCTTGATGGAGACCCCCGACGCCTCCTTCGGCGTCGCATGCGGGTATGCCGCGCCGATCGACCGAATCGCGTGCAGGTAGGACTCCTTGTAGCGCTCGGCATCGGGGTACGTGCGTGCGCCCTCCCCCAGCATGTCGAACGACGACAGTCCGACCTGGGACTTCTCACGCGCCAGCGCCTCCTCGATGGTCCTTCCCTGTACGAACTCCGCACCCAGGATGCGCACGGCCTGGGACATGGCGGCGCGCGCGACGGATTCGCCTACCCGGCCCGCCAACTGGTTGATCCAGCCACGGACATCGTCGGTAATCGCGGTGCCGAGACCGATGACGTTGCCCGTCAACATCAATGCCCAGACAGACGCGTTGAGGAACAGGGAGTCCGACTGTCCGACATGGTCCGCCCAGTTGGCCGTGGCGATCTTCTCCGCGATCAGCGCCTCGGCCGTATCCTCGTCGGGGATCCTGAGCAGGGCCTCGCTGATGCACATCAGCACAATGCCCTCTTCGTTGCGCAAGCCGAACTCGGAGAGGAAGACGTCAAGCACCGAGCGTTCGTCCGCGCGGGACCGGCAGCCTTCTACCAGGCCGATGGCACGTTCGAGCACCCGACGACTCTCGGCATAGGAAAACAGGACCTCGGCGAGCCGCGCCTGCACCGCTTCGCGCTCCGATTGCGTGGCTGCCGCGCCGATGGCGGCCCACCGATCGACACTCATCGATTCACTCCCGGGATCTGCCAATCAGCATGCATTGAGACATGGTTTGGGCTCCCTCGCGTCCGCGTCGAGTATAGCGATGGAATCGTTGCCGTCACGGCCCGGTTTCGCGGATGAGCGGATGAAAGTCGCGGCCCCAGGAAGTATGATTTCGGCTCCAAGGGGGACCCTTGGACTTCGTCGGCCAACACATACTCTCCGTCGATCAGTTCGAACGGAACGATATCGAACGCCTGTTCGAGGTCGCGGACGAGATGGAACCGTACGCGCGTCGGACGCGAATCACCCGCGTTCTCGAAGGCGCGATCCTGTCCAGCATGTTTTTCGAGCCCAGTACGCGCACGCGAATCTCGTTCGGCTGCGCCTTCAACCTGCTGGGTGGAGAGGTGCGCGAGACCACGGAACTGAAGGCTCTCTCCCTCGCCAAGGGGGAGTCCCTGCACGATACGGCGCGGGTCTTGTCCGGCTACAGCGACGTCATCGTCATGCGCCACCCCCGCGAAGGTTCAGTGAACGAGTTTGCCGAAGCGTCGCGCGTCCCGGTCATCAACGGCGGCGATGGCTCGAACGAGCATCCGAGCCAGGCCCTGCTGGATCTCTACACCATAGCCAAGGAGATGCGCGGACAGGGCCGTGGCATCGACGAATTGCGCATCGCCCTGGTCGGCGACCTGAAGTACGGGCGCGCCGTGCATTCGCTTTGCAAGGTGCTCGCACTGTTTCGCTCCATCACGTTTCAACTGGTGTCGCCGCCCGGCCTTGAACTCGGGGCCGATCTCGTGGAGGCGCTCCGAGCCCGGGGCCACAGCGTCAACGTGGTACACGACATGGAGGCCGGCATCAGCCATGTCGATATCGTCTACGTGACCCGCACCCAGGAAGAACGCTTTCCTTCCCTCGACGCGGCGCGCCGGTACCGCGGGCTGTTCCGGTTGAACCAGGCGGTGTACACGGAACACTGCGAACCCAACACCGTCATCATGCATCCCATGCCCCGGGATTCCCGCCGGCAGGCGAGGGAACTGGACGAAGACCTCGACGCGAACCCCAACCTCGCGATCTTTCGTCAGACGGACAACGGCGTGCTGTTGCGGATGGCGCTATTCGCCATGGTGCTGGACGTATCGGACCGCGTGCACGTCGGCGCCCAGGCGGTGCACTGGTACACGGCCAGGAGGACGCCGCAGTAGCGCCCGCGCTACAGGGCGTCTTCGAGCTCCGGGACAGCCGCGAAGAGGTCCGCGACCAATCCGTAGTCGGCAACCTGGAAGATGGGAGCCTCCTCGTCCTTGTTGATGGCGACGATCACCTTGGAGTCCTTCATGCCGGCGAGATGCTGGATCGCGCCCGAGATGCCCACCGCAACGTACAGTTCCGGCGCGACGATCTTGCCGGTCTGCCCGACCTGCATGTCGTTCGGGACGAATCCCGCATCCACGGCGGCGCGCGAGGCGCCAACGGCTGCGCCAAGCTTGTCGGCTACGCCTTCCAGCAGCTTGAAGTTGTCCCCGCTCTGCATTCCCCTGCCACCGGAAATCACGACCCGCGCAGCGGTCAGCTCCGGACGCTCCGACTTGGCGAGTTCGTCCCGGACGAAGTCAGAGATGCCGGCATCGTGCTCGCTTCCCGCAGCTTCGACCGAAGCGGAACCGCCGCCGTCCGGCACCGGGTCAAAACCCGTTCCGCGCACCGACACCACCTTCTTCGCGTCGTTGGACTTGACCGTCGCAATGCCGTTGCCGGCATAGATCGGCCGTTTGAAGGTGTCGGGGGAGTCGACCCCGATGATGTCCGAGATCATGGCGACGTCGAGTAATGCCGCGACCCGCGGCAGGAAGTTCTTCCCCGTGGTCGTGTGCGCCGCAAGGATGTGCTCATAGTCAGCGCCTACCTCGACGATGAGCGGCGCCATGTTTTCGGCAAGTTGATGCGCGTAGGCGGGTGCGTCCGCGCAAAGTACGCGGGAGACCCCGCCAACCGCCGCCGCGCTCCGGGCTACGTCTCCGCAGTCGTGGCCCGCGACAAGCACATCGACATCGCCGCCGATCTCCCCCGCTGCCGCCAGTACATTGAGGGTGACGGGCCGAAGCACGCTATTGTCGTGCTCTGCGACGACCAGAACGCTCATTCGATCACCTTCGCTTCGTTCCTGAGTTTGTCTACCAGTTCTTCTACGCTCTCCACCTTGATGCCCGCGCTCCGTCCAGGGGGCGGCTCAACGCTGAGAACTTCGAACCGGGGCGTGGCGTCTACGCCGAGTTCCTCGGGAGTCGTGACGTCGAGGGGCTTCCTCCGCGCCTTCATGATGTTCGGAAGCGATGCGTAGCGGGGCTCATTGAGCCGCAGATCCGTCGTCACGACCGCCGGCAGTGACAGCATCACGGTCTGCAGGCCGCCATCGACTTCCCGGACCACCTCCGCCTTTCCATCCGTCACGGAGAGGTTGGATGCGAACGTGCCCTGGGGCAACCCGGTCAGTGCGGCAAACATCTGTCCTGTCTGGCCGTTGTCGCCATCGATGCTCTGCTTGCCGAATATGACGATGCCGGGCTGCTCCCGGTCATATACGGCCTTCAGTATCTTCGCGACCGCCAGCGGCTGCGCCTCCGTCTCCGTCTGTACGAGGATCGCGCGGTCGGCACCCAGCGCCAGGCAGGTCCGCAACTGTTCCTGGCAGTTGGACCCGCCCACGGAAACGGCGATGACCTCCGTCGCGACACCGGCCTCCTGCAGCCTGACCGCCTCTTCAATAGCGATCTCGCAGAACGGATTGACGGCCATCTTGACGTTTGTCAGGTCGATGCCGCTGCCGTCCGGTTTTATGCGCACCTTTACGTTCGCGTCGACAACACGCTTTACGGGAACCAGTACCTTCATGAATCTTCTTCCGCGTGGGGACCGTGATCCGGGAGTTGCGTCGTTCGCTGGCCGCACATCTGGGCAGCCAACGCCCCATCCCGGATCGGGGCGCGTATTCTCGCCTTTTTTCGGACGCTGCGACAAGCGCCTGCCCGGCGCCCGGTGGCGACTTCCTATCGGGTCAGGGCCGTGCGCTACAATCAGAAGGCGTCGTATCGGCGGCCTGTCAACAAATATGAACATCGGGACTGTACGTGGCTGAAGTGCAACACGAATCCATGGATTTTGACGTCGTGATCGTGGGCGGCGGACCCGCAGGGCTGGCGGCAGCAATCCGGCTGGCGCAGCTTGCCCGGGAGTCAGGCAACGAACTCATGATCTGCCTGGTCGAAAAGGGCTCGGAGATAGGCGCCCACATCCTGTCCGGGGCGATCTTCGAGTCGACGGCCCTGAATGAACTGCTACCGGAATGGTCTGAGCTCGGCGCTCCGCTCAACAATCCCGTCACCCAGGACACGATCTACTACCTGCCGAACGGCAAGACGCAAGTGAAGGTCCCCCGGGCATTTATTCCGAAGGCGCTGCACAACGAAGGCAAGTACGCCCTGAGCCTCGGCAACCTGTGCCGGTGGCTCGGCGAGCAGGCGGAGGCGATGGAGGTGAACATCTTCCCCGGCTTCGCCGCGGCGCAGGTGATCTATGAGGAAGGCCGGGTGGCCGGCGTATTGACCGGGGATATGGGTGTCTCGGCATCCGGGGAACCCAAGCCGACCTTTGAACCGGGTTATGCGCTGCGGGCGAAGTACACCCTCTTCGCCGAAGGCTGCCGGGGCCACCTGGGCAAGGAACTCATTGAGAGGTTCGGGCTCGCGGGCGGCACCCAGCACTATGGGATCGGGCTGAAGGAGCTGTGGGATGCGGATCAGGCAAGGCATGTTCCGGGGAAGGTGGTACACACGCTGGGTTGGCCCCTCGGGCATACGGCCAGGGGCACCGGTGGGGGCTCCTTCCTCTATCACCTGGAAAACAACCAGATCGCCGTGGGGCTGATCGTGGACCTGTCGTACAGTAACCCGCACCTGAGCCCTTATGACGAGTTCCAGCGTTTCAAGCACCACCCGCTGATCGCCAGCCAGCTCGAGGGTGGATCCCGGATCTCATACGGCGCGCGCGCGGTGATCAAGGGCGGTATCCAGGCCCTGCCGAAGACGGTGTTTCCCGGAGGAATGCTGATAGGCGACGACGCGGGTTTCCTGAATCAGCTCAAGGTGAAGGGATCGCATACGGCCATGAAGTCGGGAATGATCGCGGCGGAGGCGGTATTCGCTGCGCTGTCGCAGGATTCCCCGCCGGCGGAAATCGACGACTTCGATGCCCGGTTTCGGGCATCCTGGCTGTACGAGGAACTCCAATCCTCGCGGAATGTCGGTCCAGCCGTGCATCGGCTGGGGACCTTGCCGGGCGCAGCCTATGCGTGGTTCGACCAGACCATCGCCCGTGGCCGCCTGCCGTTCACGCTGCACGAGGACACGCCAGATCATGCAGCGCTGCGTCCCGCTGCCTCGGCCAAGCCCATCGAATATCCGAAACCTGACGGCGTGCTGTCGTTCGACAAGCTCTCCTCGGTGTTTCTCTCCAACACGAACCACGAAGAGGATCAGCCATGCCACCTGACCCTCGCCGATCCGGATGTGCCGATCCGCGACAACCTGCCCATGTACGACGAACCCGCGCAACGGTACTGCCCGGCGGGCGTTTACGAGGTGATCGAGCAGGACGGCCAGCCGCACTTCCAGATCAACGCGCAGAACTGCGTGCACTGCAAGACCTGCGACATCAAGGACCCGGCGCAGAACATCAACTGGGTGGTTCCCGAAGGCGCCGGCGGTCCGAACTACCCGAACATGTGAACGCCGGCCACTCCGCCGGCTGATGGGTTCGGGGCGAAATCACACCCCGCCGAGCACGAACCGACTGCCGGAACTCCACACTTCGAGCATACCGTCCCGAACTTCGCCGAGGTCCACGAGCCGATAGAACACGCTGCGGGCGATCAGGGCCCGCAGTCCGTCGCGAACCTCCACGTAGGGCCGCGGCTCGCCCTGATTGTTCTCGACCGTGATGGGATGCGCCGCGTCGACCAGCACGTGGTCGCCGACGTTTGTAGTGAGAATGAGTCTGCGTTCCCGCCCTTCGCTGGCAAATTCCATGTCCACGGCCACGAAGGGAGCGTCGTCGACCCGTATGCGCAGCTTTTCCACTGGCGTGACGAGGCAATAGCCATCTGCGTCGCGGCGCAGGATCGTGGCAAACAGCACGACCAGCCGCTGCCGCTTGATTTCGGTCCCTTCGTGGAACCAGCGGCCGTCGGAGGCGATCCGGATATCGATGTCCCCGACGCGTTCCGGTTGCCATTGATCGACCGGCGGCAGCTTCCTGTCGCCGGCCGCCTTCAACAGGGCGTCGAAAGCATTCTCCATTCGGAAGTGTTACCGGCCGGGAGGTTGGCGGTGCGAGGTGTCTACCAGCCGACGGACACGGCTCAGCCGCCGATGAACTTCATCACGGTGACTTCCCCCGTGAATGCCGTCTGCTTGTCCGCCAGGGCCTTCTCCAGCACGCCCTGAAGCCGCATCAGGGCTTCGTGTTCCGGCGCTTCCAGCAGGCCGTTGATGTCGTGATGGTTGGTATTGGACAGGCAGCCGTAGAGAAGCCCGTTTGACGACAGCCGAAGGCGCGTACAGGAACTGCAGAACGGTTCGCTCTCGTTGGCGATGATGCCGAAGTCGCCGTATCCCGGCACGTTGAATCGTACCGACGTCGAGTCGTAGGGAGCATCGGTCCGAACGAACGTAAAGCGGGACCCGATGGTGGTAAGCAGTTCGTCCATGCCGATGAAGTCGCGCTGATAGGCCTGGTTGTACTTCAGGTGCCCCATGTTCATGAGTTCAATGTAACGGAGCTCCACACCCCGCTCGAGACAGAACTCGAGCATCGGCAGGATTTGGTCGGCATTGGCAGTGCGCATGGGGACCATGTTGATCTTGACCTTGAGGCCGAGTTCGATCATGGCGTCGATGCCGGCCACCACTGTCTCAAGGTCGCCGGAACGGGCGATCAGGCGGAAGCGGCCCGGGTCAAGGGTGTCCAGGCTGACGTTGATGCGCTTGAGACCGGCTTCCCTGATGAGGTCGGCCTTCTGCAGGAGGAACTGTCCGTTCGTCGTGACAGCGACGTCAGATAGCGGCAGGGCCATGACGGCCGGAAGGAATTCGTCGAACTTGGAGGACAGGAGTGGCTCGCCCCCGGTGATCCGAAGCTTCTCGATCCCGGCGGCCCTGATCATCAGCCTCACGGCCTTCACGAGCGCGCCGGAAGACAGTTCCCGGCTCGCGGGCTGAAGCCGCTTGCCGTCGGCGACGCAATAGGTGCAGGCGTAGTTGCACGCCGCCGTCAGGCTGACCCGCAAGTTGCGAAAACTGCGCCCGTGGCTGTCAACGATCATTCGTGAGTTCCGGCAGAATCCGCCGTCGCTCCGAATGACCGGGGCGACGGCAGCGATCCACCATACTACCGCAAGCACGCATTGTCGGCATCTTCACCTCGGTGCTGCCCCAGCCCGCTGTGGATCGTCGTGTTGGTTTCCGTGCAGCCGGTCACTATTGCCCGGCGCCCATCACTTCTTCGATTCGGCGGCCAAGTACTCGTGCGAAGTCGCGTGACCAGAAGACACGGTTCGATCCCTTGAGCAGTACGACGTCGCCTGGCTGCAGCGCCTCGACGATCACGTCAGGGTCGATATCTTCGGGAGAGGGAAAGAACGCGACGCGTCGATGACCGGGCAGTCGGTCGTACAGGATGTCCATGGCATCTCCGACACAGATCACCTTGTCTATCCCGCGGCACGCAGAAGCCATCTCTGCGTGCAGGCGCCTGGCGTCGTCGCCGAGCTCCAGCATCTCTCCCAGCACGGCTACCGTTCTGCCCGGTTCTCCCCCGAGCGCGCGCAACGCGGCGGCCATGCTCGCCGGATTGGCGTTGTAGCTGTCGTCAATCAGGGTGATCTCGCCGACCCTGATGCGGTTGCCCCGCCCTGCGGGCACGGCCGACGGGCCTATAAGTCGTATCGCTGCAGGATCTTCGCCCAATGCGACCATGACGGCGGCTGCGGCGGCTAACCCTAACGCGCGGTGTTCGCCGCCGCCGGGAATCTCGGCCTCGACGCGGCCGGATGGCGTATCCACCACCGCGATGCCGTCGTCCGAACTCACCAGGCGCACGTCCGCGTCCCGGCAGTTGCCGAAAGTGAGCACGCGGATGTCCCGGCCGGGCCCTGTGGCGTTGAGTATGTCGAGACACACGAGCGTGCCACCTGGCCGCAATCCATCGGCAATGGACAGCTTTTCCCTTTTGAGCGCCGTGATATCGTCGAAGTACTCGATGTGCGCGGGATGCACGTTCAGTACCACCGCAACATCTGGCTCGGCAAGCCGAGACAGGGGTGCGATCTCGCCCGGATGGTTCGTCCCGATCTCGTATGCGGCGAACCTGGCATCCGCCGGTGTGCGCGCCAGCGACAGCGGCACGCCCAGGTGGTTGTTCAGGCTCCCCGACGTGGAGAACGCATCCAGGGCATGGGCAATGAAGGTCTTGACGGTGGTCTTTCCGCTGCTGCCTGTCACTGCGACAACCCGACCATCCAACCTTGCGCGCGCCGCGCGAGCGAGATCCCACAAGGCATCAATAGTGTCTCCCACGACGATGCATGGGACATCGCCGTCCGGGTCCCTGCTCACCAGGGCTCCCGCGGCGCCCCCCTCGAACGCTGCGCCCACGTAGTCGTGACCGTCACGGTCAGACCGCTGGCTGACGTTGAAACGCTGTCCCGGATCGCCGGGTAAGGCCACAAACAGGTCACCGCTCGCAAGCGTGCGCGAGTCGATGCTCACGCCCTGGATATCCGGCCCGTCCGCGAGGGGCGCACCCACGGCCGTGCAGACATCGGACCATCGCCAAAGACTCATCTGTCGACTACCTTCCAACCTGCCCGGTTTCCTGCGCCGCCGCCTCGACCTGCCGTCACCCCGCCGGCATCGCGCATACGGGGGAGCCTGTGGGACAATCGCTTTCCCTTATACCATCCGGTGGCGACATGATGCTTGGCGACATCCTGCGGAGATCGTACGCGGTCGTTTCCCGCACATTCGCATTCCTGCGGGCGGCGTTCGCAAACGTTCTCATAGTGTTGCTGCTGCTGGTACTGGTGGCGGTGATCCTGTCGAAGCCAGAAAGCGTGGAAGTGCCGGACGGCACCGCGCTCGTGGTCGCTCCGAGCGGCGCCATCGTCGAACAGCCTTCTTATCCTGTATTCCCGTCCCCGATCATGGCCGTGGGGGACGAGACCAGGGCAGCGGACATCATCGACGCGATCAGGAAGGCGGCTTCCGATGAACGAGTCGCGTTGCTGACGCTGGAACTCTCGGATCTCGATTTCGCAAGCGCCGCGCAACTCGAGGCGATCGGCGAGGCAATCGAAGAGTTCCGCGAAGCCGGCAAGACCGTGATTGCCACCAGCGACTATTTCACCCAGGCAAGGTATTACCTGGCGAGTTTCGCGGACGAGGTCTACATGCATCCCTACGGCGAACTCATGCTGCCGGGATTTGGCGCATACAGCGACTACTACGCGGGCATGCTCGAGAAGCTCAAGGTCAACGTCCACGTGTACCGCGTGGGCGAGTACAAGTCCGCCGTGGAACCCTATACCCGTTCGGACATGTCCGAGGATGCCAGGAAGGCAAACCGCGAACTCGTGGATGACCTGTGGCGAAGCTATGTCGCGCGGGTGGCGGAGAACCGGCGCCTGGACCCGCAAGCGCTGCAGTACTACGCCGACCAATATGACGTCCTGCTGCGGGGCGTGGACGGCGACGCCGCGCGGATCGCGCTCGAGAGTGGAATGGTCGACGAACTGTTGACCCGGGATGCTTTCCGGGATCGGCTGAAGGACCGGTTGGGATCGGACAAGGAACTGCGTACGGATGTCGCCCGCTACCTCAGTGCGGTGCGTCCCAGACTGCCGGCGGTAGGGCCGAAGGTGGCGGTCATCGTCGCAGACGGGCTGATACTCCCGGGAGACCAGCCGCGTGGAGTCGTTGGCTCCGAATCGACAACGCGCCTCATCCGCCGCGCGCGCGAAGACGACACCGTCAAGGCGCTGGTGCTCAGGGTCGATTCGCCAGGCGGCAGTGCCTTCGCTTCCGAAGTCATTCGCCAGGAATTGGAGTTGGTGCAGGCCGTCGGCAAGCCCGTCGTGGTGTCCATGGGCGGTGTCGCCGCTTCAGGCGGCTACTGGATCTCGGCGACGGCTGACGAGATATGGGCATCGCCCCTGACCATTACCGGTTCCATCGGCGTGTTTGCCATCCTGCCCACTTTCGAGGACAGCCTGTCGACAATAGGGATAACGCGGGACGGGGTCGGTACCACTTCCCTTTCCGGTGCCCTCGACCCCGTGAGCGGCGTCAGCGAACGCATGGGCAACGTGTTGCAGTCTGCTGTGGAACATACTTATTCGCGGTTCGTGAACCTTGTCGCGCGAGGCCGGGACATGGCGCCGCCAGAAGTGGAAGCGATTGCCCAGGGGCATGTGTGGAGCGGCCGCAAGGCTCTGGACCTCGGACTCGTGGATGAACTGGGCCACCTCGAACAAGCCATCGAGGCCGCGGCCGAGCGGGCCGGAATCGAGAAATACAGGGTCGTGACGATCGAGGAACCACTGTCCACGCAAGAGAAGATCCTCATGCGGCTATTCGACGAAATGGGACTCTCCCTGCGGCCCGCTGCCTGGTTCGAGCCGATCGTCGCCGGCTTCGAATCGCTCGCGTCGCTGAACGACCCGAGACACGTCTACGCCATCTGCGAGTTCTGCGGGCGCGGCGCCCGCTGGTAAGGCGTGCGGGGGCGAAATGCGACGAATTGGAGGGGCGCGACGGATTTAGTTGCGCCTGGCGATTGCGCCGCCATACGGCACGCGAGGGCCGATACGGCGGGGCTCCGCTTTAGAACAGCCTGATTCGGGTCCGCCCCGACTGCCTCGGGCTGCGGGAGTTCCGGCGGCGGCGCATGCGTTGATGAAGTTCGCGTCGCTTGGCGGCAAGCCAATCCTCCCGGGTAACGTTCGGGTCGGGGTTTCTCGACGCCACCTCCCGCTGGTAGCGGCGAAAGTCGTCGAACGCGTCGATCTCGTGTTTCAGTTCCCTCATGATCAGTTCGATCATGATCGCGTCGTCGATGTAGCCGAGAACCGGGACATCGTCGGGAATGACATCCTTCGGCTCGGCGAAGTACGCGAGCGCCGTGACGACGTTGGTCCGTTCATTCCCTGAGAGCTGCCACTCGTCATCCCGCAACATGTCGATGAGGACTTCGACGCGAGCGATCCGCTGCGCAGCGAACGCCGGCAAGTTGGCGCCCTTGACGTTGTTGATCAGTTCTTCCGCGTGCTCGACGACTTCCTCCTCGGAAGCGCCCCTGGCACTGGTTCCGGCCTTTCTGATGATCGAGCGAAAATACTCGAGGTCCGTCTCTTCCAGATCGAAGGCGACCCGCAACGACATTTCAATCCCCAGCAGAGTGTTCGTGGGCGCTCACTATACCATCGCCGGACCGTTGCATTACCTGCTTGCAGGAACCGGTGGTGCACATGACTCGCCCCGGCTCCGCACCGTATCGAGTGCCCGGACGGGCACCGCTCACGCCCGGGCTTCCCGCATCGTGACGAATTCCTCGGCGGCGGTCGGATGGATGCCGATGGTGCGGTCGAAGTCGGCCTTGGTCGCCCCGGCCTTGATGGCGACGCCCAACCCCTGGATGATCTCCCCGGCTTCGGGACCGACCATGTGGGCCGCGACCACCCGGTCGCTGTCCCCGTCCACCAGCAGCTTCATCATGGTTCGCTCGTCACGCCCCGTCAGGGTGTGCTTCAGGGGGCGGAACGTCGACTCGTATGCCTTGAGTGCGGGAAAGCGCTCGCGGGCCCGTTCTTCCGTCGGACCCACCGTGCCGATGTTTGGCTGGCAGAAGATCGCCGTCGGAATGTCGTCATACTCCACCTGGCGGTCCTCTCCACCGAACAGGTTATAGGCGATGCACATGCCCTCTGCGATGGCGACTGGCGTCAACTGCACCCGGCCGATGACATCTCCGATGGCGTGTATGTTTGGCGTACTGGTTCGATAGCGGCTGTCCACGCGCACTTCGCCGGAACGACCCGGTTCGACGCCGGCCGCATCGAGGTCCAGGCCGACCGTATTCGGGCTCCTGCCGGTGGCGCAGAGGACCACGTCGGTTTCGAGCACATCCCCTGCCCGCGTCCGAACGGCGAGTCCCCCGGCTACCCGCTCGACGCTTGCGACGTGAGTGTCGAACCGCAACCCGACGCCCTTCCCGCGCATTTCCTGCGCGACGAACTCGCGTATGCCCTCGTCGAACCCCCGCAGGAACAACGGGCCGCGATACAGCAGCGTCGTCTCGGCACCGAGACCGTTGAATATTCCGGCGAACTCGACGGCGATGTAGCCGCCGCCGATGATGACGACACGCTCTGGAAACGTCTCCAGGTAGAAGGCGTCGTCCGACGTGATGACCAGGTCGTCGCCGGGAAACGGGGGCACGCTGGGCCGGCTGCCAGTGGCGATGAGGATGTTCTCCGCCGTGACCATCTCGCCACCCACGGACACGGTATGCGTATCCGAGAGGATGGCCCGCTCACGGATGATCTCCGCCCCCGGCCCCTCAAGGAGGCCCTGGTAGACGTTGTTCAGGCGCTCTATCTCCCGGGTCTTGTTGTCGCGCAAGGTCGGCCACTGAAAGCTCTCTCCGGACGTGGTCCAGCCGTAGGCCGCCCCGTCTTCAAAGTCCTCCGCGTAGTGCGACCCGTACACGAACAGCTTCTTGGGTATGCAGCCGACGTTGACGCAGGTCCCGCCCAGGTAGCGCTCCTCGGCGATGGCAACCCTGGCGCCAAGCGCTGCGGACATGCGGGCGGCGCGCGTCCCGCCGGAACCCGCACCTATGACGAACAGGTCGTAGTCGAAGGCCAATTGCATCCCCTTTCGATTGAAGCCGTGACGGCATTGTAAGGGCGGCGCATGCGCGGGTGGGAGGAACACGGGGCTGGCTGGGCGAAACAGCGCGCCCTGCGCTGCGTTAACATCGGCCCATGGCAAGGACCCTCCTTTACGACTGTTTCAGCGGTATCTCCGGTGACATGCACATCGGCGCGATGGTCGACATCGGCGTTCCGGAGGATTACCTGCGGGGGCAGCTTGCAAAACTCTCCCTTGATTCCGAATTCGAACTCGAAGTCGAAACGGCAACCAAGATGGGCATCGAGGGCTCGAGGGCGACCGTCGTCCTGCGCGACGGCGCGCCGAGGCCTCACCGCCGTCTTGCGCAGATCGTCGAGATCATCGAACGCGCCGGTTTTGGCGGTGGCACGGAAGCGCGTGCGGTCGAGATGTTCCGCGCATTGGGAAAGGCCGAAGCCGAAGTCCATGGTATCGACGTGGAAGAGGTGCACTTTCACGAGGTGGGTGCGACCGATGCGATCGTCGACATCGTCTCGGCAGCCCTTGGCCTCGAGTACCTTGAGGTCGACGAGGTCCTGTGCCGGCCCGTCGAAGTCGGCGGCGGCACAATCGTCTGCGAGCATGGCCGGATGCCGGTGCCCGCTCCCGCGACCGCGTCGTTGTTAAGGGGCGTGCCATGCAGGTACGGCGGCGTGGACGGCGAGGCGACCACACCGACCGGCGCCACGATCCTGAAGTGCGCTGTCGATGCGTTCGACGAGCCTCGCGACTTCGTTGCCGAACGCATCGGGTACGGGATCGGGCGCAAGGACTTCAGCCTTCCGAACGTGTTGCGCGTCGCGCTCGGAGACTCCGCCCGCCACCGGACAGCCGGCTACGATGTCGAAACCAACGTGGAGATCGAGTGCAACATTGACGACATGCGCGCGGAAGCATTCCAGCCGCTGATCGACGGCCTCTTCGCGGCCGGTGCGAAGGACGTGATGGTGACACCGGCCCTGATGAAGAAGTCCCGGCCAGGCCACAGGGTTTCCGTCCTCGCGGCGAAGGATCGGCTGGAAGCAGTGGTGGAGCGCCTGACCGATGACTCCACGACTATCGGCGTGCGATTTCACGAAGTGCAGAAGTGGATGCTGCCGCGGCGCACGGCAACCATAGAGACCACGTTCGGCAAGATTCGGGTCAAGGTTGTCCAGTTACCCAATGGCCACGAGCGCTGGAAATCCGAACACGAAGACGTCCTCGCCCTCGCCCGCGCGCGCGGTGAAAGCTACCTCGCGCTCAAGGACGCGGTCGACCGGGAGATCGCCCAATGGATGAACGACTAAACAACCTCGCGGCCATCCTCGATGCGTATCGGTCTGGCAATGTTTCCCGCACCGATGCAGTCCAACGGATCGATGCCTCGTATTTCGAGTCGCGGGGAGACGTGACCGCCGATCACGACCGGCGCCACCGCACGGGAGCGGCGGAGGTCATCTACGGCGAACACAAGACACCGCAGCAGATCCTGAACGCTTTTCGGGCACTGCGCGAGCGGGGAGAAGACGTCCTGATCACCCGGGTGGATTCGGACAAGTTCGCCGCCCTCGAGGGATCGCTTGGCGGCGCCGAGTACCATCCAACGGCCCGCGTCGTCACATGCAAGACTTCCACGCGAACACCGGCGCCGACCACCGTCGCCGTCGTCACGGCCGGGACCTCCGACGCACCGGTCGCCGAGGAAGCCGCCGTCACGTGCGAGTTCTACGACACCCGGGTCGAACGAATCAGCGATGTCGGCGTTGCCGGACTGCATCGTCTGCTGGCTCGGATGACGACCTTGCGCGAGGCGAAGGTGCTGATCGTCGTGGCTGGCATGGAAGGGGCGCTGCCCAGCGTCGTTGGCGGCCTCGTGGACAAACCCGTTATCGCCGTTCCGACAAGCGTCGGCTATGGGGCATCGTTCGGCGGCGTCGCAGCCCTGCTCGGCATGCTGAACAGCTGCGCCTCCGGCGTCTGCGTGGTGAACATCGACAACGGGTTCGGCGCGGGATTCCTTGCAAGCCAGATCAATCGGCTTTGACCGGGGTACAATGCTCGCATGAACTTGGTTGAGGCCAAATACGACAAACTGAAGTCGTTCATCGGCGGCTTCGACTCCGCCGTCGTGGCGTATTCCGGCGGAGTCGATTCGTCGCTTGTGGCCTACGTTACCGCGCAGGTACTGGGATCGCGGTCGTTGGCCGTGACGTCCGGCTCGAAGAGCCTGAAGCGGGAAGATCTTGCCCTGTCGAAGGAACTTGCAGATCGGTGGAACATGCCGCATCGCGTCATCGTGACGGACGAGCTTGACGACCCAAACTATCGCGCGAACCCCACCGACCGCTGTTTCTACTGCAAGACATCGCTTTACACGCACTTGGCGCAAATCGCCAAGGCCGAGGGTTTTGACGCGATCTTCAACGGCACGAACCTGGACGACCTGGGAGATCACCGGCCGGGGCTCATCGCTGCGAAAGAGCATGGCGTCATGGCGCCGCTGGCCGAAACCGGATTTTCTAAGGCCGACATCCGGAGCCTCGCGGCGGACCTCGGGCTCGAGAACGCCCAGAAGCCACAGTCGGCATGCCTTTCGAGCCGCGTGCCCTATGGCACGTCGATAGATGCCAGCCTGCTGGGCCAGATCGAAAGGGCGGAGAGCGCACTCCTGGCGCTCGGCTTTTCGCAGTTCCGCGTCCGCCACCACGGTGATGTCGCCCGCCTGGAACTGGTTGCGTCGGAGTTCGACAAGGCGCTGGCGCGACGGGATGTGATCGTCGAAAGGGTCAAGGCCTGCGGCTATCGCTTCGTTGCGCTGGACCTTGCGGGCTTCCGGTCCGGATCGCTCAACGAGGGGCTGGTCGACACCACCTAAAGCTGGCCGGCGATCTCCCGCAAGAGCGCTCGGTCCCGTAGCAGTTCCCGCACGGTATCGACTACGGCCTGCGTCCGAAAATCCACTTCGAGGTTCAGGCGATCACCCACAACCCTGTCTTCGAATCCGGCGCGAACAAGCGTCTCCGGAATGAGCTTCACCGTGGCCATCTCGGCGTCACGATCCAATTCGGAGATCGTCAGGCTGGCGCCGTCGAGTGCGACAAAACCTTTGTGCATCATGTAGTTGCACCAGGGACTTGGTACCGATACTGACATCGATGCGAGGCCTTTCGCGGTTTCAATCGCCGTGACACGGGCTGTGCATGAGACGTGGCCGGACAGCACGTGCCCGCCCACTTCATCGCCGACCCTGAAGGAACGTTCGACGTTCACGCGATCGCCGGACGCGAGTTCTCCAAGATTCGTGAGGTTCGTGGTTTCCTGGACCAGATGGAACATCGCGATGGGTTCGCAAATCTCAACGGCCGTTAGGCAGACACCGTTTATCGCGACCGAACCGCCGGATTCCAGACCCGGGGCGAGTTGACCAAGATCTACGGAGAGTGTTGTCAGCGCCCCATCGCGCTCTGCCGCGACGACGTCGCAGCGTCCCTGGACTATGCCCGTATACACCTGGGCACGCGCCGCGTCATGGATTGACCTAGTCCGCCGCTGCGAGTGCGTCCCTGCGCTTCTTCTCGTTGTCGATATGGGCAATCCAGCGCGAGCACATTCTTTCGACGGCACGGTCCTTGGCGACACGCGCGCCTGTTCTCGCCTCGACGAATGTCCTGCGCGCCTGGGTCAGCCGGTCCCGATTGAAGAGGCACATCCCCTGGATGACCTCCGTGCTGTAGGGCTTTCTCAAGCCGCCTTTCGTGAGTGCGCTGTCCGCGGCCTCGGTGCACTTGCCATATTCGTCTTTTTCGAGATACAGCATTGCCAGCCGCGCGTAAATCTCACCGTCGTCCGACTTGGTGCCGGCTTTCTCGAAGACCTCGATCGCCTCGTCCACGTCCTGCGCAAGCTGATAGGCCTGACCGAGCGATTGGAGGTTCTTGGACGTGTCTTCCACGATGCCGTCGTCGATGGCCTGCTGCAGCCACTTCGACGCGCGGTACGGCACGGTGCTCTGCATCAGGAGACCCGCGTAGTTGCGCATGTCAGTTTCGCGGTCCAGGAAACCCAGGGCGTGGGCCGCTTCGTAGGTATATACCTGCTTGTCTTCATGGCCTTCCTGGCCGTACACCTGCGCGAGCTGTACCCAGTAGTCGCGTTTCGAGAAGTCACGCACCAGGATCTCCAGGATATCGATCACTTTTACCCAGTTATCCTGTTCGAAGTAGAGATACTTGAGCAGTCCCCACCAGGTCTCCTTGACCTCCGTGCCTCTTTCCTGCGCGATGCTGATGGCCGTCTCCACCTGGACAATCGCCTTGGGATAGTCGTTCATCCGGTAGTAGACCTGGGCCATGAAGATATGTGGCTCCGGGCTCGGGTTTTCCGCTTGGGAGAGCCACAGTCGCATGTAGCGCAGCGCTTCGTTGAAGTTCTCTTCCGTGTAGTGCAGCTGCGCCAGGCTGTAGATGACTGTAGTTTCCAGTCCCTCGGTGATCTGGTCCCCCTGCGCGATCACCTGCTCGTAGGCCTCGATGGCGAGATCGTATCGCTCCATGTTGTAGTGAACGAACGCCATCATGTTGTGTATGGCGCCGAGTTCATTGCCGTTGTAGCGCCGGGACCGGTTCAGCATGCCGTTCAGGGTATTGAGGGCGCCCAAATAGTCCTCGGCATCGATGAGCTCCTGCGCCTCGGCCAGCTTCTTGTAAGTCGATTCGCTCATCGTCGGGACGCGGCGCGTCTGCTTTCTTTTCTCATCGGCAGCGAACGCCGCTTCGCCGCCGGCACCGAGAAGACCCATTTGGGAACCCAGTTGCCCCGACAGCCCCGAAAACGCGGCGAGGACAAATCCCGCGAACAATGTCTTGGCGACAGGTCTGAAACGCATTCTCGCCTCCTATCCGTCTTCGAGTTCGAACTTGATGAGGTTGCGCACTCCCGCGACCTCGACTGGTTCTCCGTTAACGACCTTCGGCTTGTACTTGAACTTCAAGGCAGCCTGAATTGCGGCTCGATCGAAGATCCCGGGTGGCTTGGCGTCTATCACCACCGGTTCGCGCACCGCCCCTGTGGTGGTCACGATGAACTCGAGCAACACGTACCCCTCTATGCCGCGCGTCTGGGCCCGCCGGGGGTATATGGGCGCCACCTTTACGATCGGCAGGTACTCGCCGTCCGCCGTGAATCCGCCGGTTCCGGAGAGGTTGTGGTCCACCTGGACATTCACCGAACCGATCTCGACCCCCTGGCTCACCGTGGAATCGAAGTCTGGTTTCGGCATGTCCGGCGGTGGCTCGTCGGGAGGTGGCGGCGGCTTAGGCTTGCGCTTCTTGGTGATGAGTTCCTGGTCTTCCTGCAATCGAACGAAGTCGAGAAGCTGGCCCTTGCCGGGATCCGAGAAGGGGCTCCTGTCGCTCTTGATCAGGGCCTGCATGAGAAGGAACAACAGGAAAGTGACAACCAACCCGGCCGCCACGCCAACGACATAACGCGTGATCATGCGGACTCCTCCTTCATGGTATTCCGGCTTTTCTCTCTAGTGCTTGCTACTGCTCCGTGGCTATGGCCACTTCATTCAGATTAACGGCGCGTGCCGCATCGAGTACGGCCTTCAGTACCTCGTACTTGGCGCCTCGATCGGCCTGGATGACGAGGCCCCCTTTGGGGTTCTCGATATGGAGGCGTTCGATGTGAGCGGCCACTGCGGCGGCGTCCACCTGTTTCTTGTCGATCCAGATCTCGCCGGACTCGCTGATGGCGACCAGCACGCTCACAGTGGGCTTCTGGTCGGACGTCAGGGCATCGGGCCGGAACACGTCGATTCCGGCCTGCTTGATGAAGGTCGCCGTAACGATGAAGAAAATCAGCATGATGAACACGACGTCCAGCATGGGCGTCAGGTTCAGATCCGAGTCGTCGTCGGACCGGGCGTGGGTTCGAATCTTTCTCACCGGTTATTCCCTCGTCTACCCTGCCAGGTTGCGATTGCGATAGTCCCTCGCGACGTTCAATGGTCCATGGTCAGATGCTGTTCGAAGGACTCGATCTCGTATTCGATCCTTCGCCGCACCACCGTGCTCGCCATGAGGCCCGACAGGGAGGCGATCATCCCGGACATCGTGGGAATCGTGGCCATGGACACCCCGGCCGCCATCGAGCGCGCGTTGCCGCCCTGCGTCGCCATGGCGTCGAACACGGTTATCATGCCGGTCACCGTGCCCAGCAGACCCAGCAGCGGACACAGCGCCACGCAGGTCTGAATGATCGGCAGCGAACCCGTGATGCGGGCCGAGGTCTGGGAAATAATGGCCGCGCGAATTTCGCGCGCACTCCAGGACCGGCGTTCCGGACGTGCTTCCCACGCATCCGATGCGTCGAGGATGACCCGCTTGTGCTCGGTCTGGAAGTACCAGAACCGTTCGATCAGGAGCGTCCACATCAGGAACGTGACGATAGCGATCAGGTACAGGACGTTGCCGCCCTGCTCGATGTAGGCGACGATCGCGAGATACGCGTCACCAATCACGACCTATCTCCCCTCCCCTAGTCCAGAGGGCGTCCCGCCGCCTCTGCACGTTCCGCGATCAGGCCGGCGCTCTCCTCGTCGAGTACGTGGATGATCGACTTGCTCGCGGTATTGACGATCGAGTGCAGCAATACCGTGGGGATCGCCACGCACAGACCGAGCACGGTGGTCATCAGGGCGGTGGATATGCCGCCAGCCATCGTCTTCGGATCGCCCGTACCGAACAGCGTGATGGCCTGGAATGTCAGGATCATGCCGATGACGGTACCCAGCAGGCCCAGCAGCGGAGCCACAACCGAGATCACCTGGATCAGGGTGATGTTGCGTGTCAACCTAGGGGTTTCGTTCAGGATCCCCTCCGCCAGCTTCAGATCCAGGGTGTCTACGTCAATGTTCTTGTTTTCCTCGTAGATGTTGAGCAGCCGCCCGAGCGGGTTGTCATTGCTCAACGTGTCGGATCGCTTCTGCTGATTCACCTTGCCGCGCACGATGAACAGCGTAACCAGTCGTTCGAGTGCCAGCAGTACGCCGATGATGCCGCCCAGGATGATGACGGAGCCTACATATCCGCCCATCCCATCGCAGAACGGGAGCCAGCATTCACCCTTGGCGATTCCGCCGAAGAACGAGCCGACCCGCTCTCCGACCGTCGCGGCCTGAATAAGCAGGCTCAACATGGAGCCCCGGGACGGGTCTACCGCAAATGCGACTACCTCGCCGGCGTCCGCCTCGTAGATATCTTCTGCCGTGTTCGCAAAACGTGCGGAGGGCTGGCGGCCGAGTTCCACCAGTTGGCCGGAGTTGACATCGTAGTTGATGTACTGGCTGTCTGCTACGACATTGAAGGCGCCGACGCGAACAACTTCGGTGTCGACGCGTTCGCCGTTCAGCATGTTGACCGTGGCGGCAAAACGCGAAATCTTGCCCGACTCGGTCATTTCGCGCTGCATCTCGATCCACAGGCGTTCCATCTCTTCTATGGTCGCGAGCTGGGTCGAAGTACCCATCTTGGCGGCGAATTCGCCGAGCCAATCACCGCGGTTCGGGTACTGGGCGCTGATGACCGAACCCTCGAATTGTCCGCGCACGTCGCCGGCGACCTGTTGCAGCACGCCGAAGAGTTCGCGTAGGGATCCGAGGCGCTTGTCGAGCTGTTCCTGCCGCTCGCCGATGAGAATCTCGTTCTCCTCGAATTTCGTTTCGAGGCGTTCGCTACGCTGTTCCTCACGTCGGCGCTCGGCGCGTGCGTTGTCGAGCATCCGCTGCTGCTCGTCCTTGCGTTGCAGGAACTCCCGCTCTCGCCGGACGTGTTCGCGGTTCTCCACGACGCGTCGGTCCTCGACGTTCTTCAACAGTTCATCGAGAGTGTTGGCGGGAACCAGTTCAAGCGCCGGATCGACCGCAGCGTCGCCCGCGTCCTGCGCCGCCGTGCCGACCGCAAGGATGACCGCGAGGCAGCAACACGAAATCGTTGACATCTTCGCCTTCATTATTGTGCCTCCGCCGGGTTGATGATGGGCAGGATCAGGAGCCCGGGCGCGAGTTGCTGGCGGGCCATGCGAATGCCGTTGCGCACCGGGGAGGTGTACTCATCGCCCAACGGCTCCCAGCGGCGGTCCACGTCGTTCCACATGCCCGTCTGCTCACCGTCGCTGGTCTGGTAGACCAGGGCGATCCGGCCCATTTTCAGCACGTCGACGATATAGCTCGTACCCTCGACATCGATCGTGTCTCCGTAGGCTTCCATGGTGCGACCGTACTCGTTTTCGATCTGGTAGGCCTGCAGGACCTGCGAGAATTTCTCGGAGACCGCGACATCCGCACGTTCCATGATCGTCCGGAGGCGCTCGACCCGGTCGCGGCGCTCGGTCATGAGGAACGGCAGATCGAGTTCCACGAACTGCTCCAGGTTATCGATCATGCGCAGCATCAACGGCGTGATCTGACGTTCGATCACGGTGACCCGGTCGATGGAGTCGGATAGCTGCGAAAGTTCCTGCTCCTGGTTGGCGATCTGCCTGTCCAGTTGCCGGTTATAGACTCGAAGCCCCTCGATTTCGTCGAGTACGAGCTTGTAGTCGGTGTACAACGCGCGCGTTTCCTCCGTCAGGGCATCAACCTTGCCCTGCGAAGTTCGCGCCTGCGCGTTTATGCGCTCGGCAACGGCGAAAATATCGTCCAGCGTTGCGCCGCTGGCGATCACGCCGAATGCACAAATGGCCGAAACGGCTGCGCGTCTCAGATGTCTATTCATTGCAGTTCCTACGCGATGTCCGGTGGATGAAATGGCTGACACCGCTCCCGACGAGTCGGATTCGGCGCCTCACTCTACCCTCCGACAATCCTCCCTCTCGACGCCGCGATCGCGTGTTGGTGCTACGCCGCGTCTCTTCCGTGGCCGCGCAAGGGCGGCGGTCGAAGCATCACGAAACCCCGGTGGCATGTCAAGGACGAGACTTGTCCCACGTGAAGTGAGCCTGAAGGGAGAGCGTCGATCCCACGAGAAG
>JAPPGA010000049.1 GCA_028821515.1 Gammaproteobacteria bacterium | reverse complement strand
GGAAGCGAGTGTTCCTTGGCCAACTTGACAGGTCAAAACATATCAGCGCCATGAACCCCGCCGGCCCTTCGGGCGCGACGTGTTTCACCCCCGCCCAGGCCCGCTCTCTCACCCAACCCACCCTTCCCGGATACTGCGCCTTGACCGGCACTTGCGTGCCGTTCTACGGCGCACCCGCTAGATCAGGTTCAGGTCCGGATTCGCCCGAAGTATTTCCCGCGCTTCATCGGCTGCCGGGACGGCCCGGTCCTGGACGCCGAGCACCTCTTTCGCGAACTTGAAGTAGACCCGGTGCACGACCGTCGCGCCGTTCTTCTCCACCAGGAAGAAAGGTGCCACGTCTACACCATGGAGACGGGCAAGTCGCATGCCTTCGGAGTTCGGTTCGCGTTCATCGGCCACCGCCACGTGGTCGATCCTTGCCATGAGACCGCTGTCTTCGAGTCGCTGCTCGACATCGCCGCACTTGGGGCAAGGTGCGCCGTTCGCCAGCACCTTCTTGACGAACGTGATGCGCATTGTCTGGTCAGGACGCGAAGGCGATGGGCTTTACCGGAATGACATTCTGCGAGTGCAGGCCGCATTCCTTGTCGTCCGCGTTCTCCCACCACCAGCGCCCGTCGCGTTCGCTGTCGTTGGGTCCGATGGCGCGTGTGCAGGGCTCGCAACCGATACTCGGCATGCCCTGGTCATGGAGGGGATTGTATGGGACGTCGTGCTCGTGGATGTAAGACCAGACCTCCGCTGCGGTCCACTCGGCGAGGGGATTGAACTTGATCAGGGTTCGCGCGGGCGTGGAGAAGGCCGTATCGACCTGTTCGACTGGAAGCGCTGTGCGTGTGATGCCCTGGTCGCGGCGCTGCCCGGTGATCCAGGCGTCGAGGCCGGCCAGTTTCTCGCGTAACGGCTGGATCTTGCGCACGGCGCAGCACTCCTGGTGGCCGTCACGATAGAAGCTGAACAGTCCCTTGTCGCGCACCAGCTGCTCGACGGCCCTGGCATCCGGGAGCCGAACTTCCATGTCGATGCCGTACCGCTCGCGAACCGTGTCGATGAATCGGTAGGTCTCCGGGTGCAGGCGCCCGGTATCCAGCGTGAACACAGGAACGTCCGGCCCAAGGATCGAGCTCGCCATGTCGATCAGGACGACGTCTTCGGCGCCGCTGAAGGAGATGGCGATCCGGTCGAAACGCGCAAACGCGTCCTCAAGCACCTTCTCCGGCGCGTCCTGCGTCGCGTCCGAGACGATGCGCGATATTGTGTTCGTGTTTGTCATGAAGCGGCTGTTACAACGAAACGGAATAAAGACTAGCAGTCACCGGCAAGCAAAAGTAATACCGTCTGGTCATATACATAGGGCTCGTGGCCGTTGGAAGGAAGCCGTCGCCGCGTTGCCCGGAGTCGAACCAGGAAACGTTCGCAACCGTTCCCCAAAGCTGTCAGAGAACGGGTTAGCCTGCGATGTAAATACACACGGCTCGGTCTAACATACGCGCGCCACGTTTCCTTGAGGACTCAGTTGAACATCCTTTGCCTTGATCTTGAGGGCGTGCTCGTGCCCGAGATGTGGCAGGCGATCGCAACAGACCGCGGCATCGAAGAACTGCAGAAGACCACCCGCGATGTCCCGGTCTATGACGACCTCATGCAATTGCGGCTGCGTGCGCTGGCCCGCCACAACGTTCCGTTCAGCGCGATGCTGGAAGTAATCGGGTCGCTTGAACCCCTTCCCGGGGCGACGGATTTCCTCCACTGGGCGCGAGAACGGTTCCAGGTGGCGATCCTGTCTGACACCTTCTACGAGTTCGCCATCCCGCTGGTCCGGAAGCTGGGCTATCCCCTGTTGCTTTGCCACACGCTCCAGGTCGAAGACGACCGGATCGTCGGCTACCGCCTGCGACAGGAGAACCCGAAACAGGCCGCGGTGGAGGCATTCCAGTCCCTCGGTTACACGGTTTGCGCGGCCGGGGACTCCTACAATGACATCGGCATGCTGCGTGCCGCAGAGCACGGCTGCTTCTTCAATGCGCCGACGCAAGTCACCTCGGACTATCCGGACATCGAGGCAGTCCGCGGCTTCGGGGAACTGACGGCGACGCTCTCGCGCTACTGCTGAGCTCTTTTTCCTGGCTTGTTCCGGGAGCATTCCCCGGCTGAGGGAATGCTCTCGCATGGAACAAATGTCTCGGGGAGCATGTAGCGACCCGAGGCAGTTATTGCATGGGCGACGAGCTGGGTCGGGCCACAGGCGAAGCCGAAAGCGCCGGCTGTGGGGCACTTTCATGGAAGTACGCATCCGTCGGCCGGGAAACGCCGGAACTTCCTCACGCGTCAGCGGCTGGGAAAACTTCCTTTCTTTGCGAGGGACACCCTCGCGCTCCCGGGGCTGAAGGCTTGTCTGTTGTAATTCCCAGTAATGGGCCTTTGGGGAGGGTCCAC
>JAPPGA010000079.1 GCA_028821515.1 Gammaproteobacteria bacterium | reverse complement strand
TCGGCCGCGTGAGCTAAAGAGACGAACGGAGATTTGTTCCATGCGAGTGCCCCACGACCGTCGCCTGTCGGCGCCGCCCGCGGCCCGGCCCAACTCGTCGCCCATGCAACAACCGCCCCCGGTCGCTGGCGCTCCCGGAGCCGTTTGTTCCATGCGAGTATCCTGCTGTTGCGCATGCGGCGCCCGGACCGTCCGGGTCACTTCTGGCTCCTGCCGGGTGGGGGCGTCAAGCCGGACGAGGGACGCCTCGACGCGCTGCGGCGTGAAGTTCGGGAGGAGACGGGGCTGTCGCTGCCGGGCGTACCGTGTTTGCTATGGCGGCGCGTGCACAGGTTTCGCCGGGGACATGACGAAGACAGCCGGGTTACCGAACAGCATGAGGACATCTACCTCGTGCGCACGCCGGCCTTCGAACCAACGGCCCGCAACAACCCGGATCCGAGCGAAGTGGGCATCTTCCACGAGTTCCGTTGGTGGTCGGTGGAGGCGTTGCGGAACGCAGCCACCACCGATCAGTTCGCCCCCAGGGCGTTGCCGCGCCTGGTGGACGGACTCGTCGCGAACGGACCGCCTCCGTGCCCGATTTGGCTCAGCGATTAAGCTGAACCGAGCCAGACAGGCTAGCAGGTTGCGCCGTAGAACGGCGCGGGCTCCTAGCGCTGGTAGCTGCGCAGCACCCGTCCGGGGCGCGCGTCCGTAAGTTCATCGTTCCGGAGAACGACCTCGCCGTTGCAGACCGTCGCGGCGTACCCCGCCGCCCGCTGGATGAACCGCGGCGCGCCAAACGGAAAGTCGTGGACGATCTCCGGCATCCGTTCCTCCAGGCGGTCCAGGTCGAACACGTTGATGTCGGCGCGTTTGCCGGCTTCCAGGGTGCCCCGGTCCGTGAGGCCGAGTACGTCGGCCGGTACCGCGCTGATCCGGCGCACGGCCTCCTGCAGGCTGTATACCCCGGCGTCGCGGTGCCAGTGGGAAAGGATGAAAGTCGCCCATCCGGAGTCGATCATCTGGCTCACGTGCGCGCCGGCGTCCCCCAGCCCTGGCATTGCCCAGTCCATGGAAATCAGCTTTTGCAGTTCCACGAGGTCGGTGTTGAACATGCGCAGGTGGAACAGCGCCTTGCCGTCGGTCTCGTCGGCGATGCGCAGCCAGGTCTCCACGGGATGTTCCCCGGCGGCTCGCGCCACGTGGTAGAGGCTTTCCTGCGGCCGGTGGGTGTAGCGTGGCCTCTGCTCGTCGCCCATCCAGAACCAGCGCTTCGTCGCCTCCATAGCAGGTTCGCCCTGGGCCTTGACCTCGTCGATCAACGTGCGCCGGGTCTCCGGATTCCGAATCGTCTTCAGACGACCGTCCAGATCCTGCTTGCGCAGCGCGTCCCAGGCCGGAGTGCGGAAAAAGAGGTTGTTCGTCAGGCCACCCACGCCGCCGCCGCTTCTCGGTACGGTGATGGAGGTCACCTTGAGGCCCTCGGCTCGCATGGCCTTCACCTTTTCGTCCAGGCGTTCCGAGCCGCTCTCGATCGCGCAACTGAATAACGCGCCGCGAGTGACGCGCGCCTCGTCGGCGATGAGCGCTGTTTCCTCTTCGAACTCCTGGAAGCTTGAGACGGTCTGCATGAAACCGCCATGCCTGCCGACTTCCCCGGCCACCGCCCGCAACTCGTCGCGATGCGCGAATGTGCCGGGAATCGAACGGCCGTCGGGCAGGCGGTGCTGCGGCAGACGGTTGGTGGAAAAGCCGACCGCGCCCTCCTTGACCGACTGTCCGGCCAATGCGGCTATCTGCCGGATCTCGTCGTCTGTCGCAGGCTCTTCGACCGCGCGCTCTCCCATCACGTAGAACCGCGTCGCGCAGTGGCCGACCAGTCCGCAGATGTTGATCGACGGTCCCAGTGCCTCGAGGGCGTCCAGGTAGCCGCCGTAGGACTCCCAGTTCCAGGGGAGGCCGTGGAGGATGGCGTTCTTGGGGATGTCCTCGACCGTCTCCATCATGCCGGCCAGGAACTCCCGGTCGGCGGGCCTGCACGGCGCGAACGACACGCCGCAGTTCCCGAGCAGGGCCGTCGTCACGCCGTGCCATGAGACGGAAGTGACTTGCGGGTCCCAGCCGATCTGGGCGTCCAGGTGCGTATGCAGATCGACGAAGCCGGGGGATACGATCAACCCGCCGGCCTGGATTTCTTCCCTGCCCCTGCCGCCGACCTTGCCAATTTCGACGATCTGATCGCCGTCCACGGCGATGTCCGCGTCAAAGGGCGCGTTGCCCGTGCCATCGACTACAGTGCCGCCCCGAATGACAAGGTCGTGACTCATGGTTATCCCCAATTCGGCTGACGATCCGAATGATAGGTGATGTGGCCGTGATGCGGCTATCTGCACGGAGAAGCGTTTGCCCGCAGGGAAAGTCCCGCCCGTTAGCGGTAGCATCGCCACCGAGAGCGACGCGAAGGGAGTACGCATGGAAGTTCCGCTTCTCACCGACGATTTTCTGCGCCGTCCCGTAAAGCTGTATCCGAACAAGACTGCCGTGGTGGACGGCGCGCGGCGTTACACCTATGCGGAACTGCAGGCACGGGTGAACCGGCTGTCTCATGCGCTCCTCGGTCTCGGCGTCCAACCTGATGACCGTGTCTGCATCCTGAGCCCGAACTCCCACTTCTTCCTTGAGAGCTTCTACGCCACGAGCCAGATCGGCGCGGTGCTGGTTCCGCTCAACTACCGGCTCGTGGCGGCGGACCACGAGTACATCCTGAATCACGCGGGTGTCACGGTGGTACTGGTGGACTACGAGTACACCCGGGTAGTGGACGACATCCGGGAAAATCTCTCCGCAGTGCGGCATTTCGTGGTTGCGGAGGATCGGGACGGGGCGGTCCAGGCGCGTCCGGGCTGGCTCGACTGGGAAACCCTGATAGCGGAACAACCCGATACCGATCCCCCGGCGATCGAACGGAGCGAGGACGGCCTGGTGTCGATCAATTACACGTCGGGCACCACGGCGCGGCCGAAGGGCGTGATGATGACGCACCGGAACCTGTACGTGAACGCCTATAACCTCACAACCCACCTGGGTGTCTGTCACGACGACGTGGAGTTGTGGACGCTGCCAATGTTCCACTGCAACGGCTGGGGCGGTGTCTACGCGCTCACGGGAGTGGGCGGCACCCACGTCATTCTGCGGGCCGTCGACGGCGCTGAGATATACCGCCTGATCGAGGAGGAGAAGATCACGTTCGCCTGCATGGCGCCGGCGGTGCTGCGCACGGTCCTGGACTATCCCGACAAGGACCGGTACGCCATCACGACCAGGCCGCGTTTCGTCGTTGCGGGAGCGCCGCCGCCGGCGGCATTCATCGAACGGCTTGAAGAGGAACTCGGTTGGGAGTTCATTCAGATCTATGGATTGACGGAAACGGCCCCGGTGCTGACGGTTTCCCGCCCGGACCACGACACGGATCGAACCGACTATGCGCGCCGGTCGCGGGCAGGGGTGCCGGCGGTGGGCGTGGACATCCTGCTCCTGGACGAACAGGGCAAGCATGTCCCGCAGGACGGCGTGAGCGTAGGGGAGGTCTGTGCCCGTACCAACGTCGTCTTCAAGGGTTACTGGGAGCAGCCGGAGGCGACGGCGGAGGCGATCCGCGACGGTTATTTCCACACGGGCGACCTGGCCGTCTGGGACGCCGGAAGCAACATCCACATCGTCGACCGGAAGAAGGACGTGATCATCTCGGGGGGCGAGAACATAAGCTCGCCCGAAATCGAGGATGCGCTGTACCGGCATCCGGCGGTGATGGAATGCGCGGTTATCGGTGTTCCCCACGAGCAGTGGGGCGAAACGCCGAAGGCGCTGATCGTCCTGCGCGAAGGGCAATCGGCGACCGAAGCGGAGATCATCGCCTTCTGCCGGGAGCAGTTGGCCCACTTCAAGTGCCCCACTTCGGTGGAGTTCCGGGACGAGCTGGCGCGTACCGCGACGGGCAAGCTGCAAAAGTTCAAGCTGCGCGAGCCCTATTGGGAAGGGGAGCGCCGCGTAGGGTGACAGTCGTCGCTACAGTTCGAAGCGCAGACTGATCAGCATCGTGTGGGTTTGGTAGTCGACGGTGGTCTCGTTGATCAGGACCGGAATATCCCTGCGGGTTCCGTCCCTTCGATACCGAACGATGGTGATGTCGCCGACATCGGTCCCAATCTCTCCTGCGTCGGTGTATCGGTAACTCAGGTCGAGAAGGACATCCTTGAGTATGGGTACAGAAATCCCGGCTGCCAGGACCCAGGTGAAGGTCCGCCCCGTTCCATCGGGGATGGCCGTGAAGGGGATTTCTCCCCCCGGCCCTCGGCGGAGGTAGCCAGCCGGATCGTCCGGATCGGGAAACCGCTGAACGTAGCCGCTTACGCGGTAGTCGCTGATTCCCGCACCCACGCCGAGATAGGGTCTCGCGGCGCGACCCGGGCCGAGTGTCCATCTCCGAAAATCGTAGAACCCGGCCACGATGAACTGCCGGGCATCCAGCGTTGCCTCGGACGGTTGATGCTGCCCTGCATTGCCGTAGTTCGTGTTGCCCCGCCAGTCGGATTCGCTGGGGAGGCGGACTTCCACCTGCGCGCGGAGACCCGACCGTGACCGGACGCCCGCCACCAGGTCAAGCTTGAGGCCAGTGTCGAACGCTCCGGCATCGAACGAATCCTCGTTCCCGTACAGCCCGGCATGCCCGCTGTCCCCGCCATCGACGTACCGGGTTCGCTCGGGGCGGGCGACGGCCATCCCCACGCCGAGATATGGGGTGAAACTCGTGAAGTCCGGCTCAGCCGGGGTGGACCTTCGAGACTCGTCCGAGGCCCCGGAGGGTTGCCCATGGGCGATGAGGCTTGATAGCGCCACGAGGATTAGTAGAACCGCAGTGAATGGGCCTGACCCCATGCCCCTGAGCCGTATCGACATTCGTCACCGGGGGTCGACCCGGGCGAGCCCGATCTTCCAGCGCTCCTCGCCGAGCGCGTGCTCGGCCGAAAACGCGGGTGACCAGTCCCCTTCGCGCCAGCGAGTCGCCAGGGTCTCTTCCATGACGTAGGGTCGATGCTCATCGAGCGCGGCCAGGATTCCGGGCGAACCGTCAATGCCGAGCGCGATCCGGTCAGACACGTCAAGCCCCGCCTGCTTGCGGGCGTCCTGCACGGTGCGCACCAGTTCGCGGGCGAGACCCTCTCGTACCAGGTCCTCTGTCAGCGTGGTGTCGAGGCCCACGAGGTAGCCTCCCTCTTCTGCGCAGGCATAGCCCTGGGCTGACGTCGATTCGACCAGCACATCCTCCGGTTCGAAGGTGAGGGTCTCGTCGTCCACCGTCATTTCGAAGGCCCTGCCGTCGGCCACGGCGGCAGCGACCGCGCTCCCGTCCGCTTCTGCCAGGGCAGCCTGAATCGCGGGCACGCGTCTTCCATAGCGTCTGCCGATACGGGGCAGGTTGGGCCTGACGCGGTAGCTCAGGAGATCGGCGCCGGAGGCCAGCAATTCCACCGCCTTCAGGTTGAGTTCCTCGCTGATCTGCTCCGCGTGCCGCACAAGGATCTCTTCATGCGCGGTGTCGGGTGTGCGAACCATCAGGCGTGCGAGCGGCTGTCGCACGCGCAGCCCACTTGTATTGCGCGCCGCTCGCCCGAGTCCAACCACGCGCTGGACGACTTCGATCTCGGCGATGAGGGTGTCGTCGCGGGCTGCAGGGTCGGGTACGGGCCATTCGCTCATATGCACGCTGATCGGCGCCGTCGCGTCGACTCCCCGCGCGAGGTTCTGGTGCACGGCTTCGCTCAGGAAGGGCATGAACGGCGCCATCAGCCGGTTCACGGTATGCAGGCACTCGTACAGCGTCAGGTAGGCGGCCTGCTTGTCGCGCCCCTCGGCGGCCTTCCAGAACCGCCGGCGATTGCGCCGCACGTACCAGTTGCTCAAGGCATCGACGAACGACTCTATCGCCCGGCCCGCAGCCAGCACGTCGTACGACTCCAACGTCCGCGTCGTGACGGATACCGTCTCATTCAGCGCCGCCAGTGCCCAGCGGTCTATCTCGGGGCGTTCGGCGAGGGGCACGTCGTCGCTGATGTCGACTTCGTCGAGCTTTGCGTACATGACGAAGAACGCGTACGTGTTCCAGTACGTATTGATGAATCCACCGACCACTTCGCGAACCAGTTCGACGGAGACGCGCTTTTGTGCTTCCGGGGCCTGCCGGCACGCCAGGTACCACCTGAGCGGGTCGGCGCCGACGCGGTCGAAGACCTCGTACGGATCGAGGATGTTGCCAAGTGACTTCGACATTTTCTTGCCGTCCTGGTCGACGACATGGGCGAGGCAAATGCAGTTCCTGTAGGCGACGCTGTCGGATACGAGGGTCGCGATGGCATGCAGCGAGTAGAACCAGCCGCGCGTCTGGTCGATCGCCTCGCAGATGTAGTCGGCGGGAAACCGGCTTTCCAGCAGGTCGGCGTTCTCGAACGGATAGTGGAACTGTGCGTAGGACATGGCGCCGGAATCGAACCAGCAGTCGATCACTTCCGGCACCCGCCGGTAGACTCGGCCGTTGTCCGGGTGCGTGAAGGTGATCTCGTCCACGGCCGGCCGGTGCAGATCGACATCGGCCAGGTCACGCCCGCAGAGCGATTCGAGTTCCGCTATCGACCCGACGCACATGTAGTCGCCGTCTCCATCGGTCCAGATCGGCAAAGGCGTACCCCAGAAGCGCTCTCGCGAGAGAGCCCAGTCGACGTTGTTTTCGAGCCAGTTGCCGAAGCGTCCGTCGCGAATCGTTTCCGGGACCCATCTGATCGACCGGTTCAACTCGGCCATGCGGTCACGGAACCGGCTGGTCTCGATGTACCAGGCATCCTTCGCGTAGTAGACCAGCGGGTCGCCGGTGCGCCACCCGTGCGGATAGTTGTGCAGCACACGTTCCGAGCGGTACATGAGCCCGCGTTCTTCGAGCAGCTCGATGAGGATCGGGTCAGCTTCCTTGAAGAACTTCCCCGCCACGGGTTTCACCGCCGGGACAAAACAGCCATCAAGACCCACGCCATGCAAAACGGGCAGACCGTGCTGCCGCCCCAGTTGAAGGTCGTCCTCTCCGTAGGCCGGCGCGCAGTGCACGATCCCGGTGCCTTCCTCGATGGTAACGAAGTCCGCGGCCCACACCTGACAGATGGGGCCCTCCGCCGGCAGGTGGTCGAACAGGCGCGCATAGCGCATGCCCACGAGGTCGCTGCCCTTGACGCGCTTGAGGGCGGTGAAGTCCGCGTCACGCAGCGCGGATTCGACAAGCGCTTCGGCAAGGATGAGCGTCTCGTCCCCGACTCTTGCGTATAGGTAATCGACATCGGCATGCGCGGCGAGGGCCAGGTTCGACGGTAGTGTCCACGGCGTGGTCGTCCAGACGAGGAAGGACGTGTCCGGCGAGCCTTGCACCGGAAAACGCACGTAAATGGATGGGTCCTCGACTTCCTTGTAGCCGAGTGCGACTTCCTGCGAGGAGAGCGTGGCGCCGATGCGCGGATCGTAGGGAACCACCTTGTAGCCCCTGTAAAGGAGCCCCTTGTCCCAGATCTGGCGGAGCAGCCACCAGACAGACTCGATGTAGGTATTGTCGAACGTGGAGTAAGCGTCGGACAGGTTCACCCAGAAACCCATGCGTTCGGTCATCCGCTCCCAGTCGTCGATGTAGAGCTGTACCGACTCGCGGCACCTGCGGGTGAACTCGGCCACGCCCACCTGGCGCTCGATCTCGGCCTTGTCGAAGATGCCGAGTTCCTTTTCCACTTCGTGTTCGACGGGCAGGCCGTGGGTGTCCCAACCGGCCTTGCGCGGGCAGTGATAGCCCTGCATGTGCTTGAAACGGGGGAAGATGTCCTTGAACGTGCGCGCGAGGACATGGTGGATGCCGGGCCTGCCGTTGGCGGTCGGCGGACCCTCGTTCCAGACATACAGCGGGCGGCCCTCGCTCTGCTGCTGCGCTGCATTGAACACGTCGTGCTCGCGCCACAGTTCAAGAACTCCCTGTTCGAGTCGCGTGCCGTCGTAACGGCTTGGCACGTCCCTGAATCCCATCGTTCGTCGTTCTCCGAACAAAACCAAAAACGCCCCGACAACGGATGCATGAGTCGTCAAGCATCCATTCCCGGGGCGAAGGTTCGGCCGCCTCGTGCGGCCCAACGTCGCGGTACCACCCGTGTTCGCACGCGCCTCGCGGCGCGCACCTCATCCGGTCACAGCACCATCTTCGGCGCGATGACCCGGCCCGTTTACGGAAGCCAACCGGCCGAGCCTACTGGAATGCGAACATTCGTTCGGTCAGCGGCTCCAGGGTGATGTTCGTCGGTAGCGCCTGCGAAGCTCCCACCATCCTCCGCTCGCTGGACAGGCGCCCTGATCCGACTACTCGTCCCCTTCACAGCCTTTTGGTTGCTGGCTCGTCTCCACCTGGCAGAGCGCGCCCAGACGGAAGAAACCTGCAATACCGCGTGATCTTAACGCGGCGTGGAACTGCAGACCACCGCGCTGGCCTTCACCCCCGCCCAAGCCGACCCACGATTCGATCCCCTTGGAGCCCGATCGACTCGGGATGTCCGATTCGCGATGTGGGGTCGCAACGCTACGGTTTCTTGGTATGCTCGATAGCGGATGACGCCGTACAGCGCGGGCTGGACCCGAAAGCCGGGCCACCCGCCGAATACGAGAGCCGCAATGCCCGGCGAGGGATAGCTTCCCCCGCCCGTGGTGAATAGGCGGGAAACTCTCACAGCCCCGCTGTGGCGTTGTCCACGACCCGGCGCCCATTCTTCGTGCCGGGCAATAGGGGATGAAGCATGGATCGGGTCGCTTGGCGGCTGCCGTCGTCTTTCGGACCATGAGTACGCGGACGGTGCGCGCGGCCCATCGGCCGGATGCTCGATCAACGCCGGTGACCGGCTGTTCGAACCACGCTCCCCTCGGGTGTGGACGGATGTAATGAACGAATCGGAATACCTGAAGGGAAGGATCGAAGCCCTGTCCCTGATTGTCGGCGCCATGTTTACCGAAACGCCGCCAGCGGACTCGAAGTTCGCAGCCAAGCTTGTTTCCCTCGCAAACGAGTTCTTCACTGACAGGCCGCTCGACACGCAAACCACCGAGTTTCGCAGCGGTTTCCACCAGGAATTCGACCGGATGATCGCGATGCTCGACGGGCTCCGGCATTAGCGGACTCCCGGATTGACGAGCGCTCAGCACGCTCGACCCAGGAGCGCGTCAGCATTCCGCACTGCCGAAATTAGTAGTCACCCTGGTTTGCGGGTAGCTGTACCACCTACCTATTGGTTTGCTGCAACTACTGATTCTTTGCATTGCCTCCCCAAATCGCGGCCCGGATAATTTCCGGGCCCACGGACTGATATCGGTCGGTTCAAGCCTCGAACGGGTTCCGGGATCCGAGGATTGGGATCGTCTCAGACTGGCCTTGCGCCGATGGGCTGCCGATGTTGCAGCGTATGGACCGGTATGGCCGGATTCGTGATTAGAGGCGCATGGAGCTTGGTGAGGGTCTTTGACAGGATGAGCGTCTCCGAAAAAAAGCCGAAACGCGGATTCTGCGGTTGGCTCAGGCTGACGGTCGCTTGCCTGGCGGTTGCAGCACCCGCCTATGGCGAACCCATCAAACCGATCCCTCAGAACAACGGTACAGATTCGGCCAAGGCCGCGCTCGGGAGAATGCTGTTCCACGATACGCGGCTTTCGAAGGACGACTCGGTGTCCTGCGCTAGCTGCCACGAACTCTCTTCGGGGGGCGACGACGGTCGAAAGGTCTCAGTTGGCATCGACGATTCACTTGGCCTTGTGAATTCGCCGACCGTGTACAACGCGGGCTTCAATTTCAAGCAGTTTTGGGATGGCCGGGCGGACACGCTCTCTGAGCAGATCGACGGTCCAGTGCAGTCTTCGATCGAAATGGGCAGCGTGTGGCCCGAGGTCGTCAGCAAGCTGTTCAAGGATGAGAGCTACCCGGCGCTTTTCGGCAACATCTATTCCGATGGCATAAACCGGGCGAACATCAAGGATGCGATAGCTGAGTTCATCAGGTCGCTGACCACTCCGAACGGCCGGTTCGACCGGTGGTTGAACGGAGAAGCCGACGCCATCACCCCCCTGGAACGGCGGGGCTACACCCTGTTCAAGTACTACGGTTGCGTGTCCTGCCACCAGGGCGCAAACGTGGGAGGCAACATGTTTCAGGTGTTCGGCGTCATTAACGAGTTTTTCAAACGTCGCGGCAATATCACGGAGGCTGACATGGGCCGTTACAACATCACCGGTAACGAGGCGGACATGCATGCATTCAAGGTTCCGAGCCTGAGAATGGCGGCCTACACCGCGCCTTATCTGCATGACGGCAGCGCCGCTACGCTGCGTGATGCCGTAGATGCCATGTTCGAATTCCAGTTGGGAAGAGAAGCGCCAGACTCAGACAAGGACGCAATCGTTGCCTTTATCAGGACACTGGCGGGAGAGTCCGAGGAGCTGACACAGTGAAGTCAAACAATTCGATCATGGTCGCGACCGTCCTGTCGCTCGTTCTTGTCGCAGCGGTTTCGGTTCTCTACTGGCTTGTCCGCAACAACGACGTGGAAGGGTACCGCTCTTCCATTTCCGGTGTGCAGCAGATTCAGCAGTTGGCGGCGGACTGGAGCATAGAAACGGCCCGCGTAAGGTCCGACCCGCTAGCCGATTTCGACTCGCTGGTGGCTTTCATCCCACAGATGAACCAGCTCAAGGGCGTGCTCATGGCGCAGATCAGGAGCATTCCCGACGTTCCGGACCGGCTGGCGAACGACGTGAGTGCATACGTGAACGCGGTGGACGCCAAGGAAGAGCGAATTGAGCGCTTCAAGACGGGATACGCCGTAATCAGGAACTCATCGCGCTACCTGCCGTTGGCGGCGGCAAACATCGTGCAGGCGCCGGACCTCAACCGCGAACTGCTGGGTGAAGTGACCACCCTGACGAACGAGATCGACGGCTATCTGGCCGCTCCGACCGACGCCACAAAAGGTCGCCTGACCGTTGCGTTGGAGCGTCTGGGCGAACGCGCTTCGGTGCTGCCGTCGCCGCTCCCCAACTATTTCGCAAACTTCATCTCCCACGCAGAGGTCCTGCTCGAACGCCAGGCACCCACCGACGAGCTGTTTTCGCTGGCGACATCAAATGAGATATCGGATCTCGCGATCCAGCTCGTGGACGAACTGGGATTCGAACTCGGCCGGAAACAGGAACGGAATGGCTACTATTTCAACGGCATCCTGGCGGCAGCGGCGGCACTGTTGTTGCTGTGGATCGCGTTCGGGGTCGGTAAAACGCGAACTGCGGTCGCGCAGGCAACCGCTTCGCCGGTTGAGTCCGCGGCGGCCGCCCCCGCGCAACGCGCAGAGGTGGTCGAGGGGCCTGGAACTGGCGTCCGCGGTCCGGCTCCGGGCGCGGAGAAGTCGTCGAATGGCGCTGACTCCACGAATGCGAAGCTCTTGATGTCGCACAAGATACTCTCGGAAGTCATGGGTAAACACCTTGCCGAGACCGCAGACGATATAGCAACGGGCATCGAGTCGCTGACCGAGGCGAACGACAGGGTCCAGGACTCCCAGAGCGATGACGAGCGCGCCGAGGTGGTGGCAACCGCGAACGCCATCCTGGCCAGGGTGCGGTCCCAGGCGGCCGAAATCGCGGAGGTCGCGGAACGCCTGTCGGCTCTTGGCAAAAGGCAGGGCGGAGCGAGCTATAGCCTGGTCGATGTCAATGACTGTCTTGAGGAAGTCGTCGCCGTCACGCAGGCTGAGAACGTTGCGGCGGTCGAGACGGAATTCGGGGACGCTCCCGATATCTTCGCCTTGAGGCCGGAAATCTGCCTGATGCTGGAGAAGGTCGTCGAGAACTCCGTGCAGGCAATTCAGCAGAAGGACGAAGACGAGGGCGGGGAAATCAGAATCGCGACGAGTGGAGAGAACGACAAGGTGTTCATCACGATCATCGACAACGGTGTCGGCATGTCGACCGAAGTACGCGAGAAGATGTTCCAGCCATTCTATTCGGCGACGGGTGAGCGGAGCGGCGTGGGACTCACCTCTACGACCTACCTGGTGGAGAAGTACGGCGGGTCGGTTTCTGTCAGTTCAATGCTGGGCGGTGGAACCGTAACGCGGATATCGCTGCCGGGAATGCCGGAATAGCCATGAGAGGGACACCGAATTGGCTGGCGGCAAGAAGACCGGAAATCCGGGCGCCGGGTTTCGGGCGAGTCCGGTGGACCCTGCTGTTGGTCGTTCTCCTGCCAATTCCGGTGGTTCTTTTCCTGGGTCCATATGTTCGCGACGCGCTGAACGGCGCATCGGAAAATGACGCTTGCCCGTTTCCGCGAGTGGACATTGCTGGCCACGCAGCCTACCTGCTGGACCTTCGCAAACCGTTGAACCCGGCCCAGGCATCGCTTCCTGGCAAGCTGTTGCGCGACATAAGCCACGACCTTGATGCCAACACCGAACTGAAGGTATTCACGCTCACCCCGTATGCCGAGTCACCGCGAATGCTGCTCGGGCGCCTGTGCAAACCCTACGACAACGCAGACCTGACGATTGCCACTGCCAAGGACCAGGGCAACGGCAGCGGGTTCCGGGACTGCAACGACATTCCGGCCCAGGTTCCCGCGTCGTTGCGCGACAAGGCGAACCGGTTCTGCGCCCAGCGCAATGCGTTGCAGCGTCGAATAGACGTAATGGTGCAGCAGCACCGTGACGGAAGGGTCGCCAACGCATTCCTGGCCGAAGCCCTCGAGGACACGTTTCAATCCCTTGAGAACCTCTCGGGATCGAAATCCCTCTACCTGTTTTCGGACATGTTTCAGCACTCCAGCTGGTATTCGCACCTGGACCTTCAGTGGGAGGACTGGGCCTTCGAAGAGTTCGCGGAAACACGCGATCGGCAATCGGTTCTGATTGGCGCTCCGGCGCCGGTGATTCCCGGCCTCAGGGTGAAGGTCTTCTATGTCCCGCGCACGGGATCAACGGAGAACCTCCGGGTGAGAGTCGCGCACCAGCAGTTCTGGCAGGACTACTTCGCCGACGCCACCCTGGATTTCGAAGATCGCGCGCCGATGTTGGAACTTGCCCACGACCCTTTGATGAACGTGCCGTCGAAGGCGGAAATCGCGGCCCAGGAGCGGGAACGCGTCCGCTTCGAACGAGAAGCCGTGGAAAGGTTGCGTGCACGGATCAAGGAAGAGCAGCTCGAGCTTGAATCGGTGCGCCAGCGTTTGACCGACGAGACGCGAGAGCTGGAAGCGCGTGAACGCGAGCTGCGTCAGCAGCAGGATCAACTGGCGGAAGAGAAGAACCAGTTCGCCGCGCGGAGCGAAACCGCGGGGGTCGAGGGGAACTAGACACCAGGCCATGCAACCTGTCGCCCTGTGGGGCGCCATGCTTTGCCCCACGCACGCCTACCTGTCGTCCCGCCCCGAGCGATATCCTGCCGATTGGCTGAAGGGGCCGGAATTTACCAGTCCGTAAACTGCGGGGTACCGGGACCATCCTTGACACGTTCAATGTGCGTCACCACACTCGCCTGACACTCCGACGGAAACCCTCGCATGGGAACTTTCGGCTCCGGCGCCGTCCTGACAGCCATCCTGGTGTTTGGCTCCGGGGCGGCCGTGGGCGCGACGGTCGACGGACCGCGGCTCACGTGGGACGTGTCGTTGTGGGGCAAGCCTCGGGCCGGAACCGCGGTTGCGGACGCACTTGCCGCCGTTGTCGAGGAGCGCTCTGGCGGCAGGTGGCGAATGACGCTGCACTACGGCGAAGCGCTATCCAAGGCCCGCGAAAACCTCGACGGCATCGCGATAGAAGCCTTTCAGGCGGCGATGTTCTGCAACTTCTACCATCCGCGTAAGAACCCTGCGCTGATGGTGTTGACGATGCCGTTCCTGCCGATGACGGACTGGGACGCCAACCGCCAGATTCGCGAGGCGGTGTATGCCCATCCCGCGGTCGTGAAAGAAATGGCGCGGTGGAATGCCATGATCTACACCTCGACGTTCCTGCCCCAGTACGAACTGCTCGGCCGGGGCGAACCCCCCGCCGACCTCGCGGGCTGGAAAGGCCTGACCGTGCGCGCCGGAGGGGGCTTGGGCCAGGCCATGAGGCTGCTCGGCGCAACGCCTGCGAGTTCCACTGCCACGGAGGTCTACACCGGGGTCCAGCAGGGCACCATGGATGCGGCATCGTTCCCGTTCACCTATGGCCATGTCTCCTATCGCATCCACGAGGTGGCCGAGTGGTTCACCGGGAACCTCTCGCCGGGAACGGCCGACTGCCCGCTCGTATTCGGCATCACGGCGTACGAGGCGTTGCCGGCCCAGTACAAACAACTCCTGGCGGACGTGAAGGAGGAGGTGATCGCGGCGCAGATCCAGGCCTACATCGACGTCGATGCGGTGAACCTGCCGATGCTGAAAGAAACGCTCACGGAGATTCGCTATACCGATGCGCAACTGGACCAGTTTCGCGCGCGCGCCGGGAGGCCGGTGATCGATGCCTGGATCGACGAGAACGCGCGCCGGTTCGATGCTCCGGGACTGGTCGAGGCGATATTCGGGGCGGTGGGGCGATCCTACCGGTAGTGTTCCGTCAAGCCCAAATATGCGAGAGTAGCTGCGAGGGATTCTTGGTTCCTGGCGAGGCGCGCCGACGCCGTGTGGCAGGCACCACACAAGGAGGAGCAACGGAGCCTTCAGCCCTGGGAGCGCGAGGGTGTCCCTCGCAAGAAAGTGTGCGCGAGGGGGCCCCCTCGCATGAAGACCACCAGGGGCCAAAAAGACTCGCAGATACCCGTAGATTTGGGTTTGACGGAGCACTAGGCCCGAGCGCGGATTGACTACGTGAACGACGCCTTCGGTCGCCGCCTGGATCGGGCCGACCGCCTTCTCGGCACGCTTGAGAACGGTCTCAATCTCTGCGCCGGCGTACTCATCTTCGCGCTGATGCTGCTCGGCGTCGCGCAGATCGTCCTGCGGACGGTGTTCGATGCGCCGATCTTCGGGTACATCGACGTCGTCGAGGTCTCGATGGTGGGCTTCGCCGTACTCTCCATCGCCTACGTGCAGCGCGTCGGGGCGCACGTGCGCATGGAAATCCTCGTGTCCCGCCTCAAGGGGCGCTGGCTGTGGCTGACCGAGATGGGAGGGACGGCCCTCGCGGCGTTCATCGTGGGCGTCCTTATCCCTTACGCCTGGCGGCACTTCGAGCGCGCCTTCGATTTCGGCGACAGCACCATCGACATAGAACTCGTCACATGGCCGGCGAAGCTCGTGGTACCGGTGGCGCTTTCGGTGTTGCTTGTCCGGCTGATCGTCCAGTTGGCGGGATACTGGCGCCTCGTTCTGCATCCGGGCCTGGAACCTGTCGCCGTACCCACCATCCAGGACGCGGCCGCCCAGGCCGAAACCGAGATCCGCCTCTCGGACAGCGACCGCGAGACTGCACGATGAGCGGCATCAACGAACTGTGGGTGGGCATAGCCGGCGTCGCCCTGCTCGTCACCATGGTCGCTTTCGGGGTTCGCGTCTACATCGCCGCGGCGCTCACAGGTTTCCTGGGATTGCTGGCGCTCAAGGGATGGAACGTGGCGGCGGCGGTGGCGGGTACCATTCCTCATTCCAAGACCGTCACCTATCCGCTGTCCGTCCTGCCGCTCTTCATCCTGATCGGTTTCCTTGCATTCCACGCCGGCCTGACGACGCGCCTGTTCGAGGCCGCCCGGCGTTGGGTCGGATGGGTGCCGGGGGGCCTCGCCGTCTCAACGGTATTCGCCAGCGCAGGTTTCGCCGCGGTGTCCGGTGCCTCGACGGCGACCGCGGCCGTGTTTTCCCGGGTCGCCATTCCGGACATGCTCCGAAATCGATACAGCCGGCGCCTGACTGCGGGCGTCATCGCGGCGGGTGGCACGCTCGCGTCGTTGATACCGCCGTCGGCGATACTCGTGATCTACGCCATCATCGTCGAGGAGTCGGTGGGGAAGCTGCTGCTGGCCGGACTGCTTCCCGGCGTCGTCTCGGTGCTGATCTACGCCGCGCTGATCGTCGGCATGTGCACCTTTCGCCCGGATCTCGGGCGGTCGATCAGCGGCTTCACGTGGCGGGAGCGATTCGCCAGCCTGCCGGGAGCACTCCCCATTTTCCTCGTTGTGGGCATCATTTTCGGAGCGCTCTATACCGGCGCCGCGACGCCCACCGAGGCCGGTGCGCTGGGTGCCGCCGTGGTGTTCGGCCTCTACGTGATACGGGCTTACCGCGAGCGCTCGCTCACGCAGGTGGGTGGACGCCTTCGGGAAGCGTTGATGGAGACCGCCAAGCTGACGGTGATGATCTTCACGCTGATCTGGGGCGTGTTCCTGTTCGTGCGTTTTCTCGGCTTCGCGGGACTGCCGGGGGCGTTCGCGGATTGGGTCGTCACCCTCGACCTCCCTCCGCTTCTGATCGTAATCTGCATCCTGCTCGCCTATGCCGTGCTCGGCATGTTCATGGATGCCATCGGCATGCTGGTGCTGACGCTGCCGGTGGTGTATCCGGCGGTGATCGCGCTCGGCTACGACCCGATCTGGTTCGGCATCGTCGTCGTCAAGATGGCGGAGATCTGTCTCATCACGCCACCCATCGGTCTCAACTGTTTCGTCGTCGCCGGCGTCGCGCGGGGTTTGCCCAACGAAGGCGGCAGGTCGCTGGCGATACCGCTGCAGGATGTGTTTCGAGGCATCGGCCCGTTTTTCGTGGCCGACGTGCTCACCGTCGCCGTGCTGCTGGCGGTTCCGGAGATCGTCCTTTGGCTTCCCCGGATGATGGGGTGATCATCGCCCACCCCGCCGGGCAACCTCGACGGTGACATCCCAAGTGGATGTCATCGTCATCGGCGGTGGCCACAACGGCCTGGTCTGCGCCTGTTACCTGGCCAGGGCGGGCTTGCGGGTGCGCGTGCTGGAACGTCGTCCCATCGTCGGCGGCGCTGCCGTGACCGAAGAGTTCCACCCCGGGTTTCGCAATTCGACTGCCAGCTACACGGTGAGCCTGCTCGCGCCGGAAGTCATCCGGGACCTTCGTCTCAAGTCCCACGGGCTTCGGTTCGTGCCACGGCCGCAGGCCAACTTCCTGCCGCTGTCGGCAAGCGAGTCGCTGTCGATCCATCACGACGATGCCGCGACCGCGCGCGAGTTCGCGCGGTTCTCGGCCAACGATGCTGAAGCCCTCGCGGGTTTTCGGACCATGGTCCAGGAGGTCGGCGGCATCGTACGCCGCCAGATGCGCCGCACGCCCCCCAACGTGGGCGGCGGCGTCATGGATTTGCTCAACGCGGGACTCGCAGCCATCAACGTCGTGGGATTGTCGATGGAACGTCGTCGCGACCTCTCGGACCTGTTCCTGAAGCCCATTGCGGACCTGCTCGACGCGTGGTTCGAGAACGCGCACGTCAAGGCGGCACTCGCGTTCGACGCCGTGGTCGGCAACTTCGCGTCGCCACGCGCGCCCGGCACCGCCTACGGTCTCCTGCACCACGTGATCGGCGAACTCGACGGGGTCCGCGGCGCCTGGGGCCACGCGATCGGGGGCATGGGCGCGATCACCCAGGCAATGCTCAAGGAAGCGCGGGTACTCGGCGTCGAGGTGGAGACAGATTCCGAAGTGGCCGAAGTGGTGGTGGAGGATGGTCGGGCTGCCGGAGTTGTGATTGCGGGCGGCAACGAGTACCGGGGTCGGGCAATTGCCGCCAATGTCGCGCCGAAAAACCTGTACCTCGATCTCGTTCCCGCAGCGTACCTTGCGGAAGACTTCCGGCGCCGCATCCGCGCTACCCGCACGGAGTCGGCGACGCTGCGCATGAACGTGGCCCTCACCGAACTGCCGGACTTCACCTGTCGGCCGGGCACGGAAGTCGCGGACCACCATCGGTCCGGTATCGTGATCGGCCCCACCCTCGACTACCTGGAGACCGCTTACCTCGATGCACGCCGAGGAAAGTGGTCAGAGCACCCGATCGTCGAGATGCTCATCCCCTCGACGGTCGACGACTCCCTGGCGCCTCCCGGGCACCACGTCGCGAGCCTGTTCTGCCAGCACTTTCCGCGAGACAGGGATTGGGACAACGACCGGGAGGCCGCGGCCGACACGGTATTCGCCGCCATCGACCGATTTGCGCCGAACTTCAGCGACTCGGTGATCGCCCGTCAGGAGCTGACACCGGCGGACCTCGAGGAACGTTTCGGCCTGCCTGGTGGCGACATCTTCCATGGCGCCATGACGCCGGACCAGTTGTGGACCAACCGGCCCGTCATGGGCTATGCCGCATACCGGGGACCCATCGAGGGGCTGTACCACTGCGGTGCCGGTGCGCATCCCGGCGGCGGAGTGACGGGCTTGCCAGGCTGGAACGCCGCGCGAGAGATAGCGCGAGACCTCACCTCTCGCTAATGCCGACGGCGCACGAGTGGCTCTCGACAAATGATCAAGACGAGGACCTCGGCTACGTTAGACTGTCGGCGCCCGGAGAAAAGAGAGTTCGGATATGTCTGTCTCACTATATGACGCCAGCGTCGGTCGTTTTCTGCAGACCCTCGGTGCCGTATCAGGTTACCTCGACAAGGGTCGATCTCACTGCGAGGAGAACAACATCGACCTGGACGAGATCGTCGAGACTCGCCTCTATCCGGATATGCTGCCGTTTCGCTTTCAGTTGATCCAGGTTGCGAGCCTCTCCCTGGGTGCGATCAACGGCGTGCAGACAGGGGAGTATTCGCCGCCGCCACCTCCGGATGATCTTGACTACCAGGCACTGCAGGATCTTGTGGTCGAGGCGCGATCCGGTTTGCAGCAGTTCACGGCCGAGATGGTAAACGGATGGGCGGGCAAGGAAGTACGCACGCCCTGGTGGACCTTTACCGCTGAAGGCTTTCTGATGTCGTTCTCGCTGCCGAGCTTCTACTTTCATGCCACGACGGCTTACGACATTTTGCGAACAAAGGGCGTGCCAGTTGGCAAGCTGGATTTCCTGGGTCAGCTGAGCATAAAGGCCTAGGACTGTCGCTCCCATCGTAACTGGTCAGCCATCAGATTGAAGGCGCCGTCCGGTTCATTTTGACCATGATCGTATTGTTCATTAGCTCAAAGAGGATGAAAATTGATGGTTCCGAGAGTGTTGGTTACAACTTTTCTTGCTCTGTTTTTCGTTTCAGCCAACGGGGGGGAGAACACGGTAGGTGAAGACCATGTATTCACACATGGGGATGTCGATAGGACCTACAAGATGTATCGGCCAAAGAACCTGGCTGATAACGCCCCTCTGGTCTTTGTCCTGCATGGCATGGGCTCCAGTAGTACCTGGTCTTATCGGGTGGGCTTCAATGATCTGGCTGAGGAACACGGTTTTTTCGTGGTTCAACCGCAGGCCCTTGTCAAAGACATAGTCATTAGCGGTAGCTATGGAGAGTCTGATGGCGTGAAAGACGACAGGGGAAAGAAAGACGACAGGGGAAAGAAAAGAGATTCAGGCAAGAAAGGCAAGAGCGGCAACGAGGAATCCTGCGAAGAAGGAGAACGCTATAACTACAGGGGTCTGGATATGGTTTGCAAGAACGGCATGCTGACCGGCGGTATTGTTCGTTGGAACGATGACAATGAGGACAGCAAGCATCGAGGTCAGAGCGACGTTGAGTACCTGTCGGCACTTGCAGGGTTTCTGCAAAACAAATATAACCTGGATCCAGAGAAGACATTTGTTACCGGTTTCTCTAATGGTGGTTACATGAGTTATACACTCATGTGCCAGGCTGGAGAAGTCTTCAAGGCGGCGGCTCCCGTTGCAGGGTTGGCCAATGCTCAGGTCTTCCAGAAATGTGCACCTGGTGGCCCCAAACCTCTTCTTCATATCCATGGGGCCGAGGACGGTTCGGTTCCTATCGAGGGCAACTGGGGCGGTGGTGGCAAATCAACTTCGCCCGGCGCGCAGGATCTCGTAGCGTATTTTGCGGACCTTAACGATTCCGTGACCACAGAAAAGTTCAAGGTGACCGACAACACGACGTTGACGCTTTACAATCCCAAAAGAGGCGGCGCGGAAGTTCGTTACTACCGAATTGAGAACCATGATCATGTATGGCCTGGTGGTGACCTTGGCAAAAAAGGGTACAAAGATCATTCTGGCATCAAGGCCACAGAAGTTATCTGGGATTTCTTCTCAAGACTGTAATTGTAGTTTGCGATCAGTACGAATCACCAGGCTCCAGCGGCTCGGGGACCAGCCGGGTCCATGTCCTTATAACCGTATAATGTTCACTCTTTCGGAAACTGCCTGTCCATTGCCGCGATCATATCCCTGCAACGCGTTTCAAGCATGCTGCGCGTGTGCGTGCCATCACAAAAAACGTAAAACTCGTCAGTCAATATCGCATTCATGACTTGAGAGCCCACCGTTTCTGCTGGCACGGCCATGGCTGAGATCACGGCAGCCAAATCTTTGGGCGCTCTTTCCTTGAACGCTCGAGTAATAGGCGTATCTACAAGGTGAGGACAAAGTACCGAGACGGAAATGTTCGTATCCGCAAGATCGTTTCTCAGAAACTCGGACATGCCGACCACGGCAAACTTGCTGCTACCGTAGGACGACTGATGCCCATGGCCATGGATGCCAGCGAATGAAGCGGTATTAACGATGTGTCCTTCCTCTCCATGATCCAGCATGCGCGGCAGGAACGCGTTGATTCCGTTGATTGGCCCAAAGAAATTGACCTCGAAAACCCGTCGCCATTGTGCGTCATCAGTTTCCAGCATCTTTGATCCTCCTCCAGGTATTCCCGCGTTGTTACAAAGTACGTGCAGCGGACCGAAGAATTCCTCCAGTTCGTCAGCTGCGTTCTCCATAGCGCCGATATCGGTCGAGTCAACGTTAAACGTGACCACGTTGTCGGTAATAGTCTTCAGTTCTTTCTTTGCAATGGCGAGTTGTTCATCACGAATATCGGTGATAGCGACATTCATTCCCGCACGCGCGAAGACTGTAGCCATGCCAAAACCAATACCCGTAGAGCCACCGGTGATAAACGCTGTTTTGCCTTTCAAGTTCTTCATGCAAAGTGTCCTATTTGATTTGGGCATCTATCCTGGGAGGCACGAACTATTGTATTGCTCGAGATCAACTGGTGCATTTTCGCTGAGAAGGCTACCATCCATGCGCACGGCGCGCTATCAAGCCACGCGTTGCGCGAGGCTGAGACCTTCATCTATATTGACCCTTCCACGTAAGCGACAAGAGCTTGGTCATGGCCACTGATCTATATTCACCCGGGCAGATTTTCACCGACGGGGAATCCGTCCCTCGCGTGATGATCGCACCTCAGCGTTATATCCAGGGTGAGGGCGTCATCGACCATCTGGGCAGATATATGTCGCTGCTTGGTTCTCAGCGAGCGGGTGTGCTGGCCTCCAGTCGCGGTCATGGGGCTGAAGGCGTACGCGTTATGGACAGCCTGAGGAAAAGAAACGTTCCTGGGGTTGCAACGACATTCAATGGCGAGTGCTCGGTGGAAGAAGTCGACTACCAGGTGGAAGTACTCAAAGATGAGAACATTGACTGTCTCATAGCTGTTGGTGGTGGCAAATGTGTGGACACGGGAAAGTGCATTGCCTATCGGTTGGATATTCCCGTGGTGATTGTTCCGACCCTGGCGTCCAACGATGCACCCTGTTCAGCGCTGTCTGTTATGTATTCGCCGGAAGGGGTGCAAAACGGGGTGGAGTATTTCCCCAACAGTCCTGCACTGGTTGTAGTGGATACCGGTGTGGTTGCCAATGCATCTGAGAGATTTCTGGTTGCCGGTATGGGCGATGCCATGGCTACCTGGTATGAGGCCAAAGCGTGTCTCGCCAATCCGAAGGGAAGGAACTGCGTAGGTTCGCGCCCAACGCTTGCGTGTGCCGCCATGGGTGAGACCTGCGCCCATACGCTTTACGAATATGGCGTTGCGGCGAGTGCCTCGGTCGTCGCGAATCGTTGCGACGACGCACTGGAGCGGGTCGTGGAAGCCAACACCCTGATCAGTGGCATCGGTTTTGAGAGTGGTGGTTGCGCAGCTGCCCATGCTATCGCTGTCGCCTATACCCACGTCAGGGATGTGCATGACAACTATCTGCATGGCGAGATGGTCGCCATGGGAACACTGGCGCATTTGATGATGGAGGAGAACCAGGACGCGAGAAAAGCAGCTGAATTTTTCGCGCGGGTTGGTCTGCCGATACATCTCGGTCAGCTGTCTTTGACGAAGCAAGACAACGAGGACATCGATACGGTAACAGAGGCCGCGATGGCGGTTCCCATCATGCACAACATGCCGATGACCGTGACGCCGGAATTGATCCGGTCTTCTATTCTGTCGGCTCATCAACTGGGCGAGGCGGTAGCCCGCGAAGTTGGTGACGAGGCCTACCGACGCGTGCAGGGAGAGTAGGTTACTCCGCGAACCGACGGTTCATTGCAGCGCCGGCGAATACTAGGACAGGCGCCTCCATATATGCCAATTTGATGATTCAATCATCGATTTGACATTGCCATGGTGAGGCGGGAGAATCGCACCCATGCTCCCTCGCCATCTATCGAAGTCGGTGATGTCCGCCGCTGCGGAGAACCCCGTCGTGACACTTACGGGACCGAGGCAATCGGGCAAAACGACTCTCTGCCAGACGCTATTCCCCGACCACGAGTATCTCTCCCTTGAAGCTCCCGACGTGAGGTCGCGAGCGATTGAGGATCCTCGCGGTTTCCTGGCTTCCGAAAACGATCTGGTCATCGATGAGATACAACGGGCGCCGGACCTGTTGTCCTACATTCAGGTTCTCGTCGACGAGAATCCGCGCCCTGGACGGTTTGTCCTGACCGGTTCGCAAAACCTGCTGCTGATGAAATCCGTCTCCCAGACTCTCGCCGGTCGCACCGCGTTGCTCCGCCTCTATCCCTTCTCGTTGTCGGAGTTGCTTGAGAGAGACTTGTTCGATCCCGTACGGTTATCCGAGGCAACCGCCGTGGTACCGGATGTCGACCGTTGGGAAGCCCTTTTTCGAGGATTCTATCCGCGGATCCACGACCGGAACCTGTCGCCTCGCGAGTGGCTTGGCGATTATTTCCGAACATACGTGGAGCGCGATCTCAGCGAAATCCTGGCGGTCTCCGACCTGCGCGCTTTTGAGAACTTTGTTCGGCTGGCCGCTGCCAGCACCGCGATGGAACTGAACCTGAGCAGGCTGGCGGGCGACGTCGGGGTCGGCCAGCAGACTGCTCGCCGGTGGCTCAACGTCCTGGAAATCGGATACCTGGCCGTTACGTTGCCGCCGCACTACGCCAACTTCCGCAAGCGGCTGCGCAAGCGTCCTCGCCTGCACTTCCTGGACACGGGACTCATCTGCTATCTCCTCGACATCCCGGATGCGCACACGCTGGCACGACACCCGCTTCGTGGAGCGATCTTCGAGTCGTTCGTCGTGTCCGAACTCATCAAGAGCTTCTCCAATCGCCGCCGCGAGGCGCCGATCTATTTCTGGCGCGATGCGACCGGCCACGAGATCGATGCGCTGATCGATCTGGGTGACAGGATGATCCCCGTTGAAGTGAAATCCGGGGAAACCGTTCCCGCCGACGCGGTGCAGAACCTGGAGTGGTGGACGGCCCTTCCGGAAAACCCGACCTCGGGCGGACTGCTTTTCCACGGTGGCAAGACGCGTTTCCGGATCAAGGAGTTCGACGCGCTGCCCTGGTTCCTGGGCTGACGTTACGCGGGGCCTCCTGACATTTGGCGGGGCAACGTCCACCCCGCGCCGTCAGGTGCAGGTCTGATTCTGACGTCTTGCCCGGACCCTTGTCAGCCTGCCTGGAGTTCCGCCAGTGTGGCCAACGCCTGCTCCGGATCGGGCAGGGAGCCCTGGAAAGCCTCCGCGTGCCGCACGACGCCTTCGGGATCGATGATGATCACCGAGCGATTCACGATGCCTGCCGCCTCGTTGAAGATCCCGAGCGATTGGGCGACTCCGCCCTTGGGCCAGAAGTCCGCCAGCAATGGGTGCCGCATGCCGCCCATGGCGGTGGACCAGGCATTCAGCGATGGGGCGGAGTTGAGGGGCCGAACCGGCGATTCGCACAATGGACGATTTCTGGAGGTCGAACGACATACATCCCTGCCCTGGAGGAACTGAACGCATGACCGTTGGCCGATGCGAGTGATTTGCTCCGCGAACTGATCGCTGCCACGATTCGGGAGGCTAAGGAACTGCCGGAGCCGTCACCTGCCAGATCGCGCCGGCCCCTGATCGTTCCACCGGTGGAGATCGCGCTGAAGGCGGCGCTCTATGAGGCTTGCCGCCAGGCTGGCATATCGCAACGCCGTTTTGCCCGCGACGTCGAGAACGACGTGCGGCGCTTGCTGAATCCGGGGCACGGCACCAAGACTGCAACGCTCGACCGGGGGAAGCAGCTCAGCGTCAGGGTCGGCGACGCAGCCTTGTCCGCCCGCCACTCATAGTCACACTGCAGCGTCCGTGACGTGCCATCGGCAGCACGCCAGGCCGAAGCAGCGCTTCAGATGGGAGACGCCCGCCTCGATGCCGGCAAAAGCGCCTGAGCTGGTCGAGCAGCCACGCCGAAGGCGCCATGGCGGCATCCCGCAGCCGGGCCCGCTTGTGGAACACGACGCATTGGACTCCGAGGGCCTTGGCGGCGTCGAGATTGTTCCGCGACGTAGCCGCTGTCGAACGCGGCGCGCGCTGGCGCTGGGCGGTAATGCGCGACGTGCGCTCGAGCATCGGCAGGCAGCGCTCGCTGGCTGCCGGACTGCCGTCCTCCACCGCCGCGTCCAGCACCAGGCCGCTGCGCCCGGTGGCGAGATTGACCTTGTGGCCGTAGCGCGTCACACGGCCGCCCTTGCGGATGATGTCGGTGTACGGTTCGAACAGGCTCGTCACCTCCTTCTCCGCCGGCATCGCCTCACCGCGTAGCACGCGCCGCTTCGCCTGATCCGCGATCCGCAGCAGCAAGTCGCTGTAGGCCTTTTCCGTCCAGGCGCGCGCCCACGGCGCGGACTCCGCGGCCACCGTCGGCAGCGCCGCCTCGACATAACCGAGCGTGTTCGCCGCCAGCCGCAGCAGCTTGCGGTAGAGCGCTGACCGTTGCATTGCGCTGCGCCCAACGCGAGTCCCGCAGGGCGAACTCGAGGCCGCGCCAGGTTTCTTGGCGCAGATGCTTGAGCACCGCTCAGCGCAGCACCGTCTCGCAGCTCAGACCTCGGTGACCGTCGCGGGCCACCGAGTCCGCGTCCAGATCCGCGGACCGCGTCCAGCAGTTCCGGATGCGCGTCGAGCTATGCCGATATCGCGTCCAGGGCGGTGGCGACCGGATGGTCAACGAGTTCGGGATCGAATAGGCTTGTCTGCGTAGTGCGTTTCGAGCGCATTGCACCTCCGGCGTCTCGGCTTTTCCTATTTTTTTCAGCGAGTTACGAAAACAGAGGATTTCCGAAACGCCGGGGTCAAGCACACCCTTTAGGCCGTTTTTCTTACCTTAATCAACCGGTTGCGAGTTTTCGGATAAGAACTAGGGAGAGTGAAAAAGCAACATGGCCCTGAAAAAATCGGAACTCTATTCATCGTTGTGGTCGAGCTGCGACGAACTGCGGGGCGGCATGGACGCCAGTCAGTACAAGGACTACGTCCTCGTTTTGCTGTTCATCAAGTATGTCAGCGACAAATACACGGGCTTGCCCTTCGCTCCGATCACCATCCCGGACGGCGCGAGTTTTGCCGACATGGTCGCCCTGAAGGGCAAGAGTGATATCGGCGACCAGATCAACAAAACGATTATCGCCCCGCTGGCCAACGCCAACAAACTGTCCGACATGCCGGACTTTAACGACGCCACCAAGCTGGGTACGGGCAAGGAGATGGTGGACCGGCTAACCAACCTGATCGCCATCTTCGAGAACAAGGCACTCGATTTCTCGAAGAACCGTGCCGATGGCGATGACATCCTCGGCGACGCTTATGAGTACCTGATGCGGCATTTCGCCACTGAGAGCGGCAAGAGCAAGGGTCAGTTTTACACGCCCGCCGAGGTCAGCCGCATCATCGCGCAGATCTGTCAACGCAAAGTAGAAGTGTCCCCTTTTCTCCAAAGTAGAGATGTCCCCTTTC
>JAPPGA010000078.1 GCA_028821515.1 Gammaproteobacteria bacterium | reverse complement strand
CTGCTACAGCCGCGTGAACTAATGAAACCGTTCAAAGAGTTGTTCCATGGAAGTGCCTTCGAACTCGGTCTCTGACACCAGTGCGTGTCCAGCGCCTCATGGCGTGACAAACAGGTGACGGCGGGCGCAGCCTGCGGTAGCCTTTCCCGTGAGATTGCCTTGGGGGACGCGCCATGGGGCGCCGGCCCCAATTCGGCGGGAACGTCTCCACACTGCACTAGTTAAACCATTGTTTCCAAACAACTTACCATGAGGGTATAGATGGTCTCCAACCGAACAGAGGTCCTGATCGGGAGTGCCGCCTGTGGCGGCGCATCCACCGAATCTAGCGTCGAGGTCCCCGCCTACGAGCGCGAAAGACTGGAGGACGTCGGCTTCATGACGGCCATGACGTTGACACTGCTCGGAAACTACGCGCAGACCGGCCACTTCGGCGGTCCGCTCGCCTATACGCCCTACAACATCGCCCTGCACCTTGTCGGACCCGAAAACGGCGGCCTGCTCTACGACTACCGTCGGCCCAAGCACCCGTTCGGGGACAGGCTGCTGCTCGCGGGAGGCCACAACATCCCAACCCTCTACGCGCTATGGATGATCATGGGCGAAGCCATGGCGCGCCGCTTTGCCGATACCGGAGACGAGCGCTTCCGCGTCGATCCCGAAGTCGCCATTCTGCCCATTGACTGCCTCGGATTCCGCCGCGGGGCAGGCGTTCTGACGACGTTGCTGTCAGACCACGGTCTCAGCGACGATCCCCTGTTCGCCCAGGCCAGGCTGCGTGGCATTCGTTCCCTTGCCGGTCACTCCGAGACCACTGATCTCATCAACGACGTCAACGGCGGGCCGTCGGGAATCGGGATCGCCACCGCAGCCGGCAAGGCCGCATTCTGGGACTTCATGGGCGCGGGGGAATCGCCGAAGATCGTGGCACTGGAGGGCGAGTTCGCCATGACCTCCGGCCATTCCCAGGAGTTCAAGACCGCTGCCGTAGCCCAGCAGGTGGGCAAGCGTCTGCGCATCCTCCTGTCATTCAACAACGCCGGCATCGACGATTCGTTGATCGGCGGCGTGATCCCCGAGTCCAACTATGGATACCGCATTGCGGATCAGTGGGCAGCGTACGGCTGGAACGTCCTCACGCTCACGAACGGCAACGACTACGACCAGGTGGTGGCTGCACTCAAGACCATGGACACGTGGGACCCCGATGATCGGCGACCGATGATCGTGGTGGGCAGGACCACCAAGGGCTGGTGGCCCGCCGCGCGGAATGGCGAGATTCCAGGTTTCGGACCGCAGGTGGTCGGCTATCACAGCCACCCCTACGAGATGAAGATGAACGAACCCTATTTCGTCGCTCTGGCCGAGACCTTCGAGCAGCGTTTCGGCGTTGCCTTCGAGGGTATCCGCGACGGCGCGGTTTCTGACGAGGCCGAGCGGCTGCGCCAATTCAAGACCAACATCGACATCGTCATGTCCGTGCTGGAGAAGGGCGACCGCGGCGTATGGCTCACTGATCGCCTGGCGGACATCGGCGACCGCGTGACCGACGATGCCAGGCTCCGCTTCGACGTCAGCAAGGATCCATTTCAGGACGACCGGTTGCGCGTCGATGCGCTCCCGGTAGAACCGTGTACGGTGGCGGGGAACCTGAACGGCGAGACGCAGGAAATCGGCGTGGAGCTGTTCAAGCAACCGGGTGAGGTCGCCGGAACCAGGCGCGCGATCTCGGAAGTCATCAAGTGGCTCAACCACGTAACGGGCAATCGCTTCCTCACGGTATCCGCCGATCTGTCGAACTCCATCAACGTCGAAAAGGGATCGCTGACCGGGCACTACGATCCCCGCACCAACCAGTCAGGCACGCGCTTCAAGGCGGCGATCCAGGAAGCCGGCAACGCGTCCACCGCGATCGGCCTCGTCGGCCAGAGCGCATCCCTCGATCCCGACGTGCACAGCGGTGTCTGGGCGATGAGCGGCAGCTATGGCGCGTTCACACCCTTCATGTACCTGCCAGCTCGGGTCTGGAGCCAACAGAACCAGGACAGCCCTTTCCGGGTCGGCGTGCTCAATGTTCTCGCCGGTCACTCGGGCCCCGAAACGGCGGCCGACGCACGCACCCACTTCGGCATCTTCGCGCCCCAGGTCTGGAAACTGTTTCCTCGCGGCCAGGTCATCGTGCTCAATTTCTGGGATTACAACGACGTCGCCCCGGGCTACTTCGCCGCCGCGGAGATCGCGGCCCGGGAACCGCTGGTGGGCGTGATCGTCCTCGAAGTCGCGCGGCCGGACTTCCCGGTCGCCGACCGCTCGACGTTCGCCGACACTGACCTGAAAGCGGCTGCCAAGGGTTTCTACGTCCTGCGCGACTTCGAACCCGGCAAGCCCAGGCATGGCTATGTCCTTACGCAAGGGTCGAGTTCCACGGTCAACCTCCTGCGGGCGCTGCCCGATCTGGCAGCCGAAGGCATCAACGTCAAGGTGGTCGCCGCGATCAGCGAAGAACTGTTCGAACGTCAACCGAAAGCGTATCGCGACGCGGTGCTGCCGCCGGAGGCGAGACACGACCTGATGATCGTCACCACGGGCACCCAGCGCATGTGGCCCCTGCGCGATGTCGGGCCGTTGACCGCCGAGTACTCGATGGTCTCCGACTGGCACAACCGCTGGTTGACCGGTGGCCTGGAGCCCGACGTCATTGCGGAAGCGCACCTGGACCGTGACTCGATCCTGGCAGGCGTCGAACGGTTCGCCCGGGACCGCGATGCGCGTCTCAGCCGGCAAAGGGAAGCCCTCGCGGCCCTGTAACGCCAACGCGCCAGACGTAAAGAGCAACAGAGAATGCTGGAGCGTTTCCTCGTCCCGGACGCCGACGTGGTGCGCGTGTCCGAAGACGCCGCGCTGGCCGGAACCCAGGCCATCTTCGAGAGGATGGGCCTCACCGCGGATGACGCGGCTCTCTGCGCCGAAGTACTCATCACCAGCGACCTGCGCGGCTGCGAGAGCCACGGCATCTCCAACATGTTGCGGCGCTACATCGAGTCGTACCAGGCGGGGCGCTTTAATCCCGACCCGAATGTCCAGGCCGTGCGCGAGTCCGCCGTCAGCGCCACCCTCGATGGCGACCGCGGCATCGGGCTGCAGGTCGGTCCGCGCGCCATGGAACTGGCCATGGAGAAAGCCGAAGCGAGCGGCATCGGCGCTGTCGGGGTGCGCAACTGCGGACATGTCGGCATGCTCGCCTACTACCCGCTCATGGCCATCGAGCGCGACATGATCGGCGTCTGCATGGTTTCTGCTGCGGGCGACCACATGATTCCCACCTACGGTACGGAACCGGTCTTCGGCACCCATCCCATCGCCTGGGCGGCACCGGCCGGCGAGTATCCCCCGTTCGTCTTCGACGTGGCCACGACACAGATCGCCGCCAACAAGCTGGCGCTCTCAAGACGGGTCGGATCGAAATTGGAGCCGGGGTGGATCGCCGACCTCGACGGAAGCCCCATCATGGAGCGAATCGACGCACCCGAGGGCGGCCAGAACCGGATGCTGCCGTTCGGAGGCACGCGGGAGAACGGCAGCCACAAGGGTTACGGCTTCGCTGTCATTGCCGACATCATGTCCGGGATCCTGTCCGGCAACGGGCCGGGCTTTCTCGCCGGACGGCGCAGCACGTCCCAGTTCGTCATGGCGTTCAGGATCGACGCTTTCACCGACCTCAATCAGTTCAAGCGCGACATGGACGCGCTGCTTGAGAGACTCAGCACGATGAAGCCCGCTCCCGGACACGAACGGGTCTACTACGCCGGCCTGATAGAGCACGAGGAAACCCTGCGGCGCAGGGCCGAGGGGATCCCCTATCACCGCGAGGTCGTGGAGTGGTTCAACCGCACCAGCGAGGAATTGCAGCTACGGATTCGGTGGCCGTAGCGCCCATGGGCCGGAACGGTTAGTTGAGTTAGCGGCCTTCGAACTTCGGCTCTCGCTTCTCCATGAACGCGCGCATTGCCTCCCGGGAGTCATTGCTCGACCCCGTGCGCATGTGGCGCTCGGTCTCGAGCTCAATGTACTCGCGCAGCGGCATGTTCTCGGCGTTGATGAAGTTCCGCTTCATCTCGCCGATAGCCAGCGGTGCCGACTTAGACAGGCGTTCGGCGATCTCCCGCACGTCGTCGCGAAATGTCTCGTCCGGAAAGGTCTTGAGGACCAGGCCCATGCCTTCCGCGTCCTCGGCACTGAACTTCTGCGACATGAAGAACAGCTCCCGGGCCTTGGTCGCCCCGACGATCCGGGGCAGGAGCCAGGGTCCGCCCATGTCGCCGGATATCCCGACACCGAGAAACGCGGAGTTGAACATTGCCCGCTCGCTCGCATAGCGCAGGTCACAGGCGCACGCCCAGCCCAGACCCGCACCGGCGCACGCGCCATTGATCGCGGCGATCGTGATCTTTGGCATTTCGTGGAGCAGCGTCGTGATGTGGAAGTACTCCTTCTTGTTCGGCTCCTGTGGTTCGCCGCTGGTGGATGCCCTGAGATCCGCGCCCGGACAGAAGGCGCGGCCGGCGCCCGTGAAGATGACAACGCGAACACGCTCGTCGACCGCTACCTCGCTCAGACACTCGTGGACTTCCCGGTTGAGCGTTCCCGTGATGCCGTTGAGGCTCTCGGGCCGATTGAGCGTAACGGTGGCGAGGTTGCCGTCGATTTCGTAAAGGACGGTATCGTAGTCGGACATGGTTTCTTACCTGGAGCGAATGTGTCGCGGAATCCTAACCCGCGTATTGGCGAAGTACAGGGGTTAGTTCGCGCAGCGCGTGAGAAAGCTGTTCCCAGGGAGATTTCAACGGGGTGAATCCAGTGCCCAAGGATTCACGATTCGTACTCCCGTCGCCTCGAAGTCGCCTGCGTCTGGCGTTGCAACGCTCATGCGATGGACTAGCGCGATCGCCGCGATCTGTCCATCCGCGACATTCACGCGTGTTCCGCGGCGTTCCGCAGCAGCCGCCAAGTCACCGTAGGCTTCTGCGGCCCGTTCGTCGAAGGCGTATGTTCGCCCAACGAAGCGGTCGCGAGTCGCGTTCCAAAACTCCAACAGGCGTGATCGTCTCCTTCCCGCCGGCAGACGTGCGATCCCATAACGCAACTCGGCGAGCGCAATCGACGGCAAGGCCAACAACTGTTCGTTGGTCTCCAGCCACTGGACAACCGCCAGGTTCGGTGACAGGCGGGTCAGTTCAGACAGGACGTTGGTATCGAGCAGTATCACAACTCGATTACCCGCTGCGGCTGGTCATGTTTCCGAACCAACGAATGGAGGTCTTCACCGGGGTCGACAAGGGCAATGAGATCGTGCGGAAACCGCGTCGGTGGAGCCGGAGCGTGAGCAGCCTGGTCGAGAATCGATCTGGCCAGCGCCTCAAGGCTACAACCGCTCGACTCGGCCTGCTTGCGCAGTCGTTCCTTGGACTCGGCAGAGAGGTTGCGAATGGTGATGCTGGGCATGGACTCACCGGTATCAACAGGCTTGTTGAAATGATTGCATGCAATCACTCTATCGGCAAGGTGCCACGGGCGGCGTGTGCCAGGGGTCTGCACCGTAGAACGCCACGTAAGTGCCAATCAAGGCGCAGGATCCGGGACGGGTGGGATGGGTGAGCGGGACGGGTGGGATGGGTAAAACCGCCGGCTTGGGCGGGGGTGAAACACGTCGCGCCTGAAGGGCCGGCGGATTTCCTGCCGCTAGTGCACGCAGCCCCGTGCCGAGGTCTCGAAGATCGTTTCGACGACGCCCTCGCGGACGCCGACCAGGCGGTCCCAGCGATTGACCGTGACGTCCTGCTGGTGGGTGAGCAGGAAAAAGTGCGCGCCGATCTCCAGGGGTAGAGCATCCTCCGCCGACAGGACGACGCCGTGGTGGTCGATACCTGTCACCCTGACGCCGTCGAGTCCTTCCAGGGTCGGCAAGCCATTAGGCACGCCAATGGCGTCAATCGGCACATCGCCTATGGCAGTGCGGGCGTCCGGGCGCGCATAGACGCGTCCCATCAACCGGACGGCAAGTCGAAACTCCTGCATGTAGGAATAGGGAACTTCCATGACGACGTAGGTTCCGCCCTCGATCTCGGTGACCTCCGGGTAAGTCGCCGCGACATCGTAAGTCCACGATTCTCCCGTGGAGACAATGTCAACCGGAATGCCGGCCGCCTCTATAGCTCGCTTCGCGTCCACAACCCGCTCGATGGAACGGCCCCCTTCGGCGAACCGTTGTTCCCGGCTGGGCGCGCGCACCGCCGGCACCTGGTGACTCATCACGCCCCGGAACCAAAGTCCCGGCATTTCGACGACGAGTTGCGCCAGCGCGACCGCATGCTCGATGCAGCGCACGCCGGCGCGGCGCATGACGGTATCGATTTCGATCACGACGCCCAGGGTCGTGCCCGCCGAGCGGGCACCGGCGGCCAGCTTCCCGACCTGTGTCTCGTCGTCGACGGCAACCGTGGTGTCGACCCGTCCCGCGAGCAACGCGAGACGTCGGATCTTGTCCGCATCCACCACTTGGTTCGCGATCAGCACGTTGCCCGCGCCGGCATCCACGAATACCTCCGCCTCGGAGACCTTCGCGGCACACACACCGCCCACCGTGCCCCCCGCCGCGACCTGCATTGCGAATACGCCGGGCGACTTGTGGTTCTTGCCGTGGGGCCGCAGGCGAATGTGCCTGTGCCTGTAGAAATCCGCGATGACACCGATGTTGTGTTCCAGGGCGTCCATGTCGACCAGGAGTACGGGCGTCTCAAGCGCGTCCACGGGCATCCCGATCATCAGAAGGCTCCGCGCGCGCTGATGGGCCAGACCGCCTCCAGACGGCCGTCACGGACGCCGAACACGAAGTCGTGCAATGCGAACGCAGTGGGGACGTCGGCAGGTACAAGTTGCAGCCAGTCGCCGATGGCGAACGGCGGCTCGCCCGGCGGAGAAAGCACGATGCCGTGTTCCGCGCTGCCTCCCGATGACTTCAGACGATCACCTCCAATGATCCTCGGATCGCCGTGGTCGCGGCCAATGGCCTTCTGCCCGCAATCGTGAATCGCGCGCCCTCTTTCCGGAACGCTCGTGACGCGCGCCGAGACAGTAACCGCGCCGTCCAGGGCGTCCACACCCCACAGGGGCAGGCGGTCGCCCTGTCCCATCGCCGATCCAGCCACGTGGATCGATCCTGGCAACGCTTCAGCGCGGCGCTTCGACACCTCGGTCACCAACGGCCGCAGTATGCGAATGTCATCGAACCCCGCCCCAGCGAACACTTCCGCCTCGCCGACACTGCGCACCGCGATGCCGAAAACCATGGGATGCGCCAATTGGCGTCGGGCGATCGCCGGCGTCCCGTGGACCCAGACTTCCGCCCGCGCCGGACCCGGTACCGCGGCGAAGTTCGCGCCCAGCCTGTTGAGGTCGACAATGAGCGCCGGCGTGTCCAGGTTCTCAACCGGCGTTCCCGCGGGTTTCTCGATCGGTCGTTGCACGGTATCCCGTGGAGAGGATTGCCAGGCGCTGATACTGCGCCGCCAGGGCAGTATTCATCAACCCGCAGATGCGTACACCGCCTCTGTGTCAGAATCTCCCCGTCGCCGCGCCGGGAGTCGCCATGGCCCGAATCGAGAACGTCACCGCCGAGTTGCTGCACGACGAGTCGCTCGTCAATGTCGTCGTGCGGGTACGCGATTCCGACGGCCTCGAAGGCGTGGGCGAAGCCTGGTGGGGAATTCTCGATCCCGAGCGACGGAGCAGGACGGCCTCGCCGATCATCGCCGTGATCAACGACATGCTCGGGCCGAGGATTCGCGGACGCGAAGCCGACGCCATCGAACGCCTCTGGTTCGAAATGTGGGACTGGGGCTATCGGTACGCGGACCAGGGCATCTTTCTGATGGGGCTATCCGGCGTGGACCTGGCGCTCTGGGACCTCAAGGGGAAGCACCTGGGCACGAGCGTCATGGCACTCCTCGGCGGACCGGTGAGCGACGGCATTCCCGGCTACGCGAGCCTCCCGCCCTTGCGGGAACCCGATCGCCTCATTGCCGAAACAGCTCGTGCCATGGAAGCCGGATTCGCCGCAGTCAAGCTGCACGAGATCGACCCGGAGCTAACTGCCGTACTCCGCGACGAGTTCGGTGACGCCGTGGAGATCATGGTCGACGTCAACGGCCACTTCGATCCTTTGCAGGCGATCGCAGTCGGCAGGCGGCTGAGCGAGTTGGGGGTTATCTGGTTCGAAGAGCCGGTGCGCCCCATGCGGGACCACGCCGCCATCGCCCGCGTGGGCGCATCCATCGAATGCGACCTGGCCGCCGGTGAAAACGAATATGTCCTGGAAGACTTCGACCGGCTGCTTGCCACTGGTGCGCTCGCCTATCTGCAGCCCGAGATCACCAAGATCGGCGGCCTGACCGCCGCGCGCCGCGTTAGCACGCTGGCCGAGCTCTACAACGTTGCGCTCTGCCCGCACAACTTCCGCCTTGGCCCATCGCTCTACGCGTCGGTGCATTGGGCATTCACATCGCCCGCATCAAGGTGGATCGAGGTTCCCTGGATGCCGGACGGCGAAGCATTCTCTTTCCCCGCCGCTCTGCCGCCGATGCGCAATGGTCAGGTGCTGCCCCTCGAAGGGCCGGGTCTCGGCTGCGGGTGAGAGCGATGCAAGCCTGGTTCCGGCCGAATCCAGGCAAGCATCGCGATGGCCAGCGCAATCGCCGGGATTGACACGCCGAGCACGGCGTTCCAGCCGAATAACTGCATGACGGCCCCCGCGGAGAGCGAACCAGCGGCCGAGATGCCGAACACGGTGGCGTCGTTGATCGCCTGGGCGCGAAACCGTTCTTCGGGCCGGTGCGCACTACCGAGGAGCGTGGTACCCCCGACGTAGAGGAAGTTCCAGCCCACGCCCAAGGCGACCAGCGACGCCCCGTAGTGCATGACCTCCCGGCCGGCAAAACCCGCTATCACTGTGATGCAGAGCACGCCCGCGCCGGCGAGCATCACGCGGCGGCTGCCGAATCTGCCGATGAGGTAGCCCGTCGCGAGCGAAGGGGCATACATCGCCAGCACGTGCGCCTGTATGACTGCTGCGGTGTGAACGAGCGAATGGCCGTCGACCACGTGCATGGAAAGCGGCGTGGCGGTCATGATGAAGGACATCACGCCGTAGCCCACCGCCCCGCCGAGAACCGCGACGACGAAGATCCGGTTCCGGACGATTGCGGCCACCCCCGGCACGTCCTCCGGGATCACCGGCGATGCCTGCGGCATGCGCAGGCGCAGCAGCAGGAGGCCCGCTAATACGTAGCATCCCGCCACCGCCACGAATGTCCCGCCAAACCGCGCGCCGGCGATCCAGTACTCGCCACGCGCGGCGAACTCAGGTCCCAGGACAGCCCCCACCAGGGACCCCAGGAGCGTGATGGACACGGCCCACCCCGCCGATGCCGGGGGGACGCTTTCCGCCGCTGCGAAACGGTACTGATGGGCGAAGGCATTGGCGACGCCCATGAGCAGCGCGGCCCCGCAGAACAATACGAAACTCTGTTCGATCATTGCCACGAAAGCGCAGAGAGCGCCAACACATCCCACCCCCGCGCCGAATGCGAATCCGCGCGCGCGGCCGATCCGCGACATCGTCCAGGCGGCGAATACCGTCGCGGCGGCGGTACCGACGATGAGAAGCGACATGGACAGCGTGGCGAGCGCGGGGACGGGCGCCATGTCGCTGCCCACAATTCCGCCCAGGGTGATCACGGCCACGGTCCCCGTGACGGCCGCAGCCTGCGCCACGGCGAGAATCGCGACGTTCGCGTTGAGGACTTCCGCCAAGCGCAAGATCGACTACCAGGGCAACCGGTCCAGGTCGACGTTGCCCCCGGAAAGGACCATGCCGACGCGCATGCCGCGCACGTCGATACGGTTCTCGACAAGGGCGGCGAGAGGCACTGCGGCCGACGGCTCCACCACGGTCTTCATCCTTTCCCATACAAGGCGCATTGCGCGAATGATCGCCGGATCGCCGACTGTCACGATGTCGTCGACGTAACGCCGGATGAGCGCGAAGTTTCTCACACCAACCGATGTCAGCAAGCCATCGGCAATGGTCTGCGGCGCGACCGATGGCAACCGTTCCCCGGAACGAAACGAGCGGTAGGCATCGTCCGCGCCCTCCGGTTCGACGGCGACCATGCTGGTCCCGGGACAACGCGACTTCACCGCCAGCGCCGTACCCGCCGTCAGCCCGCCGCCACCGATGGGTGTCAGCACATAGTCGAGATCCGGCACGTCGTCGAGGAGTTCCAGCGCGACGGTCCCCTGTCCCGCAATGACGCGGGCATCGTCATAGGGGTGAACGACAGCAGCGTTGGTACGGGCGACCACCCCCTCGAGCATCTCCTCCCGCGCAGCAAGCGTCGGTACGCAGAAGTCGATTTCCGCACCATAGCCCAACACCGCAGCCTTCTTTACATCCGGCGCATTGCGCGGCATCACCACCCGGCAGGGAATGCCGCGCAACCTCGCCGCAAGTGCCAGCGCAGCCCCGTGATTGCCCGACGAGTGCGTCGCCACACCGCACCGCGCATCGTCTTCTGAAAGGGAGAATACGGCGTTGCAGGCGCCGCGGAACTTGAACGCCCCAGCTCTCTGGAAGTTCTCGCACTTGAAGAAGAGGCGCGTCCCGAACATGGCGTCCAGCGTCGAAGACCTGAGCACAGGGGTGCGAATCGCATGGCTCCGAATGCGGGCCGCCGCATCGAGCACATCGGGCAGGGATGGAAGGTCTGCAGGCTGCCCGCGTTCCCGGTTTCTCATTCTTATCAAAACCCCTCGATCTGGAAACGAGGGTAGCTATTTCTACCCAATTTGGGGGAATTTTCCGCAGTGCCTCTCGTGGCAACATGCGAGGGTTTCTGCGAGAGGACTCGGCCATTCTGCCTCGGTTGTCGCGACCGGCTATTTGGTGTTGACGTCCCCGCCGTTGAAGAGGAGTAATGGCATGAACCAGACATTCGCATCCTTTTTTGTTGCATTGCTGTGCGGCACCGCGCCGCTAATTGCATTGCCCGCCTCCGCCGCTGAAGGCGCGACCGAGATCGCCGAGGATCCCTCGCTTGAGACCGTGGTTGTCACCGGGTCGCGAATCGCATACTCGCCCACGGACGGTCCGCAGCCACTGACAGTGGTCACTCGCGACGATATCGAAGCCTCGGGGCTGCTGTCCATCGGCGACCTCATTCAGCGCCTGCCCGTGCAGGGCTCCGGCGTCAACCGGACCTACAACAACGGCGGCGACGGATCGATTCGGGTCGAACTACGCGCGCTGGGCTCCGCCCGCACGCTGGTGCTTGTCAACGGCAAGCGGTGGGTCGCGTCGGGCGAAGGTGCCAACTCGTCCATCGACCTGAACACCATTCCCATGGCTGCCATCGAGCGCATCGAAGTGCTGAAGGACGGCGCTTCCGCGGTGTACGGCTCGGACGCCATCGCCGGCGTGGTCAATATCATCCTGCGCAAGAACGTCGAGGGTATCGAGTTCTCCCACCAGACCGGCAGTTTTGCGGAGAGCGGTGGCGGCGACGAGCAGACATGGAGCGTCCTCGGAGGCGTTACGACGGACCGGTCCCGGCTCACGATAGGCGCCAGCCTCACCGCCATCGACGCCCTGTCGAACGCAGACCGGCAACAGACGGCCAAAAGGCCGGACGACGGTGGCAGTGCCGGCACGCCCCAGGGCAGATTCGGCTACGGTGGCGTGGTCGGCGGCTTTGCCAACTTCACGCTGCGCGAAGGCGAGGCAGGGACGGATCCCAGTCACTTCCGCGAGTGGACGAGCCCCGAAGACCGATTCAACTACAACCCGGACAACTACATCCAGACGCCGAACGAGCGGCGCAACATCTTCCTGAACGGATCCTACGCGCTAACGGACAACATCTCGTTCCTGTTCGACGCGCTTTACCAGAACCGGCTCTCGGACCAGCTACTGGCGCCGACGCCCCTATTCTGGGGTTTCAGCGCCGACGAAGGCATCGACGCGACCAACATCCACAATCCGTTCGGAATCACGTTCTGCGGCTTCTCCGGCACCAACAACCTCGGTGCCGATTGCAGCGAACTCAGCGAAGACGTTGCGATAGGGTGGTTCGGACGGCGCATGGTGGAAGCTGGCGGCCGCAACTTCCTGCAGGACATCGAGACCTTTCGTGGCGGTTTCGGCTTCGAGGGCGGCCTGGGTGACAGGTGGAACTGGGAACTCTACTGGTCATGGGCGCAGAACAAGGCGTCCTCCACCACCGAAGGACTGCTCAATACCGAAGCCATCCGCAAGGCCCTGGGTCCGGCCTCGGGCTGCACCGGGGATTGCGTACCGCTGAACATCTTCGGCGGCCAGGGCACGGATGCCAATTATGAGGGCGATGGCCGCTGGAGCGGTTCCGGGTCCATCACCGAAGCGATGCTGAACTACATCACCTTCACGGCCCACGACAATGGCGGCAACGACATGAAGAATCTGAACGCCCAGGTCACGGGCACGGTGTTCGACCTGCCCGCCGGACCGGTTGGCATGGCGTTCGGCTACGAGGTACGCGAGGAATCCGGCTTCACTTCTCCCGACGCCCTGATTGTCACCGGCGCGACATCCGGCAACGCCTCGCAGCCGACTAACGGCAGCTACGACGTCGCGGAGTTCTTCGCCGAGATCGGCATCCCGCTCCTGTCCGGTGCGCCGCTCGCCGAGTCCCTGGACATCAACGTGGCCGTGCGCCACTCCGATTACTCGACGTTCGGCCGAACCACCAACGGCAAGTACAACGTGATGTGGCGTCCTCACAACGATTTCCTCCTTCGCGTAACGGTGTCGGACGGCTTCCGGGCGCCCTCGATCCCCGAGCTCTTCTTCGGCCAGTCGGATAGCTATCCGGAATTGCAGGATCCTTGCGACGTCAACTCGCCCAACTTCACTGGCAGCGGCAACATGCAGACCAATGCGAATTGCCAAGCCCACGGCGTTCCGGACGGGTTCGTCCAACCCAACTCGCAGATCCGCATCACGGTTGGCGGCAACCCGGAGCTGCAGCCAGAAGAGTCCGAGAACTTCAGCGTCGGTCTCGTCTACCAGCCGGGCTGGCTGGAAGGATTCCAGGCCGAGATCGACTGGTTCGACATCGAGATCAGTAACACCATCGCCAGCATCGGCTCCCAGAACATCCTGGAACAGTGCTATAGCGACACTCCCCAATACTGCGAGCACGTGGACCGGGGCGCCGGCGGTTTCGTGACCGACCTCCGCAACCTCAACACGAACGTCGGCGCGCTCGCTGTATCCGGTATCGACCTGGCCCTCTCCTGGACCGGTATCGATACCGACTGGGGACTCTTCGACTTTGCCTGGGACATGACCCGCTACGACGAGTGGGAGAGCACGGACGCCCTCGGCACGCGCTTCCAGGAACTCGGATACGTGTTCGGGAGTTCGCGCAACAACAATGTCGACCTGCGTTCGACGGCACACGTCGGCTGGGTCCACGGCCCGTGGTCCGCCCGCTGGTCCTGGCAGTACATCGCCGAAGGCAACGGCGTCGCGAACTCTTCGCCGAGCTACGACATAGATGGCATTTACGACGCGGGTGACGAGGTGCGCATACTGGACGCGACGCTCTACAACGACGTCGTCGCTTCCTATCTGTGGGAGCGGAACGCTTACAGCGTGACTGTCGCCGCGGGGGTCGACAACCTGTTCGACCAGGACCCGCCGTTCTTCCCCGAGTCGTTCGCCAACGACTTCGACCCCGACTACCGGTCGTGGTCCAGCCGCTTCTGGTACGCCCGTGTGAAGGTCTACTTCAACTAGGCGCCCCCAGGGGGTTAGAACGCAACGCCACCGCGCCAGCGGTGGCGTTGCATCACCGGCATGGGGTCCGGCGGGGCAAAGTGACACGCTCGAGGCCGTGGACGGGATCACCACCCTCGACGACCACCCCAGCTTCCGCGTGTGGCTAAAGCAGGGATTGCGTAGCGGCTACGGTGTCGGCGAGCGGGAACGGACTATGCGCGCACCGATGCCCGTCGCTTCGCTCGGGCTACATCTGGAAGCGCACCCTTCCGTACACGAAACGTCCGACGGTATCGAAGGTCCGCACGTCGGTATTGTCGTTGAACCCGTCCAGCGAGAAGGACGGGTCGTCGTCGAGAACGTTGTCCACACCGACGGTCAGCATCGACCTGCCTCGCCATGCGTCGAACCGCCAGTTGGCCTGCAGGTCGTGGTAGACGGCGCCCTCCAGCGTCCGCTCCAGGACTTCTCCAGTGAACTGGTCCTCGTATTCTTCCATCACGTCATCAATGAACCGAATGTCCCAGGAGATATCGAGGTTGTCATTGAAGACGTAGGCCAACCCCAGGGAGTATTTCCACTCTCCGAAGTGTCCATCCTGGTCATCTCGGAACCACCGCGCATGCTCGATCACGGTGCCGTCCGGCTGAATGACGTCATGCGCGAGGATGCGCGTGAGGTCCAATCGAAAATCCAGCTCGCCCACGGGCAGGGGGAGACCCTGATATGCGAGCGCCAGGTCGATGCCGGACGAATCCAGCCCCGCCGCGTTCGCGGTCCGGTTGTCCAGTTGGCGCACGTTGCCGTCGGGAAAGCGTTCGATCCTGCCGCACAGTTCGCCTCGCGTCGCGCAGGCGTTGAGGATAAAGTCTGCGCCCAGGCCGCCGATCGCATCGACTAGTTCGTAATCGTAGTAGTCGAGCGCGAGAGACAGTCCCGCGAGCACCGTTTCCGGCGTCCACACCAACCCGACGGTGAAGATATCCGCCTCCTCAGGCGTGAGCTCCGGGTTGCCGCCCACGCGAGTCCGGATCTGCGTGCTGATGATCTCGAATCCTTGGTCGGGAACGCGCGGGTCCATGCACACGTTGCCGCCCATACGCCCCCCGGAGCAGGGATCCGACAGCGATGGGAAGGAGGACCCCGCGCCGCCGAACAGTTCCCCGACATTCGGAGCGCGGAACGCCGTGGAGAAGCTCCCGCGTACTACGACATCGCCGCCCACCCGCCATCGCAAGCCGATCTTGGGGTTGGTAGTCGCGCCGAAGGCACTGTAATTCGAAAACCGGACCGCCGCCTCGACTTCGACAAGCTCCGCCAGGGGCTGATCCACAAACAACGGCAGGACGATTTCCAGATACGCTTCGGTAACGTCGTAACCGCCCGATGTGGGTTGGCGCGGCGTACCGGTCGCCGCATCTCCCAACGCGGCGACTCTCGGGTCCGGCTTGTCGAATGCGAACTCGTCCCGGTATTCGAGTCCGAAGGCCGCGCCAACGGCCCCCGCGGGCACTTGGAACAACGCCGGCGTCGTCAACGAGACGGCGAGCATCCGCTGGTCCATGCCAAATGTCTCGTCAGTCGTGAAGGTCACATAGTCGAGCATCTCCTGCGTGACACTGTTCTGTCCGAAAGTATTCAAGGGCACGCAATTCCCGGTGTCGTTGGCGCACCGCAAGTTGCCTGGTGAGTCGCCGATGGTTGGGCCCACCGCGTTGGCGACACGTTCAAGATCGTAGATATCTCCGAATTGGGACGCACGTTTCGACTCGCCGTAGGACGCGTGACCTTCCCAGGACCAGCCAGCGAGCGGACCCTCGAACCATTGTCCGCGCAGACCGATCAGGAGCCTCGAGGTGTCCTCGTCGTTGGGCGCCGTGCGGGATCCCCCCTCGACCATGCGCCGCCGCCAATCGGGAATGTCGACACCAAACGGATTGTAGAAATTGTCTTTCGAGTAAGGCGCGGGATGGCCGAAGAACGCGAGCGGCGCGAGCGGAACTTCCGCCAGCTTCTGTTTGGACGAACGCATGATGTACGTCGCTTCGAGATAGCCAGAGAGATCTCCGAGAGGACCCTCCGGCACTTCGTCGAGTTCGTTCTCACCAAAGAAAGAAAATGACGCCCGCGAATTCGGTTGCCGCTGGTAGTTGGACGGCGCGTAGTTGTAGGAGTCGCCCCCAAAGTAATCGAACCTGCGGAAGTCTCCGTACTCCGGTCCGAGCGTCAGGTCGCAGTTTCCGTCGAGGGCGCCGTCTCCGTTGCAGTCGCGGCCAGCCGCTTCCTCGGCGAAGCCCCTGTAGCGTCCCCAGGGCGGGGCCGAACTACCGAGAAAAATGATCTCGCCAAGGGCATAGAAGAGGGGCGTCTGGGCCCACTCGCGGCCAGTGACCTCGATTTCCTCCTCGTCCGTGAAGGAGGCTATGAAAATCGAGTTCCCGGGACCTCCAACAGTCAGGTCGACCTGCTGCCGGGCGCCGCCGCCTCGAGTCGAGTCCCCGACGTATGCGCTTAACTCGAACCCTTCGAATTGCTTCTTGGTAATGATGTTGACCACGCCTGCTACGGCATCCGAGCCATAGACCGCAGATGCGCCATCCTTCAGGACCTCAACTCTCTCGATGATCGATGTCGGTATGGTGTTTAGGTCGACCGCCAGACCGTTCGCACCGTCATCGACACTGGACACGACCCGCCGTCCGTTGAGGAGGACAAGGGTTCGCACCGCACCTATGCCGCGCAGTGAAATCTGCATGACGCCGCCGCCACCATTGTTGATCTGCGTCGTCTGCGCGCCGCCGGAGACAGATGGTATCTCCCGTAGCAACTGACCGATGGAAGTCGCGCCGGACCGATCGATATCTTCCGATGAGTATGTTGTCACCGGCGCCACGCCCTCTAGGTCTGCGCGCGGAATCCGAGAGCCCGTCACGACGATCTCCTCGATCGCGGTCTCGCCCTCCTGCGCGAACGCGGATTGCGACACGGGCAACGATAAGCACAATGCCACGATGAGGAATCCGCCGACATTCGGCGCCATCACCCTTCCGGGTCGCGAGATTCTCCTTGCTGTCCGGTTCATGGAATCCAACCCCCTTGACTCATCAATCAAAAGCGAAACGGAAGCGGTTGACGCGGGACGCCAAGTCGATCCCGAATCTCCTACAATGCGGAGTCTAATACGCCCGAACGAAGTGCAAGCGATCCGATGCGTTCCGTATGCGTCGCCAGGCGACACACATGAAAATACTGGTCATCTCCGACGTTCATGGGAACGCCGAAGCGCTGTCCGCCGTTCTCGACCAGGAGCACGACATGGACACGACGGTCTTCCTGGGTGACTCCATCCTTCCGGGTCCGCAGCCCAACGAAACCATGGCGCTGCTCCAGGGCCTGTCCGGCATTACCATCATGGGCAATCACGACCTGGAAATGCTGGGTCCCCGGCGCGTCCCCAATGCTCCGGCCTCGTGGCAGGCCGTGCTCGACTGGACCTTCGACGTGTTCGACCCCGCCGGCTACGAGTATCTGCGCAACATGCAACCGGGCGGGGATTACGAGGTGGAGGGAATCAGGATGTGCCTGCGGCACGGGAACCTCCCGGGAGCGCTCCGTCGCGCCCTACCGGATTCGCCGGACGAAGCTCTGGTTCAATTGGCGGACGGCAGTGACTGCCCGTACGTGCTATTCGGTCATTCACACGTCCAGTTCAGGCGCACACTAGAGGGGCAGGAATTCATCAATCCCGGCAGCGTTGGACAGAACCGCTGCGGCAACCTGCTGGCCTGCTACGGCGTCTTCGAAGATGGAGTATTTCACCACCGCCAGGTTGAATTCGATCCGAACCCATGGCTGGACGCCCTCGACCGGGTCACCACACTCGACGCCCACCCCGACTTTCGCGAGTGGCTGAGGCAGGGATTGCTGCGAGGCTACGGTGTCGGCGAGAGGGAACCGTGGACGAGGTACGCGCGCGAAGGATACTTCTGAGCGGCCCGTTCCGCCGCAATCGTCGGTGTTCCGGCGTCTGACAGCGTCAGGTCTTTTCTTCGAGGAGTTGGCGGTAGATTCGCAGGTGGCGCAGGGAGGAAACTTCGTCGCCCCGCAATTCGAAGATCCGCGCGAGGTTGTAGTGGGCATCGGGCACACCGGGCGCGCGGTGGTAGTACCTGGCCGCCGTTGACAGTTCTTCCAGCTCATCGAACACGGTACCCGTGTTGTAGATCGCAAGCTCGTGCCCGGGGGAGGCCTCGAGTGCCAGGCGATAGTGGCGCCTCGCACGCTTGAGATCGCCGTCCAACTGAAACAGCCTGCCCAGGTTGACATGCGCATCCGCATTGTCCGGACTGAGGGCTATGGCGCGGGCGTAGGCTTCTTTCGCCTTCTGGACATCGGAGTCCTCGTAGTCCAGCCCCAGGTTGTACCACTCGTGGCTGCCCAACTCCTCGAGGTCCGCAAGATCACCCGGTTCCCGATCGGCAATGCGCGCCACTTCGCCCGATACGTCCACCGCAGCCGGTGTGCCGAAGTCCAGGTGGCCCTGCCCGGACTCCGCATCCCACAGTTCCTTTTCGGCGCGCACCACCACGTCCTTGCCGTCCGCGAATATGCGCAGGGATGCAAGCGGCGTCGCCTTCGGCAACTGGCCCTTGAGCTTGGTGAGCGCCGAGATCGCCTTGCGGGCCGGGACCTTGTCGTCGAGCAGCCCCTTGGCCGTGCGCAACAGCACGACGTCCTGAAAGGAGAACCGATACTCGCGCCGGCCACCCCGCCTTGGTTCGACGATGCCGCGCTTGACGTACTGCCGCACCTGGCCGTGGGTGAGGCCGATCAAGCCCACGACCTCTCCCGTGGTATATCCGGCCGCCGACCCGTTATTGTCCACTGCTGCCATCCGGTATGGCTGTTGCCCAGGTGCCTATGCTTTCGCTGTTTTCGCGCGACGCCTCGTCTTCGTTTCGCCACCCGCCCCGTCCGCAGCGGCGCCCGTTCGACGCGCGGCGCGCTTCGCAGGCTTGGCATCGCCGTCGGCGCTGACCGACGCCTTCAGCGCCTCCATCAGGTCGATGATCTTCGTTTCGGGGCGTTCTTCCGGCGCAACCGAGACTTCCTTGCCCTCGACCTTGCGCTGGATCAGGTCCAGCATGTGCGCGCGGACCGCATCTTCGAACCTGTCCGGCTCGAAAGCCTCGTTCGTGCGCTGCTCAATGATCTGAATGGCAAGGTCGAGTTCTCCCTCGGCGACCTCGACCGAGTCAAGCGGAACGTCCTCGAACGTGCGTAACTCGTCCTGGTACTTGAGCTGCTCCAGCACAAGTCCGTCGCCCATGGGGCGTACCAGCACGAGATGGCTGCGGCCCCGCTTCGCGAAATTCGCCAGCGCCGCACGGCCGGTCGTCTGCAATGCCTGCTTCAGGAGGTGATAGGAGCGCGCGGCGCCAGTATCCGGTCCGAGGTAGTAGACGTGATCGATGTATATGCGCTCCACGTCGGACAGCGGGATGAACTCGGCAATCTCGATCGCATTCGTCGCCTCCACGTGGAGCGCCTTCAGTTCTTCGGCGGTAAACGTCACGTACTGACCCTTGGTGAACTCGTAGCCCTGGATCAGTTCGCTACGCTGAACTACCTCCCCGTCAGTCGCACGGATATACTGCTGCCTGACTCTCGACACCTGTTCGCCATCGTCGCTCAGGTAGTTGAAACGGATTGTCCTGGTGCTGTCCACCGTCGAATAGAGTTTGACGGGGATGGAAACCAGACCGAAGGAAATGGTGGCAGAACCAATGGGACGCGCGGCCATCTGACGCACTCCACAATGTTTTGGAGACTATAGCGCAGCTCTCATATGCCCTCAACACGGGACAATCTCGCCAGTTACCGGCGTAAACGCACGGCCGGATCGACACCCGAGCCCTTTGCTGAGCGCGTGACGCGTGCGCCTGCCACGGGTGCGCGCCGGTCGTTTGTCATCCAGCAGCATGCTGCCACCCGGCTGCACTGGGACTTCCGGCTCGAGGTGGACGGGGTCCTGCGCTCCTGGGCCGTGCCGAAGGGCCCATCCACCGATCCCGAAGACAAGCGGTTTGCGGCGCTGGTCGAGGACCACCCCCTCGACTATGCGGACTTCGAGGGCCAAATACCCGAAGGCAACTACGGTGCCGGCTACGTCATCGTCTGGGACTGCGGCGACTACGTGGAGCTGACGCCTTTCGCGGAAGGCTTCGCGGAAGGCAAGCTGCTCTTCGAACTGCGGGGCCACAAACTGCACGGCCGATGGACACTCGTACGCATGAAGGGCAACAGGGGCGCAGCGGACGGAAAGGGCGCAGGCAAGGAGTGGCTGTTGATCAAGGAGCGGGACCAATGGGCAGGGGCGGCGATGCCCCACGACGATTCCGTGTATTCCGGCCTGACACTCGAGGACATGCCGGACCCGGGCAGACTCTCGAGTCGGCTTGCGCGCCGGCTGGGCCGCATCGAGCCGCGCCCGCCAAAATCCGGCACCTTCCATGTCGACCCGATGCTCGCACAACCCGGCGAAGCCTTCGATCGAGAAGGCTGGGTATTCGAGATCAAGTACGACGGCTACCGGGTGCTGATCGAGAAGTCTGACGGCGAAGTGACGCTCCGCTCGCGCAACGGGAAGGACCTCACCGACAGCTTTCCCGAGATCGCAAGAGCGGCGGCACGGTTGCCCTACGCGCAGTTCGTCATCGACGGTGAGGCGGTTGTGCTCGATGAGCGCGGTGTACCGAGTTTCTCGCTTCTGCAGCGCCGGGGACGCACCGCGTCCGGCATATCCGCCACCCCTGCCCTGGATCTCCCCGCCGTGCACTACGCCTTCGACCTGCCGCAGGCGCTCGAACGAGACCTCCGCGACGTGGGTTTGCTCAAACGCAAGGTATTGCTTCGGGCGATGCTGCCGTCGGCTGGCCCGATCCGGTACTCGGACCACATTGACCAGTTCGGGGTCAACGCCTATCGCTCGATGCGCACGCTTGGCATCGAGGGGGTGGTGGGCAAACGTGCCGATAGCCCCTACAGGAGTGGGAGATCGCACGACTGGATCAAGGTGCGGGGCGTTCGGACCGGAGATTTCGTTGTCGCCGGCTGGGTACCGAACAAATCCAATGCGCGCGATGTTGGTGCCCTAGCCCTGGCGGAATTTCGCGACGACCGTCTGACCTTCTGCGGGAGGCTGGGATCCGGGCTGAGCGAGCCCGTACGGAAAACGCTCCTGCATCGGCTGCAGGCCCTCGGAGAGGGTGAATCGCTCGATGCGGATCCCGACATACGCTGGGTGCGGCCCGTGCTGGTCTGTGAAGCGGCGTACAAGGAGTACACCCGGGATGGCCGCCTGCGGCAGCCGTCTTTCCGGCGCCTCAGGGACGACAAGCCGCCGCGCGAGTGCACGAGCGCCTACGACGACCCGAGTCCGGCACGCGTTGGTCCAGCTCCCCGGCGAGAAGTGGTGGTGACCAATCCCGACAAGGTGTTTTTTCCGGAGAAGGGCCTCACAAAGAACGACCTGGTGCGCTATTACGAGCGCGTGGCGGAGTGGATGCTGCCCTACCTGCGCAATCGGCCCCTCGTGCTCACGCGTTTCCCGGACGGCATCCACGGCAAGTCCTTCTACCAGCGGGATGCGCCCGACTTTGTGCCGGAGTGGGTCAAGCGGACTTCGCTGTGGACCCAATCCGAAGACCGGGACATCAACTATTTCATGGTGGACGACGCCGCGGCGCTCAAGTATCTGGCCAACATGGGGGCCATACCGGTGCACGTGTGGCACAGCCGTATCGAGAGCCTGGAGCGCCCCGACTGGTGCGTGCTCGATCTCGACCCGAAAGAAGCGCCGTTCTCCGACGTCATACAGGTCGCCAGGGAGATTCGGGACCTGCTCGAGGAGATCGACCTGCCCGGTTACCTGAAGACCAGCGGAGCCAGCGGGCTGCACATACTCCTGCCCATGACGCGGCGCCTCACCCACGACCAGTCCCGCTCGCTGGGAGAACTGCTCGCCCGTGTCATCGTCTCACGACGGCCCGATATCTGTACCGTCGTGCGCGCGGTGCGCAAGCGCAGCAGCAAGGTGTATATCGATTACATGCAAAACCGGCACGGCCAGCTCATCGTCGCCCCGTTCTCGGCACGCGCCGAAGCCGCCGCATCGGTGTCGATGCCCATCAGGTGGTCGGAACTCAACGGCAGGCTCAAGAATGCCAACCATCATATCGAGAACGCGCTGCGGCGACTGAAACGCACCGGGGATCCCATGCGCGACCTGTTGACGGAAGAACCCGACCTGGAACGCAGTCTCGCCAAGCTGGCAGCGCTGGTATAGGTGGCTGGCAGCGCTGGCATGGGAGGCTTCATTCGGGCTTTCCCAACCGCTGACGCGTACGGAAGTGCCAGCACCTTCGCCGTCGCGACAGGCGTACTCCACACCGGGGCTGCGCTCCGAAACGTGTAGCCATGACGTTCAAATTGTGTGGAAATGCCATTTGCAAACGTCCCTGCTTCATGTCGATTGAGTGAATTCGCATATCGCATTCGATAGCATCCCAGCACAAGGCGACGTCCCTGGAAGAGGAAGGACCGATCATGCGGGATCTCAAGGATCTTGAGCGGGAGAACGAGGCACTCAGGCAGCGGGGCGATGCCTTTAGTGCCGCCATGCTGCGCATCACGGCGAGCCTCGAGGTCGGCGCGGTACTTGAAGAGGTGGTCGAGAGCGCCCGCAGTCTGACCGCTGCCCGTTACGGCATCATTGCAACCGTCGACTCTGCGGGGCAACCTCTCGACGTCGTCTCATCGGGTTTCACCGACGACGAAGAGCACGAGCTCACGTCATGGGCGGGCGGCGAACGCCTCTTCGATCACCTGCGCGACCAGCCCGGCCCTCTACGACTCGGCAACTTCCCGGAGTACGTGCGCACACTCGGACTCTCCTCCGACCTGATCCGATCGCAAACGCTGCAGTGCATGCCGATGCGGCACCGGGGGTCTCTCGTCGGCATCTTCTTCCTGGCAGAGAAGCAGGGCGCGTCCGCGTTCTCGACCCAGGACGAAGAGACGCTGGTCCTGTTCGCCTCGCTGGCCGCCGGGGCAATCGCCAACGCCCGAGCCTATCAGGAAGAACAACGCGCAAGGGCCGACCTCGAGGCCCTGATCGAAACCTCCCCGGTCGGCGTTGTCGTGTTCGATGCTGCCAGCGGCCGACCCGTGTCCGTGAATCGCGAGGCCATGCGCATCGTCGAGCCCCTGCGCCAGCCGGGCCGCACGCACGAGGAACTGCTTGAAGCCATCACCTGCCACCGCGCGGACGGGCGTGAGTCCACCCTTGACGAGATCTCCCTGACGGCGGGATTGACCAGCGGCGAGACGGTGCGCGCCGAGGAGATTGTCCTTTCCGTGCCTGACGGCCGAAGCGTCGCCACGCTGCTCAACGCGACGCCGATTCGGGGCTCCAGCAGCGGGGCCGTCGAATCCGTGGTCGTCACCATGCAGGATCTGGAGCCGCTGAATGCGCTCGAACGCCAGCGCACCGAGTTCCTCAGCCTTGTAAGCCACGAACTTCGGACGCCACTAACCGCCATCAAGGGCTCCGCCGCGACCGTGCTCTCCGCCCCGACCGACATTGATCAGGCCGAACTGCGAGAGTTCTTCCGCATAGTCGACGAGCAGGCCGACCATATGCGGGGGATCATCACCGACCTTCTTGACGTGGGACGGATCGAGACAGGTACGCTCTCCGTCGACCCTCAACCGACCGCCCTCGCACCCGTCATCGAGCAGGCCAGGACTACGTTCCTGAGTGCCAACCTACAAAACCCGGTACACATCGACCTGCTCCCGGAGCTTCCCCATGTCATGGTTGACCGCCAGCGCATGGTGCAGGTGCTGAATAACCTGCTCACCAATGCGGCCAGGCACTCTCCCGAGTCAGCGCCGATCCGCATCGCGGCGGTGCACGACGGTGTCCACATCGCCGTATCGGTCGCCGATGAGGGGGCCGGCATTGCCCCAGAGCTGCTGTCACAAGTGTTCGTCAAGCATGCAGGCCTTCTTCACGGTGCCCGCGAACGCGGAGCCGGCCTGGGTCTAGCCATCTGCAAGGGCCTGGTCGAGGCTCACGGCGGTCGCATCCGCGTCGAGAGCGAGGGAGTCGGCGCGGGCGCACGGTTTACTTTCACGGTGCCGGTAGCGCCAGTTCCCGGTGGTCACCTCGCCGCCGCGTACGGAAAACCTCGCGCTCACGAGCCTCGGTTACGTGAGCGCATACTGGTGGTGGACGATGACCGTCCGATGCTGCGCTACGCGCGCGATACGCTCGCGGCCGCCGGCTACGTGCCGCTGGTTACCGAAGATCCGCGAGATCTTGCCGGCCTGATCCAATCTGAACACCCGGATCTCGTGCTGCTTGACCTGCTGCTTCCGGGCACCGATGGAATGGCGCTCATGGAGGAGACTCCCGAGCTCGACGACATCCCCGTGATATTCATCTCTGCCTACGGCCGCGACGAGACCATCGCGAGGCCACTTGAGATCGGCGCCGCCGACTACATCGTCAAGCCGTTCTCGCCAACCGAGTTGATCGCCCGCGTGCAGGCAGCCCTGCGCGGGCGCGTCGAGCCTGAGCCGTTCGTGCTCGGAGAGCTTGAGGTTCGTTACGCCGAGCGCCGCGCGACCCTCGGCGGGGAAACGCTGGCGCTCACAGCCACGGAGTTTGATCTGCTGCGCACGCTTTCCGTCAATGCGGGGCGTGTCGCCACCTACGACACGCTGCTGCGCCGCGTGTGGGCAGGGCGGGAGCACGCGAACGAGCAGCTTGTTCGGACGTTCGTCAAGAAGTTGCGTCAGAAACTCGGCGATTCCGCAGACAACCCCGCCTACATCCTGAACGTGCGCAGCGTCGGCTACCGGATGCCTGGACCGGTCGACCGGTCCTAGCCGCAGGAGAAGGCAACAGCGTCGTATTGACGTTGACGCCGTCGCGCAGCACGGCGAGCTGATCCTCCTGGCGCAGCTCCGTCCCGCTGGCGTGCACTACAGATTTGCGGATGCGCCATTGCTGAACCCAGATCTCGCACACCCCGCCAAGCCAGCGGCGCAATCAACACATGACCATGGTGATTGAATTCACCAATAGTTCATAAAAATAGGCCCAATAACTACGGAATATACACACACATAACCGTCGACTCGGTCAATATTGAACGTCGTCGGTGCTATTTCGCCGGAAGGTCGACTGTATTGGGCAACGTGCGCGATGTGTGGTGTGCCTCACCCGGGAGCGCGAGGGTGTCCCTCGCAAGAAATAGCAGCGCGAGTCACAACCGCGTTCCCGGAACTGAATTTCCGACGATAGGCGCTGCCGAGCGATCACAAGTTCCTGTCCCGGAAGGATCGAGGGTTTTTGGGGTGGGGCTGGGCTCCGACCTGGCTTTTTACATTACTCCTACCAGGCGGGACTCAGTCCCACCCCACCAATGCTCAGACGTGCGGGCGTGAAATCCCCAACAGACCTCTTCCCCTGAGGACCGTCAAGATGAAACGCGCCGCGATACTCTCGACAGGGGCCATGTTGCTGTCAGCATCAGTCTCTCACGCACAACTGCCCGACCTTACCTACAACCGCGTCGGGGTCAGTTACGTGTACTCCGATGTCGACGAGATCGATGAAAACTCCAAAGGCCTGTTCCTGAATGGATCGATGGAACTAGGCGACCACGTCCACGTGTGGGGTGTAGTCGGTCGAACGTGGTTTGACTACATTCTGCCCGCACCTGGAACACAACCGGTTGACGTAGATTTCGAGGCTTGGCTGGCCGCGCTCGGCGCAGGCGTTCACCATGACCTGTCAGATCGTGTCAACGCCTATGCCCGTGTCGGGATCAACTCTGTCGATTCCAAGGCAGAGATATCCCTGCCGTTCCCTGTAGAGGGCGACAGTCCGGACGATTCGTCGGTGACTTCCTCATTCGAGGTTGGAATCAGGTTCAGCACGGCCCGACACCTGGAACTGTTCGCTGGTGTCGGACACCAGGACGACGCCACCAGTAGTCACGTTGGGTTAGAGATTCCGTTCATAAAGGCGTGGGCTGCGCGAGTACTCGCTGTCGTTTCGGATGATTCAGACGGGATTGGTGTGGCTGTTGTCCGACGCTTCTGATCGTCACGCGCGGTATCTGAACCTGGTCTACGGCGGTCGTGCACGCGCAACAGATCCCGCATTGCCCGGATCGGTCTTGCTGATTGTCCTGTCTTTTGCGAGCAGGTAACCGGGTGAGGCTCCGATGCGACACACCGAAGCATTTCGTCGACAGTGACCGGCGCCGACGGGTGCGCGGATGATCTACCGTGCGCAGTTGATCGTTGCGGTCATGCTAATCGCTATCGGTACGCAACAGGATTTCTGGGTGTACGGGGTCGGATGTGTAACGATAGGCATCGCACTTCTCACCCCGCTGCATTGGTGGCAGAAAAAAGGTGACTAGTGTCATGACACACGACACT
>JAPPGA010000012.1:10193-28390 GCA_028821515.1 Gammaproteobacteria bacterium | reverse complement strand
AAGGGTGCGCCGTAGAACGGCACGTCAGTGCCGATCAAGGCGCAGCATCCGGGACGGGTGGGATGGGCGAAAATGAGGGCTTGGGAGGGGGTGAAAGACGGCACGCCCGAAGGGCTGACGGATTTCATGGCGCTAGCTGCCATCCCCTCTCACAGGTCGGGATGCTCGAGCACCAGCGTCTGCCCCGAGGCTACCTGTGTCCGCGTCGTCTCGCGGCCATCGGGCCATTCCACGACGAGCCTGTCGACGACCGTGGCGCTGCCCAGCCCGAACACCTGTATCGTCGGGTTCTGCGACGTGTAGTTGCTACCGATCATGATCTCCCGCAGCATTTCCTTGTCCCCGACGGTAGCCCGTATTCGGGCGCCGGCCGCTTCCGTGTTTGGAGCCGCACCCACGAGCCGCACCCGCAGGTAGTTATTGCCGGTCGTGTCGTTGCGCCAGAGCGTGGCTGCATTGTCGTGGTTGCGATGGGCCTGGAACACGTCGATGTCGCCGTCGTTGTCGAAGTCCGCGCAGACCGCCGCGTAACCGCGTTCAATATCATCGATTCCGGCGCTTTCCGCCTGTTCGCTGAAAGTGCCGTCGCCGGCAGCCACGAACAGCCGGCTCGCGTCCATGTCGAAGTTGTCCGGCTCGAACGCCTCGAACCAGCCGTTGGTGTGATAGATGTCCAGGTCGGTATCGTTGTCGAAGTCGGCGAAGCACGCGGCCCAACCCCAGCCACCGTCGTAAACGCCGGCCGCTTCGGTGGCGTCCACGAACTCGCCACCCGCGTTGTTGTAGAGCCGGTTGCCCAGCTTGAAGATCTGCTCGCTGCCCTCAATCGGTCGGCTCCAGATGGAAGTGACGAACCAGTCGAGGTCACCGTCGGCGTCGTAGTCCCCGAGAGCGGAGCCCATGCCATTGCGATCCACTATCACAGTCGGGTCCGTGGCGTTGCGAAACGTGCCGTCGCCGTTGTTGAGATAGAACCTCGAGGTTCGAAAGTCCCCCGTGATCACGAGATCCGGAAAGCGGTCGCCGTCGATGCGTGCGAACGTGGGCGCGAACGTGTAGTCGAATCCCGCACCGCCGAACGACTCGACGGGATCCGGTGAGATGATGCTCGGAGAGATGCCTGCCGCGAGGCTCACGTCAGTGAACCGAATGTCGCCGTCCACCGTATCGTTTCGCCAGAGGTGTTCGGTATTGACGTGCTCCCCCACTCGACGCGGTGTGCCCCAGTGGGTTAGGAACAGGTCGAGGTCACCATCGAGGTCGTAGTCGCCAAAGGCCGCCGAGAGCGTGTACCTCGAGACGACGGTATCGATTCCGGAACCGGCGGTTATGTCGGCGAACGTGCCATCGCCCTCATTGCGGAACAGAAAGCTCGGATCGTACTCGATCCCGCCCACGAACAGGTCGAGGTCGCCGTCGCCATCGACATCGGCGAATGCCGGCCCGCTATGCCGATAGTTCCTTCCCGGAGAGCGCGTGAACGCCACACCCGCATCCTCGGCGACCTCTTCGAACACGTTGTCTCCCAGGTTGCGATACAGCTGGTTGGCACCGATATCGCCCCGAACGACAAAGAGATCGATCCAGCCGTCGCCGTCGAAGTCGCCGCTGGCCGCGCCCCCGCCGAACTCCTCCGGCTCTGACCCCGGAGTGGGATCCAGAAAGTCATGCAGGTAGCTGATACCGGACCCGAACGTCACGTCGGCGAACCGAATGTCGACCGAAGCCGGTGGGGGCGTCGGGGGTGGCGGTGGCGGTGGCACGGGAGGTGGAGGTGCGGGCGGCGGCGAAGAACCCGAGCCGCCGCCGCACGCGGCGGTCAGGGCCAATCCAAGCAATCCGACGATCTTGCGCATGTTCCTCGCGGCACCTGGGAGCCGCACCGCAACCTGCGCTGCCGCTCTCGACCTGTCCTGTGGAGCAGCCGAAGGCGCCGCCGGCTTGGCCCCGGCACCGCTATCCAGGCATGGATGCGGTGACGGGGCTAACCTTCAAGGCGGATGGCTCAGAACGACTTGCGCAACGATAGCCGATAGGAGCGCCCCTGGGTCCATTCGTAGATGGGGTTCACCAGGTAAGTCTCCCGCTCGCCCGTTTCCGGGTTGACATTGGTCGTTTCCGAAAAGTCGTTGGTCATGTTGTTGACCGTCAGCGTGGCGCTCAGGCCAGACTTCCACCAGGCCGATCCGAAGAGCCCGCCTTGGTCGAAGTCGTAGCTCACCACCATGTCTACGTTAGTCGCGGGGACCGTCACGTACTCTCTCGTCGCCGAGTTGATGATGGTCGTTTCTTCTGCGGCCTGCAGGTCGAGGGCGAGGAACATGCCACCCCGGGACCATGTCCACTGCATGCTGGTCTTGTGCCTCGGCACGGGCGACAGGGTCGTGTCTTCCGGACCGCTGTCGTCGCGCTCGCCCACGATGTCATGGACGATGCCCGTCGCCGCGTCCTGCTCGACGTCGAATGCATTCGTATACGAACGTCGCAGGGTGACCTCGAACTGGTTGTCGCCAGCCTGCCAGTCGTATCGCGCCTCCAGGTCGACGCCATCGCGGTTTATCGCCGACGTATTGATCCATCGGTTGTCCACGATGTAGACGCCGCCCGCGTGAGTCACGGTCGAAGGCAGGTCGTTCAGATCGACGATCGGCACCCGCAGCTTGATGATGCGGTCCTTGAACTCGGTGCTGCTCCAACCGGCCCTCACGAACAGGCCAGTCAGGAAGGACGGCGAGTACTCCATCGAGAGCGTGAGAGTCTCGGCGGTTTCGGGCAAGAGTTCGTCGTTGCCACCCCGATTCTCGACGACGTTGTCACACAGTTGCCGGATGGAACCCGTAGAACCCTCGACGTAGTGCCAGAGACAGGCGGTGTCGACCTTCTCCACCTTGGACAGCAACTGGTTCAACTGCGGCGCCACGAAGGACGTCGACAGGTCGGTTTTCAGCCGAATATCCTCCGACGGCTGATAGACGAGGCCGGCCCGCCAGGTGAACTCGCTGCCGGGATCCGCCGCATTGAGAATTCCGCCCGAATCGGTGGCCGTCTGTCCGTACTCCACGTCCACGTTCGAGTAGGAGTCGAACCGGCCGGCCAGAATCAGGTTGAGCCGCTGATTGCCCGCCGCATACAGCGGAACCAGCGCTTCCGTGAAAAAGGCATGGCTGTCGCGGGCGACCCGCGTGTTGAACGTTGACGTCCCGGTGGGCGCGGCACTGCCCAGGAACACGAACGTGCTGAACTCGGAGAAGGAATCGAGCACGTCCGTGCGGAAACCATAGCCCGCCAATGCGCTGATCGGACCGCTCGGCATCTCGAACAGGGTACCCCGAATCTCGGCTTCGAACCGGGATTGCTGATTGAGCGATCCCGCGTCCACATCGGGGATGATCCATGGGCTGATGTCGCCAAACGGGTTGATGGGTTCCGGCGGCGCGCCCCAGACCGTGCAGTTGCCGCCGAAGAAAGTCGAGTAGGTTATGCGGGTCCCGCCGAGTTCGACGCGCAGCGCCTCGCAGGCGGCCTGGTCGATTCCGGATGCGCGCCGGATGACGGACTCGCTGACGCCGTCGCTGTTTATGCCGAGCCCGTACGCCGGGTCCCGCACGTTGATGCGGGTGGTATCGGTTTGACGCTTGGAAAAGCCGTACTCCATCTGCCAGTTCCAGTCGCCCAGCGCGCCTTCGGCGCCAAGGCTCATGAACCTCTCGCTGGCCTCGGACTCGAACGAGCTTGGCGGCTGGTCCACCGCCAGCCCCGTGAGGCTGACCTGGCGGCCGAACGGATTGAACGGATTGCCGGCGTGGAGCGTCCCGCTAACGTGGTTGAGGCCGTTGTCGGAGCGAGAGTTCTTCCGGCCGATCCGGAGGTTGGCGTGCAGGGTGATCCCCAGTTCCGCCAGCTCTTGGTCGATTCCCATGTTCACCACGTCATTGACCTGTTCCGGGCGCAGGCTGAATCCCACCTCGGCCTCCTCGCCCCAGTTCTGCTCGCCAAACGCATCGATGGAATTGATGTCGTCGGTGTGCTGGAAGCCCAGCGGCAGGGTGAGGTCGTTATGACAGGTTGCGCGGGCCTGGTCCTCTGGACTCAGGGCAGCGTATTGCTCGCCCGTGAGCAGTCTGCCGTCGAGCCCCCAGAGAATCGCGTTGAACGGCGCGCAGGAATCGTCGAAGAACCATGTCCAGACGCGAATTTGCGGGCCCGCTGCAGTGTTCTTCTGCCCGGTCGTCAACAGGCGGTTGCTGAGAATTACGGAGTCCCGGAGCGACGAATCGAGACCGGTATCATGAAAGCGCTCGTAGGCCAGCTTGGCTCTCCCTCCCTCCCAGGACATGCCTCCCGCGATGCTTGCCCGGGTTTCCTCGAAGCCGCTCTTGTGGGGACGGCCGTAATCGACATCGACTTCGACGCCACCGTAATCCTTGCGGGTGATGATGTTCACAACGCCGCCCACGGCATCGGATCCATAAACCGCCGAGGCGCCGTCGGGCAGGACCTCGATCCGCTCGACCATGGAAAGCGGAATCGTGGAGATGTCCGTGACGCCGCCCAGGATGCCGCTGTAGCCGACCCGTCGACCGTCGACCAGGATCAGGGTGGACTCACTTCCGAGGCCCCGCAGATTCACAGTACTGGCGCCGGTCGTGTTCCCACCGCCGTTGAGCTTGGAACCGCGGGTCTCGTTGGTCGAGTTGAGGTTCTGCGGGAGCTGCCGGAGGACCCGGGACAGGGTCAGCTCGCCGGCGGCCTTGATGTCCTGCTCGTCGAGCACCACGACGTTGCGCGACTGCTCCGAGGGTGTCCGCGCAATACGACTGCCCGTGACAACCACCAGTTCGACTTCCTCGTCATCGACATCGATTTCCTGTTCTTCCGCAGTTTCGTCGTCTTCCTCTTCCGCTTCCTGCGCGTTCGCGATGCCGCCGATGCCCAGCATCGCCAGCAGCAGAAGCGCGAGGGTCGTGTCGAGGAGGGAACGGCCGACGTTCCGGTGGCGGTGCGACCGCCCACATGTTTTTGCCAATGAAGCCACGTGATTGCCCTCAAAATGGTTATTTCCAAATTGTTGCGAAGAATATCAGAATCGAAGCATCTGTCGCCTGAACCGTGCGCTCCTTTTTCGGGGTACGATCCCGGCGAGATTCGTGGAGGCGTGACCATGACGCGACAGCGTTGCGAGGATGTGATGCGCAGCTATCTCACCGAGGTGGTGGCCCAGGGGAAGCTGGAACTCATCGACGGGTTCGCCGCGGAGGACATGGTCGACCATACGCAGACGATTCGCGGACCGGCCGCACTCAAGAGGCACGTATCGAACTTTCGTGCGCGGCTGGACGATTTCGAGATCGTGGTGGAGCGCATCGTCGCCTCGGACAACGAGGTCGTCGGCGTATGGCGCCTGCGAACCACGCATTCGATGGAACTATGGGGCTTGCCGCCGACGGGGAAACCGATCGAGGCCAGGAACGCGAGCATGTTCCGGCTGAAGGACGGGATGCTCGTGGACTACGAGGTTTTCAGCGACAGCCTCGCCGTGGTCCGGCAGCTTGGCGCGGAGATCCGGTTCTCCGATCCATAGTCGGCGCTTGCCATGAAATCCGTCACCCTTCGGGTGCCGTGTTTCACCCCCGCCCAAGCCCACCTATCACCCTGTCGATCTTGCCGCCAAGTGGCGGCAATCCGACAGGCTGCTAGCCCGGATAGAACGCGTCGCGTCCTTCCACGTAGTTGAAAAATGTCTGGGCCGGATTGCGGTTCACGAGATTGCGCTTGAACATCGGGTGCTTGAGGCTGCGCACCTCGTGCTCGAGCTCCGCCAATGTGTCGCCGCTGTCTGGATCCACGATCGCCTGGAACCGATATTGATGCTGATCCGACTCCTCGGTCAAAAGACCGTGCTTGGCGAGAAACGCGTGCGGCCCCGAGAAGTTGGCGATGTGAATGGCGATGTGATGCCCGTCGTATTCAGGGATCGCGTCATCGGTTTCCTGGTAGATGAGCCGCTGGTTGAATCCCATCGAGACCTCGGTGCGGCTGCCCCCGTTGACGTCCGTGACCGTTGCCGGCGTATCGAGGACCTGCTCGTAGAACCTCGCGATGCCTTCGGTAGTACCCGGGGGAACGAGCATCTCGGCGTAGGGTATGCCCAGGTAGTGGCCGGGGAAGCTCTCAGGTCCGAAGACACGGATGTCATTGCCCCAGGGACAGGTGACCTGGACGAAACCGTCCGCTTCACGCCAGGCGAAGTCGGTGTCAGCCAGGGTCTTCTCCACGCGGCCCAGGCGAGTCTTGAGGTCATCCAGGCTCGGCACCACCACGCCCATGTGGCCGCGCCACCTCTGGGCCTTGTTCTGCAAGAGATGAAACTGTTGCTCGCCCGCGTTCACCCACATGATGGGTCCGCCGAAATCAACATAGGGGTCGCGCGTCAGGCCGATGCCCGTGACGTAGAAGATGGTCGCAAGGTACAGGTCCGGGACACAGAGGTTGATGTGCTGCATGCTGAGCACATTGCCGATGTTCTCTTCCGTTCTGTCGAATTGCCTCGCTTCGCTCATGGCGTCTCTCCCTCGCGCTACCGGCCACGCGGCCCTCTCCCGGTAGTATTACCCAATCGGCCCGCAGCCGACAGGCAGGCGTCGTGCGGCAGACCTGCGAAACGGTTATTCTGGAGCCCGCCGGGAGGTGACATATGAGCTCAATCACTATCACGAGTGTCGACGATGCGCCCTGGCTGGCCGAGAACTTCAAGAAAGGCCACAGGACGGGGGCGCAAATCGTGGGGGAGCACTCCAAGGACGGAATCTGCGTGTTCATCATGAACTTCGAACCCGGTTTCGCGACCGAACTCCACAGCCACTCCGAAGACGAGGTCATGTACGTCCTCGAGGGCGAGATGCGAATGGACGACCAGGTGATGGGTCCCGAGAGCATCCTGCTCATCCGCAAGAACTCCGAGTACAAGTTCACCGCCGGGGACGAGGGGGTCCGTTTCCTCAACATCCGCCCCGGCACCACCAGGTATCAACCTGCGTCGGAGTCCTAGGCTTCTGTCGGCACGGTTGGCGGCCCAGGTGACCCAACTGCGCGTTGCCTATGTAAATGTCGCGGTCTCGGACCTGGACCGCGCAGTAGCTTTCTTCCAGGATCGCGTTGGGCTCGCCCTCAAGTTCTCGGATACCGACTTCGGCTACGCGGAGTTCGACACGCTGGGCGCGGGTTTCGCGGTCGCACGGGATCCTGATCGCGCCGGGCGCCACACCGGCATCGGCTTCGCGGTCGAGGATCTTGATGCCGCGCATGCGCGGCTTTCCGAGGCGGGGGTGGAGTTCATCCGGCCGCCGACGCACGAACCGTGGGGTGGCTACATGGCGATCTTCGCCGACCCGGACGGCAACACCTTTTACCTGGATCAGATTCCGGCGGACTGATCGACTGCCGGGCTCGGCTATCGGCGATCGATCCAGGCCACCGTGGCCATGAGTCCCGTTCGCCCGTCGCGGCGATAAGAGAAGAACCGGTCCTCGTGAAAAGTGCAGGCGTTTGATCGCCAGACTTCGTAAACACCCGCTGCCTTGAGCCGCCCGGCCGCGTACGCCGGGAGGTCGAAGAGCCACTTTCCGGCCACCCCGGCCGGTGAGAAGGCACCATCGCCTTCCGGCCAGATCATGGCCTTTTCGTATACATCTCCGCCGACCTCGTAGCATCGCCCGCAGATGGCGGGACCCAGCCACGCCCGCAGGTCGTTTGCTTCGGCCGGCAGTTCGCGCAGCGTCGCTTCGATGACGCCGCCGACAGCGCCCCGCCAGCCGCAGTGAATGACGGCCACGAGGCCGCTCGCGCTGTCGGCAAGGACGATGGGTATGCAGTCGGCGGTCGTGACGGCGATTGCAACCCCGGGAACCTCTGTCCAGACGGCGTCCGCTTGCACTTCAGCGCCGACGCGCAGGGCATGGTGGACGCGGGTTCCGTGTACTTGGCGGAGCCACTGCACGCGAGGCTTGCCAATGGCCGCGTACAGGCGCGCGCGGTTCCGCTCCAGTCGTTGTTTTCCGCCGGCGCGCCCCAGGTCCAGTTCATCCTGGGTGTCTCCGCGCCTGCGGGTTGTCGACACGGCCCGCACTCTGCCTGGCTCGGACCAGTCGGCTTCGAGCAACTCGACGGGCATGTTTCAGTTCGCTTCGAACAGTTCGGATGCCCGCGCGCGCAGGTCCACCTTGCGTATCTTGCCGGACGCGGTCATCGGGAACGCGTCGACGAAGACCACGTGGCGGGGGATCTTGAAGCTCGCCACCTTGCCCCGGCAGTAGGCGATCAACGCGTCATCGTCGACCTCCGCGCCGGGTTTGCATTCGACGAACGCGACGGGTACTTCGGCGAGGCGCCTGTCCGCGACACCGACCACGGCCACCTGTTGCACGGCGGGGTGTTCAAGCAGGAATCCCTCGACCTCCATGGGATCGACGTTCTCACCCCCCACCTTGAGCATGTCCTTGTAGCGCCCGATGAAGCGGATGTAGCCATCCGCGCGGCGTTCTCCCATGTCCCCCGTGCAGAACCGGCCGTCCTCGTCGTAGGACTCCGCCGTCTCCTTCGGCTTCTTGTAGTAGCCGAGCATCAGGCAGTAGCTGCGGACACGGATTTCACCGGCCACGCCATCAGGCTGTTCCCGTCCGGTGTCGGGGTCGAACACCCTTATGTCATACCCGGGCGCGGGATAGCCCGACGTTTCCGCGCGATGTTCCTCGTCGTCGTCCAGCGCGCCGAGCATGGCGCCGACCCACACTTCGGTCATCCCGTACCCGGACACGGCATGCATGGGCCTGAGCAGGCGAAAACTGCGTCGGATCACGGGCGTCGAGTTGTGCATCCCGGCGCCGAACAGGCCGGTGCGCAGGCTGGAAACGTCCCGGGGCCTCGCTTCCTGCGCGTCGCAGAGCCCCTGCACATGCGTATCGAAGCCGTTGGCCATGGTCGCCCGTTCGCGTTCCACGAGGTCGAGGACCTCGTCGGGGTCGAAGGTCTCCGTGATGACGTGCCGTGCGCCGGAAACCATCGACAGGAGCGAGCCTTCGGAGTATCCGAACGCGTGGAACAGGGGCAGGTAGTTCATGATCACGTCATCTTCGGTGACGCCTAGCCGGTAGGCCCGTTCTTCGGTATTGCGGATCAGGTTGTGGTTGTGCAGCACGCCCTTGGGGAACCCGGTCGTGCCGGAGGTGTACATGATGAAGACGGGATCGTCCGGGTCCACCGCGTCTGCCCTGGCCTTGAGTTCCTCGTTCGTGACGCGGCCGGCGCCGGCAAGCGCGGTGCCCCAGCCGACGGTTCCCGGATAGTCGCCATCGCCGACGATGACGACGCGCTTCAGCACCGGGAAATCGCTGTCCTCTATGCTGTCGCCGGTTTCGGGGAGCGAGACGACCTCGCGCACCATTGCCAGGTAGTCGATGGGTCCGGAGACATCGTGCGTGATCAGCATGGCGCTGTCCGACTGGCGCAGGACGTACTCGAGATCGTTGGTGCGGAACCGCGTGTTGACGGGCACCTGCACTGCCCCGATCCTGGCCAGGCCGAACATGAAGAAGAGCCATTCGGCGCGGTTGTTGAGCCACAGGGAGACGTGGTCGCCGGCCTCGACGCCAAGTGCCATCAAGGCCTTGCCGGCACGGTCTACTTCCTTGTCAACTTCGGAGAACGTGAAGCGCGCATCGCGGAAGACCAGGGCTTCCCGGTCACCGAAGCGTTCGGCCATCTCCCGGGGGAGATCGCCGAACCTACGCTTTGGATACCAGTCGGTCATGGTGGGATCGCTCGTGCTTGACTGCGAGCATGATAGGACAGATGCGAGATACGACTCGCCGCTGCGCGCCCGTCAGTCGACTGGAACGTGAGCCTCGGGCAGGTTCTCGGGCCGATACCCGTTGGTCGGATCTTCCATTCGCGTCACCACGCTCGTGTGTATTCGCGCGCCATCAGGAATCTTCCGAGCGCTGCGGCCGCGTATTCGCCAGAGCCCCGTATCGGAGTGATGACCTTTGCCGTGCGGGTTGGGCTTCAGTCTTTCCTCCGTCGGCATGGTGAGGCGAAGCCCGCAGCCTGCAGCCTTGCCGAGCATCCAGTGCAGGGAGATGTTCGACAACCCGCGGTCGTCATACCAGCCGCCGACATCGGAATGGACGCCGGCGAACCAGACCTGTTCGATGGCCTGTCCTTCGAATGCCCCTGACTCGTCCCAGAGACTCGGCCGGAAGTCGTCGCGCCGCTCGTCGATGGCGAGGGCGTGGTATCCGAAGCTGACATCGGGGTTGAGCGTAGCGTCGTGAAAGCGCTTGCCGGCGTGCATCACCAGCGACTCGACCGTGTCCCAGACGCCGATGAAATGGATCGGGCACGGCCGGCCGAACGCTTCGAGAAAACCTGCGGCGACTGCAGCGTTGTCTTCGGTGTTGTAAATCTTCGACGCGTACTCGACCAGGTTTTCGTGTCCCGGGCGCAACAGTCCGCACTTGAAGATCATCCCGGCCAGAGAGCGCACGGTGAAGGCCCCGCGGCTGAACCCGAACAGGTAAACGCGATCACCCTCTTCGAAATTGTCGGCGAGGAAGCCGTAGGCGTCCTCCACGTTCTTCTGCAGGCCGTATCCGGTGGCCTTGTCGCCCATTGCGCGCAGTTCCCCGCGCTCCTCCTGGTACTCCCAGCCGCCGGTGCCGACGCCGGGATCGTAGTAGGCGATCTGATCGTCGTCCTTGTCGAGCGCGAGGTACGTCTCGACGACGTTTGTATTGTTCTGACCGAACTCGTTTCCGGTTCCGTCGCAGCAAATCGCGATGTTCTTCATGCACGTCCTTCTTATTGGAGACGCGCAAAGAATAACTTGTGCTAATAACGAAAGTCGTCTCGACCGGCGAGCCGGGGGCTAGCCATGAAATCCGCCGGCCCTTCGGGCACGTCGCATTTCACCCCCGCCCAGGCCCCTTGTTTCGCCCATCCCACCCGTCCCGGACTCCGCGCCTTGATCGGCACTCGCGTGCCGTTCTACGGCGCGGACCCCTAGTCTCGGCCCAGCGGCTCCCACACGACTTCGGCGACGCCGTTTTCGCGTGCCGACGTTCGCGCAAGGACAAAGAAATAGTCGGACAGCCGGTTCAGGTATGCGCCGGCGCCGGCCTCGACCAGCGCAGACAGGTTCTCCGCTTCGGCCCAGAACGCGCGCTCCGCCCGCCGCACGGCGCTGCGCGCCACGTGGGCGCGGGCCACGGCCTCGTCGCCGCCGGGCAGCACGAACTCCCTCAAGGGCGGCAGTTCCCTGTTCAGTTCCTTGGTCTCGGCCTCGATTTCTGACAGCAGCGGTTCCCAGTCCACGTTGGTTTCGCCCATGGCGACGGCGCCGCCGATATCGAACAGGCGGGACTGGATTCGGGTCAGCGCGGGTTTGTGGTGTTCGGCAATGCTGGCGGCCAGCAGCCCGATGAAGCTGTTCGCCTCGTCCAGCGCACCGATGAGCGCGAGGCGCGGGTGATGCTTGGGGAAGCGATCCGGTCCGGCCAGCGAGGTCTCGCCGCGGTCGCCGGTCCGCGTCACGACGCGGCTGATTCGGTTACGCACTGGACTCCTTCGCTTCGGCCATGCGGCGCGTCAGCCAATATATCAGGAACAGCACCGGGACCCCGATGGCCGCCGTGATGGCGAAGAAGACGGGATAGCCCAGGGCATCCACGATCTGGCCGGAGTAGCCGCCCAGCAACTTGGGGAACAGGGTCATGAGTGAACTGAAGATGGCGTACTGGGTCGCCGTGAACGAAAGGCTCGTAAGGCTCGACAGGTAAGCGACGAACGCGGCCGTTGCGAGTCCCGCGCTCAGGTTGTCGGCCGCGACGACCATGTACAGCAGTTGCACGTCGCCGGGATAGGCGGCGAGGGCGATGAACAGCAGGTTGGTCCCCATGGCGAGCACGCCGCCGAGCATCAGAACCCTTATCACCCTGAACTTGAGGGCCAGGTATCCGCCGAGAAAGCTGCCGAGTATCGTCATGCCGACGCCGAACAGCTTGCTCGCGGTGGCGATCGCGTTCTTTGTGTAACCCATGTCGACGTAGAAGACGTTGGCAATCACGCCCATGACCATATCGGACACGCGGTAGAAGCCGACGAGAAGCAGGATTGGCACCGCGATACGGCCGTAGCGCGCGAAGAAGTCGGCGACGGGTGCGATATAGGTGTCGTGCATGATTTCATGGCGAACGACGCCTCCGGAGACGGACAGCCTGGCCACGCCCAGCGCGAGCGCCAGCGCCGCGACGAGGCGCATCGCTTCGGCCAGGAATCCAGCCAACACCCCGTTCACCCCGACCGTACCCGACAACCAGGCATCGACTTCTGTCACCGCATCGGACGAGGCCACGAAGACGGCGATGAACGTGCCCGCGATGAGGGCGAACAGGAGTACGAAACGGGCGTAGTCGGAGGTGTCGTGAAAGTAGCGCGACGGGCTCCTGCGAACCGGCTCGGTGACGATCAGCGTGGTCGCGACGCCGACCAGCATCGCCGCGGCCATGCAGAGATACGTCCACCTCCACGCGTCGTGAAGGTATTGCTCCGCAGTGGTGCCGAACGCGGTGGCGAGGTATAGGGCTACGGCGCCCGCAACAATCAGCGCGCACCTATAGCCGGCCATGTATGCCCCGGAAAGTACTCCCAGCACCGATTCGGACCCTTCGGCGGCCTCGATGCGATAGGCGTCGACGACGATGTCCTGGGTGGCGGAGGAGAAACCCAGCGCCACGGCTGCGAGGGCCATCACCTGGAGCCCTTGTTGGGAAGCGGGATCGCTGTATGCCATTAGGACGATGGCCCCGATGACCGCGCCCTGCGCAACCAGCATCCAGCCCCGGCGTTGCCCGAGGCGACTGCTCAGGACCGGCAGCGGCAGCTTGTCGACCAGCGGCGCCCAGACGAACTTGAAGGAGTAACCGAGCGCGGCCCAGGCGAAATAAGTCACCGCGGCGCGTTCGACACCGGCTTCCCGCAGCCAGATGGAGAGTGTGCTGAAAATCAGGAGATACGGCAGGCCGGCGGAAAAGCCCAGGAACAGGAGCGCCGCAACCTTGGGATGCAGGAAATCCCGGATCCCGAGCGCCTTTGACTCCGCGGAATGTTCCACTACTTGCCTGCCCGTCTGAGCGAAGGCGGCATGGTATGTCAGCCGGTGCGCCAGCGAAATCGCTTGAGGTTCACGCGGCCGTCCTCGAACAGCACGCCTTCCGATTCGAGCAGGGCCTGCTGGCGGGATGCGTCGGCGATGGAGATGCGGCCTGCTGCGTTGATGACCCTATGCCACGGCAGCTTCGTTCCCGACGGAAGTTGCGACAGCGTCAGGCCGACCTGGCGCGCGCCGCCGGGAAGACCGGCGAGTTCGGCGATCTGGCCGTAGGTCGCGACGCTGCCGAGCGGAATCTCTGCGGTGACCTGCCAGATCCGCTGGCGAAGGTTTACGCTAGCCTCGGACGGCTGTGTGCCGGGAGTGTCCATATGGGAAAGTGGTTACTGGTTTTCATCGCGACGCCTCTGGTCGAAATGTATATCTTGATCGAGGTCGGGGGAATCATCGGCGCGTGGCCCACCATCGGCCTCGTGGTGCTCACGGCCGTGATCGGCGTCGGTCTGATCCGCGCGCAGGGGTTCGCGACCTTGACGCGCGGAATCGCGCGCCTCAATGCCGGCGAAATGCCGGCGACGGAGATGGTCGAGGGCGTGATGCTGGCCCTGGCGGGCGCTCTCATGGTGACGCCCGGCTTCGTGACGGATGCGGTCGGCTTTGTCCTGTTGACGCCGCCCTTGCGCAGACGACTCGCGATGGAACTGCTGCGGCGACTTGCCGCCGCGGGACAGGTGGATTCCGGGGAGGGAGGCCGCACCATCGAAGGCCGTTTCAGGCGCCACTGACGTCATTGGCGCCCCATATCGAAAATTACCCGTAAATCGGGGTTGAATCTCGACGAACCGCCCCTATCATATGCACGCCTTCGACTTGGCACTCTCAAGAGGAGACTGCCAATCGGGGTGAGCCCTCTATTTTGGGCGATGAACAACAGACTTGGGTGAAGGCGCGGCCAAGCGCGTCGAACAACATCTCGGGAGAATCAGGACATGAACATTCGACCCCTCCATGATCGTGTGGTCGTGCGGCGCGTGGAAGAAGACACCACATCCGCGGGCGGCATCGTGCTGCCGGATACGGCGTCGGAGAAGCCCTCTCAGGGCGAGGTGCTCGCCGTGGGGCCGGGCAAGGCATTGGACGACGGCAGCGTTCGCGCGGTGGACCTGCAGGTTGGCGACAGGGTGATCTTCGGCCAGTACGGCGGAAACACCGTGAAGGTGGATGGGGAAGAACTCCTCATCCTCTCCGAAAACGAAATCTTCGGCGTGCTGGAAGACTAATCCACGCACGACGGACTGAAGACGGACTGAAGACGGACTGTAAACAGGACAGAGGAACTTAGGAGAAAACGATGAGCGCGAAGGAAGTACATTTTGCAGACGATGCGCGGGGCCGCATGCTCGAAGGCGTGAATACCCTCTCCAATGCGGTGAAAGTGACGCTTGGACCGAAAGGTCGCAACGTCGTACTCGACAAGTCGTTCGGCGCACCAACCGTCACGAAGGACGGCGTTTCCGTGGCCAAGGAGATCGAGCTCAAGGACAAGTTCGAGAACATGGGCGCCCAGATGGTCAAGGAAGTCGCTAGCCAGACATCCGATGAAGCCGGGGACGGCACGACTACCGCGACCGTGCTGGCGCAGTCGATCCTGACCGAAGGGTTGAAGTCGGTTGCCGCGGGCATGAACCCGATGGACCTGAAGCGCGGGATCGACAAGGCGGTCATCGCCGCCGTCCAGCACATCGGCAACAGCTCGACCCCGTGCGAGGACTCGACGTCCATCGCCCAGGTGGGAACGGTGTCCGCAAACAACGATACGGCAGTTGGCGCGATCATCGCCGAGGCGATGGAGAAGGTCGGCAAGGAAGGCGTCATCACGGTGGAAGAGGGCAGCGGACTCGAGAACGAACTCGAGGTGGTCGAAGGCATGCAGTTCGACCGCGGCTATCTCTCGCCGTACTTCATCAACAACCAGGAATCCATGTCGGCCGAGCTCGAAGATCCCTTCGTCCTGCTCTGCGACAAGAAGATCTCCAACATCCGCGACATGCTGCCGGTACTCGAGAATGTCGCCAAGGCGGGCAAGCCGCTGATGGTGATCGCCGAAGACATCGAAGGCGAAGCGCTGGCGACGCTGGTGGTCAACAACATGCGCGGCATCGTGAAGATCGCCGCCGCCAAGGCGCCGGGTTTCGGCGACCGCCGCAAGGCCATGTTGCAGGACATCGCGATCCTGACCGGTGCTACGGTCATTTCCGAGGAAGTCGGCCTGACCCTCGAAGGCGCGGGTCTCGACGATCTCGGCACCGCCAAGCGCATTTCCTGCACCAAGGAAAACACCACCATCGTCGATGGCGCGGGCACCAAGGTCGACATCGAAGGGCGCATCAAGCAGATCCGCCAGGAGATCGAGGACACCTCGTCCGACTATGACCGCGAGAAGCTGCAGGAGCGGCTGGCGAAGCTCGCCGGCGGCGTTGCGGTGATCAAGGTCGGCGCGCCGACGGAAGTCGAAATGAAAGAGAAGAAGGCACGCGTGGAAGACGCGCTGCACTCGACCCGTGCCGCGGTGGAAGAAGGCATCGTGGCGGGCGGTGGTGTTGCCCTGGTTCGCGCGTTGCAGAACATCGAGGACCTCACGGGCGACAACGAGGACCAGAACGTGGGCATCAACATCGCCAGGCGTGCGATGACCGCGCCGCTGCGTCAGATCGCGACAAACTCGGGTGACGAGGGTGCCGTGGTACTCGACAAGGTTCGCGGCCTCCCCGACAACCACGGGTTCAACGGCGCCACCGGCGAATACGGCGACATGATCGAGATGGGTATTCCCGATCCGGCCAAGGTAGTTCGCACCGCGTTGCAGTCGGCCGCGTCGGTCGCCGGTCTCATGATCACGACCGAAGCCATGATTGCCGAAGCGCCCGAGGACAATCCTCCCCCGATGCCGGGCGGTGGCGGTGGCATGCCGGACATGGGCGGCATGATGTAGTGCCTCACGGCCCAACAGAAAAAGCCCCGCTTCGGCGGGGTTTTTTCTGCGCGCCTGTTTTCCTCGAAGCCCATTGAAGGACAGCCGCTACGGGGTGGCGTCGCGTTGCGCCGCGCGGCGGCCCGCTAGTATTATCAGGCGCACCACAACTTGGGGGTCGGACCATGGAAGAAGTCATCAACTACCTGGCGCGGTGGGGTCACATGGTGGCGGGCGTTGCCTGGATAGGGCTGCTCTACTACTTCAACTTCGTGCAGACGGAGTACTTCAAGGAGGCCGATGACGACGCCCGGGTGGATGCCTTCACCAAGCTCGCCCCGCGAGCGCTATGGTGGTTCCGCTGGGCGGCGGCGCTGACTTTCCTGACCGGCTTGGTACTTCTCTACTTCATCATGCGAAGCCTCAGCGTGGACATCGTTCTCGGCGCCGTGATGGCAACCCTGATGTTCCTCAACGTCTGGCTCATCATCTGGCCGAACCAGAAGATCGTCATCGCTTCCAATGAACAGATCAAGGGCGGCGGCGAAGCGCTGCCCGAAGCGGCGGCAGCCGCGCCGAAGGCGGCGCTGGCATCGCGAACCAATACGCTCTTTTCCTTGCCCATGCTGTTCTTCATGGGCTCGAGCGCGCACTTCGGGCACGGCGGCTTCATGGACAGCATGACCGCTCTTGTCGTGGGCCTCGTCATCATCGCGGCGTTGGAAATCAATGCCATCGTCGGCAAGCAGGGTCCGATCACGACGGTGCGCGGCGTGATTGTCAGCAGCCTTGTGCTGACAGGGGTGTTCTGGGCCATAGTGGAACTGCTGTAACCGCTTGCTTTTCGGCGTTCGCTGGAGACAGCGAACGCCGACCCCGCTTCCCCAGCGGCCTCGTTCTGCCTAAACTCTCGTTGTCCTTGCAACGCTGGAGCCCCGTACCTTGAGCGAGCCGGTTCGACCCCCGTCAGACCCCCCGATTTCTGCGACGCCGAGTGACGTGCCGAGGCGCCCGCGCAGTCGACCATCTGCCGGCGGCGGAGGTGCCGGGCGGGGTGTCGGCATGGGCGTGGTCATTGCGTTGATGATCGCGGGCTTCGGCATTGGCGGATGGTTTGTCTTCAACCAGCAGCAGGAGCTCCTGGCTAGCGAACGCGAACGGGCGGATGCGGAAGCGCGACTCGCGCAACTCGAGGCGCGTGCCCGGGCGACGGACGAGAACATGATGGAAACGGGCGAAGAGACCAACGAGCAGTTGAGTTTCTGGGAGTCCGAAATCCGCAAGGTGTGGGACATCGCGAACAAACGCAACAAGAAATGGATCCAGGACAACCAGGCGGCGATTACCAAGCATCAGTCGGCGTTGAACAGCGTGGAGTCAAGCCTCGCGGATCTCAGGAGCGCCGTGTCCCGAAACGACGACAAGCTGCAGCAGCAGGGGGAGATCATAGATCGGTTGGCTGATGTTCAGCAGCAGGTCCGGACGCTCGTTCGCCAGCAACGGGACCTGGTGGACAAGGTCAACACGGCGACCCAGGTGGTCGCCACGTTGAGGGCCTCCCTTGAGCCACGCATAGAACAGCTTGAGGAAGCGATCGACGCGATCGATGGCTCCCGGCAGCAATCGGGCGTCCAGTACAGCCGCTTGCGGGCGCGCATCGACGCGCTGGAACGTCAACAGGAGGAGAGCGCCCCCGGGCCGGTTCTCCAGTAGTCAGTCCGGGAACCTACTCGGCGGCGCGGGTTTCGGCGACACGGCGATCCTTTGCCTGCCACAGTCCATCCACCCATCGGTTGAGAACCTCGCGCCTGTCGCTCCCCGTGTGGGTCAGCGGTTCCGGCACGGCGAGGGTATCGACCGTCACATCGATTCGGCGGCAGCGTCCGCAGAGGAAATCCCAGAATCCCGGCACGCCCCCGTGGTAGTGGATGGTCACGTCCACGAGGGAGGTCGCGGGGCCCCCCCCCCCCGGGGCGGCGGGGGGGGGGCCCCCCCCGGTTGGGGGCCGGGGGGGGGGGGGGGGGGGGGGGTTGGGGGGCGGGGTTGGGGGGCGGGACCCCGGGG
>JAPPGA010000012.1:0-10183 GCA_028821515.1 Gammaproteobacteria bacterium | reverse complement strand
TCTTTTCGGCGGCAGCGCCCCAATAGTAAATCCCACAATCCCGCCCCCCCCCGGTGTTTGTGTTTGTCCACGTCCACTTGGGTGGGCGCGCGCCCGCCAAGCGCGGTCGCGACGTAGCTGAGGCCACCCGCTTTTGGCCTCAGGAGATGGCGGTACGGCGAGGATTGGGCAGCATGCTTCGCCTCCGTGAACCGCGTGCCTTCGAGAAAACTCAGCACCGAAGTCGGGCGCTCGGCGAATCCCTGGGAGGCCTTGAGCGTTGCATTCCTGTCGTGCTCGGCAAGTTCAGGGTTCTGCGCGAGCCGTTCGCGGCCGTAGCGCCGGACGTAGGGAAACCCCAGGAACCACATTGCGACCCCCACCAGCGGTACCCAGATCAGCTCCCGCTTGGTGAAGAACTTGAGCGGTGGAATGCGCCCGAGAAGCGTGTTCTGCAGGACGATGATGTCGACCCACGACTGGTGATTGCTGACGACGAGGTACCAGCCATCCCGCCTGAGACCGCCCGCATCGCCGAATCGCGCGTCGATGACAGACAGCCGAAGCGCCCACACGAGCAGGCGGTTGCTCGCCACCCAGCCGTCGATGATGCGGTCCATCAGGCTGCCAATCCCGATTCGCGCCTTGCCGTTGGGCATCGCGAGGCGAACGCAGCCCATCAGATAGAGCGGCACGCACCAGAGCGTGGTGTGGATCGAAATCCAGGCCATCGAGATGGCGCCGCGCAACGTTCCCATGCCGCATCTTTAGCACACCCGCAGGTAGCGCGCCACGGACCGAGGACACCCGTCCGACCGGGCTGATAGGGATGCCCAAAGCGCGTACCATGGCTCCCGCATGGAAGAACCCGCCGAAACCTTCCTCTGGTACGACCTCGAAACCTCGGGTATTTCGCCCGCGCATGACCGGATCGTGCAGTTCGCCGGTCTGCGCACGGATTCCGATCTGAAACCGGTTGAACCGCCTTTCTCCACCTACATCCAGTTGGGTCCCGAAGTCGTGCCATGGCCGGAGTCGCTGCTGGTGACGGGGATCGCTCCGCAGACGTTGGCGACAGGGCGGTCCGAGTGGGAGGCGATGACCGAAATCCATCGCATCTTCGAGACGCCGCACACCTGTGTCGTGGGCTACAACAATCTGGCCTTCGACGACGAGTTCATTCGTCACACCTTCTATAGAAACTTGCTCGACCCCTACGCGAGAGAATGGCGCGACGGCAATTCCCGGTGGGACATCATCGACCTGGTTCGGGCCGCGGGGGCGTTGCGCCCGGAGGGCATCGAGTGGCCGGTGATCGAAGGCAAACCGTCGTTCGGTCTGCAGGCAATCGCCGAGGCAAACGGGTTGGCGCACGAGAATCCCCATGACGCACTGTCGGACGTGCAGGCGACCATCGGACTTGCACGCCTGATCAAGGAACGCCAGCCCAGGCTCTACCAATACGGCCTCGGCCTGCGGTCACGGGACGCCGCGCGGCGAATGCTCCTGCCGTTCGGAGGGCGAATCCTCCTGCATTCCGCGAGATCCTTCGGTAGCGCGCGCTACGGAACCGCGCCGGTCATGTCGGTCGCGCAACACCCCGAAATCGACGCCAGCATCATCGTCGTGGACCTCGGCCGCGATGTCGCGCCGCTCATCCACGATTCGGCGGAAGACCTGGCCGAGACGCTGTTCGCGAAGGAGTCGGAAGAACGTCCGCCATTGCACCAGGTGCGGCTTAACCGATGTCCCTTTCTTGCCCCGTTGAATGTGCTGCGGCCGGAAGACGCCCAACGCATCGGCGTTGACCGGGACCTTATGTTCGAGCGTCGGGCCGCGCTCAGGGCAACGCCGGATCTCGACCGCAAGATCGCACAGGTCTACGGAAGTCGCGACAGCGAAGGCCGCGACGGAATCCGCGACGCCGAAGAACGGCTCTACGAGGATTTCATTCCGGATGCGGATCGTACGGTGTGCGAAAGCCTTCAGCGCGAGCTGCGCGCCGGGTCGCCCTGGCCGGATGTCCCCTTCTCGGATTCCCGCCTGATGGCACTTGCCAGCAGGCTGCGCGCTCGAATGCGCCCGGAGTCCCTCGACGGCCCTGCGCGCCAGGCCTGGAATCGGCACGTGGTCGACCGCCTGACCGGCGAGCACCCCAGGCGCCTGACCGTCGCCGAGTATCGGTGCGACGTGGAGCAACGATTGGCCGACAGCGCTGACGACCCCGAGATGCTGGACGCACTGCAGGCGTATGGCCTGGAACTCGAGCGACGCACACGGGCATGACGGGCTCCCGTGAGGGTACGGCTTCGCCGACGGAGGGAACGCCCCCTGTCGAAGGATCCTGTGTCAATTTCGCGTCTGTAGGCAAGCACTTTGCCGGCAACTGGGTATTTCGTGATGTCAGCTTCTCTTGCCCGACCGGGCATACGACCGCCATCGTCGGCGAGAGCGGCAGCGGCAAGACGACCCTGCTGCAACTCGTCAACGGTGTCCTGCGTCCGAACGAGGGTACGGTCGAAGTCCTTGGCGAATCGGTGCCGGAAGAGGGCGTGGAGGCGTTCCGGCGACGCATTGGGTATGCCGTGCAGGGCGCGGGGCTCTTCCCCCACATGACGGTGCGGCAGAACGTCGATCTGCTCGCGAGGCTGGAACGCTGGCCGCGCGACGCCATCGACGCCCGCTTCGCCGAATTGCTGGAGGAGATGGGCCTCGACGCCTCCCTTTCCGACCGGTATCCGCATCAACTATCCGGGGGCCAGCAGCAGCGGGTGGGACTCTGCCGGGCGCTCATGCTGAAACCGGGCCTGCTGCTTCTCGACGAGCCGTTCTCCGCGGTGGATCCCATCACGCGGATGGAACTCTACGAGCAGTTCATCCACGCGCAGCGCCACGAGGGCGTGAGCGCGCTGCTCGTCACCCACGACATGCGTGAGGCGGTGAAGCTGGCGCAGCACCTGGTCATCGTCGGATCCGGTGAAGTCCTGCAGGCAGGCGAGACTGCGGCGGTGATGGCCACCCCGGCGCCAGGCTACGTTGCCCGCCTCGTCGAGACGCAACTGTGACGCGCCTCGCCGCCATCGTCGTCCTGGCGCTTTGTCCTGTGTTGATATCGGCGGAGCCGATCGTCGTTGCGAGCAAGAACTTCAACGAGTCCTACATCCTGGGAGAAGCGGTGGCGCAACTGCTGGAGTCGGGCGGGTTCGAGGTGGAGCGCCGCATGGGCCTCGGCGGCACCCTGATCTGCTACGAGGCGCTCGTGGCGGGGGAGATAGACATCTACGTCGAATATACCGGCACCCTGTCGCAGGCCATCCTGAAGTCCGATTCGCAGCTCGGCTTCGAAGATCTCAACGCGGCCATCGCCCCACTGGGACTGCAACTGCTGCCGCCGTTCGGCTTCAACAACACCTACGCCCTGGCGGTGCCGCGCGCGCTGGCCGAGGATCTCGCGCTGAACACCATCTCCGACCTTGCTGCGCGCAGCGGTCTCAAGGTTGCCGTCAGCCACGAGTTTCTCGAACGCGAGGACGGCTGGCCGGGCCTCTCCCGCGTGTATGGATTCGAGCGGGTCCCGCAGGGAATCGAGCATGCGCTGGCCTACCAGGCGCTCGCGGATGGCGCCATTCACGTCACGGACGCCTATTCCACGGACGGCGAGCTGACTCGCTACGACCTCAGGGTCGTGACCGACGACAGGGACTTCTTCCCGAAGTACCTTGCCGTTCCGCTTGTGCGCGCGGACCTTCCAGCCTCCGCGAAAGCGAGGCTCGGGCTCGTGGCGAACACCCTGGACGATGCGGGCATGCAGGCGATCAACGCGTCCGTGATGTTCGGCGGCGCCGACTTTGAAGAAGCCGCGGCCGGCTACCTGGACGGCATCGGCGTCGAGAGCGAAACGGCCCGATCCGGATTCTGGGAGCAACTGCGCCGCAACACGGCCCGGCACATCCTGTTGACCGCCATCGCGCTGGCAGCCGCGACGTGCGTCGGCATCGCCCTTGGGCTCATCGTGTTCCGCACCGGCTGGCTGTCGCGCGCGGTGGTCTACATGACTGGACTGATGCAGACGATCCCGTCGATCGCGCTCCTGGCGCTCATGATCCCGCTCTTCGGTATCGGCGTCGTGCCCGCCATCGCGGCGCTGTTTCTCTACTCGCTGCTGCCCGTCGTCCGCAACACCGTCACCGCGCTCGTCACGGTCGATCCGATACTAAGACGCGTCTCCAGGGCGATGGGGCTCACGCGCGGCCAGGAACTGCGCCACGTATTTGTCCCGCTGTCGATGCCGAGCATGCTGGCCGGCATTCGGACCGCGGCGGTGATCTGCATCGGCACCGCGACACTGGCGGCGTTCATCGGCGCCGGGGGCCTGGGCGACCCCATCGTCACGGGCTTGAGTCTGAACGACACGGGTCTGATCATGCAGGGTGCCGTGCCGGCGGCGCTTCTCGCGGTGGCGACGGAGCTCATGTTCGAGGGCATCGAAAGGGCGCTCGTGCCGAAACACCTCCGGACATCGGAGGCCTGAGCATGGTCGCGATGTGGCCCTGCAAGGGAATCGACCTGGACTGGTCGGACTGGGCCTTCGCGCTGCGGGAGTGCCTGTCGCCGTCGCCGATCCAGGATGTCGCCAGCCGCGTGGAGCGGCTCTGGTCTTCGGAGTCGGACACCCTCGCCTGCCTTACGGTGCGTTCCGCATTCGACCTCTACCTGCGGGCGCAGCGCTGGGAACCGGGTTCGGAGGTCGTCTTTTCCGCGCTGACCGTGCCGGATATGCCGCGCATCGCCCGGCACCACGGATTTCGCGCCGTGCCGCTCGACCTGGATCCCGGGACGGCGGCGTGGGACGAGGCCGCGCTCGAGCGATGTGTCGGCGAACGCACGCGGGCCCTGGTGCTCTCACACCTATTCGGCGGACGTGTCGATCTGAATCCCGCGCTCGCCTTCGCGAGACGGCGTGGCATCGCCGTGGTGGAGGACTGCGCGGAGGCGTATGCGGGCCCGGACTGGACCGGTCACGCCCAGGCGGACCTGTCGCTCTTTTCCTTCGGCCCCATCAAGACCGCCACCGCCCTGGGCGGTGCGCTGGCGCGCGTGCGCGATCCGGACACATGCGCCCGGATGAAGCGCATCCATGCGCAGGACGGCGTCCAGCCGACGGGCGAATACCTGCGTCGCGTCCTGCTCTACGGCGCCCTGAAAGCCGCATCGCATCCGCGCGCGTTGGGGATCGTCATGGCCGCCGCAGACGCCCTGGGGGCGGACGCGAACCAATGGATTCACAGCCTGACCCGCAACGTGCCGGACGAGTCGTTCATCCCGATCATTCGCCGGCGTCCGTGCGCCGCGCTCCTCGGAGTGCTGGAACGCAGGCTGGCGCAGGGGACAGCGCCGGTCTCCCGCCGCGTGGAGCCGGGCCGGACGTTGATGGCGGCGCTGGGGCCGGATGTCGAAGTTCCGGCGCGCACCGCCGACCCACACGGGTACTGGATGTTTCCCGTGCTGACGCGGAATCCCGATGCACTGTCTGCCGCGCTCCGTGAGCGCGGGTTCGACGCCATGTCCGGGCGCCTGGCCGTTGTCTCCGACGGCAACACACCCACGCCCGGCGCCGAACGGCTTGCCGACGCGCTCTACATTTCCTTCGATCCGGACATGCCGGGTGAAGAACTGGAACGCCTGGGCAGGTTGGTCCGGGACTTTGAAGCAGATGAGAAAGACAGGACGGACTGAGAAATGGTTGATGTGTGGCGATCCGGCTTGTTTTCGTTGGTTCAGATTTATGCGGAAAAGTCGCTTTTTTGGCGACAATTGAGCGCTTTTTTGAACTTCGTGACAGCTTGGTATAGTTTATTTTCAAGCGTGATCGTCTCTCTTTGGTTGTCGAATGAGCTCGAAAATAAACCAGTTGTTGCAGCAGTGGCGACCCGGAACGGTCGGCACGCTGCGATGGATGCAACGCAGAGGCGTTGACCGACGGCTTGCGGATAAGTATCTCCGGTCAGGTTGGCTGGAACGGTTTGGTCACGGTGCCTACAAGCGAGCAGGCGATACAGTCGACTGGGCGGGAGCAGTCTATGCGCTGCAGAATCAGCTCGATCTCGACCTTCACCCCGGCGGAATGACCGCCATTGAGCTGCGCGGATACGCGCACTACCTGGCGTTCGGCCAGCGCCAGGTCTTTCTGTTCGGCGGACCCGGCACCAGGTTGCCAGCCTGGTTCGAGGGCCACCGCTGGTCCCGGCCGGTGACGCTGGTGACAACGGGTGTCTTTTCGGGCAGCGTCAGGACCACGTCATTGCTCCAGGTTGACCAGGTCGAGCTGGATGTCGCGACCCTCGAGCAGGCAGCCTTCGAGTTGGTGTACCTGCTTCCGAAGCGCCAATCGTACGAAGAAGCTGTCCAGGTTATCGAGTCGATAACGTCGCCGCGCCCGCAGTTGATACAACAGCTACTTGAGAACTGCAGTTCAGTGAAGACCAAGCGGCTGTTCATGCATGCAGCCGAGCGTTCGAAGCACCCATGGTTGAAACGTCTGGACCTGTCGAAGGTCGATTTCGGGTCAGGCCGCCGCACTATCCACCCGGGAGGACGCCTCGACAGCAAATACGACCTGGTTGTCGATGACCCGGTGCAAGCCTGAGCAACCCGAATGGCACCGCGAGCCGAATACAGAACTCAGGCCGAACTATTGATTCGCTGCCTGCCAGCCGTCGCCAGCGCGCCGGACTTCGCGCTCAAGGGAGGCACCGCCATAAACCTGTTTCTTCGGAACATGCCCAGGTTGTCCGTCGACATCGATCTCACGTACCTGCCGATTTCGGATCGCAACACGGCGCTGATGGGTATCCGTGCGCAACTCGCCGAAATCACCGAGACGATTCGGCGGACCGTCCCAGGGGTTGACGTGCAGGTCACTCAAGGCAACGCACCGAAGCTGCTGGTCGATAGGGCTGGCGCGCGGATAAAGGTGGAACCGAGTGTTGTCATTCGAGGCAGTTTGGTACCACCCGTCGCGAGCGAACTGTGCCCGGCGGCGCAGGATGCTTACGAACTGTTCGTAGAGATCCAACGTCTTGACTCTGCCGATCTCTATGCCGGCAAACTCTGTGCAGCGCTGGATCGTCAGCACCCGCGCGATCTCTTCGACATATTGCAACTCCAGACAATGGGTCCGATTCCTGATCCGATACGGCAGGCGTTCGTTGCTTACCTCGCTGGACATCGACGCCCAATCGCGGAACTGCTGGTGCCGAACCGCAAGCAGATCGAAGACATTTTTCCCAATCACTTTGCTGGTATGACTGACCAGCCAATCGAGCTGGCGGAACTTGAGGCTGCCAGAACCCGATTGTTCGACTGGGTAGCGACCGCCCTCACTGAAGGTGAGCGACGATTCCTGCTGTCGATCAAGCAAGGCGAGCCAGATTGGACTCTGCTTCCGTTCAAGGGGTTGGATCGGTGGCCAGCTATCCAGTGGAAGCTGTACAACATTCGACGGATGAGTCCGCGAAGTCACAAGAAGGCGCTTGGCCGTCTGCAAGACGTACTTCAGATGTAACGACTTGCCGAAGAGGCTGGCAATAGCGTAAGGAACGGAGGCAATAGTCTCCCGTCAGTCCCTCCGGGTCCCGCTGCCTGTTGTCATTCGCGCCAGGGCTCGCCAGCTTCATATCGTGAGAGCCTATTCATCAGTTCCCCGCGCAGGCTCTCCGTCTCCGGCGAAATGGCCGCGATAGCGCTGGTTTGGGTGGCGATGGCCCGTGCGAAGTCGCCGTTCTCCGCGTAGGCCGCAGCCAGCGTATCGAGCGTGCCGGGAGTCTCGTCCTGGGCGACCGCTCGTTGCGCGAGGTGCAATGCCAGCACGCCGTTGCGGATCGGATCGTATTTCGAGGTCGCGAGGATCCACGCGGCGTTGTTTTCCGCGCCGGCGTGACCCGCGCTCGCGGCGCGCTCGAACCAATAGAGCGCCGTCGCGGTTCTTTCTTTGAGATCGGCCTGGAACATCAGGCTTCCAAGCCGGAACTGTGCCGCAGCATCGTCCTCTTCGGCCGCGCGCCTGTACCACGTTTCGGCGGCGTCGAGGTCGGTAGCCGTACCGGTTCCCGTTTCGTAGAGATAGCCGAGGCCGATGTAGGCGTCGGTGACGCCCTGTTCCGCGGCCTCGTAGTACAGCGCGAATGCGCCGGCCTCGTCCCGGTCCACGTCGCTGCCCAGGAGATACAGGTGCGCGAGCGCCGCCTTTGCATGCGGCGAACCGTTGTCTGCGAGGATCGAGAAGCGGCGCGCGGCCTCCTTGATGTCCGGTTCGCCGAACTCCCCGTCCCTGTACATGTACGCGATCGCGAGCGACGCCGCGACGCTGCCTTCCCCGGCGGCGGCCTCAAACCACCGCCTCGCCTCCTCCGGGTCCGGGTCGCCGGCGACCCCGCCCCGGAACGTATGCGCCAGGTGTACGTACGCGGGCTGGTAGCCGTCCTCCGCGGCCTTCAGCAGCCAGGCTCTCGCTTCATCGATGTCCTCGTCCATGAGTGCCATGCCGGCGTAGACGCGCGAATACCCGTCGCCGCGCTGCGCCGCCTCGAGGGCAAGCCGCAGCGCTTCGCCTTCGTCCCGCGCGACGCCGAGTCCATGGGCGTACAGGTAGGAAAGCGATGCGTACGCGGTCGTCTCGTCGGCGTCGAACTCCAGTGCCCGCAGGTAGTTGAGCGCCGCCGACACGAACAGTCCCTCGGCCTGGTATGTAAACGCCTGCATGACGTAGGCCTGCGCCCGCTGCTCGGAGGTGATCCACGGACTGATCAGCACCGGCTCAAGGTATGTACGCGCCAGGCCGTAGTTCCGCGCCTCCGCGTATTCGGCTGCGCGCGTGAGGTAATGCTGCATGCGCTCCGGCGGGTTCCCTGACGGGGCACCGCTGGCGCTGAGGTACGCCAGCAGGATCAACAGGTTGAGCAGGCTCTTTCGCATGTTTCCGCTCGGGGCAGTGACGAGCCGGGTTTGCTCAAGGACCTGCGGCGAATTCCGGCACTTTCGTCAGCAGGTCCGTGACGTCGCGCTGTTCCCTCGCATTCAGTTCCCGGTAAACGGGCGCCTGGTGGAGCCGTTGACAGGCAGGCCTGGTATCCCGCTTGGGTACAACATCCGGCGTCGCGTAATTCGTGGCCATCATCCCCCGTTTGTGGCCGCTGCGGTTGTAGCCGGCCCGGTGCCAGGTCCTCGCGTCGTACAGGATCATGCTGCCGCTCGGAGCTTCGAGAACCGTGGCTTCCGGTCCGCTGTAGGGCAGTTCGCCCTTCTCGAGTGGGGCGTTCCATTCCTCGGGGGGTCCGGAGTCAACGAGGTGCGAGCCCGGCGTGAACATCGTCGCGCCGTTCAGGTGGCTGAAGTCCGACACGAACGTATTGCGATTGCACGCCTTGGGCGGCTCGTTGCGGGGGAATACGGGCTGGGGACTCGACGAAGGCGTGTACGGAATGTCGGAATGCCAGCGCCGGCCCGCCTGCGCCAGCGTGTCGGGCGGCAGCACGTTGAAACCGGGCGGATGGCCCAGGTGAATGTCCCGGGTCTGAAGGAACGCGCGGAGCACCCAGAGCGATACCGGTTCCGCCACCGCCTTGCCGACCGCGGCGTCCTGGCAGATCTTCGGCATGTCGTTCCTCTGCTCGAGATGCTCGTAGCGGCCCGTGCATGCGACCCGTTCCAGCCGTTCGACGATCTCCGGCGGAAGAATGGAGTTGATGCACACCCAACCGTCCCGCCGCAGGTCTTCCAGGTACTCGGAAGGCAGTCTTTCCGGACCGTGGCCGACCTGAAAGCGCATGTCCTCCGCGCCCACCCGCAACGTGCATGTGCCATTGTCGAAGTCGACCCGGAGGTCCTTGGCCGTAGCCACATGACGCACGCCCGAAGCCGATCGATCCCAGATGACACGGTCGCCGGCTTCATCGAACAACGCGGGACCACCGTTGTCGTCAAGACCCAGCATGCGGCCATCGGCTGCAACCAGCAGTACGTAGTGGTGTTCCGGACGCTCGAGCGTGACAATCTGCGGGTTCATTTGCTGCGGACTAGCCATTGCCCTATCTCCACGGCGGTGATGCCTATCTTAGACGCTGAGATCAGGCGGCGCGGGGCGATTTCGTTACTCGCATGGAACAAATCTCCGTTCGTCTCTTTAGCTCACGCGGCCGAGGCGGAG
>JAPPGA010000020.1 GCA_028821515.1 Gammaproteobacteria bacterium | reverse complement strand
GGTTACCCCCACTAGCACCTGAAGCTAGCGTGTCTACCAATTTCACCACCTCGGCAAAGAAGCGGGCCACACACACCGAACGATCGGGCGTCCGGCGCTGGAAACGGGGCGCGCAATGTACCTATCGTCTCGAGGAATTGTCAATTTGAGACGCCGCAGGCGCAGAGGGGCCACCCGGGAAAGGCAACTTTCGGCTAGCGATGTCCGTGATGCCCTGAAAGCCCACGACTCTCCCCGTTGGAACGACCTGGTGCGGCACCTGGGCATCGCCAAAGGTGCCGAGACGCATCGGCTGCGGCGCCTGTTGCGCGGACTCGAACACCTGGGTGAAGTCGGACGGTCGCCCGACGGCCACTACGCGCTCCTCGGCGAACCCGAGGTGGTGAAGGTCGTCGAGTCCTTCGGCAAGCTCGTGGCGGAAGGTTCCGGCGCCGAATTGCCACCCGGATCTAATGTCCGTGCCGGCGACCGCGTCGAGCTTCCGAGCGGGCGCCAGCGCGGCTGGCGCGCCCGCCGGGACGGCGGTCTCCGGGTCGTCGAGCCGTCTACCGAACCTTTGATCGGATGTGTCGTGGAGGGATTTCGGCGCCGGTTCGTCGAGTCCCTGGACCCGGCGGTCAGGGGACGCGTGGAAATCGAGGACGACGACCGGCGCGCGCGCGACGGGGACATCGTCGAAGTGTCGCTCCTGTGGCAGGACCGGGGGCGATACAGCGGCCGCATCCTGTCGGTGCTGAGCGCAGGAAACGAGGCGGACCGGGCAGCGGTCGCCATGCTTCGCAGTCACCGCGTGCCCGTCGATTGGCCGGATGACTTCGACCTCCGCGCGCCGCAGAGCGTGACGGCGGACGACGCGGCCGGCCGACGGGATCTCACCAACCTGCCGCTCGTCACCATCGATGGGCCCGATGCGCGTGACTTCGATGACGCCGTGTACGCAGAACCGCACAGCGAGGGCGGCTGGCGCCTGGTGGTGGCGATCGCCGATGTCGCCCACTACGTAAAGCCCGGCTCTCCTCTCGACATCGAAGCGAGGCGGCGCGGCAACTCGGTGTACCTGCCCGACCGCGTTATCCCGATGCTGCCCGAGTCGCTCTCGAACGGCATCTGCTCGCTGGTCCCGCAGGAACAGCGTCTCGCGCTCGTCTGCGACATGCAGGTGTCGGCGGCGGGAACGGTCTCGTCAAGCGAGTTCTACGATGCGGTCATTCGGTCACACGCGAGGCTCACGTATGAAGAAGCGGCAGCGGAGCCCCCGATGCTCGCCGCGCTGTTCGAGGTGTACCGGGCGCTGCGGGCGCGACGCTCCGACCGGGGCGCTGTCGAGTTCGAGAGCCCCGAACCCCAACTCACGCTCCAGGACGGCCGGGTCAGTTCCGTTGCGCTGACGGATCGCAACGATGCCCACGGCATGATCGAAGAGGCCATGATCGCGGCGAACGTGTGCGCGGCGAGGCGAGTGGAAGCGCCGCTCTACCGCGTTCACGAGGCCCCGCAGGGAGAGAAGCTGGACCAGCTCGTAACCGCCCTCGCATTCGCGGGCGTCCGGTTGTCGGCGAGAGACACGACTCCCGGCCGCCTGCGCGATCTCATGTCCCGTGCGCTCGGGGGCACTCCCAGGAACAAGTGGCTTCTTGAGATCCTCCTGCTCCGGTCGATGCCCCAGGCCCGGTACGACCCGGACAATGTCGGTCACTTCGGTCTCGCGCTACCCCAGTATGCGCACTTCACTTCCCCGATTCGGCGCTACGCCGACCTAACCGTGCATCGCATGATCAAGCCGGACGCATCACCCCCGACAGCAGAGTGGCTCAGCGAAACCGGCGCACACATCTCCATGACGGAACGTCGGGCGGACGACGTTGCCCGGGCGGTGTCCGACTGGCTGCAGTGCGACTACATCAAGGACCGCACGGGGGAACGGTTCTCCGGCGTCGTTGTCGGCGTGACGGATTTCGGTCTCTTCGTCCGGCTCAAAGACGTGTTCGTCCAGGGGCTCGTGCACGTCTCGAACCTCGGCCGCGATTACTTTCACTTCGCGCCCGAGTCCATGGCCCTGGTGGGGGAGACCTCGGGAGGACGTTTCGCGCTCGGAGACAAACTCGATGTCGTGCTGGAAGACGTCTCGGTCGAGACGCGCCGCGTCGACCTGGTTCCGGTCCAGCGCAAGGGCGCACGCAAACGATGAAGGAACCGTCCGGCGACTGGGTCTACGGCACACATTCCGTGCGCAACGTCCTGGATGCGGCACCGGCCCGGGTGCGTTGCGTGTGGGTAGCCACCGGCCGCCGTTCGGAGGCGTTGGGTGATCTGATCGCCCAGGCAAAGGCGCTCGGGATACGCGTCGAGTCCGTTGACAGGCGACAGCTCGATCGCGTGGCACTTGGTCCGCACCAGGGCGTGGCCGCGCAATGCCACGCCGTGGCCCCCGCCACCGAGGCGGAGCTGGAGCGGCGCTGGCCCGGCTTCGAGAATCCCTTCGTCCTCGTCCTCGACCAGGTCCAGGACCCGCGCAATCTCGGCGCATGCCTGAGAGCGGCGGAGGCGGCAGGGGTGGATGCGGTGCTTGTTCCCAAGCGACACGCCGCCGGACTGACCTCGGCGGCCATCCGAACCTCGAGCGGCGCCTTCGAACACCTCTTCGTCGTATCCGTCACCAACCTTGCGCGCAGGCTCTCATGGCTCAAGGAGCAGGGTGTCTGGGTGGTCGGCGGGCATCAGGACGTCGGGACATCGCTCTACGACCTCGAGATGCCGGCCCCCACTGCCGTGGTGGTGGGCGGGGAGGGGCAGGGACTGCGGCGCCTCACCGCGCAACAATGCGACCACCTTGTCCGCATCCCGATGGCTGGCGAGGTTGCAAGCCTCAATGTCGCGGTGGCGGCGGGAATCCTGCTGTTTGAAGTCGTGCGGACTCGCCAGTAGAATCCAGCGTTAATCCTCGCCGCACGCGCAATTGACCGCGGTGGCGAACCCGAGAGGAGGAATCGAAATGCGACATTACGAAGTCGTCTTCATGGTCCATCCGGACCAATCTGAACAGGTGCGCGGCATGATGGAGCGCTACCGCTCGATGATCGAGCGCGGTGGCGGCGCCGTACACCGAATGGAAGACTGGGGCCGGCGCCAGCTCGCCTATCCCATTGCGAAGATCCACAAGGCGCACTACGTGCTGATGAACGTGGAAGTGGACGCCGAGACACTCGAAGAACTCGAAAGCGCGTTCCGCTTCAACGACGCGGTGATCCGCAATCTCATCATCCGGCGCCAGCACGCGATCACGGAGTCATCCAAGATCTACGAGGAAGAGCTCCGGGAGCAGGAGAAGGAGCGCGAGCGCGATCGCAGGCGCGAAGAAGAAGCGCAGGCACGCGCGTTGCGGCGCGCCCGGGAAGAAGCGGAAGCCGCGGCCGAGCGGGAGCGGGTCGCCGAACCTGCGGAAGTGGAGTCCTAACCGATGCCCAGGGGTTTCAGACGCAAACGCTATTGCCGTTTCACGGCGGAAGGGATCAAGGAGATCGACTACAAGGACCTCGATCTTCTCGCACCCTACATCACCGAAACCGGCAAGATCGTCCCGAGCCGTATCACCGGCACCAGTGCCCGCTACCAGCGGCAACTCGCGACGGCGATCAAGCGCGCCCGGTACCTGGCGCTGGTCCCGTACACCGATCAGCACAAGTAGGGTAACCGTGAGATGAACGTCATCCTGCTCGAACGCATCGGCAAACTCGGAACCCTGGGGGACGAGGTTTCGGTCAAGAACGGCTACGCGCGCAATTACCTCATTCCCACCGGGCGGGCCGTGCGTGTCACACGCGAGAACCGGGCGGCGTTCGAAGCGCGACGGGCGGAACTCGAAGCCGCAGCCGGCGAAAAACTCGCCGCTGCCGAAACGCGTGCCGCCGCACTGGAAGGGGTCTCCGCCACACTGATGGTCCGGGCCAGCGAAGAGGGCCGCCTGTTCGGTTCCGTGGGCACCGTGGAGATTTCCAAGGCGCTGACCGACCAGGGCAACGAGGTGACCAAATCGGAAGTGAGCCTGCCCGAGGGAACCATTCGCCAGGTCGGAGAGTACGAGGTGGAAATCCAGCTTCATCCTGGCGTCACCGCGACTGTCGGCATCAACGTCGTCGCCGAGTAGCTTGACGGGGATCACGCCGCTCGCTTCCACCGTATTCAACGGTCACCTACAACCTGTCCACAGCGTGTTCCGGCGCTCGTGGGCTCGCGCATCGCCTGAACAATGTCGGACGTGACTTTAGGGCAGTTTCCGCTTGACGCATCCTACGGCAACCTAGATCGTTAGGGTTCGACAGAGCGGCTCCCAACCGATGGCAGAACCCTCCCGAGACCCATCCTCACCAACCAGGCTAAAGGTCCCCCCGCATTCGATCGAAGCCGAGCAGTCCGTGCTCGGGGGGTTGATGATCCGGAACGAAGCGTGGGACACCGTGGCCGACCGGATCGCGGCGCGCGACTTCTACCGCCCGGAACACCAGATCATCTTCGAGGCGATGGCAACGCTTGCCAACGACCTGAACCCGCTTGACGTGTTGACCGTGGCGGAGGCGCTGGAATCCCGCAAGCTCGCCGAGCGCGTGGGCGGCATTGCCTACCTCGCGGAGCTGGCGGAGGAAACCCCCTCCGCCGCCAATATCGGCGCGTACGCCGACATCGTGCGCGAGCGGGCGGTCCTGCGGCAGCTCATCAGCGCCGGTTCAGGGATCGCGGAGTCGGCGTTCACGCCGGAAGGCCGTTCCAGCGACGACCTGTTGGATTCGGCGATGAAGGCCGTCTTCGATATCTCCGATGAGCGGCTGGAGGGCGACGGTCCGCTACAGGTCGAAACGATGCTTGAGAGCGCCTTCGACCGCGTCAATCGCCTGTCGAAGAATCCCAACGCCATGACCGGCCTCGAGACCGGGTTTGCCGACCTGGATCGCTACACGGCCGGTTTGCAGGATTCGGACTTCATCGTCATCGCGGGCCGGCCGTCCATGGGCAAGACGGCCCTGGCGGTCAACATCGCCGAGCACGCCGTCATGCACGCGGATGACAACGACCCCGGCGTGCTCATCTTCTCCATGGAACAACCCGCGGAGCAGCTTGTGGTCCGCCTGCTTTCCTCCCTCGGCCGCATCGATCAGAACCGCCTGCGCACCGGCCAACTGAACGAAGAGGACTGGCCCCGGCTCGAGTCAGCGATCAACCAACTCAAGCACAAGCCCCTGTACATCGACGATACGGGCGGATTGACGCCGAATGCCGTGCGGGCGCGAGCCCGCAGGGTAGCCCGGACTTCCGGGTTGAAGCTCATCGTCGTGGACTACATGCAGTTGATGCGCGCGGAGGGCCGCTCGGAGAACCGTACGCTTGAACTCTCCGAAATCTCGCGCATCCTCAAATCCGTCGCCAGGGAACTGCGCTGCCCGCTGATTGCGCTGTCGCAGTTGAACCGCGCCCTCGAGAATCGCGAAGACAAGCGGCCCCGAATGTCGGACCTGCGCGAGTCCGGCGCCATCGAACAGGATGCCGACGTCATATTCTTCATCTACCGCGACGAGGAATACAACAAGGACTCCGAAGAAAAGGGTATTGCCGAGGTCATCATCGGCAAACAGCGAAACGGGCCCACCGGCATGGTGAAGATGTGGTTCCGCAAGGAACTGACCAAGTTCGAAACACGCGCGCCCGAGGAATACGAACCCGTTGGCCAAGGCTAAGGTCGCATACGTCTGCGACGACTGCGGCGTCGAACATCCGAAGTGGCAGGGCCAGTGCTCCGCCTGCGGCAAGTGGAACACGTTGCGTGAATTCACGCTTCAACGCGCCGCCGCCGGGTCCGGCGCCAGCGTGGCGGGTTCAGGCTACAGCGGCGCTCCGCCGGAAGTCGCACGGCTCGCCGAAGTCGAGACCGCAGCACTCGCGCGCATGCCCACCGGCATGCATGAACTTGATCGCGTGCTCGGCGGTGGCTTCGTGCCCGGCTCCGTGGTCCTCATCGGCGGAGATCCCGGCGCCGGCAAGAGCACGCTGCTGTTACAGGTCGCCGCCGCGATTTCGGGACGCGAGCCCATGCTCTACGTCAGCGGCGAGGAGTCCCTGCAACAGATCGCCGACCGTGCCCGCAGGCTGTCCCTGCCGCTGGACGACCTGCTGGTCGCGGTCGAGACACGTGTCGAAGCCATCGCCGAACTGGCCCAAAAACACCCGCCAAGCGCCATCGTCGTCGACTCGATCCAGGTCATGCACGCGGAATCCGCCGGCAGTGTCCCCGGCAGCGTGGTCCAGGTAAGGGAGTCCGCCGCACTTCTTACGAGGCTTGCAAAGCAGACCCTCACCACGGTGATCCTGGTCGGTCACGTCACGAAGGAAGGCAACCTCGCCGGACCCAAGGTGCTGGAACACATGATCGACTGCTTCGTCATGCTCGACAGTCCCGCCGGCACCCGTTTCCGCACGCTGCGAAGCCAGAAGAACCGGTTCGGCGCCGTAAACGAACTGGGCGTCTTCGCGATGACGGAAACCGGCCTGAAGGAAGTCGCCAACCCGTCGGCGATCTTCCTGCAGCGGCCGAAGGAGATGTCTCCCGGCAGCGTCGTCACCGTGACCTGGGAAGGCACAAGGCCGCTCCTGGTGGAACTGCAGGCGCTCGTCGACGAGTCCCGGAGCGGCTATCCCAGGCGCATCGCCGTCGGCCTCGACCCACAGCGGATCGGCATGCACCTGGCCGCGCTGCACCGGCATTGCGGGCTTTCACTATCCGACCAGGACGTGTTCGCCAACGTCGTCGGAGGGGTGCGAATCACGGAGACCGGCGCGGACCTCGCGACGGTGCTCGCGGTCCTGTCGAGCTTTCAGAACCGGGTGCTGCCCCGGAACCTCGTCTGTTTCGGTGAACTTGGCCTCACGGGCGAAGTGCGCGCCGTGCCGAACGGCCAGGAAAGGTTGCGCGAAGCGCAGAAACACGGCTTCGTCCAGGCAATCGTGCCCCGCGCGAACCTGGCGAAAGACCCTGTGCCAGGAATCGACGTCAAGGGTGTGACGAGCCTCAAGCAGACACTGGAAGCCGTGGAGGCGCTCGGGTAAGTGCCAGTGCCGCTGGCGGCCCGATTGCCCGGCGCTATTTGATAATCGTTCCTTCGTCTGACGACGACAGCCGCAAGACGCTATCATTGTCGGTTCATGCCTGCACTTCAGGCAAAGCGCGTACCTGTGTCGGGACACACCGGCTTACGCAGACGCGTCAGAACCCGGCGAGCGTGCCGGTGAAAAAAGAACACAAGTCAGGAGATCGTCGAATGGCAGAATCCAAAGTTCAAAACGGCGTAAACGTCGACGCGCTTCTCGCGGCTCGCGAGGCGTTGAGTGAAGCCCCCGAGGCAGCCAAGTTCAATTGGCGCGCTTCCTGCAAGTGGGTCAACGGGACGCACAGCCACTCCACCGTGGACGGCTATCACGGCCTTGGCGAGGAGCACCAGCACAAGACCACGTTCAGTTTCGACGCGGACCACCCGGCAGTTTTTGCCTCCGAGGACAACGGCGCAACCCCGGTCGAGTTCGTGCTCGTCGGGCTGGCGAGCTGCCTGACGGCGGGCGTGGCCGCCGTGGCGCAGAATCGCGAGATCCAGCTGCGGTCCGTGCAGGCGAACCTTACGGGCGCCATGGACATCCAGGGGATCCTGGGCGGCGATCCGGACGTGCGCAACGGATTCAGCGACGTCAAGGTGACGTTCGACATCGATGCCGATGCGTCCCAGGACGACATCGAGGCGCTGGTGGCACAGTCGCAGAAGCGCTCCGCGGTGTTCGATATCATCACCAATCCCACGAACGTCAGCGTCGAAGTGAAGTGACGCGCGGAGGTCCGCTTAACGCTTAAGCGGAGGCAATTCGATCAACGAAGCGACGACCGTCATTGTCGGCGGTGGCCATGCCGGGCTTGCCATGAGCCAGTGCCTGCGGGAGCACTCGGTTGACCATGTCATCCTGGAACGGGGCCGCGTGGCCAATTCCTGGCGCACCGAGCGATGGGATTCGCTGCGATTGCTGACACCGAACTGGCAGAGCCGGCTTCCGGGGTTTCGCTACGAGACTCCCGATGCCGACGGCTTCATGACGATGCCCGAGGTGATCGGATTCATCGAAGACTACGCCGACACTATTTCCGCGCCCGTTCAGGAGGGGACCGAAGTCACGTCGGTCGGCGCCGCCTCGAACGGATTTCGGGTGGCCACGGATCAGGGCGAATGGCGTTGCCGAACCGTCGTGCTCGCCAGTGGCGCCTGCAATCGCGCCGACGTGCCAGTGCTCGAACAGGACATCCCGGCATCGATTCACAGCTTGACCGCGATGGAATACCGGAATCCCGATTCGCTGCCACCTGGCGGCGTGATGGTGGTGGGCGCGTCCGCCACCGGCGTACAGATCGCGGAAGAAATCCATCGATCCGGTCGCCCCGTGACGCTGTCCGTCGGCGAGCACGTACGTTTGCCACGCACCTATCGAAGCCGGGATATCCTCTGGTGGATGGATGCCGCCGGCGTCCTCGACGAGCGCTACGACGAAATGGACGACATCGTGCGCGCGCGAAACGTGCCTTCGCCACAACTGGTCGGGACGCCCGAGCGGTCCACCCTCGATCTCAACGCACTGACCGACATCGGCGTGAAGCTGGTCGGCCGGATTTCCGCCGTGCGGGACGGCAAGGCCCTGTTCTCCGGCGGATTGCGCAACGTGTGCAGGCTGGCCGACCTGAAGATGAACCGGCTGCTCAACACGATCGACGAGTGGGCAACCGACAATGACACCAACGGCGAAGTCGATGCGCCGCACCGTTTCGAGGTGACGAGGGTCCCCGATTCACCACCGCTCGAGATCGACCTCGCGCGTGCGGACGCCGATGGCGAGATACGGAGCATCGTGTGGGCGACCGGATACCGACCGGACTACTCGTGGCTCGACCTCCCGGCACTTGATCACAAGGGAAAGCTGCGCCACGACGGTGGTGTCGTGGCAGTGCCCGGCGTCTATGCGCTCGGTCTCAACTTCCTGCGCAGGCGCAAGTCGAGCTTTATCCATGGCGCCGAAGACGACGCGAGGGACCTCGCGCAGCACCTCGTGAACTACCTGGATGGTCGCCGGGCCCGCGCAGTAGCGGCGCTCTCGTAACGACAGGCCTGGGGAGCACAGTCCGGGCCTACAGGCTCTACGGTCAGGCTCCTACCCCAAGAGTCAGCTTCGTTGCACACAGATTCCATCCCAGGCCGCTAATGTTCCTGACCTGACCACGATAAGTTGGCCGCTCCACTTTTCGGAGAACCAACATGAGACATCCATCGTTTGACCGAGCCTCGGCGTCACGGAAGCCGGAACCAGCAGTCATGCCGCTTTCCGTGGTGCGCCTCTCATTGTTCGTACTACTGGCGCTCGGGATTGCGCTCGGTGCGCGGGCGGAAGAGGAACGCGTGGACGTGAACACCGCCGATGCAGAGACGATCGCACAGGTGCTGGTCGGAGTCGGCCAGTCGAAGGCCGAAGCCATAGTCGCCTATCGGGAAGAAAACGGCAGGTTCGAAGAAATCGAGGACCTGGCGAAGGTCCGCGGCATCGGCGAAGCGACGGTCACGCGCAACAAAGACCGCATCAAGCTAGGCGACGAAGAAGACTAGGCATCCCGTCGGCGTGCCGCTTTCGGCGGCAAGACCGGCGGGGTGACGTCAGTGCTCAACGCAATAACTCCCGCTGGGAACCAAGACTCCCGGCGGGATCTTCGGTTTCTTGGCGGGACCCCGAAGGAGAAAACCAATGGAACCGGAGGAAGAGCGGGCCGCAGCTGAGCTGAGGAGGATCAACGCCGAAGCGAACAAGCTGGCGGCCGAAGCGGATAAGCTGGGAGCGGAGGAGCAGCGCCTTCTTCGAAGCATGGTCAAGGACGCCTGGACGATAGGACTGGCCGTTTTCGCGGCCGGTCTGGCCGCGCTAAAATTTGCCGAAAGTGCAGGCTGGCTGTAGGAGGCAGACATGTTGCAACGACATGAAGTTCTGCGTAGCGGGCGCAAGGTTGACCGGAACTGGTGGTACGGCACCAAGCTCGGCATCGTGATCCTGGTCGCCCTCGTGGCCGCCTACGTGGTCCATGTGACGATCCCGTAAGATGCCAACCAACATGATGGGGGGCCAGTCGAAGGCCGAAGCCATCGTCGCCTATCGGGAAGAAAACGGCAGGTTGGAAGAAATCGAAGACTTGGCGAAGGTCCGTGGCATCGGCGAAGCGACGGTCACGCGCAACAAAGACCGCATCAAGCTAGGCGACGAAGAAGACTAGGCATCCCGTCGGCGTGCCGCTTTCGGCGGCAAGATCGACGGGGTGAAGGGCGGCGGAAAGGCGACACAGGGGCGCGAGGTGATGCTCGTGGCAACCGTCGCAGAGAAAGTCGCCCTCCGCCACCTTGCGCAGCAGGTCGATTGAGCCGCGTAGTCAGATATGACATCATCGTGAGCCGTATAGGAAAGCCGATGCGGTCGATCGGCTGGGTCAGGGCAGCGCGAAGAGACTACGCGGCGTTTCCCCCTACCGTACGCGACCGCATCAACACCGCATTGTCCATCGCAGCACAAGGCAGCAAGGCCGACATCGCGGGGCCCTTTGAAAGGCTTGGGTCCGGGCGTCATGGAGGTCGCCGTTCGGCACCGGACCGATGCATGGCGGGTCGTTTACGTCAACGAAATCTCTGGAACCTTGTGGATACTCCACGCGTTCCGGAAGAAATCGAAGAGAGGTATCCAGACCCCAAAACCCGAGATCGACCTCGTCAGGGCACGCCTACGACGCCTCAGAAGGGAACTGGCAAATGACCGATGAAGCAGCTTTCGAACTCGTCGACGGTACCGGTAATGTCTTCAGGGATCTCGGCGACCCCGATGCGGAACTCAAGCAGACCAAGGCGATCCTGGCTGCTGACATAATCTCTGTGCTGGACGAAAGCGGCTTCACGGTTCGCAAGGCCGGCGAGGCGACCGGCTTTGCGGCGGCCGACTTCTCGCGGATCCGCAATGCCAATCTCGGCCGCTTCACGATCGACCGCTTGATGCGCATGCGCACCGCTCTTTTTCGTGCCGCTCGGTCACTCGCTGCCACTCCCGCGGGTGCGGCAGTTACGGAACCCAAACGTCAACCGTCAGGACTCGGTCCGATACCCAGGCCGATCATCGTCCACAAGAGCTACGCCCAAGGCTCCCGATCGCTTCTGCATCTACAGCGCGACTGGCGCTTGCTGTTCCCTGACGTGTTCTTCTTCGAGGTGGCATCGACCGACCCGTCAGCGCGCCAGTCCTGCTTGTCCAGACTCCTTGAGTTGCATGGTGACGGAGGCGTCCACGTAGTGCCCAACGTCGGGACATTGCTGCGAAAGGAGATCGATGGCTTGGCCTGTGCCGGCCCTCCTTCCGCGAATCTCACGCAAGGGCTGAGCCTTGACGCCTTCTTCACGCAGTTCGACGAACTGTACGAGGATCAGGGCAATGCCGTGTCAGATACGGAGGCTGACTTCGACCGCGACGTCGATGGACTGATCGAGCGAGCCAACATGTTCGGCGGCCGTATTCGAGGGGCGTCCGAAGGCTCAACGGATCAACGCAAGAAGGCTTTTCGGGAGGCCAGGGGGACTGTCCCGGAAGATCCGGAATTCATCTCCGACTTCTTCGCGAATTTCGTCTGTCGAAGTGCCATCGCCCCGGCTAGTGCGACCCGCCTCGCAGAAATCGCTCGGAGCGGTAAACTCGGCCCCGAGTGGACCATCTACCGCTGGGTACAGGTCCAGCTTCTCTACGCACTCGAGTGGCTGGAAAAACGCGGCCAACTGGATCCAGTGAAGCTGACCGCGAAGGAACGCGAGAACCTGCAGCATGACGTGATCGACATCGAGTACGTCATTCTTGGCGTGCTGCAGGGCGCCCTGGCATCAAGGGACAAGAGAATGAGGGCGGTGTTCAGAACGCTCCGACCAGACGGCGTGATGTTGCCGCCAGGCCCGAATTCCTAGCGATTTACGAACTCAGCCCTCAGGCGCTAGCCGCCGCATTCCTGCCAGCGGTTCGTCCGAACACGGCGCCCGAAGTCAGCCCGGAGCCGCCCGGGTAGTTGAAGAAGAACAGGCCGCCCACGAGTTCGCCTGCAGCGTACAGTCCCGGGATGGGCGCGCCATCCACGCCAATGACCCTCGACTCCGTGTCCACGCTCAGGCCGCCGAAGGTAAAGGTGATCCCGCAGCTCACGCCGTAGGCTTCGAACGGCGGCATGTCGAGCCGATTTGCCCAGTTGGATTTGGGTGGAGTGATGCCGCTGGTGCCCCGCCCGTCCTTGACCGCAGGATCGAATGGAGTGTCAACATCCACTGCGGCGTTGTATGCGTTCAGGGTTGCCAGCGCCTGCTCGGCGTCAACGCCCTCCATCTGCTGCACGAGCGCTTCCAGGCTGTCCGCCGTAACCTTGGTCACCTGGCGAATCCGATATTCGTCGCGCAGTAGGGAAGACACCTTCGCGTCGAATACCTGCCAGGCAAACTGACCCGTCTGAGAGAGAATCTCCCGACCGTATTTTGCATAGGTGTAGTTGCGAAAGTCCGCGCCCTCGTCGACGAAGCGATTCCCTTCGGCATTCAGCATTATCCCTAAGGGATAGGAGTGCTTCTGGAAGTTGTCGCCGACGTCGAGATCACCGAACTCCGGTGCATTCATGTCCCAGGCCACCGCGTGGCAGCCTGACCAGTTGCCGCGCGATGCCGCCCCCGCATCGATTGCCATGCGAATCCCGTCGCCGGTGTTGAAGCGGGTTCCCCGAACCTTGGCGAGTTCCCATCCAGGGCCGAGGTACTGGGTGCGCCACGCCGCATTCGACTCGAACCCGCCGCAGGCCAGCACCACGGCATCGGCCTTCACGGTTTCCGAGCCGACCCTCACGCCATCCTCCACCAGCGCCTCGCCCCGGACTCCGTAACGAATATCGATGCCCATGCCCTGGGCGATGGACGTCAAACTGTCGATCAGGCCGGGGCCCCCGCCCCAGGCCTCAAGCGTCAAGCCGCCCCAGAACCGGACCGTGTCTCCCACCTTGAACGATTGCCGCCCGTACATCGGCAGGAAGCGAACCCCTTGTCCCGCCATCCACCTGAGGGTGTCATAGCTCTCGTCCACCAGCTTGACGGCCAGATCGGGATCGGCGCGGTACTGCGTAATCCGGCACATGTCGTCATAGAACTGGTCCCAGGTGTACTCACCGAAGTCGGTTCGCGACAGCTCGGAGTCGCTGAGGTCGGGAACCAGCGCGCGAATCTCCTCGTTGCCCTCGTACACGAAACGCATGCCACCAGCGGTGAACCGCGAATTGCCGCCGCGCAGGTCATACGGCGCGCGCTCGAGCAACACGACGTCCGCGCCCTGTTCGCGCGCGCTGATGGCAGCGCAGAACGCGGCGTTGCCGCCACCGACCACCACGACCCGGCGCGGCCGGCTCATGTACCCGGCTCGCGACGAGGTGTGACAGGTACCGTGGCGCAACGATTGCGCGCAATGATCCCGGATTGCGAATACAGAGCGGGGCTCCCCCTTCGGAACCGCGCGGAGCGTACCACACCCCCTTGCCGAAGCGCCCCAGCCCGTGCCTTCTTGCGCGTCACCGCGCATGTAAGGCATGTTGCGCGCCATGCCTACCCTTGCCTCCAAGTGCCTCTCTGGTGCGCTGTTTCTTGCGGCAGGCCTCTGCGCAAGCGGCGAGCCCGTAGAGATCGGATACCGCGTCGTGCAGAGCTTCCCGCATGACAGGGATGCCGTGACCCAGGGATTGGTCGTGCATCGCGGAGAGCTTTTCGAAAGCACCGGGGGATATGGGACGTCGTCAGTCCGGCGGTTGGACCTGCGATCGGGACGGGTGTTGCGCGAAAGCCGCCTTGCGGACGAGTTGTTCGGGGAGGGCCTCGCCGCGGTGGGCGACGCGCTCTACCAGCTCACCTGGCGCACGGGTCTCGGCCTGATTTACGACTCTGAAACACTGGCACCCTCGGGACAGTTCACTTACGGCGGAGAAGGTTGGGGGCTGGCGTGGGACGGCACCCACTTCATCATGAGCGATGGCTCGGCATTCCTGCGTTACCTCGACCGGGAGACCCTTCGAGAGACCGGTCGCGTCCAGGTGCGAGACGGAGATCAGCCAATCGCAGCCCTCAATGAGCTCGAGTTCGTCGAAGACCATCTCTTCGCCAACGTCTGGAATACCACCCGAATCGCCGTCATCGACCCCGACTCGGGCCAGGTGCGGGGCTGGCTGAACCTCGAACAAATCCTGCCAACACCGTTTCGAACGGAGAGCGTTGGCGTGCTCAACGGCATCGCGTACGACGCCGATCAGGGCAGACTGTTCGTTACCGGAAAACGCTGGCCGCGCCTGTTCGAAATCGAATTGATCCCGCCGATCGGCGAACTCGCGGACTAAACCTCCATCGTGCTCGGGCCTGTTGGGAACCCGTTGGGGACCCGGTGCTACCATTGATCCACGCGGTTCGCGGCGAAACCCCGGGCTGCGTCAGAACCCTACCCACATGAGTGAAACCACCGAACAATGAGTCATCAGAAAGTCGCCATAGTCACGGGTGCCGGATCCGGCATCGGGAAAGCCGCCGCACTGGGTCTCCTCGGCGACGGCTATGCTGTCGCGCTGGCGGGCCGGCGGGAGGAACTGCTGGAAGCCGCGGCAGCCGAGTCCGGGGCCGGGGAACGCGCGCTGCCGGTGCGCACCGATATCAGGGACCCCGAGGCTGTGGCGGCGCTGTTCGCCAGGACCAAGGAACGCTTCGGCCGGCTGGACGTGCTCTTTAACAACGCCGGCCTCGGCGCCGGTGGGTTGCTTGAAGACCTCGAAGTCGAGAGGTGGCGTCAGGTCGTGGACACGAACCTGACCGGCTCCTTCCTGTGCACCCAGGAAGCGTTCCGCATCATGAAGGACCAGACGCCGAGGGGCGGCCGCATCATCAACAACGGTTCCATCTCAGCCCAAGTGCCTCGGCCCAACTCCGCAGCGTACACGTCAACCAAGCATGCGCTCACGGGACTCACCAAGTCGACGGCGCTCGACGGACGCAAGTACGACATCGCCTGCGGCCAGATCGACATCGGCAACGCGCTGACCACCATGACGGGCCGCATGCAGAGAGGCGTGCCGCAGGCGAACGATTCTGTAGTCGCCGAACCGACCATGGACATCGACAACGTCACGCAGGCCGTGCTCTACATGGCGAGCCTGCCGCTGGACGCCAATGTCCTGTTCATGACCGTCATGGCCACCAAGATGCCGTTCGTCGGGCGCGGGTAGCATCAGGAACCGGACAAGAATGGGACAGCGCCCTTGGACAGCGATCATTTCACAGGATGAAGGCTGGTGGATCGGTTGGATAGCGGAGGTTCCAGGGGTGAATGCCCAGGAACGCACCAAGGACGAACTACTCGAGACGTTAGCCGAGGTGCTTCGCGAAGCGCTTGAAATGACCTAGTCCGACACGCAGTCTCTAGTCGCCCTTGATCCGCGAGAATCTCGGCGGTCGGCGTTCGACGAAGGACGCCACCCCCTCCTTGAAGTCCGGGTGCGCAAGGCTTTGGTCCATCCAGGCGGTCGACTCCACCATCGCCTCGCGAAGATCGGCATTGAGGTGCCGGTAGATCTGCTTCTTCATCATCATCAGTGACTTGGGCGACGCCGTCTCGCTGATCTCGCGGAGATAGGTCATCGCATCGTTGACGCACTCACCCGGTTCGCACACGCGGTTGGCGAGTCCCAGGCGCGCGGCCTCCTCACCCTCGAACCTTCGCCCGGTCCAGAGGATGTCGAGGGCGTTTGCGGGACCGATGAGGCGCGGCAGCATCCAACTGGTGCCGTGCTCGGCAATCAGCCCGCGCTGCGAGAACGAGGTCACGAACCTGGCGTTCCTGTCGACGAAACGCAGGTCGCAGAAAACCGCGTAGCTGAACCCAAGTCCCGCGCAGGCGCCGTTGACCGCCGCGATGAGGGGTTTCCGCAGGCCGAGAAAGTAGCCGAGGCCGATCTTGAAGTTCGGGTCGTCGTCCGGGTTCCCCGGATTGGCGGCAAGGTTCGCGTAACTCTCGCCGAGGCGTTGGCCCGCTTCGCTCATGGCACCGAGCGCGTTCATGTCAACGCCGGAGCAGAAACCCCGGCCGGCGCCGGTGATTACGGTTCCGATAACGGCCTCGTTCCTCTCGGACTGATCAAGCGCATGCCGGATCTCGGCTTGTGTGAGGTCCGTCAACGCGTTGAGCGTTTCTGGCCGGTTCATCGTGACCACGGCGACCGAACCGTCGATTTCGTAGATGATCTCTTCGTACATGTTTGCTCCTTTCCTTGGCTGCGCGACCTACCTGATCGCCACGGGATTGATCACTGCCTGCACCGCGCCTTCGAAGCGCGGCTGCCCCAGGACGAACAGGAATTCCCAACCCTCATCCGCCGCCAGGGCACGCACATCCATGTTCTCCAGGATGTAGATGCCATTCTTCGCCAGCAGTTCGGGATGGACCGGAAAAACCAGGTCGGGGTTTTCTCCCGGCACCGCTTCCAGCCCCCAGGTGTCCGCGCCTACCGCGACAACATCGAGACTTGCCAGGTACTTCGCGCCACCGACACCGAGCCCCGGCTGGCCGGACATGAATCGCACATCGTCCTCTCCGACAAGGTTGAGCCAGCCCGTGTGGAAAAGCACGACGTCGCCTTTACCGATGGTCACCCCCTGGGCGCTCGCCCGCGCCTTGATCTCGGCTTCGTTGAAGACCGTGCCCTCCGGCAGCGGGTTCTGATCGAAATGCCGGGCCATGTCGAGCAATACGCCGCGCCCGACGATCGGCGGCAGCTTCTCGATGGACAACGCCTTCAGCCCCTTGGTCGTCACGAAGTCCGATGCCTTGTGCCCGTTGTAGTACACGTGGTTGATACCCATGTGCCCCAGGCCGTCGATCTGGCTGCCGATTCCCATCCACGTGTAGAGGAGGTCGTCATTGCCCGTCGCCAGGTTGGTGCCGAAGGTCGGGCCGAGGTCCTGCCCCGGCTGAATGACCGTGATGGCGTAGTGCCGCGGCGGGTACGCCGGCGTGTCCCAGCCGGTGACGACGCCGAGCGGGTAGGTCTTTCCTGTCTTAACCAAACGGGCCGCTTGAACCACTTTCTCCGGCGACAGGTGGTTGATCGCCCCGAGCGTGTCGCCTGCGCCGTGCTCTGACGGATACCAGTCTTCTCCTGCCACGGTCGCTGCCGCGCACAGGATCACAAGAGAAAGAGTGCTGCGCATATGTCCGCCCACCTCTTTGAACAGTTCCTCGAATGATATGCCGGAAAGGGCTCGTTGCCCGGAGCCGGTCAGCTCAGATATCCGGCCTCTTCACCGCGCCGGACATCTTCTTCGGACATGCCGAGCCATTCGCTCAGCACCTCGGCGTTGTGTTGCCCCACTACGGGCGCAGGGCGGTATTCATCGCAGGGCGTGCGCTCGAAGTAGATGGGAAGCCGGTCCGCATAGGTCCTGCCCGCCATAGGATGTGGTTCCTCGATTTCCGCCAGGAATCCCGACAGCTTCAGTTGCGGATCCCGCTCGCATAGGTCGAGCCCGGTCTGGACGACGCCGGCAGGCACCCCGCCGGCCTGGCAGCGCTCCATCACGACCTCCGCCGTAAGCCCCTTTGTCCACTCCGCGATTCGCTGGTCCAGAATTTCAGCCGCCTCGGAACGGCCCCGTGTGGTGGCCAGCGCGGGGTCTCGCGCCCACTCCGGGTCGCCCAGGACATTGCGGAAGCGGCACCACTGGTCATCGCTCATGCAGGCGATCGCAACCCAGCGTTCATCCACGAGTGCGTCGCTTGCGGCGCCCGCGCAGGGATAGCAGCCGTGCGGCGCGTTGTTGTCGTAGGGTTCCCGATTGGTGACGGGTGAAGCCGACCTTCCGTTGCCGAACCAGTCCAGCAGGGCCAGGCCCGCAAAGTTCACTCCGACTTCGAACTGCGACAGGTCGACGCGCTGGCCCCGGCCGGTACTGCGCCGCCCTTCCAGCGCCGCGAGCACCGCGATGGCGCCATGCAGGCCCGCCTGGTGGTCGTTGTAGGAATAGCCGATGCCGATGTCTCCGCGTCCCGGCACGCCGGTCAGGTACGTCAGGCCCCCGAGTCCGTGGATCGTCGGCGCATACGTGACGAAGTCCGACCAGGGGCCGGTCGCGCCCATTCCGGACATCTGCACGTAGATGACACCCGGATTGGTCTCGCTCACGATCTCGTAGCCCAGGTTCCAGCGATCGAGCACTCCCAGCGAAAAGTTGTCGATCACCACGTCCGCCTCATCGGCCAGGCGACGCGCCAGTTGGCGGCTTTCCTCGTGGCGCATGTCAAAGGCGAGCGAACGCTTGTTGCGGTTCCACATGAGGTAATACGGCGAGTCCTGCTGGGTGCGCCCGGTCTCGCGCACGGCCGACATGATCTTCACCACGTCCGCGCCCATGTCGGCGAGCACCCGCGTGCCGAACGGCCCGGCGAGGACATGGGTGAAATCCAGGATCTTTACGTCCTCGAGCGGTCTCATTGGCTCTCTGTCCAACCGATCTCCGACAGCACGGCCTCGGTATCCGCGCCGACATCGCCGTAGGGACCGATCTCCCAGGGCGTGTCGCTGAAGGCATACGGCGCCCCCGGACCGCGAACCGTTGGCAGATAGTCCGTCCACCACTCCCGGGCGGCAAGATGCGGGTTGTCCGCCACGCCCTCGACCGGCACCACCTGGCCATACGCCAGACCGCGGGCTTGACCTTCCTTGAACAACGGTTCCACATCGCGCGTCGCCACCCATTCCCGTAACCGTTGCATCACGGCCAGGGTGAACGTTTCGCGATTCGCAGGATCCTGGTACTTCGGATCCCACAGGTCGCCTGCCGCGTCCTCTTCGATCAGCCAGGCCAACTGCGCATCGCGGTTCGGCGCGGGCGTGACGAAAACGCAACCGTCCCGGCCGCGCATCGTCTGGAAGGCATTCGTCCAGTGGAGGCCTCCGCGCCGCTCGAGCACGGGGCCCTTCGCCATGGGAAGCCGGTCGTGGTACCAGTACCACATCAGGACCTGTTCCAGCCCCGACGCGATGCACTCGTGCACCGGAACGTGGACGCGTTGCCCGATTTTCCTGACGCGCGCGAGGTGCAGCGCCCCCAACGCCGCGATAGCGACGTAGACGCCGGACATCATGAAGTGCAGCTCCCCGAAGGCATTGAGCGGCGGCGTATCGGCATCTCCAGTCGGCGCCACGGCACCCCCCAGCGCGCCCGCGACGATGTGCGGCGCCAGGTAGTCGCGCCAGGGACCTTCCTTGCCGAACGAAGAGACCTCCACAACCACGAGTTCGGGACGGCGCGAGAGGGCGGCGTCGAGACGCTCCTGTTCCGCTCCGAACGCGCCCGTGCAGCAAAGTACGACGTGCGCGCGGTCGATCAGTGCATCAAGTTGCGCATTGCCCGCTTCGCTATCGAGATCGACGGACAAGAAGCGCCGCGACGAGGCAAAAAACGCGTGCCAAAGAGAGGTGGGACCGTCCGGCGCATCTTCCAGGTGCGGGCCTCGACGGCGCAACGCATCACCCTCCGGCGGTTCGGGCCGTACGACATCCGCTCCGAGATCCGCCAACAGCTTTGCGCCATAGATGCCGCGCTCGTCGGTCAGATCGACGACACGCACGTCCTGCAGGGGGCCCCGGGTATCAGACATTGGCCCGATTCTACGACAGACCTTGGAGGCCATCGAAAGGGTAGACTGTCCTTCATTGCAACAATGGCCAGAACAGCATGCAAATCGGGATATCGCTTCCAGTGCGGGAAATGAAGGACGATCTGGGGGCCATCAAGGCATTTGCCCAGGCCGCGGAGGATCTCGGCTACACCCATCTCCGCGTCCCGGACCAGGTGTTGCGCCCCAGGAGCGGACACCTGCACGAGCCGATGATGATATTGGCCTACGTTGCCGCCGTGACGAAAACGATAGAGCTGGTCCCGTCCGTCATCGTCACGCCCGCCCGGCAGACGGTCCTGCTTGCGAAACAGGCGGCCACGCTCGATGTCCTGAGCGACGGACACGTGCGTCTCGGTATAGGCGTGGGCGGCAGTTCGGCCGAGTATGGGGCGCTGGGCGCCGACTTTCACACCCGAGGAGCGCGCATCGAGGAGCAGATCGATCTCTTGCGGCTCTTGTGGACGCAGGAAACCGTGGACTTCGAGGGTCGCTGGGACACGGTCGAGGGCGCAGGCGTGAACCCGCTGCCGGTCCAGCGGCCGATTCCGATCTGGATCGGCGCCAGCGGCGTGCCCGTACCTCGGATACGCCGGCGAATCGGCCGCCAGGCCGATGGCTGGTTTGCGCTTTGCTCGCCGGAGGAATATCCAGCTGTGAAAGCCGACATTGACGCGGCCGCTGTCGACGCGGGGCGGGATCCGGACAAGATCGGCAGAGAGGCCGGCGTGGCCGTGGTGGGACCGCGCGAAGCCGAATGGCACGACCGGGTTGAGGGCTGGCGAGACGCGGGACTCTCGCACCTTTGCCTGCGCACGCTCGGCGGCGGGCAGACGACCGATCAGCACATCGAGAAGATGCGGGAAGCGATCAACGCGCTCTAGACTACTCTCAACGACACACCGAAAGGTGAATAGCGTCAAGCCTACGCTCTGAGGCGTCCACGGTAAGCCTAGCTGGGTGATGAGAGCCGCGAGCACAACGATCATGGAGCAACCAAGGTCGTGGGCTGCCTATCGAGGCGGTCGGATCGCGCGGATTGCGCAACTCCTCATCACTCGATACGTGGATCGCTTCCATCCAGCAGCCTTGGTCGCGGACTTCCTGGACGAACCCGAGATTCTGGAAGCATTCCGCCTCATCAATGGGGTCCCCGGCATCGCCGAAGCGGTAATCCGATGGTATGGCCCGATCCGAGCCACAGCCGAAGGGTTTGTCAAAGACCCCGATTACTGGGGCCGTACACCTATCGAAATCGTCAAGCCGCTGCGCACTGCCAAACCACGCGAGCAGCGCATGGCCCTGCGCTATCTGGTCTATTCCAGCGCTCGTCACTGGATTGATCCGCTAACCATCGACGAGAACGCCGAAAGTACTCTCAGTTGGGGAGACCGCACCCCGTGGGTTCGTCGGTTCGCCGAAGAGTGGCAAGCATTCTGTGGAGCGATGCTGCCGTTCTACAGGGACATGAGCTATCTCGATCAGGACGAGATCACTTACTTGACTGAAATTCGCGGCGTCCTTTTGACGCGCCCGCTCCGTGATGACCTCGGCGCTATCGATGAATCGCCAGCATATGTGGTGGATGATCGAAACGTTGCGGGCGCGCTCCTCGGTTCCCTCACCCGGAACATCTACTACGCCGTTCTGGCTCACGCGAAGTTCACTCTTTCCGTTCGTGCGGGCTCGACCGACGGGATCATCGAAGAAGCAGTTTCCATACGTCAACAAGGTGTTGATCGGCGGTTCGAACTCTCTCGTTTCGACGATCTCGAGCACTCACAGATCACTAGAGCCAAAGACGATTTGGTGCAGCTCATGATTCGTTCGCTGTACCGTGACCCGCCGAGCCGTCTCCTTGCGTTCATGATCGGAGTCAAGAACGTCATGGCCGCTCTCATAACTGCGGATCCGACGTTCGTCTTGCGGAACTCGACCCGTGACACCTTTTCCGCATTTGTTCTGGGACGTGCCTGGATGGTCCCAGTATTCGATACGCTACGAGGCGCCGGCGCATTCTCACTACGCAGCGAAGACGCGAAACAGTGGTTTCTCCAAGGCGGTGCGTTCAGCACCCTTCTCGAATCCGCTGCGGACGACTCCGAACGCACAGAGCCTACGTTTCCGTCTCTGGCTACCACATACAGGTTCAGACGCATCGCTCATCGTTGCCGCCAGGCATACAACTTCATTACGACTCCGGCGCGTGCCCTCGAGGCGGGCACACGCATCATGCAATTCCGCCGCATGCTCAACGGCGGCGCCACTCCCCGGCAGGCTGCGTTGGCTTCGCGCGGTGTCGCTACGGACTTTGCCAACCGAGGTGCGGGCGACGACCCGGTGACGTTTGTGATCAGGACGACGGTATTCCTAAACGCAGCCATCCAAGGTCTTAACGAAACACGCAAGGTCGCGCTCACCCGCTCTGGCATGGGTGGCAAGACCCGCTTCTGGGGGTCGAAAGCGCCGAAGTTCTGGGGAGCAGGTATCCTGGGATTGACGGCCCTCTCCGGCTTCGCGTGGTATCACTCAACCTCGACGAACGAAAACCTCGAAAAGTATGAAGCGCTCACGACCTACCACAAGAGCGCATATGTCCACTTCACTGGCGTCGAATCGTTTCAAGGTCACCTTCGGATTCCAGTCCCCTTCGAAGTGGGATTTCTCTTCCAGAAGGTGCCGGAAATAGTTTTCGACAACGTGGCAGATCTCGATACGAGCGACACCGATCCCATCGCTCGAGGCGTTGTCCCGCCCACGGCAAAAGAAATCCTCCAGACTTCCTTCCTGCTGAGCAGCCTTCCGGTTCCATCGGCTGTTGCCCCGGTTTTCGATCACGTCCGCAATCGCAATTTCTTCGGAGCCGAGATCGTCCCGTACTACATGATGCGTCGGCCCGTTCCTGCTCGACACTTTCGTTCAACGCCATCCACCTACATCCGAGCTGGCGAGTGGCTCAACGTTTCGCCCCTGGTGTTGAAGCACTACGTCGAGACCTACGGGGGCAACGTGGCTCGCAACGCAATGGTCGCTGCCGAGTCGTTAACATGGGACGAGAACGCGCATGGACCCAAGGCATTTCCATCCGGTGCGCTACGAGCCACCGGCATGGCCGCATTCTCGACCGCGCCGTTTCGCTCCCGAAGCCGATGGGCAGACGACTACTACGCCATCGCAGAGGAAGTCGGACACCAGTGCTACATGGTCCGGAGACTCACCGGTCCGAGACTCGACGCGTTTATTGCCGAGAACGCGTCCGTTCTCCAGTTGTGTCAATGGAAGACCGAAGCCGACGCTGTGCTCCGACCATTCGGGCACACGGTCCATGAATGGGGATTCGTGAACCCCACCATCTCTCGCCAGGAGAAGGAGAGCTACATCACCGATCTTTACACCAAACGGGACGAGTTCTATCGACGAGCCTACCGCATCGCCCGCGACCACCTCTTGGCCCAAGATTGATCGATCAGTACAACCCCGACTCCGAATTAGTCAGGCTCTTCCCTAATCCGCATCCACCCTGGGCCGCGGTCTAAACTCTTGGTAGTCGACGCCCTTCTCCGAGAATCTCCCTCATTAGAACGTCGATCTCATCGCTCCGCTCCATTAGCGCCCGATAGACCTGATCCGCGCAACTGTCGATCCACAGGCCACAGGTGGCCACAGCGAGGCCGGCACGCACCAAAATGCTCGCGGCGATCCGTAACCGGCTCTGTACAAGTACTTGGCGCATCCGTTGGTACAATCGACATCGACGGCGACAAAGAACGTCGGACCGAGGGTAGTGTCTCAGTCTGACTTTCGATGAGATCGCCAACGCGGTCCACGCCATGAGCATGGCGACCGCAGGTCAGAGTAAGGGCGGACACGCCCACTGGAGTTAAGCGTGGCCAGATGATTCCGCTACCGAATAGGGGAGTTCCTCGGTGTCCTTATCTTCGGGGTGACGTGGATGGCTGCGCCAATTCCGGAGACGTTGATTTACCGTTGGGGCTTCCAGCCCGATCCTGACTTCTCTTTCTCGTTCCGGGCCATGGACGCCTATAGCCCCTATGTCGGTTTCGCTGTCCTGGCGATCGGATGTTGGCTCGGCGATCGTATCGGTTTCGTCAGCGGTGCGGCAGTGGTCTGCGGGACAGCGATGTGGTCTGCTGCGAGCCTGGTCGGGATCTACCTTTTTGGTTGGCCGAGCTGGGGCCTGTCCGGCCTCCAGGGCACGGCCCTTGCGTGGGGCGTCAAATACGGTTTTCGGCTCACGGCCAAAAGGCATTACGGAGTGGATGGCCGCAGGGGCGACCCCTAGCCTTTCTTCGCCGCTGCTTCCCGGTACTTGCGAACCTTCTCGGCGTCCTGGTTGAAGAAGAGTTCGCGCCGCGCCTTCTCCTCTTCTTCCGTGCGTTCGCGACTTCCCCAATCGCTGTGCATTCGGAAACACTTGTCGACCGCGGGGCGCCTGCCGACTTCGTAGCTCCAGCGCGACAGGTTCGGCACGTTATCCCACGAGCCTTCGTAGATCATGTTGGGGATCAGCCGCGCCCACGGCCAGGTGATCATGTCGGCGATGGTGTATTCGTCACCGGCGAGATAGCGGTTCGCTGACAGGTGGGCATCCATGACACCAGCGAGACGGTCCACTTCGCCCACGAAGCGCTTCTCGCCGTACGCGAGCAATTCCACGTCGTCGACCAGGGCTTTCCCGTAGTTCTTGAAGTGATTGGCGTTGCCCATCATCGGCCCGAGGTTGGCCATCTGCCAATGCACCCACTGCAGCGCCCTGTAGCGGCCCGCTCCCTCCTTCGGCAGGAACTTTCCCGTCTTGTCGGCAAGGTACTCGAGAATCGCCCCCGATTCGAAGACCGACAGCGGCTCCCCGCCACCGATGGGATCATGGTCGACGATGGCCGGCATGCGGTTGTTCGGGCTGATGCGCAGGAATTCCGGCTTGAACTGATCGCCTATGTAGATGTCAACTGGAATAATGGTGTATTCGAGGCCGCATTCCTCGAGCATGATCGTGACTTTCCGACCGTTGGGTGTGGGCCAATAGTGCAGTTCGATCAATTTGGACTCCGTGGCACTGGGGAACACCGGTAAAGCTATCGTCTACCGCATCATGGGAGCAAGTCATCGATTCTCGAAGAAGAACCCGGAACCACCAGAGTCTGCCCGCGCTCGCCGTTGGTCGCCGCGGATGACGATCTGGATCCTGTTCGCCGTATTCGTGGCGCCCGCCGTGATCTCCATCGCATGGCGCGCATCCACCGGTCAGACCCACTGGCGGGATGCGAGCCATGGCTCCACTGGACAGGCCCCTGACCCGGCGGTCATGCAGTCGGCCATCATCCAGGTCTACGGCGCGCGCACCTGGGGCTCGCGCGGCGGTGCTGCCGTGCACACCTGGATCACCGCCAAGCGCGCGAATGCCGACGACTACGAGCGCTTCGAGATCATCGGCTGGCGGTTGCGGCGCGGGGAGTCGGCGCTGTCGCGCAGGCGCGGCAATCCTGATGCCGAGTGGTTCTCCAACCGGCCCGTCCTGCTCGCAGATGTCCGCGGCGACGATGTCGACGCAGTCATCGACAAGCTCGAGGCCGCGATAGACGCCTACCCCTACAAGCACGAGTACAAGACCTGGCCCGGCCCGAACAGCAACACGTTTACCGCGTTCGTGGCGCGGCGGGTCCCGGAACTTCGGCTGGACCTGCCCCCCACGGCGATAGGCAAGGATTACCTCGGCAACGGCGGCATGTTCGGGAAGGCGCCGAGCGGCACCGGCTACCAGTTCTCGGCGTTCGGCGTATTCGGAGTACTGGCGGCGCTGGAGGAAGGCATCGAAGTCAACCTTGGTGGCCTGGTCGCCGGCATAGATTTCACGTCGCTCGCGATCAAGCTCCCGGGCCTTGGAACGTGGCCGTCATGGAGGCGCTCCGAAGCATGGATCGGTGAGAAGACACCGAACGTCCGCGTTCCCCGGAGCTACGCCGCCACCAGTCCCAATAGCGCGAAGGACCAGCATTGATCGGAATCGATTACTCCCGCGCCGCACTCCCCGTGGGGAGCCGTACCGGTGCGGCACACAAAAACACCCTCCGTGCGCTCGCCGCGCCCGGTGCCTGGTGGAGCGGGCCGGAGCGGCTCGCAATCGTCCGGGAAACGCGCGAGGCACCCGAGTGCCCCCTCTGCCACGCCCGGACGCGGTCGACCTTTACAACCATCGGCGGCATCGAACACGACAGCAGCAACGGCTTGCCACCCGAAGCCGTCGAGGTAGTCCACGGCATGCGCAACGATTCTGGCCACCTGACGCGGCACTGGTTCGACCACGTCATCGCCGCGGGCATGCGGCCGGAGGCCTATGTCGAACTGGTGGCCATCGTCGCAAGTTCCGTCGTTGTCGACACCTTTGCGCAAGGCATTGGCCTCGGTCTGCCGGATCTGCCGCCGGCGCAACCCGGCACGCCGACCCCGGAGAGTTCGAAGGACGTCGTCGATGCCGGGGCGTGGGTGCCCATCGCCCGCGAGGGAAGGTTCAACATTCTTCGATCGCTCGCCATTGTGCCGAGCGCGCGCGACCTGTTCTTCGGCGCCTTCGACACTTCCTACTACAGGACCCCCGAAACGCGCTTCGCCCTTGCCCGCCCCCAGGTCGAGCTCATCGCCTCGCGCGTGTCCGCCATGAACGAGTGCTTCTACTGAACCACGGCACATACCGTGTCGCTCCGGGAGAGCGCCAAGAACAGTGGACAGGAGGCGGACCTGAAGATGGTCACCGGCTCCACTTCGGACGGCGGCGTGCCGCACGGGGAGCTCCTGGTAGAGCTGTCCGATGCCGTTGCCGGCTGGCGATGGGACGAAGTCGCAGTCCTGCGCCCCAGGGGTTGCCGGGAGCTCGGACCGCAAGCGACGAGCGATGCGATCCTGGTCGCCTCAGGTTTCAACGGCATCACCCGCGTCGCCGACGCGATCGGCATTCGCCTCGATCCGCACACCGCGGAGGCTTCCGTGGAGCTTCGTGAGAATCTCGGCCTCAACGCCTTCGCGCCACAGGAGAAGTGGTAGCGTTCGAACGGGCTCGCGGACCGCCGCTCCTGTGGTCATTTCCAAGGATATCTTCGGCCCCTTGGATCGAAAACGTTGCTAGCCCAGAACCCTAACGCAAACCCAAGGCAGGTAGTCGTAGCGCAGACTGCGGCCATTCCCAGGCCACGCCAGACGACGTGGACTCCGAACACTTGGAGGATCGCCACGAAGAGGACCACCAATCCCAGCCAGCTCAGGGCTGAACGCACTACGATGCGCTGAACAGCCAGCACCGCTTTTTTCTTATCGGTCGCCATTCCGACTACGGGCCAGCGAAGCGCAACGTGCGCCGGACGTCGATAATGGTTTCGATGGCATCCCCCAGTTCCTGCGCTGAGGGCGCAACATGTACTTCATCGGCTACGGTGTTGCTGCCGTAGCCTCGGTCCACGCAATCTTCGAGCAGACCAATTGCGCGCTGCTCGAACGGACTTGTGTCGCCACCGATGTATATGGCGTGGACGCGCACGCCGCGCTGCCCGGCGATGTCGCATGCTTCCAGAAACCAATCGTCGAGCCGGTCGGTAACAGGATCCTGCAGATCCCCCGGCGGGTCGGACCATGGCCAGGTGGACACCGAAAACGGCGCCACATCGCTCACCGGCGGGCCGTCCCCGACACGGACCAGTTCGTCCGCCCGCCCGTACGCGCTGAACGCCAAGTGAGGCCGGCAATAGTGCCCGTTCTGCACGGGGCGGCCCTGCAGGTCAAAGGCGTTTGTTGGGTCCACCAGTACATCGACCGCGTCGGTGCCGCTGGTCGGCGAACCGTTGTCGTAGCCCCGGAAGAGTTGCCAGGGTGACATGTCATTCAGGGCGCTTTCCCAAGTCATCCGGTATGCGTTGATCACCACCTGATCCGACGGGATCATGGGATCCAACGCCGACACCGTCGGGTGAACCGCCTGAAAGCCGTCGAGTACCGCCGACAGACCCGATACCGTGAAGACGCCCCTCGCATCGACATCGAAACTGTTCGCGAAAGTCGAGGGATTTTCGGCGGACATGGCTGCCCGATAGTCGGCATAGCGCGTAGCTTTGAATTCCGAGTCACACCTCCCGCGCCTGAAGCTCGGGTTGCCCGTGATCGGATTCGCTGGATCGAAGTACCCGAAGGATCGGCCACGCCGGGGGTCTCCAAGAAAGTTCGCGCCGTCCGATACGATCACGATGGCCTTTTCCACGAGCAGCGAGCAATCCTGAGTCGTGCCCCCCTTGAGGCAGGGCGTACGGGGAAGATCGTCACCGGATACGCTTGCCGTCCTCCACACGTCCCGCCAAAGGGGAGATAACGTTCTCAGGCCCCAGACGATACCGAGGTGCAGAAACGTCTGGCCGCGGTAGGTCTGCGAGTGCAGTTGCACGACTTCGTAGTTGTCGGCCGCCTGCAACGCGGTCAAATCGTCCGTTAGCGGCACGATGGGCGCTTCCGGACAGAGGAGACTTCCACCCCGGTCCAGCGCGCGCAGGTGCCAGTGGTTCTCGGATATGGGCATGCCGGACAACGTCGGGCTGAAGGTCGAATCCAGCGTCTTGTGCAGCACCGCATTCAGGGAACCGTCCGCAAAACCGTGAATGCGCGCGTCGGGCCATGAATACGCGGTGAAACGGGTGTTCGGATCGCTCGCTTCCGGGGGCGCGTCAGAGAGGTGCAGCGGCAAGTCCTGGATGTCGGTCGAGCCCGGTTCCCAGCCGCCACGGCCTTCCTGGCGGGCCAGTTGCCTGGATCCGCAGGGACCCAGACGACGGGTCTCGCTTGCGGGTCCCAATAGGCCCCCCACCTGGCCATCACGCAGCCGTTCCAGAAGTCCTCGCCCTCGAAATCCCACGTGCCGACTGCGGGTGCCTGGACGGAGACGTCTTCCGTTCCCGGCTGGTGCAGCTCCCAGTCGGTGGAAACCAGGAAGTCGGGCAGATCGCGCGATGCCAGCGGGCCCATGTTGGCGCCCGTGCCGTAGTGGTGGAACGTATCGACCCAGTGTGCCTCGGTGTCGCGCGAGATCTGCGTACCGTACTCGGCGCCAGTGAGCATGCGCACGTAGCGTTCCTTGGCATCGGTCTGGGACATCCCGGAGGTGTCTGCCACGTTAACGACATTCGAGTACGGCACGAGCGAAAGGGTGATGGTTCCGGGATTCGTCTTCGACACGGCGTCCACCGTTTGTGCGATCGTGCGGATGGCGTCTTTCAAGGCATCCAGCCGCGTGACCGACCAGCCCGTAGGCGTTGAGCCCATCGAAGCTGATATGTCCAGGGCGAGCGCAAACTCGAACTGGCTCGCCTCGAATACCACTGTGACCTGCTCGTCCAGAGACTCCGCTTTGCCCGCGCCACCACCCGCCCAAAGGCTCTTGAACGCGTAGGTCGCGTTTCCGCCTACTCTGATCGTCGTCCGGTTCGACGAGGAGTCGTGGTCAACGATGACGTCGGCCTCGGATATGGCCACGTCTTCCAGCAGGCCACGCATGACATCCGCGACCCGCTGTCTGATCTTGTCCTCGGAGGCCACCAGGTTTCCTCGCATGAAGTGGGCTGCCGAAGCGACCGCCGCCCGGAGGGCGGACTCAATCTCCTCCTCCTGCGCTTCCCGCCACCCGTGGTTCACGATCATCCCGGCCGCGGAAGACATCACCAGCATCGCCAAGCTGCCGCCGACGAGCATGGCGCCGCCCCTGCGGGTTCGCACGAACGCCGAAATCGATGGCGCAAGGGATTTCAACCAATGCCGCGGTCTCGATGTTCTGTTCCTGCGCTGGGTGTTCATTCCGTCGCACAGGTCGAGACGCCTTCACTCAGGCCGTCGATCGAATTCCAGACTGAGCTGCTTTCGCACCACCGGCGAAAGGTCGCGCCCGCCCCTGGATTTCATGTGGGCACATTCAGGCCCAATGCGCTGCTTCTCCACCCGTGAAGGAGGCGTTTCCTGCTTTCGCTACCAGCTGTGAGCAACCTAGCAGGCGCCCCGAGACCCGGAAATACACAGTCTCCGCTTTCGTTAACTACAGCGCAGAGGGCGTCCGCGCTGGGTATGGCCGCCTCCAGAGCGACCTCACGCCGTTCGTGGCGTCCGTCAGCCCTCCCGGCTTCGTCGTCGGGCCGTCTCGCGGCACACCGCCGGCAATGCGTCCGCGATTCGGTCGACCCCCTCCGGGATGAGTCGCCTGCCGATCACCGAGTAGCCGAGACGCATGTGGTTGCGATTGCGACGCTCATCGGCGAACGTGAATCCCCCGGCCTCGAAGAACACCCCGTCGGCCTCCACCGTCTCGCGCAGGACATCGGCGTCCGCGTCTTCCGGCAGCCGAACCCAGACTATGGCCCCCCCGTATTCGGGTTTCACGGCGGCACCCGGCAGTCGGCGCTCCAGGCACTCGTGCAAGATGTCGCAGCGCTCGCGGTAAACCGTCGTCAGCTTCGCGACGAATCGATCGTAGTAGCCGCGCGCGATGAACAGCGCCACGCAGCGCTGGTTGTTGACTGGCGGGTGGCGCAGGATGTGGTGGCGCAACGCGCGCGCCTCGCGCACGAAATCGCGGTCAGCCACCAAGTAGCCGACGCGCAGTCCTGGCAGCAACGACTTCGACAGGCTGCCGACATAGACCACGTTACCCCACGCATCGAGGCTCTTCAGTGCACGCGGCGGCGTGCGATTGAAGCTCACGTCGGCCTCGTAATCGTCTTCGATCACGAACTGGCCGTTGGCGCGTGTCAACCGCAGCAGCTCCAGCTTGCGCTCTGTCGGCATCGTCACCGTCGTCGGGAACTGGTGGCTCGGAGTAACGTACAGGCATTTGCAGCGAGCCGCGGCCGCCGAGAGCACGAGCCCGCCCGAATCCACCGGTAGCCGCACGACGCGCATACCCTCGAAGCGCGCCATGTTCACCATGTCCGGGTAGCCCGGGTCCTCGACGCCTAACGTCTCCCCACGCTGCAGCAGAAGCTTGAGCGCGAGATACAGCGCCTGCTGGCCGCCGACCGTCATCAGCACCTCGTCCGGATGTGCGGCGATACCGCGCCGGGATAGCACGCGCTCGATCACTTGTTCGACTAGCATCGGGTCGTCAGTCGCCGAGTAGTCAGTCGCCCAGTTGCCCACCTCCACGACGTTTACCGAGTCCCGTACACATTCACGCCAGCTCGAAATGGGGAACATCGCCGGGTCAATCAGCCCACACACGAATGGGTACCGGTAGCGCACCAGGCAGTCGGGCGGCTTCACGACCCGGCGCACGTCAAAACTCCGTCCCCGGAAGTGCGCCGCATAGTCCATGCGGGCCGAGCCGACATCCCGGACTTCGGATTGCGCCACGTCCGCGTGCGCCGGGTCCGCCAGCGCCCGCCGGTCGACGAAGTACCCCGCCCGCCGGCGCGAGCGAACGAACCCGTCCTGCTTGAGTCCCGCATACGCCAGCGACACCGTGGTAACGCTGACCCCCAGATCCCTCGCCAACCGGCGGACGGAGGGCAAGGGGCTACTCAGCGGAAACTGTCGGTTGACGATGCCGATCGCGATCTGGCGACGAATCTGCTGCTGCAGGCTCTCGCGCGCGTCGCGGTCGATCTCGATAATGTTCTCGTACATGGGGTTTTCGGGCACGGCGGGCTCTGGATCCGCGCCCCGCCTGCCGTCTACCCATGATCGTAGGTCGGGTCCCATCCCGTTGGTACACACAGAGCCAAGAAACGATACGTACACATCCCCTTTGAAGCGTGGCAGACCGCGCCATCGGCAACGCGCCAGGCCGAAGCGACTTCAGATGGGGAAACTGGCTGAGCTTAGCGCCATGAATCCGTCGCCTAACAGGCGCCGTGTTTCACCCCGCCCAAGCCCACTGTTTCACCCATCCCACCCGTCCCGGGTCCTGCGCCTTGATCGGCACTTGCGTGCCGTTCTACGGCGCAGACCCCTAGAACACGCCCTCCGGATCCTGGTCCAGCAGGAACTGGCCAACGGTTTCGTAGTGGGACTCCCGGCCCTGCACCTGCTGCGTAATGACGTGCGCGTCCTGGAAACGGCGCTGAATTGCCCTCGTTGAGAAAATCGCGTCTGAGCCGCTCAGGTTGTAGACGATGTCCACGGCCTTCGCCGACTGCCGGATCGCATGCGTTCCCGCCATGCGCAGCCGTATGCGCTGCCCCACGGTGATCTCGCCCGTCTCCCGTACTCGTTCCCATACGTGGGCGGCGCTTTCGTACAGGAGTGCCCTGGCCGCGGCCCAGGTGGCTTCCGCCTTCCCGACCTGTTGCTGTACGACACTTTTCTCCGCCAGTGGTCGCGTGCCGTAGCGCCCCAACTTGGTCAAGGCGAGTTCGATGGCCGCATTGATAGCCGATCGAGCCACGCCCAGCGCCACGCAGCCGAAGCCGCAGCCGAAAAGCAGATGCTGCGGTATGACGTAGATCGGACCGGATTCGCGAGTCTTGCCCGGCATGTGCATCACGCGGGATTCGGGCACGAACTGATCACGCGTCTGAAAGCCGAAGCTCCCCGTCCCGCGCAAGCCCTGCACCTGCCACACGTCGAGGAACTCCACTTCCTCCCGGGGCAACAGGTGCAACCGGCCCGATGCCACCGCCGCGATCCAGTTGGCGTGCCGGCAGCCGCTGGAGAACATCCAATTCCCGGTCAGCCTGTAACCGCCTTCGGTCTCAATGGACTCCGCGCCCTGGGGCGGTCCGTTGCCGACCACGGTTCGGGGGTCGCCCCACACTTCCCTCGCCAGCGGCTCCGGGCATCGGCTGCTGGTGGTTGCAAACACGGCGCCCTGGTTCACGCACCATCCGGTGCTGCCGTCCGCCTCCGCAATGGTCCGCACCACGTCTAGGTATTCGAGCCAGTCCATTTCCTCGCCGCCCAGGGAACGCGGGACGAGCAGCCGAAAGATGCCCGCGCCGATCAATGCTTCGGACAGTTCCGGCGGTAGTTCCCGCTCGGCATCTATTCGATCCGCCAGCGCGGAAATCTGCGGCACCAGTGCGCGCGCGCGTTCAAGGGGTGCCTTGGAAAAGGACGACATGGGCTGCGTAGTAACCTTGGCGCTATGGCGGGAAGCGCCAATAGTATCCGCTACCCGCCCACGAACACACTTCGGAAACCGCCGGCGGAGGGACGATGGACATCAACGGCAGCTGGATCAACCAGAACGGCTCCACGGTAACGTTCGAGGAGGACCGCAAAGGCGTCGTCAAGGGCGAGTTCCGATCACGCAAGGGCCGCGCCGCGGCTGACAAGGGCTACGCTCTCACCGGCATGCAGAATGGAGAATTGCTCGCCTTCCAGGTCGACTGGCGCGATGACGAAGTCAACCTGCACTCCATGGCCTCGTTTGCCTGCCGTCTCGCCGTGGACGGCGACGGCCGAGACACGATTCACGCCATGTGGGTGCTCGCGCGGCAATTCGAGGACGAGGCCCTCTCAAAACCCACACAGGTGTGGAATACCTTCATGACAAACGTGGACATCTTCGTGCGGGAAGACGCCCGATAGCCGCCACTTCGGTTCCCGGCGTCTCGTCGCGGGCGGAGAACTTCGGGGATTCGAGCGCGTCAAAAGAGTCAAGGTGGTCGCCTCGTGACCCTCATGGTGATATATCCCCTCAACGTTGCACCGGTTCGGCAAATCGAGCATCTGGACCGCATGCCAAGAGAGACGTGGTAGTGGCAGAAGTCATTGTCAGAACACCAGCGGAGCCCCGGCCCATGATGGGCTGGCGGCAAGCGGACGGTAGCGCCGCTGCCGCCGCTGGGAAGTTCGTCGATCCCGTCTGGACCGCGGATGGCAAACCCCGCGCCCGGGTGGCACTGCGCTCCCTGCGCACCCTCTGGTTCAACACCGGCACCCTTTGCAACCTCACCTGCGAGAACTGCTACATCGAGTCCAGTCCCAGCAATGACCGGCTTGTCTACCTCGGACGGGCGGACGTGAAGGGCTACCTTGACGAAGTAACTGCACTCGGCCTGGGCACGGAGGAGATTGGCTTCACCGGTGGCGAACCGTTCATGAATCCCGACATCCTGGCGATGCTGGAAGACAGCCTGGAGGCGGGATTCCGGGTCCTCGTGCTCACCAACGCCATGCGGCCCATGATGAAGTGCGCCGACGGGTTGCTGGCATTGCGGGACCAATACGGTGAGCGCCTGGTATTGCGCGTCTCGATAGACCACTTCCGGCAAGAATTGCACGAGCAGGAGCGTGGTCGCCGTTCCTGGGCGCCCACCATCGAGGGCCTGCGATGGCTCAGCAATCACGGTTTCGCCATTCGCGTCGCAGGCCGCCAGCGCTGGGGCGACGGGGAGGAGGCGCTAAGAGACGGCTTTCACGCGCTGTTTCGGGCGCGAGACATCGATGTCGACGCATATTCGCCGGAGTCCCTCGTGCTCTTTCCCGAAATGGACGAAGCCGCGGACACGCCCGAGATCTCGATCGACTGCTGGGATGCGCTGGGAGTGCATCCACGGGGCATGATGTGCGCCTCATCCCGCATGGTAATCAAGCGCAAGGGGGCGGCAACCCCGGAAGTCGTCAGCTGTACGTTGCTCCCCTACGCCACGGCGTCCCGCCTCGGACCGCGGCTTGCCGACAGCCTGGGCGAGGTGCCCCTGAACCATCCCCACTGTTCGCGGTTTTGCGTTCTCGGCGGAGGGCGCTGCTCAAGTTAGCCGGACCCGGCAAGGGCGCCTTCACCGCATCGGCAGCCTCACGGCTTCGACACGTTTCGGCTCTGCCCTACGGTTCCCGCAACGTCTTGAACAGCGAAACCACCATCGCCACGCCGATGGCGAGGAGCGGCAGCGAAACGACCAGCACCGCCGACTTGACCGCGTCCAGGCCATCGTCCACGAGCATGAGCGTGACGGGCAGCACCGCGAGCGAGAAAGCCCAGAAAACGCGGTGCCAGCGGTGCGGATTGACGCCCACCACCAGGCGTCGCGTTGCCGCGGCCGAGATGGCGTAGGACCCCGAGTCATAGGTCGTGGCGATGAATATGAACGTCACCACGATGAAAGCGATCAGCGGTAGCGGATGTAACGGCAACGCCTGGATGATGAGCGCGATCGCCGTGTCCGCGCTGCCCGCGGCCACGAATTCGCGCACCGGGACAATGTTCTGCAGGTCCATCCACATCGCCGTATTGCCGATGCATATGAAGAAGATCGCGCAACCCAGCGTGCCGAAACCGACCATGCCGACAATGAGTTGCCGTAGCGTCCGGCCGCGGGAAATTCGCGTGACGAATACGCCGATGTACGGACCGTAGGCGAGCCACCACGCCCAGTAGAAGATGCTCCAGTCCTCCACGAACCCGGTTTCGAGGATCGGGTCCGTCCAGGTATTGAGGCGGACGAACTCCTGCAGCATCAGGCCGAGGCTGTTGGTGCCGAGCTTGAGCACGAAGTAGGTGGGACCGGCCAGCAGCACGAACAGTACGAAGAGGCCCGCCACCCCGGCATTGATGTTGCTCAGGCGCTTGATGCCCCGGTCCAGCCCGAGATACACGCTGGCCGCGAAAAGGCAGACCACCACGAACAGCACCACGACCTCGAGAAAGAAGGATTCGGGGGTCCCGAACAGGGCGCTGACGCAGGCGGCGATCATCGGCGTCGCAAGCCCGAGCGACGTTCCCGTGCCGCCCACCAGGGCGATGACAAACACAAAGTCGACGACCCGCCCGAGCGGCCTGTTCACCACGTCGTCGCCGCAAAGGCCGACCAGCGAGGTCGACAGCCGCAGGTAGGGGATCTTGCGCTGGTAGTACGGATACGCGATGGCGACGGTCGGCAGGCAATAGATGCACCATGCCGACAGGCCCCAGTGGAAGATGCCGTAGGTGGCCGCCCATTCCTGCGCCTCTGGCGAGCCCCCTTCGAGCCCGAGCGGCGGCGAGTCCAGGTAGTAGGCCCACTCGATGACGGACCAGTACATCAGGCCGGCGCCGATCCCGGCGCAGAACAACATCGCCATCCAGGAGAAGTTGGAGTAGTCCGCCTTTGCGTCCTCGCCACCCAGCCGGCGCTGCCCGTACTTGCCGAACGCCACGATCAACAGCACGACGGTCGCACCGAGTGTCATCCACTGGTACAGAAGGCCCAGTTGGCCGGAAATCCAGTCGTACACCGCGGCTACCAGTACCGAAGCCTGTTCGGGCACCAGCGCCATCGCCCCGCAGACGCCCAGGATCAGGGTGGCGCTGGCGGCGAATAACGGCCAGTCGACCGTCGGCCTTGTCATGACCTGGTTCCTGCCGGAGCGTCCTCTTCAAACAGGCTTCGAAAGAACCAGTGGGCACCTGCGGGCTCTTCCAGGAGTTGCCGCTGGCGGTCCGACAGCGGCAGGTGATCAGGCGCCGTGACGCGCGTTCGCGACCAGGAGAGTTGCGACGCGCAGTACTTGTAGAGCAGCGTGTAGCGGTGGTGGTCGGCACTCCAGGCCGATGTCGCGTGCGTCAGTGCTTCGGAGAAAAACGTGACGCTCCCCGCCGGCGCTTCGATGATCGTGACAACATCGTCGAACGTCTCGTCCCGGATCGCTTGCGGCAGCTTGTAGTGGCTATTGTGGCTGCCCGGAATGACCCGCAAACCCCCATGTTCGGGTCCCGTGTCGGTCAGGTTCCAGGCCGCGATGCCGAAGCCATGGAGCGCTTCATGGAGCGGCGGTGTGAAGTAGCGCCCCCGCTCGGCGCGCGAGAACGGCTGGGAAGCCCCGTAATCCGAATGCAGCTTTCCCTTCGTCTCGCCGCGCCGCATATGCATGCCGAAAATCCGATCCAGGCGGAAACAGTCGCCAAGTTGCGCGCGCATCGCCGCCATGACCAATGGATGATCCATGAGCGCGACGAATTCTTCGCCCCACGCCAGGAAGCCCGGACCGGTCTCGGCGCTACCCCCGGCGCCGCCGAAGCGGTGGTTTCGGGGCAGGGCGGACAGGTCCTGCTGATCGACTTTCGCTTTGAGGACCGCCACCTGGTCGGCGTCGAGGACATCCTCGACCACCAGGTAACCCTGGAGGTCGTAGAGATACGTCTGCAGTTCGGTCATTCTTTCCGCGCCGCTCCGCCGGTCCCTTGTCGAGGCTATCAACAACCGGCGCGGCCAGCAGCGTTTTCGAACAGCAACACCATGAAATGCCCGTTCTCGTCGCTTCGCGCCTCAAGCCGCCGAAAGCCCGCCTCCTCCGCCAACGCCCGGAACTCCTCCGCATCGTACTTGTACGAGTGCTCGGTATGGATGCGTTCCCCGCGCCTGAACTCGACCAGGGCTCCGTTGACGCGAACCTTCTGCGCCACCGTGCTCGACAGGTACATTTCGATGCGTCCCCGGTCCCGGTTGTATTGGGCGTGGTGTTCGAACTTGCCGAGGTCGAAGTCCGCGCCCGCAATCGCGTTGATGTGGCGAAGCATATTGAGGTTGAAGGCGCGCGTGACGCCCTCCGCATCGTTGTAGGCGGCGTTCAGCATCCACTCCGGCTTTTTGGTGTCGACGCCAATGATCAAGCGCCCCTCCGGACCGACCACACGGCCGACGCCTCTCAGAAAGTCCGGGACTTCCCCGACTTCGAAGTTGCCGATGGTGGATCCGGGAAAGAACGCCACCTTTCGCAAGCCGGTTGTGGTGGACGGCAGTTCGAAGGGCTGGCTGTAATCCGCGCAGGTCGGATATACCGCAAGGTCCTTGAAGTCCTCATGGATGCGTCGCGCCGAAGCCAGGAGATGTCCGCGCGAAATGTCGACCGGGACATAGGCTGCGGGGCGGCATGCTTCGAGCAATATGCGTGTCTTGACGCTCGACCCGCTGCCGTATTCCACCAGGCACGCGTCCGGCCCTACCCATCGCGCCAGATCTGCGCGGCTGTCCTCGAGAATCCCGGTTTCCGTACGCGTGAGGTAGTACTCCGGCAGCTTCGTGATCGCCTCGAACAGCCGGGAGCCCGTCTCGTCGTAGAAGTACTTCGGCGGCACGGACTTGGCCGGTGCTGACAGTCCTGCAACCAGTTCCTCCGTCGCGTCCGGAATGGCGGGTTGCCGGTCGAAGAACTGGAAATCCCGGCGAGCGCTGCCTGGGGTTCTATCCGACATCCCTGGCCAGCCTGATTCCGGAAAACTGCCAGCGATCCGGCGCGTAGAAGAAATTGCGGTAGCTGGGGCGAACGTGGCCGGGCGGAGTTGCACACGAGCCGCCCCGCAGAACCATCTGGTTTGCCATGAACTTCCCGTTGTATTCGCCGAGTGTCCCGGGCAACGGCCTGAACCCCGGATAGGGCCCGTATGCGCTTGCCGTCCACTCCCAGGTGTCGCCAAAGAGTTGCGTCATGCCATCGCCCTGCGATGACCCTGGGTGCAGGCGCCGGCCGTCGCTGAAATTCCCGGTCACCGCCCGCGAAGAGGCGGCCGTTTCCCACTCTGCCTCGGTCGGCAGCCGCGCGCCCGCCCAACGTGCGAAGGCGTCGGCCTCGAAGAAACTCACGTGGCAGACGGGCAAGTTCGTATCGATGGGACCGCCTCCCGCCAGCCTGTACTCGAACCACTCCCCGTCCTGCCGGTACCAGTAGAGCGGGGCGTTCCACCCATGCCGCCGCGCCGCCGTCCAGCCTTCGGACAGCCAGAGCGAGGGCGTGCGGTAGCCGCCGTCCCGCATGAATTCCAGGTACTCGCCGCAGGTCACCAGCCGGTCCGCCAGGGCGAATTCCGATAGCCAGACCTTGTGCCGGGGCGTTTCATTGTCGAACATGAATCCGGCGCCCGCAGCGCCGATTTCCACCAGACCCCCGGGAAAGGTCACAAAGGTTGCAGGGCGCTCCTTGCCGGGAGCGTCGTGCAGCTTGCTGTCGTACGTCGGGCGTAGCGGATTCGTGCCCAAGTTGTACTTGATGTCCGTGACAAGCAGTTCCTGGTGTTGCTGTTCGTGGTTCATGCCCAGGACGACGCGAGAGCGAAGCGTCTCGTCGTCGTAGTCAAGATGCTTATCCATGGCGGCGTCAACGTGGGCTCGGTAGTCGAATACCCGGTCCACCGTAGGCCGCGAGAGCAGCCCCCGCATTGGCCGCGGATACTGATCGCCAACGCCATCGTAGTAGGAGTTGAACAGGAAGCCGAAGGAGTCGTCGAACACCCGGTAGCGGTCAGCAAACGGCTTGAGCACGAAGGTCTCGAAGAACCAGGTGGTGTGCGCGAGGTGCCACTTCGGCGGACTTGCGTCGGCCATCGGCTGCACGCCGTAGTCATCGACAGCAAGGGGGCGGCAAAGCAACTCGGTCTGCTTGCGCACCGCGGCGTATTGCGCAGGCAGGTCGTCCGCGAGATTCGCGGCGGCTTCAGACATCAGGGCTCGGTCTCCCCCGTTTCCTTGCCTACGCCACCAGGTAGTGATCGGCGACCAGCAACCCGAACAGCGCGGCGAGATAGACGATGGAGTAGCGGAACGCCCGCTTCGGCGCGTCCGCCCGCGTGCCGATGAGCAACGCCACCGCCCAGTAGATGAACACGCCGCCGAGGGCCAGGGCCCCGATGAGATAGGGCATCCTGCTCATGCCCGTCACGTAGGGCAGCACACTCGCCGCGACCAGCAGGACGGTGTAGGCAAGGATGTGCCGCCGGGTCACCTGCTCACCATGCGTTACGGGCAACACGGGAATGTCGGCGGCCGCGTACTCCTCCTTGCGATCAAGTGCCAGCGCCCAGAAGTGGGGCGGCGTCCACACAAAGATGATCAGCACCAGCAACAGCGCTTCGAGCTCCACTGTGTTCGTGATGGCCGTCCAGCCGAAGAGCGGCGGCAAAGCCCCGAAAAGGCCGCCGATCACCGTGTTCTGGGGCGTCGCGCGTTTCAGGTAGAACGTGTAGAAAAGACCGTAGCCGACCCAGGAAGCGAGGTTCAGCCACGCGGTCAGCGGGTTGACCAGCAGGTATAGCACCAGCATCCCCGCGATCCCCGTAATCGCGCAGAACGCGACCCCCGAGGCGTGCGTCACCCGGCCCTGTACCACGGGCCGGTTACGGGTGCGCGCCATGCGCGCGTCGATCCGGGCTTCCGCTAGGTGATTCACCGCGGCAGCGGATCCCGCGACGAGGGCGATCCCGGCGAGGGCGAATGCCATGGTCGCAAGCTGCGCAAGGCTCGGGCTCGCGAGCACCATGCCGACGGCCGCGCACAGCAACATGAGACCCACGACCCGGGGCTTTGTCAGTTCCAGGTAGTCGCGCCAGGCGGCTTTTTGACGAGCCGGGGCTACATCCTGCATGTCAAGGGCGCTTGCAATCGCCGCCTGCGGCGCGTCGCTCGCGCGGCCACGCATATTCCAAGCCATTCGGCTAGCCATCCGGTGTTCCAGGGTACGGCGCCCGCGAATTGGATTCTCCATGCTGCAAGGCGCCAACCGATGCAGCGTATACCGTAATCAAGGCCAGCAGCAATAGTGCGGCGCCTGCATTGTGCAGTGTCGCCACCGCCAGGGGCAGTTGTGCCAGCACATTGGCCACGCCCAGACCGAACTGCACCACGAGAACCCCCGCGATTGTCCAGCGAACCGGACCGGCCAGGCGAAACGCAAGCCAGCCAACGGCCAGCAGCACGACAAACGCGCCGAGCCGATGCGTCATCTGAATGGCCACGCGCGCGTCGCTCGTCATCGTGCCGCCGAGGTAATTGGGGCCCACGTCCTGCGCCAGGTTGAAACCGGCGCCAAAGTCCATGTCCGGCAACAGACTCCCGTGACAGGTCGGGAAATCCGGGCACGCGAGCGCCGCGTAGTTCGACGATGTCCACCCGCCGAGGGCGACCTGCAACACCACGAGCCCGATCGCCACCGCCGCGGGGCGCGCGAGGTTGCCCGGCACCGGAAATGAAGGCACGGCGCCAACCCTGATCGCATAGACCCACAGCAGCGCAAGCGTTCCGAAGCCGCCCAGAAGATGCACGGTCACGACCTGCGGCCAGAGCTTCAGGGTAACGGTCCACGCCCCGAAAATGCCCTGCGCAATGACCAGCACCACGAGCGCGACGGGGATGGCCATCGGCCGGCGTTGCCGCCAGGCAACCCCCGCGATCACCAGCACCAGCAATCCGAGTCCGGCGGCGAAATAGCGGTGCACCATTTCCGTCCAGGCCTTGTCCTGCTCGACAGGCGAGCCCGGGAACAACGCTTCCGCCGCCGCTACATCTTCTTCGGACACCGGCACCGACAGGAAGCCGTAGCAACCCGGCCAGTCCGGGCATCCCAGACCCGCATCCACGAGCCGCGTAAAGGCGCCCAGCACCACCACTACCGCCGCCAGCGCGACACCGCTGAGAACAAGCCCTTTCACTTACCCGTACCCATGACCTTATCCACGATCCAGCGCAGCCACGACGCCCGCGGTCGGCGGCCGCACGCCGCGCCACAGCAAGAACGTCTCCGCCGCCTGCTCGACAAGCATCCCCAATCCGCCGCTGACGCCGGCGGCGCCATGTTCACGGCTCCAGGCGCAAAAGGGGGTGTCGCTTCCCGGCGAGTAGGACATGTCATAGCAGAAGGCGTTCCGAACTGCCTCGGGGTCGATGTCGGGAACCTCTCCGGCAAACCCGGCGGACGTGCCGTTGATCACGAGGTCGTAAGCGCCCCGCACGTCAGCCAGTGAGGCGGCGCCGATGTTCGGAAAGACCTGCCGCAAGGCGCGCGCCCTGCTCTCGGTGCGATTCGCCACAATAAGCTCGTCCGCGCCGGTGCGGGACAACGGGCCGAGGACGCCCCGCACCGCGCCGCCTGCGCCCAGGACAAGAACGCGCCGGCCGTTGAGCGAAAGTCCGAGGTTGTCCTGCAGGTCTCGCACCAGGCCAATGCCGTCCGTGTTGTATCCCGAATAGCCATCGTCGCCGCGCGCCACCACGTTCACCGCCTCCGCCTCGCGCGCCGCGTCGTCCGCACGGTCCACCCAGCCGAACGCGTCCTGTTTGAAGGGGAGGGTGACGTTGAGGCCCCGGCCGCCGTCTTCGAAGAATGCGTCGGCCGCCGAGACGAATTCCTCGGCAAGGATCTTCTCGTAGCGCAATTCCTGGCCTGCTGCCGCCGCGAAGATGGCGTGTATTCGAGGCGACACGCTGTGCGCAACCGGATTCCCTACGACTGCATAGCGGTCTATCACCGCAGCACGCTTCCATCGGCGGCAAGGCGTATGCGTGAAGGGCCCTGCAGGTTGTTCGTGGAACCGGGCAGGATGAAATCGACCCGGTGCTGAAAGTGCCTGCGCGCGCGCAGTTCCGTGGTTGCCGGCGGGAACCGGTTGACATTGGCGGAGGTGGAGACGATGGGGCCGCCACACAGCCCCGCCAACGCCCTGGCCTGTCCGTGCCCGGGAACGCGGATCGCGACAGTCGGCCTGCCGCCCGTAATCCAGCGGGGAAAGCGCCGCGTCTCGACGACCCAGGTTTCCGCCCCCGGCCAGCTCTCGATGACGGTGCGCCGCGCCGCGGCGGTCAGGCACGCCAGTTCTTCCTCGAAGAAACGGGCAGAGGATGCGACGACGAGAAGTCCCTTGTCGTGCCGGCGGCGCTTGATCCGCAGTACCCTTTCCACAGCCCGCTCGTCGAAGGGGTCGCAGGCCAGGCCCCAGACCCCCTCAAGGGCATGCACCACGACGCCGCCCCCGACGATGACATCGGCCGCGGTCTTGAGATCGAGGATCGCCCCGATGCGGCGCGACGCCTCGCGCCGCTGCCTGGTCGATGTGTCGGTCAAGGGCCAGTACTAGCCGCTGTCGCCAGCGAGGTCCTCCTGCACCGACGCGTTCTGGCGCGCCACACCCTGGCGGTTGGCTTCCCGGTCATCGCCCAGTCGCCCGGACAACGCCGCGTCACCTGCAGCGATGATCTGCGCGGCGAGGTAGCCAGCGTTCTTGGCGCCGCCCACAGCCACCGTCGCGACGGGAATGCCGCTCGGCATCTGGACGGTGGAGAGCAGTGCGTCGAATCCCGAAAGCGGACCGCTCGCGATGGGAACGCCGATAACCGGACGCACCGTCTGCGCGGCGACCGCTCCCGCGAGGTGCGCCGCCATTCCCGCGCCACAAACGAATACTCCGCAGTCCCGTGACAACGCGTCGGCGACATATTCCGCAGTGGCCGCTGGTGTGCGGTGTGCCGACGTCACCCGCACCTCGAAGCCTACGTCGAGGTCCGCCAGGACGTCAGCGCATCCGCGCATCGTCGGCCAATCCGATTCCGAGCCCATCAATATCGCCACCCAGGACATCCCGCCCTCCAAACGTTCAGGGAAAGGCGCGAATATATCCCCCCCGATGGGCTGCGACAAACCCCAGCAGTTCCAGCTGCACGAGCGCCTCCGACGCGGCCTCGGGCGTCATGCCCGTAACCCCCACGACGCGATCCAGCGTGGTGGTTTCCGGCCCGATGCAATCCAGCACCCCGGCAAGCTCGGCTGGCGGGGCCGCTGGCTGTCGGCTCGAGGCGTCCACGCGTTCGTAACCGATCGCAAAGAGGACATCGTCAGCGTCTTCGATCAATGCCGCGCCGCTCTTCAGGAGCCGGTGGCAACCCCCTGCCAGGGGGCTCGTCACCGGCCCCGGCACCGCCATTACCTCGCGCCCCTGCTCGGCCGCCATCCGCGCCGTGATCAATGAACCGCTTCGCGTCGTCGCCTCCACGATCACCACGCCCAGCGTCAGACCGCTGATCAGCCGATTGCGTTCCGGGAACTGGTGTTTGCGCGGTCCCGCGTCCGGGGCGTATTCGCTGACCACCGCTCCGTCGTTTGCCAGGATCTCCCGCGCAAGCCTCTCGTGCGCCTGCGGATAGACCCGGTCGAGGCCGCTGCCGAGCACCGCGACCGTCCTTCCCGGCGCCGCCAGGGCACCCCGATGCGCGGCCGCATCGATTCCGTAGGCAAGCCCGCTGACCACGACGAGCCCGCCAGCGGCCAGTTCCCGTGCGAGCGCATGGGCGAAATCCCGGCCCGCGCGGGTCGCCCTGCGGCTCCCGACAATGGCCACTCCCGGTTCGCCCAACACGTCCGCCGCGCCGCGGACATACAGCCTGTTCGGCGGGTCCGGAATCGCGGCCAGCCGTTCGGGCAGGGCAGATTTGGCAAGACACTCCATGACGCCAGAATTTGTACCGCGTTTGGAACGCCGCGTCGGTACGCGTCAGCGCATGGTGATGACAGTCAGCGCCGTTGATCCGTGTAGGCATGGAGCTATTGGGCAAGTAGGACAACAGCCCTTAGAATTGCAGTCATTGGCGACGACACGACCGAGGCAATGGCGTTACTCCCGATCCTGCAATACCCGGACCCCCGGCTGCGCACGCGCGCGCAAACGGTGGTCGAGGTGACCGACGAGACTCGCCAACTTGTCGCCAGCATGTTCGAGACTATGTATGCGGCGCCGGGCGTAGGGCTTTCCGCAAGCCAGGTCGATGTTCACCAGCGCATCATCGTGGTCGACGTCTCGAAGGAGCGGAACGAACCCCACGTATTCATCAACCCGGAAATCGAGATCGTCGACGGGATGCAACGGCTGGAAGAAGGCTGCCTGTCAATTCCCGGTTTCTACGAGGCGGTGTCGCGCGCGGACAGGATTCGCGTCAGCGCCATGGACGAACAGGGCGAGGCCTTTTCGCTCGAGACGGACGGGTACCTTTCCGTGTGCATCCAGCACGAGTGCGACCATCTCGACGGGAAGCTCTTCGTCGACTATCTCTCGAACCTGAAACGCGGCCGAATACGAAAGAAACTCGCGAAACTACAGCGCGAGAACCGCGTCCGACGTTGAACCTCGGTTTTGCCGGCACGCCCAGCTTCGCCGCCCGCATCCTCCAAGCCCTGATCGACTCCAGGCACGAAGTGCGCCTGGTGCTCACACAGCCCGACCGGCGGGCGGGCCGGGGCCGCAGACTGGTCCAGAGCCCCGTTCGCATCCTGGCCGAGGCCGAGGGTCTGGCGTTGAGGACTCCCAACCGTATCGAGCACGAACTGACATCCCTTTCCGGCCTCGACATGCTGGTCGTGGCCGCGTACGGACTGCTGCTCCCCCAGGCGGCGCTTGATGGCCCGGCGCGTGGCTGCGTCAACGTCCATGCCTCGCTGCTGCCACGCTGGCGGGGAGCCGCGCCGGTCGAGCGCGCCATCATGGCAGGCGACGCGTCGACAGGAGTCAGCATCATGCAGATGGACGCGGGTCTCGACACGGGGCCATTACTCCTGTCCCGGTCCATCCCCATCCGCGACACGGACACCGGCATTTCCCTGACGGCTGACCTTGCGGACCTGGGCGCCCGGGCGCTCCTCGAAGCCCTGGAGCGGTTTGACGCACTCGAGCCCGTAGCCCAGGACGACGCCGAGGCTACGCTCGCGCCAAAGCTCGAGGACGCCGATGCCAGGATCGACTGGCGGCGCCCTGCCAGGGGCATCGCCCGCCAGGTACGTGCGCTGGTGCATCGCCGCACCGCCTACACGACAGTCGGCGGCGAACGCGTATTGGTGCTGGAGGCAGTTCCCTTGCGCACAACGGGCGCACAAGGCGCAGCACCGAAAGCCGGGACCGTCTCGAAGCGACGCGACGGAGTCATCGTCGCTTGCGGAGAGGACGCGCTTCTGCTCCAGACCGTTCGGCTCTCCCGCGGCAGCGGCCGAGCGATGTCCGCCCGGGACGCCGCGAACGGCTACCCGCAGATCTTTGCCACCGGCGTGCGTCTCGATGTCGCCGGCTGACCTCCGGGCCAAGGCGGCGCATGCCCTTGCCGCCGTCCGCCGCGGGCGCGCGCTGCGCGACGTCATCGAGCCGGGCGCACCTTCCCTTCTGACGGAACTCGCCTACGGTACCTGCCGCAGGTATTTTTCGGTGCGGGCGGAAGTGGACGCATGTCTCGCGCGTCCCCTGCGCAAGAGCGACCAGGATCTGTACGCGCTTCTCATGGTCGGCGCATACCAGGTGCGCCACACCGGGATTCCGCCCCACGCCGCCGTCTCCGAGACCGTCGCCGCCACAGCGGCCTTGCGCAAGCCCTGGGCGCGTCCGCTCCTCAATGCCGTCCTCCGGCGCATCGCCAGGACCCCGCCGAGTCACATCACGGACGAGGCGCGGCATGACCATCCCCAATGGCTCATCGACGCGTTGGAAGCTGCGTACCCCCAGGCCTGTCCGGAACTCTTCGAGATCAACAACAGCCGCGCACCCATGGCGCTGCGAGTCAACCGCGCCAGGACGGACCCTTGCCGATACGGCTCGAAACTCGATGCGCAAGGACTTGAACACCGCCCCGGAATCGCGCCCGGCTCGCTCATTCTCGAGCGGCCCATCCCGGCACGCGACCTGCCCGGATACGAATCCGGAAGCGTGGCCGTGCAGGACGACGGCGCCCAGCTTGCCGCCGCACTGCTCGATCCGCGCCCGGGCGCCGCGGTGCTCGACGCCTGTGCCGCCCCGGGCGGCAAGGCGTTCGATCTCCTGGAACGCGACCCCTCGCTCCGTGTCTCGGCGCTCGACCGGGACGAAGCGCGGCTTGGCTACCTCAAGCGAGAGGCCCGGCGCCTGGGTCACACCATTCACCATGTCATGGCCGGCAATGCAACCGGTAGCGCCTGGTGGGACGGCGAGCCCTTTGACGCCGTTCTGCTCGACGTTCCCTGTTCCGGCACGGGCACGCTGCGCCGCCATCCCGACATCAAGGTCAACCGCCGCCCGGAGGTCCTCGCGCGCATGGCCGAGCAGCAGCGCGCACTGCTCGAGGGCGTATGGCCGACGCTTTCAAGCGGCGGCACACTGCTTTACTGTACCTGTTCCATATTGCCCGCCGAGAACCAGGACGTGGTGGCTGGATTCCTGCGACAGACTCCGGATGCGAATGCCCGGGAGATCCGCGCGAACTGGGGCCGAGATGCGGGCCCTGGCCGACTGCTACTTCCGAGCAGGAATGGCGCGGACGGGTTTTTCTTTGCCCTGATCGACAAGGCTGGCGCCGCATGAACATCCTCATTCTCGGGGCCGGCCAGGTGGGAGGCACGCTGGCGGAGCACCTTGCCAGCGAAGCGTTCGACATCACGGTGGTGGATATCGACGGCACCCGCTTGGAGGAACTCCGCCGGCGCCTCGACATCCGCACGGTGCAGGGCCACGCGGCGAGGCCCGACGTCCTGCGCAGGGCAGGCATCGAGGATGCAGACATGCTGATCGCCGTGACGCCTTACGACGAAGTCAACATGGTTGCCTGCCAAGTGAGTTACACGATGTTCCAGACCGAGCGGAAGATCGCCCGCATTCGCGAGGATGCGTTCCACGAGCGCTCAAGCCTGTTCAGCAGCGAACACATGCCGATCGATTTCGTGATCAATCCGGAGCGGGTTGTCACGGACCAGATCAAGGAGCTTCTGCAAAGGCCCGGCGCCCTACAGGTCCTCGACTTCGCCAGTGGACGCGTCAAGCTCGTCGCCATGCGCGCGCACGAGTATGGCCCACTTGTAGGCCGCCAGATACGCCAACTGCGACGGCGTATCCCGAATTCAGACACCCGCGTCGCGGCCATATTTCGCCGCGACCGCGCCATCCTCCCCGAGGGAGACACGACCATAGAGGTAGACGACGAGGTCTTCTTCATCGCCGCGACCGAACACATCACCGACGTCATGGCGGCGCTGCGCCAGGTGGAACGCCCCTACAGGCGGGTTCTTATCGCGGGCGGCGGGCGTATAGGGGAATACCTGGCCGGGGCCATCGAATCGAACTTCTCCGTGAAGGTGATCGAACAGGACGAAAGCCGGGCCCACGAACTCGCAGAACGTCTAGAGTCCGCGGTAGTGATCCTCGGCGACGCCACGGACCGGGAACTGCTGTTGCAGGAAAACATCGAAAGGGTCGACGTGTTCTGCGCGTTAACGAACGACGACGAACTCAATATCATGTCCTCGCTGCTCGCCAAGCGCCTGGGTGTCAGGCAGGTGATGACGTTGATCGGCAAACCGGCTTACGTCGATCTCGTCGTGGGCCGCGACATCGACATCGCCATCTCGCCGCAACTGGCCACCACCGGGATGATTCTGGCTCACGTACGGCGCGGAGACGTGACGCAGGTCCATACGCTTCGGCGCGGCGCCGCAGAGGCCATGGAAGCCGTGGTCCACGGCGGCGCGAAGAACAGCAGGGTCATCGGCAAACGCCTCGACGGCCTGCCGCTTCCCGGTGGCACGACCATCGGCGCCATCGCCCGAGGCGACAAGGTCCTGATCGCCCATGACGATGTCGTGATCGAACCCGAGGATCACGTCATCCTGTTCCTTACCGACAGGCGCAAACGCCGCATCGCGGAGGTCGGTCGCCTGTTCCAGGCAGACCCCTCTTTCATCTAGCATCTAGCCAAGTATTCATGCACTTCGGCGTCATTCTTCGCACCACCGGCGTGCTCCTTTGCCTGTTCAGCATCGCCATGCTGCTGCCGGTGGTCGTTGCGTTGATTTACGGCGAGGACACCCAGCGGACATTCCTCACCGCGTTCTGCATCACGGTCGCGAGCGGCGCTGTGCTCTGGCTCGCCGGACGCGGCGAGGCTGAGCTTCGAAGCCGCGAGGGCTTCCTCATCACGGTGCTGTTCTATGTCGGTCTTGGACTGTTCGGCGCGCTGCCCATGTACCTCTCGCCGAGCCTCGCCGAATCGTTCACCGACGCCGCTTTCGAGTCCCTTTCCGGGCTGACGACCACCGGGGCGACGGTCATTGCGGGGCTCGATGAGCTGCCGCGCTCCATCCTTTTCTATCGACAGCTCCTGCAGTGGCTGGGGGGCATGGGCATAATCGTGCTGGCGGTCGCCGTATTGCCGATGCTCGGCGTGGGCGGCATGCAGCTCTACCGCGCCGAGTCGCCCGGACCGATCAAGGACACCAAGCTCCGGCCGCGCATCGCGGAGACCGCAAAGGCGCTATGGCTGATCTACTTCGGCATCTCCCTGGCTTGCGGATTGGCGTACTGGATCGCCGGAATGTCGCCGTTCGATGCCATCTGCCACGCCTTCTCCACCGTGGCGATTGGCGGGTTCTCGACCCATGACGCGAGCCTTGGCTACTTCGCCAGCCCCGCGGTGGAGTCCGTCGCCATCTTTTTCATGATTGTCTCCGGCATCAACTTCGGCCTGCACTTCTTCGCCTGGCGCTCGCCCGGCCGGTATTTCCAGGACATGGAAGTACGTACCTACCTGGCCGCTTTGTTCGGCGTTTCCGTCCTTGTGGTCTGGGTTCTCCTCCGGCATCCCGGTGCCGCCGACGATCCCCTGCGGGACGGCATATTCCACGCGGTCTCCATCACCACCACGACCGGGTTCACCACCGCCAACTTCAGCGCGTGGCCCTCCTTTGCCCCGTTCCTGCTGCTCTTCGCCGCCTTCGCGGGCGGTTGCGCCGGCTCCACCGCCGGCGGCATAAAGATGATCAGAATGCTCCTCATCTTCCGGCAGGGAGTGCGGGAGATTCGGCGGCTGATCCACCCCAACGGCGTGTTCCCCCTGAAACTCGGCAGGGATGTCATTCCAGACCGGGTCGTCGACAGCATCTGGGGCTTCTTCGCTGCCTACATGATGATCTTTCTCGGGATGGTCTGCCTGCTGCTGGCAGTTTCGGACCTCGACTTCACTACGGCCTTCTCCGCGGTCGGCGCCTGCCTCAACAACCTGGGCCCCGGGCTCGGCTCGGTCGCCGTCAACTATGCCGACCTGCCGGCCGTGACGAAATGGCTGCTCATCTTCACGATGCTCCTCGGGAGACTCGAGATCTTCACCCTGCTGGTGCTGTTGACGCCCTCGTATTGGCGCAGCTGAATGGTGCCTGCCCGGGCGTGCCCTCTGTTGGCACCAGCCGGCAGAGCGGGAAGCAAACTTGTACTATTTCAATGATTTAAGTTTCATCTAACCCGAGGTGGGGCTTGATCAAGTCCGCAATGAAGTGCTCGGGCTCGCCTGGCGCCTCCGCGTTCGACGCGTCTGGAACAGCACGCTCCACAAACCCCTGGCGTACCGTACGCACGATCGCGTCCCGGTCGACGACGACGTAGACCGGACGGGTGCCGAGAGAACGATCCACTTCGTCGGGTGGCGCGTCTCCGAGCAGGAACCCGAATGCGTCCACGCGACCATGCACCATCGTCGAAGGGTTGTCCGACAGCCAGTCCCGTATCACGTCCGCGGATTCGTCCGAAAGGTTGATCACGATCAGTCCGCGGTCACCGTAACGATCCTGCAGCGCTTCCAGCGCCGGCATCTCTGCGATGCACGGCGGACACCACGTCGCCCAGATGTGCAGCAGAAGCGTGCGCCCCTCGAACTCCGCGAATCTCCTTGTTCCACCCTCCAGGTCGCCGAACGCCCCATCCATGATCGAAACCCCGGAGATCTGCTCCAGCGCGCGCTCGCTGCGGTCATCCTCCCATTCAGCGTCCGCAAGAGCGAACAATTCCTCCGACACATCGTCAATCGACAGGTGGAACGAGACGCCATCCGGCTCGAGTCCGGCTATGCGTTCGAGCACGACGTTTCCCTGGTACAGGTCGTCCGGGCGCCTGAGTAGCCAGGATCGAAACGTTCGTTTGGACCGCCGGGCTACAACGTAGGTCTGATCGTCGACCCGTGTCATGCGTACAGTCTTGGTGTCCCCGATCTCGCCGCCCGGTTCCTTGACCGCGAAGGTAGCCCTGATGTTGGCCGGCCTGCGTTGCGTGCCGTCCGGCAACACCACCCGGGCCATGTCGGGCAGCATGGATACGAGTTCGTTGATGGGAAGGGAGATTTCGGCCCTGTCCGGAGTGCGGGCGCGACTGGCCTCGAAGAGCTCCTCCAACGTAGCCTGGATCGATACGCGGTCAATCTCAGCATCCGCGTCCATAGGAGCGAACACCATCAAGGCGGCCGCGAACAGCAATCGTCCAATAGGTCGTACTGACAAGTTTCTAACTAGCTGATTCATAACAATTTATTTGCGGGCGACCGGGTTAGTGCAAGGTGTGGCGGAACCGGTTGTACTCCCACTGGTACTGGGCGGGTTCCCGAAGCACTTCCGTCTCGATCGCGGCGTTCATCGCGGTGGCGCTTGCCACCGGATCCGGGTCGCGGATTCCGTCATCTGCGAGCGCAATGCGGACATCGAAACCGCTGCCGGTCCTCTGTGCGGTGGCAACGATCGCGCGCGTCCGTTCCGTCAGCAAGCGGTGGGCAAGGGTCATCGTGATGGCATCGTGACCGAAGAACGGCGCCCGGACACCGGCATCCGGGGCAGGCGTCTGGTCCGGCAGGATACCCACGGCGCCCCCGGCATCGAGGGTGCGCTTCAACGTGCGCAACCCGCCCATATCGCCTGGCACTGCCCTGATCCCCCATCTGCCTCGCCCGTGGATCATCTCCTTCTCCAGCCCGGGGACCCTCGGAGGCGTATAAAGGCACGCCACGTTCGACCCGCCAAATATGTACGCAAGAATCTCCCAGTTACCCAGATGCGGCATGAGGATGAGCAGGCCCTCCGTTGCTGGCCTGCTGATCAGTTCCGCCCCTTCCACGATACGGACATGCCGCTCGAACGCGCGCCGTCTGCCGTACCAGGCAAATCCCGTCTCAGCGACCAATCTGCCCGTTTCGATCAGGCTGCGCCGGCAGAGCTCCCTGCGCTGCTCGAAAGTCAGGTGTGGGAAACACGTGTCCACATTGAAGGAAGTCATGCGCGCGGGGCTGGTCTGCAGCCGCCACGCTGTCACGCCGATGACCGTCCCTGCCGCTCGTGCCGCCCGTAGCGGAAGGCACGCCATGAGACGGAGAATCGCGACCAGGCATCGGCCGAGAGCGTGCTTCATCCGGTTACCCTTCCAGGCGCGCGCCTGTATGCTGCAAGTTTCCTCAAACGACGAGGGGCAGCCGTGTCCGAGACCGGTTTGCCTCTCATCCAACGCCGCACCGGGAAATGATATATAGGTCAAATCTGGCCAACCAGCCGGCATGATGCTGATTCCCGCCGCAAGAGCTGCGCTCTTCTACCTGGGGTATATCCTCGCGACGATCATCTGGGGGAGCCTGTCCGTGGCGGTCGCGTGGTCGATGCCGCCCAAGGCCCGGTTCTCATTCGTCATTGGCGCCTGGACACGCTTCGTATTGTGGTGGCTCTCCATCTCCTGCGGGATCCGTGTGCAGGTTCGGGGCCGAGAACACCTGCCCGACACGCCCTGCATCCTGCTGGTCAAGCACCAGAGCACCTGGGACACCCTTTTCGCACAGACGCTGCTGAGCCCGCAGACAACCCTGATCAAGCGCGAGTTGCTATGGATACCGTTCTTCGGCTGGGCCTTCTCTTTGCTGAAGCCGATCGCGATCAACCGCCATGCCCGGGTCGGTGCTTTCAGGCAACTCATGAAGACTGGCGCCGAACGAATGGCGGCCGGATTCTCGGTAACGCTGTTTCCCGAAGGCACCCGAATGCCCTGGGGCAAGCAGGGCCGCTTCCACCCGGGAGGCGCCGCCCTCGCATCCACCACCGGAGCGCCCGTGGTGGTGGTCGCGCACGACGGCGGGCGCTACTGGCCCGCCCACAGATTCATGAAGAATCCGGGAACCATTGAGGTCCGGATCTCGCCCCCCATCGAGACCAAAGGGGAAAAGGCCCAAAAAATCAATGAGTTGGCGGAGAAATGGCTGCGGTGCGAGATGTCTGAACTGGAGCGGCAGGCCCCGCTAAGCTCAGATGTCCAGGTTGACCACTGACAGGGCGTTGGTTTCGATGAACGCCCGGCGCGGCTCCACCTGGTCACCCATCAGGGTCGTGAACATCTGGTCCGCAGCCACCGCATCGTCGACCGTCACAAGCAGCATGCGCCGCTCCTCCGGATCCATGGTGGTTTCCCAAAGCTGTTCCGGGTTCATTTCCCCTAGCCCCTTGTAGCGCGAAAGGTCCACGCCCCGGCGCGCTTCGCTCAGCATCCACTCAAACGCCTGCGAGAATGTGCCCACCCGTTCGGTGCGGCTTCCCCTGGCAACGAATGCCCCATCTTCAAGCAAGCCGTCCAGGTCATCGGCGAGAGCGCCGAGCTCCGCGTACTCCCTTGACACGTAGAACTGGTACCCGAGGAGCGTATCCACCGTGCCGCTATAGGTCGTGACCCGGACCCGCGGACAGAAGATGTGGTGCTGCGCGTCGTATTCCACGTCCACCGTGTAGGTGGGTTCGATTTCCTTCAGCCGATTTGCGAAGTTATCGGTCCATTCCCGGACCTTCGCTTCGCGGGTGAGATCGGCAAGGTTGAGGCGCGGCACGTCGAGCAGCGCTCCGGTCACCGCCAGAGGGTATCGCCGGGAAAGCGCCTTCAGAAGCCCGAGAAGGTACTGGTACCGCTGCGCGAGCGCTTCAAGCGACGTATCCGCCATGGCCGGCGCGTCCGCATTTACGTGCAGCTTCGTGTTCTCCAGCGCAGACTGCAGGAAATAGCTGTCGAGCTCCGCGTCGTCCTTGACGTACTGCTCCTGCCGGCCACGCTTGATCTTGTACAGGGGCGGCTGGGCGATATACACGTGGCCGTGTTCGATCAGTTCCACCATGTGGCGGAAAAAGAACGTCAGGAGCAGCGTTCGTATGTGCGAGCCGTCCACATCGGCATCCGTCATGATGATGATGCGGTGGTAGCGCAGCTTCGAGAGATCGAACTCCATGCGCCCGATTCCGCAACCGAGGGCCGTCACCAGCGTCCCGACCTCCTGCGATGACAGCATCTTGTCGAAACGCGCCTTCTCGACGTTGAGGATCTTGCCCCTGAGCGGCAGGACCGCCTGGGTACGACGGTCCCGGCCCTGTTTTGCCGAACCACCCGCGGAATCGCCCTCCACCAGGTAGAGTTCCGACAGCGCCGGGTCCTTTTCCTGGCAGTCGACCAGCTTCCCGGGCAACCCGGCGATGTCCAGCGCATTCTTCCGGCGGGTCATTTCCCTGGCCTTGCGCGCCGCTTCGCGCGCGCGGGCCGCATCGATCATTTTCGTCACGACAGTTTTCGCGTCGTTCGGGTGCTCGTCGAGGTACTCGGAAAACTGACGCCCCAGCTCCTGCTCGACCGCTCCCTTGACTTCGCTCGAGACCAGCTTTGACTTCGTTTGCGAAGAGAATTTCGGATCGGGGATCTTGACGGATATGACCGCCACCAGGCCTTCCCGCGCATCGTCGCCCGTGGTCGCGACCTGGTCCTTCTTCGCAAGCCCTTCCCGATCGATGTATTGATTCAGGGTCCGCGTCAATGCGGTTCGGAAGCCTGCGACATGGGTCCCCCCGTCGCCCTGGGGGATATTGTTCGTGTAGGCGAACACCTGCTCCTGGAAGCCATCGTTCCACTGCATGGCGACTTCGACGCCGATGCCGTCTTCCCGCATCGTGGAGAAGTGCACCATTTCGTTCAGCGACGTCTTGTTGTGGTTCAGGTATTCGACGAACGCCTTGAGGCCTCCCTCGTAGAGAAAGCGCTCTTCCTTGCCGACGCGCTCGTCGATCAACCAGATGGCGATTCCCGAATTGAGGAACGCGAGTTCCCGCAGCCGCTTCGCCAGGATGTCGTAGTGAAACTTGATGTTGCGGAAGGTCTCCGAAGAGGGCCGGAAGTAGCACTCCGTTCCATGCAGGTCCGTTTCTCCCACCGCCGCCAACGGTGCCACCGGGTCTCCCCGGCGATAAGTTTGCTGGAACGTCTGGCCATCGCGGTGCACGGTCAGGCGAAATTCATCCGACAGGGCGTTCACGACCGACACGCCGACACCGTGCAATCCTCCAGACACCTTGTAGCTGCTCTCGTCGAACTTCCCGCCCGCGTGCAGGGTCGTCATGATGACTTCGGCGGCGGACACGCCTTCCTCCGAGTGGATGTCGACGGGGATGCCGCGGCCGTTGTCGATCACCGTCACGGCTTCTCCCGGGTGCAGGATCACCCTGACCTCGTCGCAATAACCTTCCAGGGCTTCATCGATCGAGTTATCGACGAGCTCTTGCACCATGTGATGCAGGCCGGTGCCATCGTCGGTATCGCCGATGTACATGCCCGGACGCTTCCGCACCGGATCCAGGCCGCGCAGTACCTTGATGTTCTCGGAGTCGTACGTTGCCATAAACCAGTGCCTTATTGGGCGGGGCGTGCAGGAGTGATCTCGCCGTGTTTCACGTGAAACACGCGGACCCTATCCGCCGCAACGCTTCGCGCTGCCACGGGTTCATGCGTTGATGTCGCCAGAATCTGACACCCCATGCCGTCGAGTAGCCGCATAAATCGCGCGCTATGATCGTCGTCGAGCTCTGTCCACACGTCATCGATCAAAAACAGGCTTGGCCGCGACTGGTCGGTGAGCAATCCCCCCGCCTGGCCGATTCTCATGGCGCTCGCCACGAGCTTGCCCTGACCGCGAGATAGCACGCCAGCGGCCGCGTTGTCGCCCGCTTCGAGCCGAACATCGGCCCGGTGCGGTCCAACTTGCGTGAACCCCAATTTTACATCGCCAGGGGTCCGCGCGCCTACCTCTTCAGCGAGAGAATCACCCTCAAATCCCGGATAGTGCCGGGCCCGAACCTCGAGACCGGGCGCCAGCGCCCCGATACAGGAACTTAGCGCCTCCCGCACCGTTTCCAGGTACTCCGTTCGCGCCCGGATCACAAGGTCTCCCGCCTCGATCATGCGATCCGTCCACGTGTCGAGCGTTCGCGCGTCTCTGCTTCTGAGCAGCGCATTGCGCTGGCGCAATACCCGCATGTAGCGTCGCAACACGTCAATGTAATCGTGTTTCACGTGAAACGCGCCCCAGTCCAGCCATTGTCGCCGCCCCTGTGGGGCTCCGAATACGAGATCGGCGAGGTCAGGAAGGAGCACCTGGAGCGGCAACAGTCCCGCTACGGCGGATATCTGTTTGATGGGCTCTTCGTTCACGCGCAATTCGGTGCGGTTGCCGCGGTCTTTTGTCAACGAAATACGCTCGCGGCCGCGGAGGGGATGTTGGCAGAGCGCCTGCACGGCCAACTCCCGTTCACCGTGACGGATCAGCAACGATACCCTGTGAGTTCTGAAAGAACGGCCGCGAAGCAGGAGGTGCAGCGCCTCGAGAACAACGGTCTTGCCCGCCCCATTGGGTCCGATGAGGAAGTTGAAATGCGGCGACAGTTCGAGGGTGGCGGCCGCGATGTTTCGGAAGTTTCTGAGCTCCAGGCGCTCGACGATCACTTCGTCATAGGCGCATCGGCATCACGACGAACACCGATTCTTCCGAATCGCCGGTTTCGATCAAGGCGCTTCCACCCCCGTCGGATATGGAAATCCGGACATCTTCTGTATCCACGACCCCAAGGACGTCCTGCAGATAGTCGACATTGAATCCGATTTCGAATGCGTCCCCCTGGTAGTCGACGGGGACTTCTTCTTCCGCCTCTTCCTGCGTCTCGGCGTTGTTGGCCTTCACGACCAGGCGATCCTCTTCGATCTTTAGCCTCACCAGGGGCGCAACGCGGCGTTGGTCGCTGCCAATAATCGCCGCCCTCAGAAACGATTGCCGCAAGGTTTCGCGACTGCCGGACAGTTGGCGCTCTCCGACGCTGGGAATGACCGTAGCGTAGTCCGGGAACTTTCCTTCCACCAACTTCGTCGTCAGCGTGTATCCCGAGTTCTCTGCCCGCAAGTAGTTCATGCCTAAGGAAATTTCCACTGAATCTTCGGCGTCTGCGAGGAGCCGGCCCAGTTCGACGACACCCTTGCGGGGGACGATCGCCTGAACGCGTTCTGTCCCCTGCGCACCACCGGGCAAGGTACACATCGCCAGACGATGACCGTCCGTCGCGACTGTGCGGATGTGGCTATCCGTGACCTCGAACAGCAGCCCGTTGAGATAGTACCGAACGTCCTGCTGCGCCATGGCAAAGCTGGTCTGGTCCATCAGGCGCCGCAAATCTCCCGGTGCCACTGACAGGCGGGTCTCCCCCTCACCCCCGGTGTCGACCGACGGATACTCTTCCTCGGGCAGCGTCGCCAGCTGGAACCGGCTTCGCCCGGAGCGCACGGTCGCCTGGTCGCCGGTTTCCACCGAAACTGGCGCGTCTTCCGGCAATGATCGCCAGATCTCCGCCAGTTTCCGGCCCGGCACGGTCGCCCGGCCGGGTTGCTCTACTTCGACTCCTTCGCTTATGCGCACGTTCAGTTCGACTTCAAGGTCGGTGCCGGTAATCGACAGGCCTTCGTCGTCGCAGTCGAACAGGAGGTGCGAAAGGACCGGAAGAATCCCCTGGGTTTGCTGCGGCCGTTCCACGACGCCCGCAACCATCGAGAGGGCCTTCAGCAACGTCCCTCGATCAGTGCTGAACTTCATGCTTCGTTCCTAGTCTTAGCTCATCAGGCGCCGGCTGAGATTCCGGTAGTCCTCTGCGATGTCGCTGCTGCTTCGCTTAAGTTCGGTGATTTTTCGATGGGCGTGCAGCACCGTCGTATGGTCCCGCCCGCCAAACGCCTCGCCGATCTCCGGCAACGAGTGTTTGGTCAACTCCTTGGCGAGATGCATGGCCATCTGGCGCGGCCTGGCGATGGTCCGCGTCTTGCGTCGCAATAGCAGGTCCGACTTCCTGATCTGGTAGTACTCGGCAACGACCCCCTGGATGTTGTCGATGCTGACCTGGCGATCATGGATCGCCAGCAGGTCCCGCAGGGCCTCCCGCACCTGCTCCACCGTAATGCGCAAGCCCGTGAAACGGGCGTACGCATGAATCCTGCGCAGGGCCCCCTCCAGTTCGCGTACGTTGGAACGAATGTGGTCCGCGACGAAGAACGCCACTTCGTCATCCAGGTCATAGCCCTCTATCTCTGCCTTCTTCTTGAGAATCGCTACACGCGTCTCCAGGTCCGGCGGGTCCACCTCCGCGGACACGCCACAGACAAAGCGGGACCTCAATCGTTCCTCAAGTCCCTCGATGTCTCGCGGATAACGGTCGCAGGTCAGTACCATCTGCCGGCGTTGTTCAAATAAAGCATTGAAAACATGGAAGAATTCGTCCTGAGATCGGGCCTTGTGGGCAAAGAACTGGATGTCGTCGATCAGCAGGATATCGGCTCTCCGATAGTACTGCGTGAAGGCCTGCATGGTTCCCGTCTGCAACGCCCGCACCATTTCCTGTACGAAGACCTGGGAATGAAGGTACGTGACCCGGATGCTCGGCGAACGGCGCAAAACCTCATTGCCAACCGCATGCATCAGGTGCGTCTTGCCCAGACCGACGCCGCCGTAGAGGAGCAGTGGGTTGTAAGACCGTCCCGGGTTCTTGGCTACCTGATCTGCCGTCGCGACGGCGAGCTCGTTCGACGTGCCTTTCACGAAGGAATCGAACGTGAAGGTCTTGTTCAGCGCTTCATCGTGCCGGTCGCCCTCGGCCCGCAATGGAGTTCCAGCCTGACGGTCCCCGCTGCCGACCTCGAGTTCAACACTCAGCGGACTTGCGGGGTCACCATGCCACTCCACCAGTTCGACGATGCGTCTCAGGTACTTTTCCTGGACCCTTTCGCGCACGTAGCGGTTCGGTGCAAGGATGGTCAGTTTCGATTCGTCGACCCGCGCCTGCAACGGTCGGATCCAAGTGTTGTAGTCGTGCGAACTCAGTTCCTCGACCAACCCTCCCAAGCACTCCTGCCAAACCACCGCCACCACGGAAATTCCCCCCACCCCGCAGAAAAATTCTATTCGCGACCAATTCTAAGCACGATGGCAACAGTCCTGCACACGAAAGTACAAAAAAACTTGGGTCGAAAAGAATATTTTTTTAAATAACAATTACTTACACCTATCATCCATCGGCACAACCCAGTCTCGGAAAACGGGCCGAATGGAAAAAGCTGTGAACTGCCCTAGCACAACCTGTGGATAAATGTCGTGTCAGGGCTTTTTCCCCAATCGATACCCGAAATCACAACTGTTCCACAGCGGAATATCACACGAACCCGCGTGAGAAATTTCCTATAGGATGAGTCTTTTGCGCGTCTTTTCCACAGCAGGAGGACGCACAACAACATCAACAATAATCAATCTTTTTTAGTTCTTATCTATTTGATTTGTTGGCTCGTCTTCAGCTTTTTCCGCCAATCCAGGCAGGGTCGCGTTTTTCGCGGAACGCGGCCATGCCCTCGGCGCCTTCATCTGACGCAAACATCTGCTTGCTCCAGGGTTCGGCCACTTCGAAGCCCTCTTCGATCGTGAGGGTCGGGATCCGCCGCACGAGTTTCTTGCACTCCGGCACCGCATTGGGCCCGCCGAGATTGATCAACCCTATGACATCGTGGACGGCCTCGGCGAGGCGGTCCTTGGGCACTGCCTGGTGTGCCAGCCCCATCTCCACGGCTTGCGCTCCGGTAAACCGCTCTCCCGTGAGAAAGAGCCTCATGGCGTGGTGCGTTCCGAGCTTCGGAATGCACACGACGGAGATTACGGCCGGAATCACCCCGATGCGCACCTCGCTGAACGCGAAAATGGCCTCTTCGGCAGCGACGGCAATATCGGCGGCGCCAACGAGACCCAGACCGCCGGCGAAGGCAGGCCCATTCACCGCGGCGATGACTGGTTTGGGGCTCTCCATGATCGATGTGAGCACTTCGTGATACGGCACGGATCGGTGGCCGCCGATCATCTGGCCGGGAGGATTCTTCAGGTCTGCACCCGAGCAGAACGCGGGCTCGGCACCGGTAATGACGATCGAACGCACTGCATCGCTGTCGTTTGCAGCGTTCAGGTGCTCGTGTAGTTCACCAACGAGCACGGCGGACAGCGCATTTCGGTTTTCGGGTCTGTTCAGCGTGATCCAGGCCGCGCCGCCCCTGACTTCGTACAGTGTTGCATCGGTTGTCATCGTTCAATCTTCCTCCAGCACCGCGAGCAATGCGCCGTTATCCACCTGGTCTCCCGCTTCTACGAGGATCCTGGAGACTATCCCTGACCTCTGGGCGGTGATCCGGTGCTCCATCTTCATCGCCTCCAGGGTAAACAGCAGTTGTCCCTGGCTGACGCTTTCTCCGTTCGCCACCTGGACGCTCGTGACGTTCCCCGGCATCGGCGCCACGAGCGCTCCGGCCACGGCCGCGTGAGAGCCTGTCGGAAACCGTGGCAATTCCAGCAGCTCGATATCACCACCGGGGCCGTGCAGCAGCCATTGGTCGGCGCATTGACTGATGGCCGCATAGAAGCGCCGGCCGTCGACTTCCATATCAACCCCATCCGCTTCCTGGCTCAACACGGTCACCCGGTAGTCGTTGTCACCGATGGAGACATCGAAAGCGCCGTCCCTTCGAGACCGGTACTCGACCCTGGTTTCGTCATCGCCGACCCGAAAGCTCGCCGCCTCGGGCGGCATGAAAGAGTTGCGCCAGCCGCTCGGCACGCTCCGCAGGACTTTCGCTCCCTCCCTTCGACGGGCCTGTCCGTACACGGTCACTGCCATGAGCGCGTCGTGCTTTTCTGACATGGACAGCTTGCGTCTCCGGCCGGGGTTGACCCGATCAATGAAGTCGGTCGTCGTGTCGCCGATGAGAAAGGCGGGTTCGCGCAACGTCGCGACGAGGAAGTCCCGGTTGTTGGTCACGCCCTGCAGGCGGGTTCTTTCCAACGTCCTCGCAAGGCGCGCGGCCGCCTCGCGACGGGTTGGCGCCGCAACGATGACCTTGGCGATCATGGCATCGAAATCGACGCTGATGTCGCTGCCCGACTCGATGCCGGAGTCAAATCGTGCGGAGCCGGTGTCGTCGGGCTGCCACTCAAGTACCGATCCGCCTGCCGGAAGGAAATCGTTCGAGGGGTCCTCGGCGTATAGCCGTGCCTCGATCGCGTGGCCCGTGATCGACAGGTCATCCTGGGCATATCCCAGCGGTTCACCCTCGGCGATACGGATCTGCTCCCGGACCATGTCGAGACCCGTGATCGCTTCCGTTACAGGATGCTCTACCTGCAGGCGGGTGTTGACCTCGAGGAACCAGAAGTCGTCTCCGTCGAGCAGGAACTCCACGGTGCCGGCGGAGGTGTAGCCTATCCTTCTTGCCACGGTTAGCGCGGCTTCTCCCATCCGCGCGCGGATCGTTGCGTCAACGGCGGGAGATGGCGCCTCCTCGATGATCTTCTGATGGCGCCGCTGGATCGAGCACTCGCGCTCGAAGAGGTAGACGACGTTGCCGTGGTTATCGCCCAGGATCTGGACTTCGACGTGCCGAGGTTTCGTGAGCCAGCGCTCGAGGAACACCGTGCCGTCGCCGAAAGCGGCAAGGGCCTCACGTCTGGCCGACGCGACGGCTTCGGCGATATCTTCGCCCTCCTGCACGATGCGCATGCCGCGGCCGCCTCCGCCGGCGGCGGCCTTGACCAGCAATGGAAATCCCGTCTCTCGCGCCGCCGCCGCCAGGTCCGAGCCTCCCTTCACTTCGACTGCGGGTAGGGTCGGCACTCCGAGTTCCTCCATGAGCGCCTTGGCGGCCAGCTTGTCACCAACGGCGGCTATGGCATCGCCGGAGGGACCGATCCAGCGCAAGCCCGCCCTGGTGACGCTCCTCGCAAAGCTGGCGTTCTCGGAAAGGAATCCGTAACCCGGATGTACGGCATCCGCCCCGGTACGCTTGCAGGCCTCGAGCACCTTGGCGGCGTCAAGGTAGGTTTCTGCGGGGAGATTGCCTTTCAGGGCGATCGCGATGTCGGCTTCACGCACGAAAGGCGCCGAGACATCCCCATCCGCGTACACCGCGACGGTGTCGATTCCCATCTCGTGGGCCGTGCGCTGAATACGTCGCGCGATCTCGCTGCGATTGGCGATCAGCAGCCGGCGGATTGGCTGGATCGCTGTTACATCCGCCACGTGCCGAACTCCTTGGTCCCTTCGACCTTGTTGCTGTGGCAGGCGGACAGCGAGATGGCTGCGACGGTGCGCATGTCGCGCGGGTCGATCATGCCGTCGTCGGCGACCCGGGAAGTGGCGTAAAGACCTTTCGAGCGTTCTTCTGCCCAGAACTCCGCCGTTTCGGTGCGCCGGTCATTGGCCGCCTCGTCGAACTCGAGGCCGCGTCGCTCGGCCGCCGCCCGCTGGACGATGGTCATGACGCCCGCCATCTGCTTCGGGCCCATGACCGCGATCTTGGCGGTCGGCCAGGTGTAGGAAAACCGGGTCTCGTACGCGCGGCCGCTCATGCCGTAGTTTCCGGCGCCGTAGGATGCGCCGACGATGATCGATATGTGCGGCACCGTGGAGTTGGCGACCGCGTTGATCATCTTGGAGCCGTGCTTGGTGATCCCCTGGTGCTCGAAGTCCGTCCCCACGATGAACCCGGTGATGTTGTGCAGGAACAGCATGGGCACGTCGATCTGGTTGCAGAGCTGGATGAATTGCGAGCCCTTTTCGGAGGACTCCGACATGAGGGGGCCGTTGTTGCCCAGTACGCCGATCGGGTACCCGCTGATCGAGGTCCAGCCCGTCACAAGTGTCGGACCGTAAAGGGGTTTGAACTCCTCGAAGCGGGAACCGTCGGCGACCCGTGCCAGTACTTCCCGCATGTCGAAAGGGACACGCAGGTTCTCGTTTACGATTCCGAGGAGTTCCTCCGGATCGTAGATCGGGTCGTCGGCGGGCATCGTGGGACCGGGCCCCTGCTTGCGCCAGTTGAGGTGCGCCACGACCTCCCGGCACATGCGTATGCCGTCGAGTTCGTCCTGGGCCAGGTAGTCGCCGAGGCCGGAGACCCGGGTGTGCATGTCGGCGCCGGCGAGATCCTCGTAGTCGGCGTCTTCACCGGTCGCCATCTTCACAAGCGGCGGGCCGCCGAGGGCCACCCTCGACTGTCCCTTGATGAAGATGTTGTAGTCGCTCATGCCGGGCTGGTAGGCGCCGCCGGCGGTGGACGCGCCAAACACGACGGAGATCGTGGGGATGCGCAGCTTCGAGAGTTCGGTAATCTCGTAGAAAAGCCTGCCGGACTCGGCGAAATGGGTGATTTCCCGCCGGATCGAGGCTTCCGGATCGCTGCGGCCGCCCTCTCCCCGCAAGTCCGCGCCCGCGGATTCGACGAACTGCACGTACGGCAGCCGGTTCTGGCGAGCGATCTCCAACCCACGCATGAGTTTCTTCGAGTTGAACTGGTTGAAGGCGCCGGCGCGAACCGAAGGATCGTGCCCGAGAATTACGCATTCCGTGTTCTCGATGACGCCGATCCCGACGATGAAACCGGAGCCCACCGCGTAGTTGGAGCGCCATGCGGCGAGCGGGCTGATCTCGAGAAACGGCGAGTCGCGATCGAGCACCAGGCTGATTCGCTCTCGCAAAGGCATCTTGTCGCGGGAACGCAGGCGCGCCATGGCCTCTTCGCCGCCCCCCTGGGCCGCTTCCCCGTAGAGTTCGTCCAGGCGAGCGAGCGCTTCGAGCATGCCTTCGCGATTCTCGCGGTAGGCGTCGGAACGGACATCCAGCCGCGACTCTAGTACCGCCATGTCGTGTCGTTCCCCAAACCTTGCGTGGTAGGGGAGGCCCTATTGGCTCAAGGGGTCGCTCGCCCGCCAGGGAGCGATCTGCCCGTCGTAGACACCGGGACCCTTTCGGAAATGGGCGGCTTCTTCGAGGGTTTCCACGAAAGGCATCTCTCGCGGATAGACGGCGTTCCCGCGGGGGCGGGGACCGGCCTTCGATACATGGCCCCACAGGGGATGGCCCACCACTTCCTCGGCGATGGCGGCTGCTTCAATGAGCTTGTCGAGGTTGTAGCCCGTCTCGATTCCCATTTCGTGGCAGAGGTCGACGAAGTCTTCCGTCGGCAGGTGACCCGCGGCCCGGCCGTTGCCGCAATATGGGCATCCACCCATGCCGCCGATGGACGTGTCGAACTCGCGCACTCCGAGTTGCAACGCCTCGTAGTAGCTCGCCATGGTAAGCCCGCGGGTATTGTGAAGGTGCATGTGGAAGTCGGTGATTTCCGGCCAGCGCTCCCGAATCGCCAAAATCGTTTCCCGGACTTCGTGTGGCAGGTTCCAGCCCATTGCCTCCAGGAACGAGCACCGGGTAACCGGAATGCCGCCGGCGTGCCACTTGTCGATCATGAGCTGCAACAGGTCCAATCGCTGCTGCAGCGAGAAAGGCCCCTCGAAGTTCGAGCCGAAGGGGTTCCCGATGCCGATGGAGCCGTGGTCGGCATTTGCCTTCTTCGCCGCCGCGATGGTGTCGTCCATGGCGGCGATCTGCTGCGCCTGGCTGCGGTTGTAGTTGCGCCGCGCGAACGTGTCGCAAAGCTCGACGCTGGTGCCGAAACCTCGCCTGCTCCGCACGTCGATCTTCGGGTAGTACTTGTCCGCGCGCTCGAATCCGACCTTGTTGAATACGGCGGCGGTGTACTTGACGCCGGGTTTCGGGACGAAGCGCTCGGCGATCTCGTCGATGCAGGCCATCTGCGGCGTCCATTTCGGATGCGCGAAAGAGCCGATCGAAATCCACTTCGCGCCGGTTTCGCCCAGGGCGTCGAGGAGCCTGAGTTTCTCGTCCACCGAAATGTCGGTGTTCTCGATCTGCAGACCCTCGCGCATCGTGTCGTCGTTGATGGTGACGGACTTTGGCAACATGCTCACAACCCTCTCCGGTGATTAACCGCTATTTTTACCAGAGCGGGCCCCGGCGCGTCGAACGACACCAACCGGACATCCTGGCGATCTTGCCGCTGGTGAAGGAAGTCCGACATACTGCCGGGCCGGAATTGCATCGAGGGCGGCTGATGGCTCCGCCGTATGCCCGGGCAGCGCTGCTGGACCGGGACGGGACCGTAATCGCAGACCGCGGCTATCTTGCCGATCCCGCCTGTGTGGAAATCCTGCCGCGAGCAGCGGAGGGCCTGGCGCGGATGCGCTCCTGCGGGCTGGGGCTCGCGATCCTGACGAACCAGTCCGGTGTGGGCCGGGGATATTTCGGCGAAGCCGAGCTTTGCGCGGTAAACCGTCGCATGGAGGAACTGCTCGAAGCGCAAGGCGTCCGCCTCGATGGAATCTACTATTGTCCCTGCCATCCGGACCAGCGTTGCGGCTGCCGCAAACCGAAGCCCGGGCTCGTGCGCGCCGCGAGCGCGGAGCTTGGTTTCGACCCGTCGCGGAGTTTCGTCATCGGTGACAAGGACAGCGACATGGGGATGGGACGCGCCGTTTCCGCGCGAACCTTTCTCGTGCGGCCAGGCGCGGCGGGCGATAACCTCGGTTCCGAGTTCGAAGCGAGGCCGGATTACGTGGTGGAAGACCTCCTCGACGCCGCGCAACGCATCGAGGAGATTCTGCGCAGGGAGCAGTCAGGATGAACGAACCCCGGGCGGGCCGCATCCGCGCCCATTTCGAAGGAACCATCGAGGCCCAGCAACGCGCGCTGCGCGATTGTGAGAGCACCATCCTGGAGGCGGCGCGGGTCGTTGCCGCCGCGTTCGAGCGGGGGAACAAGCTCCTGCTCTGCGGCAACGGCGGCAGCGCCGCGGACTGCCAGCACATCGCCGCCGAGTTGGTCAACGTGCTCGACAAGGCGTTCCCGCGACCGCCCCTGGCGGCCGTGGCCCTGACCACCGACACGTCGTTTCTGACCGCCGCGGCAAACGACTTCGGTTTCGAGGGAGTTTTCGAACGCCAGGTCGAGGCGCTCGGCAAGGCGGGCGACGTACTGCTGGCGATCACCACCAGCGGCCGTTCCGCGAACGTGCTTAGGGCTGCCAGGCGGGCGGTGGAACTGGACATGTCCGTCATCGGGCTGACCGGGTCGGACGGCGGCGGGTTGCCGGAGGTGTCGGACCCGTGCATCGTCGTGCCCGCAGACAATACGCAGCACATCCAGGAGACGCACATCGTGATCGGCCACGTGATTTGCGACCTGGTGCAACAGGCGCTGTTCGAGAGTTGAAGGCCGATTTGTCGCTCCCTTCGGGTGCGGAACGTTTCGTCCATCCAACGCAGCGGGATCGTCAACCGTCGTAGAGAGAGTTGGACAACGAACCTCGAACCGATCACCCCGCACACACTAGGACGAGCGCGTCGCCGAAGCGATCAGCACTTCCGCTGGAGGTAAGGCCACCCAACGCGACGCAGTGGAGCGTGCTGTAATGGGCCAGTGACGTGGCACTTCCCGGCTAGTGTCTCGTCACGCATCTAATGTCGGATAAGAGACGTTTCAGTTCTCGGTCACCTTGGTCATGCGCCTGCCGGCTAGCTAGGGGCTCGGTGGCCTTGAAGACGTTGCACGTCCCGCGGCGTGCCGGGATCGGCTTGCGCGTCTGGCTGACCAGTAGACGTCCAGCACCCGCTCCATCGCGGCCGCGAAGACCGCGTTGCGCTGCAGGCGGTATCACCCATCCGATCCGCCTCCAGGGCTTGATCTCGCTTTTTTTCATCCGCCGCACCGTCTCGTGCGACACGCTGTCGATGTAGTCGAACTCCACCGCCCGGTCCGCCAGCAGCTGCAGCGACCAATGCGCATGGCCCTCCGGCGGCGCGCTGCAGCTCGGTGCCACCAGCCGCGCCTCGAACTCGTTGTCCGCCTTGCGCAGGTACGTCGGCTGGCGCGGGAGGGGCCGCACGAACCGCACGCAGTTGTCCCGCCCGAAGACCCCCTCGTGGGTCTCGCACAGGATGTCGTTCAGCGCCGCCGGGTCCGCGCACGGCACGAACGCCGATCCCTCCTCCCGGGCCGGCAACCCGAAGCGGGGACTTTTCAGTCGGTACTTTTGGGGAGTATTAATCCGGTACTGACAGTCCACGAACGTCTCCGCCAGCAGCACCGGATGTCCCCGCGCCGCCCGCATGTCCGCCGACAGCCGGCGCAGCGACAGCGACAGCACCCGCGACGCCAGGTTGCCGCCGCTGAACCCCGGCAGGATCAGGAAGCGCGTGTTGTTTGCCACCAGGTGCAGCCGCCGGAACTGCTGCTCCGGCGCCCAGCCGATCCACGCGTCCCGCGCCTTCAACCTTGAATGCCCCCGGCGCCCAGCCGACAAACGCCACCCAGCGCCCGTTGGCCGCCTCCGCCACATGCCGCAGCCCGCGGCCGAACAGGCACCGGAAGCCGAGATAGTGATGCGCGTCCATCAGACGGTCCCACTCCTCCCGCTCCGCCGCGTCCCGCGTCGACCGCACCGACACCTCGGACAACGCCACCTTGCTCTTCGGTGGTTGACACCGAGTTTGGAAGGCTGTAATGGATGGGCAGTGCTTCGATCTGAGGGTTCGAAAGTTGAGTTTCGAACAAGAATCTGATCGTCACGCTTTTCTGAGCGGTAGTCGTGTTGGACGCGCGAGCATGGTTCGCCGATGGCTGACGATAGCGACCGTTGCCTCTTGGGTTGTTGTCGCGACCGCTACCCAAGCGGATTCCGGCGATGACTATGAGACCCCGCCCGAAGCGTTGAAGCACTACGTCAAGCTCGTTGAAGAACTCGGTGTTCGGCGACGAGTCAACGTTCTTTTCCCGAACCCCCAGTCGCTCTTTGATGGTCTGCCGGTCGGTTTCGTGAATACCACGACCGGCAACTTGACGTTCGCCAGGCGGGACATAGTCGCGACCGCGAAAGGCGGGCTGGTTATTTTCGCGCGAGTATACGACTCGCGGATCGAGGATAATGTCGATTTCGGCCCCGGATGGCGGCTGTCACTCGCCGAAGAAGTCTTGACGGAAACGGGAGGTAGCTACCTGTACCTGGATGGATCAGGAACAGCGCACAGGTTTGTCGGCAGTGAGACAGGCTACATCGTCTCGCCAACCACGCCGCAACACAACCGTACGCGACTCTCTGTGGTTGGTGAAATGGCTGTAATGCGCGAGGCAGATGGTACGGTGAGGACCTTCGAGCGATTTTTGGGGAGTGGTCGGTACCAAATCGCGAGTGTCTCAACAGATCAGCACACACTTGCGTTTCGCTACGAAGATGGTCTGCTGACCACGGTAAAGGCAGACGAGGAGATACTGTTCCAACTATATAGAGATCCGTACGAGGGACACAAGATTATCGCGGTGACAGACCACCATGGGCGCTTGGTCAGATACGAATACGTAGGCGGGCGTCTGCACAATGTTCACGACTTGGCAGGCAACGTGTGGGGCCACGAGTACACCTCAATGGGCTTGCTCGCCGCTGCAGAGGATGCCAGAGGTCAGCCGTATCTTGAGGTGACGTTCGATGAATTTGGACGGGTGACGCATTCCCATACGGCACGTAAGCGTGCCTTCACCTATGCGGAGACTAATACTACGGTCGTTGAGAAAGGGGGTGAGAAGTATACATTCCAACGAAACTCAATCGGCGCTACCACGACCGTCGAATCGTCGACTAGTCTGATTTGGGAGATCGAGTTCGACGATAGCAATCGCGTTAGCGAATTGGCGAGACGTGATGGCATATTTGCCTATACTTACAATTCCTCGGGCGATGTCTCTACAGTAACCGAGACGGGGATTGATAGAGAAACGAGTTATGAACTCACGTACGATAACCAAAGGCGATTGATGAGTATTCGTTCTCCCGAAGCAGGCTCGGACGGGAAGGAGAACATACTCAACATACTGTACGGAAGCGGCGATGTCCGAGTATCGGGGCGAGGAATAGCTCTCGAGTACAAACTATCACCTAGTGGATCGATAACTTGGATGCGCGACGATAACGATACGATTGTCGCCGACTACGACTCCAATGGAGATTTGGCGAAGCTGGAGTCGGGAGAACGATCAGTGTCGTTTGAGCGCAACTCACTGGGCCGGATCATTGCGATTAGCTATCCAATGGGTCTTAAGACCCAGTACGCCCACGACGACCTTGGAAACCGGAAGCTGGTTGACTACGGACCAGGCGGAACCACAACGTACGAGCATGACTTGGGGGGCAATATCGTCAGGGTCTTGCTTCGTAACGCGTCGGGGGATACGCAAAGTCAAAGATTGGATCCTGGGACCATGAATCGAATCGAGCGTATCGCGTACGAGGGCTGGCTTAGCGTTGACATTGAGTACGACGAGATGGGACGTCCGGTTACTTTCAGGAGGCTGCCAGATGATGGTTCGACTTCACCCATGCCGTCGGAAACAGTGCGGATCGCGTATATGGCGTCTGGGGGCATTGCGAAGATAGAGTCGCTGACAACCGGGATGTCTTGGGCTCCAAAAGCTAGCTTGCTGATTGGTTCGACAGACGCCATTTCCGACCCTCGGGCAGAGATACTAGGGCGAGAACCCCAAAATATGCCACATCCAGACTATGGGGTTGTCGAGTTTGGAGAATCGACGTTCGAAGCGGCCCCGGTCACGCCCCTAGAGCTAGGATTACCAAGGTTCCGGGCAGCCATCTCGTTGAGGTCCCTCGCGTCGGAGTTATTGTCGTCCCGACAAGCGAGTGCCATTGTAGAATTCGAGAAAGCTTCCAATCCGGTATTTCAGCCGCCCGAGTATCGTTTCACGAACTGCTGCATCCCATGTATCGGCGGTGGTTGTGAGTGTTGGGAAACACCGCCACTCTTCAGCGACGACCTCTGCGGTTGCTCTACCATTTTTGATTACTTTGCCGCAATTACATATTACCTCTTTGGTCCGGAGGAGGAAGAGGAGCAGCGCAAGTGTCGCCCATGCTCGCCGCCGGTTGGAACAAAAATGTACAGAAAAGACAATCGACACTTCGGTGAACCGGGGCAACCAAGAGGCAATCATGGGGTAAGGGGTGACGTCCATTATCACCACTATGAAGTTCATCAGCAGCCGGTGGACGGTGCTGAGCCATGCAAGTGTTTCGTGTCGGGGGGGCGCGCTAGTGACTCAATATACCCTGGAGAGATTCCCTACCAGGAACCTTCAGGAGGTGGCGTGGCAGAGTGACAGATCGGCAAGCACAGACATCACTAAGCTATTGTAGCGGGCAGTGTGTGGAACTCGGGGACATCATCATGGAACCGGTGAACGGCGGCGAGAGGAAGGGAGTCGTTGTGGATATTTTGATCCCTAACTCGGAGAAGGCGATTCGCTCGTACGGCGTTCCTTCGGGGGGAGTGCTCGTGAAGTGGGAGGATTGGGACGCCGAAACCCTATTGAGTTTGGACGTGCTTCACGGCCCCGACTACGTTTTCCTCGTTCGTCGAAGGAACGAGCTACCCAAGGTACCACGATAGGTTTCAACACGAGCCGGTATCCGAACCGCTCCAACGCAGGCCGATGGCCGAGGTCGCTGGCCGCGTCTTCGTCCACAGCGCGCGCTTGGCGCGATAGGTCGAGGAGTGGCGCAGGTTGTACACGTGGCCGTTCGAGATCGTCGCCAGCCGCGCGAACCGGGCGTCGCCGAACACTTCGAACTGGCGCCGCAGGATCTCGCGCGTGGCCAGCCCCGACATCTGGCCGAACGCCCGGTCCCTTGGTTGGAAGTCCACCGCCTCGTTGCCTTCCACGAAGGCGCGAAGCTGCCCGATTGTGCGTAGCCGCCGCGTCTGAATGTCCACGATCATCCCCGAATGATGCGCAGAACATCCCGTTCACCCTCACTTCGCGTTGGAATCGGACCTTCGCTTCACCCTCACTTCGCGTTGGACAGTACGAGGAATTGACAGCCCGAGTGGGATTTCCCTACAATCGCCGGCCTTTTCAACCCCCGCAAGTGCCTGATGAAAAGGACATTTCAGCCCAGCGTGATCAAGCGCAAGCGAACGCACGGTTTTCGCGCCCGGATGGCGACGCGTAGCGGGCGCAAGGTATTGGCCGCGCGCCGGGCCAAGGGCCGGAAACGGCTGTCAGTGTAGCTCCCGCCTCCGCGGGGGACCCATCATCGCCGGGGCCGGATCCCGCGCGAATGTAGTACATGGAATGGGTGAATTCAGTGGGCGTTCTGTTCGCGGCCGACTATCGTTTCCCGCCTGGCGCACGGCTTGCCCGGAAGCGAGAGTTCGATCGCGTGTTCAGAAGGCCGCAGCACCGTTTTCGCAATGGCCCGTTACGCCTCGTCGCTGCGGAGAATAGAATGTGCGCCTCGCGGCTTGGCGTCGTCGCCCCGCGAAGGGTGTTGCGGCGCGCGATAGACCGCAACCGGGCCAAACGTCACATACGCGAATCGTTCCGTTACGCCCGGGCGAGGTTGCCGAACTGCGACATTGTCATCGTCGTCACCGGCTTTGGCGACGGGAGGCCGATCCGGGCGGGCGAGGTCCGTCGGGCGGCGGATGCACTTTGGGAGAAGTTGTGCAGGGAACCATGAAGAAAACCATCGGCACGGCAGCCAGGAAGGCGCTGGTTGGTTTGGTCCAGGTATATCGCCTTGTCATTAGCCCTCTGTTTCCGCCGAGCTGCCGCTACTATCCGACCTGCTCCGCGTACGCCCTGGGGGCCATCCGTGTTCATGGCCCCATCCGCGGCGGCTGGCTGGCGTTGAAGCGGGTGGCGAGGTGCCATCCGTGGGGCCCGGGCGGCCACGATCCCGTTCCGGCGGCCGGCGGGGATCACCCCTCGTGACCCTGCCCAGCACCGAGATCCAACGCATCGCCCTGCTCGTTGCGCTGGGCATCACGGCGTACCTGCTAATGCTCGCTTGGCAGCAGGACTACGGCCGTCCCCCGGTGAAGCCCGTCGAATCGCCGGTGGCCGAGGAGCGCGGGGCGTTGCCGGATATGCCATCGGCCGAAGACGAAGCGGCGGAATACGATTTCGATGTGCCGGTCCCGACTTCGGTCGCGGAGCCTGTTGACGCCGTGGAAGCGACGGATCCGGCGCTGGAGCGCGCGCGCCTGATCGAGGTGTCGACGCCCACCATGACGGCGTGGATCGATCCGGTCGGAGGCGACATCGTCGGCGTCCGGCTGCCCAGGTATCCGGTCAGCCTGGACCAGCCGGACGCGCCGTTCGTGCTGCTCGACCGGCGAGTGGGCCACACCTACATCGCCCAGAGCGGCCTCGCTGGCCCGGACGGCATCGATTCGCGATCCGGCCGTCCCCACTACATCGCATCCCGGCGGTCGTACCGGGTCGAGGACACGCCCGAAGAAGTCGTCCTGCGCCACGAGGAGGACGGCCTCATCGTGGAAAAACGCTTCCGGTTCGACCCGGAGTCGTACCTGGTGGACGTTGCGTACGAGATTGACAACCGGCGCGCCGAACCGATGACGGCGAATCTCTTCGCGCAGCTCAAGCGGGATGCCTCGTTGCCGGAAACCGGGCAGGGATTCACGCTGGGCCCCAGGCCCTATCTCGGCGCTGCCCTGACGACTGTCGATACACGCTACGAAAAGGTGGATTTCGAAGATCTCCGCGACGAGGAGCTTCTTGAAGTGGTGACAGGCGGCTGGATCGCGATGCTGCAGCACTACTTCCTGAGTGCGTGGGTCGCGAATCCCAACCAGGAGAACACCTACTATGGTTATCCGAATCGCCGTGGCGACGGGACCTACATCGTCGGTTTCACGGGTCCGGCGTTCACTGTCGCGCCGGGCGGAACGGCGATTGTCGGCGCCGGATTCTACGCCGGGCCGAAGGATCAGAACCGCCTCGAAGAGATAGCGCCGAACCTCAACCTGACGGTGGACTACGGGTTCCTGTGGTTCCTGGCGGCACCGCTCTTCCGGCTGCTCGAGATCATCCAGTCGTTTGCCTACAACTGGGGCGTGGCCATCATCCTGATGACCCTGGTCATCAAGATCATCCTCTATCCGCTGTCTCACGCCAGCTACAAGTCGATGGCCAAGATGCGCAAGCTCGCGCCGCAGATGAAGCGCCTGCAGGAGCGTCACGCCGGCGACCGGCAGAAGCTGTCGCAGGAAATGATGGAGCTGTACCGCAAAGAGAAGGCGAACCCGCTGGGTGGCTGCATCCCCATGGTTCTGCAGATGCCCGTGCTGATCGCCATGTACTGGGTGCTCTACGAAAGCGTCGAGCTGCGGCAGGCGCCGTTCTTCGGGTGGGTTCAGGACCTATCCGCCATGGACCCGTTCTTTGTCCTGCCCATCCTGATGGGCGCCTCGACGTACGCGCAGCAACTGCTCAGTCCCACGCCGCCGGATCCCATGATGGCGCGGATGATGAAGATGATGCCCATCATGTTCACCGTGCTGTTCATATTCTTCCCGGCGGGCCTCGTCTTGTACTGGCTGGTTAACAACCTCTTGTCGATGGCGCAGCAATGGTTCACGAACTACCGGATAGAGAAGGCGGAGAGCGCCTGATCGAGTGGCGTGCGCCATGTCGACCGTCGACACCGACACCATAGCTGCGGTCGCGACGGCCCCGGGGCGGGGCGGCGTCGGGATCGTCCGCGTGTCCGGTCCGCTGACCCCGAAAATAGCGAATGCCCTGACCGGCAGGAAGCTCCCGCCTCGAAGCGCCGTCTATTGCGGTTTTCGCGACGGTGAAGGGGCGGCGCTTGACCGTGGCATTGCGATACATTTCGAGGCCCCGAATTCGCTCACCGGCGAGGACGTGCTGGAACTGCAGGCGCACGGCGGACCCGTGGTGCTCGACATGCTGCTCGGGCGCGTGCTGTCGCTCGGCGCCCGGCGGGCGGACCCCGGCGAGTTCACCCAACGTGCTTTCGTCAACGGCAAGCTGGACCTGGCGCAGGCGGAGGCAGTGCTGGATCTCGTCAACAGCGCCACCCGCCAGGCGGCGAGGGGGGCGGTGCGCTCGCTTTCGGGCGAGTTCTCCAAACATGTGCATGCGATCGCGCATGAGGTCCTGGAACTGCGGGTCTTTTGCGAGGGCGCCATCGACTTCCCGGATGAGGACATCGACTTCCTTTCCGAGTCGGATGTCGGCGAGCGCCTGGCTTCGGCGCGGAAACGGCTCTCGAAACTGCGCGCCCGGGCGCGCCAGGGCGCGCTGTTGAAGGACGGTTTGAACGTGGTCATCGCCGGCGCGCCGAACGTCGGCAAGTCGAGCCTACTGAACCGGCTCTCTGGCGAAGATCGGGCCATCGTTACCAGCGTGCCGGGCACCACGCGGGATACGCTGGATGCCGACTTCGACCTCGATGGCATGCCCGTTCGCGTCGTCGACACCGCCGGCCTGCGCGACACGGGGGACGCGGTGGAAACGGAAGGCATCAACCGCGCGCATCGCGCCATGGCGGCCGCCGATGTCGTGCTCTGGGTCGTGGATGACAGGGAGGCAGGCGGCAGCCCCGGAGGGGATGCTTGCACGGGCGCCGCAACGATCATAGTGAGGAACAAGGCGGATCTATCCGGGCGGCGGCCGGGCAGTATCTCTCCGGGAGCCGTACGTATTTGCGCGTTGACGGGGGAAGGTGTCGATGCGCTGGCGACGGAGATCAAGCAGGCAGCGGGGTACCGTGCAGGAGAGGGCATCTTTACGGCGCGGGCGCGACACCTCGATGCGCTGGCCGCCGCGGATACGGCGCTGGCTGCCGCCGCGGAACGCCTGGTGGCCAACTACGGCGAACTGGTCGCCGAAGACCTGCGGGATGCCCACGATCACCTGGGCGCCATCGTGGGCCGCGTATCGGCGGACGACCTGCTTGGCGAAATCTTTGCCAGCTTCTGCATAGGCAAATAAGCTACCCCGTTGACTCTGGACCAGCGCCATGACACTCCATAGCGAAACCTACGACGTCATCGTTATCGGCGGCGGACACGCCGGGACCGAGGCTGCCCTCGCGGCAGCGAGAACCGGTGCGTCCACGCTGCTCCTGACCCAGAGCATAGAGACCCTCGGGCAGATGTCCTGCAATCCCGCTATCGGCGGCATCGGCAAGAGCCACCTGGTGCGGGAGATCGACGCGTTGGGCGGCGCGATGGCCCTTGCCACGGATGCGGCGGGAATCCAGTTCCGCACGCTGAATGCGAGCAAGGGCCCCGCGGTGCGCGCCACGCGCGCCCAGGCCGACCGCACGCTCTACCGCAAGGCGATCCGCCACATGCTGGAAGCACAGGAGAATCTCGCCATCTTCCAGCAGTCCGTCGTGGACATCGAGATCCGCAAGGGTCGGGTCGAAGGTGTCCTGACAGCCGTGGGCCTCGAGTTCTCCGCCCCGGCCGTGGTGTTGACGACCGGGACGTTCCTGGGCGGGCGCATCCACATAGGCCTCTCAAACCACGCGGGCGGCCGCGCTGGCGACCCTGCTTCCAACGCCCTTGCGGAACGCCTGCGCGCGTTGCCGTTTGCCGTTGACCGGCTCAAGACCGGGACGCCGCCGCGAATCGCCGGGGACACCGTCGATTTCGATCGCCTGAAGCCGCAGTGGGGCGACGAGCCGTGTCCGGTGATGTCCTTCATGTCCGACGGCAGCGAACATCCGCGCCAGGTGCCCTGTCACATCGCTGCCACGAATGCGGAAACGCACCGGATCATTCGGGACGGACTGGACCGCTCGCCGATGTTCGCAGGAGAAATCGAAGGCGTCGGGCCCCGATACTGTCCGTCCATCGAGGACAAGGTGGTCCGTTTCGCGGACCGGGCTTCGCACCAGGTGTTCGTCGAACCCGAAGGCCTCGACACGAACGAGCTCTATCCCAACGGCATCTCCACGAGCCTGCCCTTTGAAGTCCAGTTTGCGCTGGTCCGGAGCATGGAGGGCTTCGAGCGGGCGCGAATAACGCGGCCGGGTTATGCGATCGAGTACGATTTCTTCGATCCGCGTGGACTCGAACCGTCCCTCGAGACGAAGGCCGTCTCGGGGCTCTATTTCGCGGGGCAGATCAACGGCACGACCGGCTACGAAGAGGCGGCGGCGCAGGGATTGCTGGCAGGGCTGAACGCCGCGCGGAAGGTGGCGGGCAGCGCCCCGTGGACGCCGGGACGGCACGAGGCGTACCTCGGCGTCCTTGTCGACGACCTCGTCACTCTCGGCACCAACGAACCGTATCGGATGTTCTCCAGTCGCGCGGAGTACCGGCTGCGCCTGCGCCAGGACAATGCGGACTTGCGGCTGACGCCGGTGGCAAGGGAACTCGGGCTGGTCGACGCCAGTCGCTGGCGCAGGTTCGAGGCGAAGCGTGCCACGATCGAACGGGCGGCGGCGGCATTGAAAGCCACCCGGCTGACGCCTGGTAGCGATCTCTGCGCTCGACTCGAGGCCCGGTGCGGGGAAACCGTCGCGAAGGAAACGAACCTGTTCGACTTCCTCAAGCGCCCAGGCGTGACCGCGGCGGACCTGCGGGCCGCGGGAGCCGTGGCGGCGGACATCCCGGCAGTTGCCCTGGAGCAGGTGGAAGTCCAGGCGAAGTACGACGGCTACATCAGGCGCCAGGATCGGGAGATCGCGAAGCTGAAGGCCCAGGAGGCCGTCATGCTGCCTGCCGAACTCGACTACGAGAGCATTGAGGGGCTATCCAATGAACTCAAGGAAAAACTCTCGCTCGCGAAGCCCCGGACGCTGGCGCGCGCATCCAGGATTCCCGGGATCACGCCCGCGGCCCTGTCGCTGCTCCTGATTCACGCGAAGCGTCTGACCGGAGAGCGCGGGAAAGCCGTGCGGCCCGAAGACCGCGCCCCCGCGCGGGAAGCGGCACCAGCCGGAGAGCGCGCGGCGCGTCGGTCCGCGTGAAGCTCGACGCGCGCGCTCGAATGCGCCTGGATGCGTTCGGCGAGCTTGTCCGGCACTGGAACCGCACACACAACCTGGTCAGCCGCCGGGACGCGGATCGACTCGAAACGCGGCACATTGCAGACAGCCTGACCCTGGTCCCGTGGGTCGAAGGGGCCCGTCTTGCGGATGTCGGTTCGGGGGCCGGCTTCCCCGGCATTCCCCTCGCGATCGCCGGGCCGCATTGGTGGGTTGCCCTCGTGGAGCGCAGCGAAAGGAAGGCGCGGTTCCTGCGCCAGGCGCTGATCGAACTCGATATCGAAAACGCCGAGGTGGTGCTGGAGGATGCCCGCCAGTTCGACCCTCGCGAGCCGTTCGACACCGTCACGGTCCGGGCGGTGGCCAAGCCGGCAGAGGCGTGGGAGATCGTGCGGCACCTCCTGCGGCCAAGGGGGTGCGCCTTGCTGCAGTCCTCGGCCTCATTGACGGCACTCCCATTCCCCGGCGGCCGTGTGCGATGCGCCGGGCCGGCGCCAGCGGACGCGGGCGAGCCGCCGCGGCACATAACGAAGGTCCAGCGCCTGGACGAGACATGCATGTCATAGCGGTTGCGAACCAGAAGGGCGGGGTCGGCAAGACGACGACCAGCGTCAACCTGTCTGCATCGCTCGCGCTGACCGGGGCGCAGATGCTCCTGGTCGATCTCGACCCACAGGGCAACGCCACGATAGGGTGCGGAATCGACAAGGACGCGCTTGATGCATCGACCTGCGAATGGCTGATGGGGGAGGCCGGCCTGGAAGACATCGCACTCGAATGCGTGGCGGGGATCGTCCTGGCGCCTTCCAATGCGGACCTGACAGCCGCGGAAGTCGAACTTCTCGCAGTCGAAGACCGTGTCGCACGTCTGCGCGAGTGCCTCGCGTCGGCATCGCGGTGGTTCGACTACGTAGTCATCGACTGTCCGCCGGCGCTCAACCTGCTGACGCTGAATGCCCTGACAGCCGCGGATGGCGTACTGATCCCGACGCAGTGCGAGTACTACGCCCTCGAAGGTCTTGTCGCACTGCTCGACACGATCGCGGGCACGCGGGAGCGGGGCAACCCCCGGCTCCGGATCGAGGGCGTCCTTCGCACGATGTATGACCCCCGCGTCCGCCTCACGCTCGAAGTGTCCCGCCAGCTGATCGACCACTTCGGCGACCAGGTGTTCCGCACCGTCATTCCCCGGAACGTTCGGTTGGCCGAGGCTCCCAGTCATGGCCTTCCCGTGATCTTCTACGACCGACGTTCGACGGGAGCCGCAGCGTACATGGCCCTCGCCCAGGAAATCGCCGCGAAGCACGCTGACGCCCCTTAAGGTCGCTCCGGGAACTACAATCGAGCGCCGTGGCAACGGCAGGAGGCGTGCTGTGGAAGGGTTTGCGCCGCTCGAGTTCGAAGAACGTCCGGTAGTGGAGATGAAGGCCAGGGCGGGGAGTTTCTACGAACTCATGCGCCGCCGCCGCACGGTGCGCGATTTCTCTGACCGCGAGATCCCGGTTGACGTCATCGAACATGCACTGCTTACCGCCGGAAGCGCGCCGAGCGGCGCCCACCGCCAGCCCTGGCACTTCGTGGTCGTGACGGACGCTGAGAAGAAGGCAGCGATCCGTGAAGCTGCCGAACACGAGGAGCGTCAGTTCTATGGCCGCCGTGCGCCGAAAGAGTGGCTCGAGGCGCTGGCCCCGCTGGGGACCGACGCCAACAAGCCGTTCCTTACCACCGCTCCGGTACTGATCGCTGTCTTCCTGCGACGATTCAGCTTCGTCCAGGGCGGGGGCGGCAGGAAGCGCCTCAAGAACTACTACACGTCAGAGTCCGTCGGCATCGCGACGGGTCTCCTTATCTCCGCCCTTCACAACGCGGGTGTCGCGACGCTCACCCACACGCCAAGCCCGATGCGGTTCCTGAACAGGTTGCTGGACCGTCCGCGGGACGAGCGCCCCTACGTCCTGGTCGTCGCGGGCTATCCTGCACCGCAGGCGCAGGTTCCCGTGCTTCAGCGGTACGGATTGGAGGAGCTGGCGACGTTCGTGTGATCTGACTAACGTCGGCGCGCCTTGTGCAGCCTTGCCATGAGAGTGAACAGCTCTACCGGGTTCGCTGGCGATTCGGCGTCTCCGAATTCGCGATATAGCGTTGCGACGTTTACGACGATGCGTTCACCGTCGCCCCAGGCGTCATAGTCCGTCATGGAGATGTCCATGGCGGCGTCGTAGATCGTCATGCCGGCGTCGAAGCGTTTCCGGGCCTCGTCGCGCACGTAGACGAGGTAGTCCCGCACCGCCCGTACGCCGCGATGATCGGTGATCGGGCCGTGCCCGGGCACGATGGTTTCGAGGTCGAGGCCGAGCATGTAGTCGCAGGCGTCGATCCAGTTGCCGACGGGACCGGCCCAGAGGATCGGATGGCCCTCGATGAACAGAATGTCGCCGGTGAACATCAGTCTGTCCGCGGGGACATGGACCAGGATATCGCCGCGGGTATGGCAGGGCCCCACCCGCTTGAGCATCACGACCTTGCCGCCGCAGTTGATCTGCAGACTGTCGTCGAAGGTCCGGGTCGGCAGGGTCTGGCGAATGTTCTCGAAGTCGAAATCGCTGAAGCAGTATTGAAGGAACTCGCCAACCTCTCCCAGGCCGGGGGCAAGCCGCATCATCTGGGCGAGGCGCTCGGGCGAGTCTTCGGCGAGTTCCTCGGCGGTCGCGCTGGACGAGATGATCTCGGCATCGGCGACGAGTTCGTTGCCGTTGCAGTGGTCGCCGTTGGCGTGCGTATTGACCAGCGTGTCGATATGGGCCGCCGCGGGGTCGGCGGCGCGCATGGCGCCCAGCATGTCGTGCGTCAGCCTGACGTCGAACAGGGTATCGACGAGGAGCGCTTCGCCTTGGGACACGATCAGTCCGGCATTGCTCCAGCCCCAGCCGCCGTCGGGCTGCAGCCATGCATAGCCGCCCGAGCCGAGGTCATGCAGGCCGTGGTCGAAGGGCTTGATTCCAAGTGACATGACGCCCTCTCCTGTAACGGCGATGGTCAACGATGATGCGCCAAACCCTCTCTCGGCGGAAGGGAAGGGACAGCGAAACCGAAACGGGGCGTCGCCGAATTGTCATCGTTCGGCCAATGACCGGGGCTATACTCGGCGCGCCGATGGGTAATGCGTCGCGATGAACATCCTGACCCTCGTGTGGCGGCGCGCCAGCGATGCCGTGCGCGACTTGGCGCCAATCATCGCGGTCATCGCGTTCTTCCAGATCGTCGTCCTGCAGCAACCGTTTCCGAACCTGGCTGACGTTCTCGTCGGACTGATCTGCGTGATCGCCGGCCTCACGCTCTTCATTCAGGGGCTTGAGAGCGGTCTCTTTCCGCTCGGTGAAGCGATTGCCCAGGCGTTCGCCCGCAAGGGCAGCACGACCGCGCTGCTGGTATTTGCGTTCTGTCTTGGTTTCGGCACGACGGTGGCCGAGCCGGCGCTGATCGCCATTGCGGGGAAGGCGGCCGAGGTTGCCGCCGAGGCGGGCGTGATAGCGCCCGAAGCGGCGGCGCAGGAAGCGTACGCTTTCAATCTGCGCATGGTGGTGGCGTTATCCGTGGGCGTGGCCATCGTGCTGGGCGTGTTGCGCATCGTCATGGGCTGGCCCATCCACCGATTCATTATCGGCGGCTACGTGATCGTCACCGCCCTGACCGCTTTCGCGCCCGACGAGATCATCGGCGTCGCCTACGACGCGGGCGGAGTGGCCACCAGCACGATCACCGTGCCGCTCGTGACCGCGCTCGGCGTCGGCCTCGCCAACGCCATCAGGGGCCGCAATCCGATGACCGACGGCTTCGGCCTGATCGCCTTCGCGGTCCTGAACCCGATGATTTTCGTGCTCACCTTCGGGCTGGTCGCGTGAACGCCGCTGCCGATTTCGCCATGGGCTTCCTCGGCACGGTGGCCGACACCGTGGTCGATGTGGCGCCGATCGTCGCCATTCTCGTCACGTTCCAGGTCGTGGTGCTGAGGCAGCGCCCGCCGAACCTGGCCGGCATCGTCACGGGATTTGTCTGCGTGCTGCTCGGCCTGGCCCTGTTCCTGATCGGCCTCGAGCAGGCGCTCTTTCCTATCGGCGAGACGATGGCGCGCCAGTTGACCGAGGCGAGCGTCGGGGACGCGTCCCCCGGGGCGGGCGTTGATTGGCGCGACTACGCCCTCGTGTATGCGTTCGCCGCCGCTATCGGCTTCGCGACGACCGTGGCGGAGCCGCCCCTGATCGCCGTGGCGCTGAAAGCGGAGCAGGTCTCCGGCGGCTCGGTCAATGCCTGGGGTCTGCGCATCGCGGTGGCCATCGGCGTGTCCGCCGGCGTATCCCTCGGCTGCTTCCGCATCGTCACGGGCACGCCGCTGCCGTGGTACATCATCGCCGCCTACGTGGTGGTAATCGTGCAGACCTTTCGCGCCAGCAAAACCATCATTCCGCTCGCCTACGACTGCGGCGGCGTGACGACATCCACGGTCACCGTGCCGGTCGTGGCGGCGCTCGGCCTCGGCCTCGCGGCCAGCGTGCCGGGACGCAGCCCGCTGATCGACGGGTTCGGGCTGATTGCTTTCGCGAGCGTCTTCCCCATCATGTCCGTGCTGGGGTATGCGATGGTCGCCAACTGGGTGCGGGACAGGCCCATCATGAGACGCAGGCAACGCCGACCGCGCATGCCGAAGGAGGATTTGAAGCCATGAGAATGAAGCTGATCGTCGCGCTGGTAAGCGACGACAAGACCGACGCGGTGATCGAGGCCGCGCGGGCGGGCGGCGCCACCGGGGTTACGGTCGTCACCAGCGCACGCGGGGAGGGGATCACACCGAAGCGGTCCTTTTTCGGCCTGGACCTGACTGCGCACGGCAACGTCGTCCTGTTCCTGGTCGTTGAAACGCGCGCGCGGGACATTCTGGAGCAGATTGGGAGCGCGGGGCGCTTTGACGAGGAGCCGGGATCCGGCGTCGCCTTTCAGATCGCCGTCGAGGATGCGGTGGGACTGTCCTCGCAAATCTCGATAATGCGGGAAGAACTGGAGGAGGAACTATGAGCGAGCAACGCGAAGCCCGGGTCGAGGACGTCATGGTTACCGACCTCTACAACATCAATGGCCTGGCATCGGTGGGTGAAGCCATACAGATGATGAAGAAACACCGCGTCAGTTCTCTTGTGGTCGACCGGCGCGACGCGGATGACGAGGTGGGGCTGGTCGAGGTGGCGGATGTGGCGAACGAGGTGATTGCCCGCAACCGGGCGCCGGACCGCGTCAGCGTCTACGAGGTCATGACGAAGCCCGTGGTGACGTTACCGCCGGGCATGCTCGTGCGCTACGCGGTGCGGCTGCTCGCGCGGCTCGGCCATTCCCGTGCGGTGGTCGTGGATGACGCCCGCAACGCCGTGGGCATGGTGACATTGCGGGACCTGGTCCTGGGGCCTCGGGAGGACTGATCGGAGGGCCTTGGGTTGCGTCTTCGGCTCGCTGGTCGTCCCGCCCCTCGGCAAGCTACTCGAACGGCTTCATCCGGCGCAACAACCGATCCTCGCTTGTCCCCGCTGCGGATTTGGCGGTCGTATCTACCAGCCTGTCGTACTTCGGGTCCAGCCGCGCCGTCTTCTGGGCGTCGGACCGGTGGTAGGCGTTGACGCCAATGACCCGGTAGGTCGACTCGCTTTCGCAGGCATCGCAGGGCACCTGCTCCGGCGGCTCGAAGCCGGACCAGAGAAGCTCGGTGAGGTTTCCGCAGCGCCGGCAGCGGTAAGGGTAGAGGGGCATCAGTACGTCAGCCTGTCCGATCTCCAGCTCGCAGGAGCGATGCCGGCGAGGGCGTCGACAAACTGCTGCAGCGACTGGTGGTAACGGAAGAAGTCCTGCTTCTTGCGGGGATTGGCGGCCTTGACGATCCCTCTCTCGAGATCGAGTTCGGCGAGCGACTTTCCGCCGCCCGATTCCCGCTCGGCGAGGTAGTCGCGCCACTGGCCCGGCGTCATGTCTATCGTGAAGTCGCCGTCGCGGACATCGGCCGCGTCGATGCGCCGGACATCCGCACAACCGAAGGCGCGGAAGGTGGCGAGAAACACGGATTTGCCGGACGCCATCACGACCCTGGCATCGACGCTTCCAAGAGCGCGAAAGGCACTCGACTCGTTCACCGCCGATTGTGCGGCCCTCAGTTGTTTTAGCGAAAGCAAGCAGACACCTCGCGAACCGTCAGTCCACGGGGCCGATGGTGGTGGCAATGCCCGCGGATGCGTCGAAGAAGTCCTGGAAGTTCTGGTTGTAGCGGTAGAACAGGTCGCGGCGGTACTGGTCGTCGCCCGGGGCGCGGGGGAGGCCGTCTTCCAGTTCCAGGTCGATCGTGCTGAGCGTATGGTCGAGGTCTGCCGCGCCGTTCTCCTGGATGTTGTTGATCATGTCGATCCATTCGGGCATCGGCATGTCGAGAAAGAAGTCCGCCTGGTCGATGTCGTCTCGGGCGATCTCCCTGATTTCGGCGCACTCGAAGCCCTCGAACTCGAGCAGGTAGACGCTGTCTCCGATACACAGCGCCGCTGTTGCCTCGCAAGGGCCCCCGCCGCCGGAGTGAAGCGTCTGGTCCGTGTTGTACCGTTCGCGCACGGCGTTGAACCATTCGACTGAAGGGAATGCCGGCATGAGCGGGGTCAGCCCCGTTCCGGCGGTACAAGTTGCTCATCCGGGGGGAGCAGGGCGTTCAGCCTGCGCTGGATCATGTTTCGCTTTATCCCGAGCCACTCGCACGCGTCGAGGTAGTCGTGTATCGATTGCCGAACCATCGTGTGCCACGTTGCCATCCCCTCCTGGCGGCCGCCCTCGACGCCTCCGCCGAATACGACTGCGAGGGCTGAGCGCTGCACCGGTTCCCGGATGTCTCGAGCCAGGGTGCTCTCTCCCAGTGACAGAAGCGTCTGGATGACCGCCGCCTGGCCGTCCTGTTGGGTGATGGCGTACTTCAGATGGTCCAGGGCATAGCTCATGTGGCGGGAATGGTCGGCGAGGCAATTGGCGAAGATCTCCCGCTCGGCGGCATTGTGGGCGTGTGCCAGTAGGAGCCGGTACTGGTTCTGGATATAGAAGCCGCGCAGCAGGTAGATGTAGACGACCGCTTCGGTCCAGCCTCCGCGGCTTTCCAGGATTGCCCGGTTCATGCGGCCGCGGCTCTCAAGCCCGAGCCCGCCCCCGTTCGCCAGGCACCGCTTGCGGAACGCGTCGATGTGACGCGCGCAGGTCAGGGCGGCGACGGCAAGGAACTGCTTGACCTCGTGATACCCGTAGGACATCTGTTCCTGCCAGTACGTGATGCTCTCAAGCTCCGCGTTGGCTGCCTGCATGAGCTCGGTCAGAACCTGGCACATGGCGCGTTCGACGTCGTCGGGCAGGGCCGACAGCTCGCTCCACGGAATGTCCGTCGCGGGAATCCAGCGATGTTGAATCGCCTCTTCGTAGAGATCAGCGGCACTGTCAGCCCAGATCTGGTGTTTGCTCCGCAGGTGGTAGGGCAATGGCGGCATCCCGGGCAGGTCCGCCGCGCCCCGCGGGCGCCGGGACTGGTCTTCCCAGTGCTGGGGTATCTCGCCGTAAATGCCGACGTTGAGGTCGCCGAGCCGCAATCCGTGTTCGCCTTTCTTTACGCGCGTGCCCCATTGCCTGGAATGCCCCATCCATTGCAGCCGGGGTGGCGAGATCTCGATGTGCGCGACCGAATCGGTGAGTTTCTTGACGCGGGACGCCTGGGTCATGCCATGGCCTCCTTTGGATGGACGGGCAAGGCCCCGTTCAGCTTAGCGCGGCGATGCGCCCTGGCACGGGGGAGCGGCCATTCTCGAAACGCTCGCCGAAACCGGCGCTCTTCACGCGTTGCATGTATTCCTTGAGCTGGCGCTTGCGGATGGCGAGCAGGATGCGGAACCCTTCGTCGTAGTGCTGCTTGCCCCCGCCGAGGAGGATGGCCAGTGCTTCGCTGGTTTCAGCCTGGGGCCCGGCGGGATTGGTGCCGCCCGTCAGCGACAGGTTTTCCGCCTCGTCGAGGTAGGCCTCGATCTCCTCGTGCCGATCCGGTGCCGTCGCATGCAGATAGCGCAGATGCATGATGCCGAACGCCACGTGCCGCGCCTCGTCCTGGGCACAGAGCCGGTACATGCGCTTCTCGGCGGGATTCTGGCCGACGAGCTCTCCCATGCGAAACATGCTCAGGACCGCTCCCTCTCCGGAGACGTGCATGCGGGAGGACATCTCCGTGAAATCCCGGGACAGGTCGATGCTGCCGACGAAACCGGATGTGGCGCCGGTGACGCGAGTAAGGCCGCCGCCGTTGGCGAGCGCGCGCTTGCGGAACACGTCCATGTGGCGCGCCTCGTCCTGCACCTGGGCCAGGAGAACGTTGCGCGCCTCGAAGAAATCCGGCGAGATGTTCGCGACCCAGCGGGCGGGCACATCGCCGGCGACAAACTCGACCTCGTTGAAGAAGGTACACAGCGCGCACTCGGCCTCCTCGAGGTCGTCCGGCAGGGGCTCGATGGTCTCCCACGGGATATCGGTGGCTGAACTCCACTGTCTCTGCAACGCTTCCTCGTACAGGAAAGTGGCATTCTCGAGCCAGATTTCCCTTTTGGACCGAACCGTGTAGCCGCCTATCCGGAAGGCCTCGGGACGCTCGGCAGCGCCGCGTGGCCGCCCGGACATGTTGTCGCTCTCTTCCGGCAGTTCGCCGTACCGGCCGATACGGATGTCCTCCAGGGTGAGACCCCGTTTGCCGGGCTGGGCAGTGGTGCCCCACTCGCCCATCCGCTCCATCCAGGCGGTATCAAGTTCGAGGTCGGGCGCATCGTTCATGCGCAATTCCCTCCGGAAACGGACCGGGGAATATACACCACAACGGGTGGTCGAAACGGGCAAAAAAACTTCGCGACAACGGGCCCGTTATAAGCCCAGCACCTGCCGGTCGAGCGGCTGCAGGGGCACATCGGGATCGGGCGAGGGAATAGCCGAAAGGAGCAGTCGGGTGTAGTCCTCCCGGGGATTGGTGAAGACCTCCTCCACGGGCCCCGATTCGACGACGCGGCCCCGATGCATGACCAGGATCCGGTCGCAGATGTGGCGCACCACGCTGAGATCGTGCGCGACGAAGAGATAGGTGAGTCCCAGTTCCTTCTGCAGGTCTTCCAGGAGGTTGATGATCTGGGCCTGTACGGACACGTCCAGCGCGGAGACGGCCTCGTCGCAGACCACCAGCTTCGGCCGCAGGATCAGGGCGCGCGCGATCCCGATCCGTTGCCGCTGCCCGCCGGAGAAGGCGTGCGGATACCGCGTCAGCGAGTCCGATTCCATCTGCACCCGGTCGAGGATGTCCAGTACCGCCTCCCGCCTCGATGCGCGTGTACCGATCTTGTGGATGATGAGCGGCTCCTCCAGGATCTCCTGCACCGTCATGCGCGGGTTCAGGGACGAGAACGGATCCTGGAACACCATCTGCATTTCCTGGCGCAGGGGAATCAACTCGGAATCGGTCATCGCGTGCAGCGGATGCCAACCGTCCTTGCCCCTGAAACGCACGGTTCCGATGTCGGGATCGATCGCCCGCAGGATGCAGCGGGCCAGGGTGGTTTTCCCGGAACCGGATTCGCCTACGATGCCGAGGGTTTCCGAGGCATCCAGGGCAAAGCTGATGTTCTCGATGGCCATGACGCCGTCGAAAGCCTTGCTTACGCCCTCGACTTCAAGCAGCCGCTCGGTCATGACTGCCTCGTTGGCCCGGCGGCCAGGCTGACCTGGCGGCCGTCCGACAGCCGTCTCAATGGATGCGGCGTGATGATGTCGGCGTCGCCCAGCACGCTGGCCATCGTCTCGAGCCGCTGACCTTTCTCCGCGAGACCGGGGATCGCGGCCAGCAGACCGCGCGTGTATGGATGGACGGGGTCCTTCAACACTTGGCGAACACTTCCGATTTCCAGCACGCGTCCCCCGTACATGACCACGACCTGGTCGGCCAACTGGGCCACGACGCCGAGGTCATGGGTGATGAAGAGCACCGTGTTCTTGAGGTCGCGCTGCAGGCTGCGGATCAGCGTCAGGATTTCCGCCTGTATGGTGACGTCGAGGGCTGTGGTCGGCTCGTCGCAGATCAGCAGTTCCGGCTGGCAGACGAGCGCCATGGCGATCACGACCCGTTGGCGCATTCCGCCCGAGAACTCGAACGGATACTGGCGTATGCGCCGGGGCACGTCGTCGATCCCCACCCGTTCGAGCATGTCCGCCGCCTCCGCCCAGGCCTGCTTCTTCGAGACCTTTCGATGGCAGAGAATCGCCTCGGCAACCTGGTTCCCCACCGTGTAGACCGGGGACAGCGCGGTCATGGGCTCCTGGAACACCATGCTGATCAGGCCGCCCCGAAGATCCAGCAGGCGCGGGTCCTTGGTTTTCAGCGACACGATGTCGAAGGGTTCGGTGCCCGTGGGCGAGAAGTCGATTCGCCCGCTGGTGATCTCCCCCGGCGGCTGGATGAGCCGCATGATGCAGTTGGCGGTGACGGATTTGCCGGAACCCGATTCGCCGACGATCGCCGTGACCTTGCCCCTCGGCACGTCGAAGCCAACCTCGCGCAAGGCGTGGGTCACGCCGATGTCCGTCTTGAACTCGACGGCGAGGTCGCGGATTTCGAGTACGTTGTCAGCCATGGGCTCCAGGTTTCCGTTGCGCCTGGCACATCCGCCGGGACATCAGCCTGAATGTATAGTGGTACCGGCGGCAAAGGGCAAGCGGCGAGGGGGACTCCGGGGCTGGCACGCCGGTCAGTTCACGATTTCGTATGGGAGCCCGAGCCACCAGAATGGGAGAAGCGCGATGACGAGATTCGACTCGAGAGATCGGCGTCGCTGCATAACACGGGCCAGGGTTGGCGCTTCCCTCGGTTGGGCGCTATTGCTGGTGTTGGGGCCCCTGGTGCTTGCGGCATGTGGTGGTGGGGAGCAGGCCGGAAAGCTGGTGCCTCCGCCAGAGCCAGCGCCGCTGCCCCGCGTTGTAGTGTCGATCCCGGACGCCAATCTGCGCGCCGCCATTGAAGCCCGCCTCGAGAAGGAGTCCGATGCGACGATCTATGTGGACGAGATGGAGACCATCATCGATTTCGCGTCCCGGAGTCGGGAGATAGAGGACTTGCGGGGCCTTGAGTCGGCTCGGCGGTTGAGAAGGCTGGACCTGTCGCGGAATGACGTATCGGACCTGTCGCCGCTGTCGGACTTGACCTCCCTGGAGGAACTCTACCTGTCACACAATGGCGTGGAGGACCTCGGCCCGCTGACGGGCCTGGCCTCGCTGCAGGATCTGCGTCTTGCCTTCAATCAGGTATCGGACCTGACGCCGCTAACGGGTCTGACGGAGCTGACTCACGTGGAGCTGTCCAACAACAGCATCCAGGGCATCTCCCCGCTATCGAACGTGACTGCATTGGAGGAACTTCATCTATCGCACAACGAAGTGCTGGACCTGACGCCGCTAGCTGGATTGGCGGCGTTGACTTCCCTGTCCTTGTCGGGGAACGAGATATCGGACCTGACGCCGCTGTCGGACTTGACTGCCCTGAAGGAACTCTACATGTCGGGCAACGCCATAGAGGACCTTGGCCCGCTGACGGGCCTGACCGCGTTGACCGTCCTGGGAATTAGCGCGAATGACATTACGGACTTGGCACCGCTAACGGGATTGTTTGCGCTGGAGTCTCTGACCGCAGGAATCAACAACATCGCGGACCTGACGCCGCTGACGGGCCTGACGGCCCTGTCTACCCTGTCCCTGGGGAGGAATGAGATATCCGATATCTCGCCGCTAACGGATCTGACGGCGCTGACCGTCTTGTATCTCTTGAGCAACGATGTGGCGGATCTGACGCCGCTGACGGGTCTGACGAGGCTGAGGTTCCTCTCCATTTCGGACAATGAGATCTCGGAGCTTTCTCCGCTAGAGGAATTGACGGCGCTGATCACCCTGTATCTTTCCGAAAACGACGTATCGGACATTTCGCAACTGTCCGGTCTGACGGCGCTGATGAACTTGAGTCTTGACCGCAACTCCGTGTCCGATGTGACGCCGCTGTCTGGAATGACGGAACTGAAGCATCTGACCGTTAGCTACAACTCCGTATCCGATGTGACGCCGTTGGCGGCCGCGACAGGGTTGGAGCACCTGGAGCTCGACCATAACCCCCTGTCCGATGTGACGTCGTTGTCGGGTCTGACGGCTCTGGAATACCTGGACCTATCCCGCACTGACACGTCCGACATTTCGCCGCTCTCCGGCCTGACGGCTTTGGAGCACCTGGACATTGACAACAACTCTGTTTCCGGCCTGTCGCCGCTGACAGACTTGATCGAGCTGAGAGTGCTTTCCCTGCGCGACAACGACATATCGGAGCTGTCGCCGCTGGTGGAAAACACCGGATTGGGGGAGGGCGACAAACTGGATGTCCGGCGGAATCCGTTGAGCGACGCATCGCTGGACGAGCACATTCCCGCGCTGGAGGAAAGAGGCGTCAACGTCACCTTCGACCAGCCCGACGTGACAGACTAAGCGCGGGCGGGCCGGAAAGCTGCGTGAGTGATCAGGGTTCGACCGAACCGTTAAAGTAGTCCAGTGCCAGTTCGAACGCGGCCGGGCCGAGCTTGAGCCCGATCAGGCGGCCGGGGATGTCGTCGGCCGGGGGATGGATGCCGCCCCAGATGCGAGACAGGCTAGTCTGGTCCGACGCGTCGCGATAGGTCGCCCACTGTAGGACCATGTCCACGCTCGGCCCCTCCTCGAAGACAAGAAACTCGTTTGCGACGATCTCGAAGCCGCTCATTCCTCCGGGGAAGTAGGGATCGCCTGTCAGCGCCGTCATCAACTCCGCTGCCGTGCGCGAGTAGGTCGAGTGCCCGGAAACGTATCCGGCGAACGGCGGCGTCACGAAACTGGGCCGCTGGTAGGGCCACCAGTTCTCCGCCAGGATCCAGCCCACGCCGGCCGCGTCGACCCTGGGGTTCGATATGTGGTCCGGCCCGCGCCACGCCAGCAGCTTGATCTTGTCAATGTGCTCGCCGTCGTCGCCCGCCAGGTCGTCGCCGTCCTCCACGAGTTCCACATAGCCATCGGATAGTGGAATGCCGTCCACGTCGTAAGAAGCAAGGTTGGCATCGCTGCTCTGGCCCCGGTCCGCCATGGCCCTGATCGCGGAAATGGGACGGATGTAGTCATACCAGCCCTTGATGCCCCAGGCGGCGATCGCCGCGTCGTGCATGGCGCCGCCCATCATGAAGTAAGCCTTGATATCCCACTCCAGCAGCGTGAGCTCCGGTCCACCGCCGGCGAATCGCCGCTCGAGCAGCGGATGGTCATTGACCTCGTTCAGGATGACGAACCAGTGGCCAGGCGGCGTTTCTGAATCCGGGCCGTCCGCCCAGAACTCCGCCAGCACGCGGGCGTAGTCACCGAGCGGCACCATCTGCGGCTCGTACGGTTGCCCGGTGGCGGGATTGACGTCGTAACCCACGCCGGGGTCGCCTCCCTCGTTGGTCTTGAAGAAGGCCGGATAGTCTTCGAAAGCGGTGGGATAGGACTCGACCGCAATGTTGCCGAGGCTCGCCGGAGAGATGTCGATGTGTTGTGCCCCCCTGCAGGCGGGCTCCGTTGAACCTTGCTCGCAGTCGGTGTCATCGGGTCCGTCCGGGTCGAGATGACTCGACCAGATGGCAACGAGGGAGTGGGTCCACTTGTAGTTGTCCGAGAGGGTGCCGTCGATGGTCGGCGGGGGTCCGGGGTCGTGATACACCCAGTAGTCGAACGTCTCTCCCGGTCGCTGGTAGAGCTTGAGGTCCGCCTCCGAGAGCGCGAACGGCACCACCTGTCCCCATTCCGGACCAAGGTGATCGATCGTCCCCGTGACGACGTTCCCTGACTGGTCGATGAACTCCCGCAACGACAGCGGTTGCCAGCGGTTCAGGTCGACGATGTCGGGATTGCCCGGCAGGTGCGGTTCGAGCGGAGGGTTCACGGGCATGTAAGCGGTATTGGCATAGTCGTTGGCTTCGTTGGCGCCGTCGGCCATGCCGAAGTCGATGTAGCACTGGGCGACGTGGTTGCCCAGGGCCCCCGGCGATCCGGACGCGTAGTCTGCCGAGTCGTTGTCGGGATCGAAGTCGAGGCGCAGCGCCAGGTAACCCATGAGCGCCTCGATGTCCCGCGTGATCCGGCGCTGTCCCGACACCGGCGAACGAGTGAATCGATGCTCGATCAGGCGATACGCGGCGAAGCTCATGGCCTCTTCCCGCGCCGCCTTCAACTCCGCAGGATCGTCGGGGACGGTAAGCGCCGCAGATTCGAACTCGCATGTCTCGCCGGCCCTCGTGCGGCCCAGCAGCCACGGCACCGCGACATCCCCGTAAGCTGCCCAGGTGTCGTACATCGCGGCGGACACGTGGAACAGGTTGCGGGCATGCACGACGGGGCGCGCAAAATCGTTTCGGATCGATGCAAGCAGCGCCTCGTTCCAGCGCCGTGCCACCGAGGCGTCGTCGTCCGGAGCTGCGCCCGGGATGTAGTGCGCGGTAATGCTGACGCTATCAGCCGGCATGGTGAACGTCGTCTCGGGGGAAAAGACATCTTCGAAGGTGCCGCCGCCGCTGCTCGACCAGTGGCTGAAGTGGTAACCGTGAATGGGTTGCAGGGCCCGAACCTCTATCGCTTCGTCCTCGACATAGAAGCCGGCTCCTCTGCCCTGCCGGACGCCCAGCCGCAGTCGCGGCTGGGGTTGCTCCAGCGTGACGACCTGGTTGGCCTCCACGTCGTTCTCGCGGCTGACTTCGCCGTCGGGCCAGACCACGCGGATGTCGACGGTCGTCTCGTCGCCCAGGCCGAAGTGCGCTTCGAGTGGATCGTGCGAGGCGTAGTTGTTGGCTCCGCCCACGGTACGGATCTGTGTCCGGTCGGACATCCGGGCTTCGACCAGGGTGCCCACGCCGGACGTGTTCGCTCCCAGCGCCGTGACCTTGACCGTGAGGTAGTGGTTGTCGTTCTCGGTGTCGTTGCGGTAGTAGACGATGTGGTCCGCGCTGGCATTGGTGAGGACGATATCGATATCGCCGTCGCGTTCCGCATCGAAGCACGCGACGCCCCTGCCCTGCCCCGCGTCTTCCAGCCCGAAATCGGCCGCCCGCTCTTCGAAGGTTCCGTCCCCCTGGGAATAGAAGAAGCGCACCGGGATGTCGCGAAAATCCGTTCCCGAGTCCTCGCCCCAGCCATTGACCTGGAAGATGTCGAGATTGCCGTCGTTGTCGAAGTCGGCCGCACAGGTTCCCCACCCCCAGCCGCCATCGGCGACGTTGGCAGCCTCGGTGGCGTCTTCGAAAATACCGGATCCGGTGTTGCGGTACAGGCGGTTTCCCGTGCGGTCACCGCCGGCGATGTGGTTTGACGACACGAACCAGTCGAGATCGCCATCGTTGTCGTAGTCGAAAACGACCGCGCCCGACCCGGCCTGGTCGACGATGACATCCCGGTCGGTGGACTTGACGAAGCTGCCGTCTCCGTCGTTGAGGAACACCTGGCTCGTCCCTTCGTCCCCGGTCATGAGGAGGTCCCCGTCGCCGTCGTTGTCGATGTCGGCGAGGTTCGGCGTGAAGGATAAGTCTGTGTCGCCCTCGAAGAGCCCCGCCGCGATGCCTGTCTCCAGGCTCGCGCTGGTGAACGTGCCATCGCCCCTGTTGCGCCAGACGGTCTCCGTATCCTCGCCCGCTACCCGGTCAACGCCCCAGTGCGACAGGAACAGGTCGAGATAGCCATCGCTGTCGTAGTCGAAGAACGTGGCGGAAACCGTGTTGGAGGCGGTCAGTTCGATGCCCGATCCGCTGGTTTCATCAAAGAAGGTGCCATCGCGGTTCTCGAGCATGTAGTAGCGCCCGCCTTCCACGGCGCCGAGAAACAGGTCGAGATCGCCATCGCCGTCGATGTCGCCGAAGGCCGGCCCACTGCCCTTGTGGGTGATGACCGGGGTCATTTCCTCGGTGGTGTCGAGGAAAGTCCCGTCGCCCTGGTTCTCGTACAGGCTGTTCGGGTCCAGGTCGCCGCCAACGACGTAGAGGTCGATGTCCCCGTCCCCGTCGTAGTCGCCCGCGGCGATGCCGCCGCTGAAACGTTCCGGCACGGAAAGGTCGCCGAACTCCGCCCTGTACGGCCTGTCGAGCCCCGCGTCCTCGACCTGTACGAAGACAATCTCCGGGGGTGGCGGGGGAGGTGGCGGTGGTGGAGGCGGAGGAGGCGGAGGAGGAGGGGGTGGCGGGGAGCCACCACCACCGCCACAGCCGCCCATGGCGAGACAGGCAATGATCGGAAAGAGGTAACGGTACGTCATGCGTTCGCAATCATCATTCAAGGGAGCGCGGGGAGCAATATGGGCAATGTGGCGGGGGCAACGGCGGAGCGATGAGCGTGTATGATCGACGCCTGAGGCCGGGACCACGGCGCGGGATGCGGGCGCCAGCCTGAGATGGTGGAAAGAAGGAGGCGTCTCGGACGCGGATTGGAGGCGATGCTGGGGAGCCCCACGTCCGAGGAAACGGCCGCCCCAACACCGGGTTTCCAGGAAGTGGGCATCGAGGAAGTGTTTCGGAGCCCGCATCAACCCCGCATGCACATCCCGGACGAAGGCATCGACGAACTCGCCGCGTCCATCGAATCCCAGGGATTGATGCAGCCTATCGTCGTGCGTCCCCGCCCCGGCGGCGGTTACGAACTGATTGCCGGGGAGCGGCGCTGGCGCGCTGCGCAGAAGGCGGGACTAGGCCGGATCGCCGCGATTGTCCGGGACGTGGATGACAGCGAAGCCATGGCCATGGCGCTCATCGAGAATATCCAGCGCGAAGCACTGACGCCGCTCGAGGAGGCCGACGGGTTGCGCCGTCTGCTGGACGAGTTCGGGATGACGCATGAGGAAGCTGCCAGCGCCGTGGGCAAGTCCCGGCCGGCGGTCTCCAACCTGTTGCGCCTGCTCGACCTCGGCGAGGTCGCGCGTGAATTGCTGCAGTCCGGCGCCCTGGAAATGGGTCATGCGAGAGCGCTCCTGCCGCTGGAAGAGGGGACGCAGGCGCGTATTGCCCGTTTGGCAGCCGAAAAGGGACTGTCCGTCCGCCAGACGGAAGCGCTGGCACGTCGGGCACAGGAGGGAGCAGAAGCTTCGACGACGACGCGGGGGCGCGACCCCGATACGGTGCGGCTCGAACGGGAGCTGTCCGACAGGCTCGGCGCGCGGGTAGCCATTTCGCATACCGCGAAGGGCAGGGGCCGGGTGGTCATTTCATACACCAACCTCGACGAACTCGAAGGCATCCTGGAGCATCTGCGTTAGCAGGCCGCGCTGTAGAACGGCACAATTTCGCAAGTTCTGCCGGCCCGTCGGGCGAGGCGCTTCCATCGCACGTTTGCATACGTATAATGCGCTCCCGTCGCGCACCCCCGGAGCCGTTAGCGCATAAGTGATGGCGGCGCCGTTTCGCATCGTGGGTCTTCAAATCGCCGCCGTCGGGGCGGTGTGCCTGTTGATGTCGTTCGGTGGTTTTCGCCAGGCGGGCTCTGCCTTGCTTGGAGGAGCGGTGATCGTGCTGCCGAATGCGATCTTTGCCTTCGGCGCGGCGCGGCGGTTGTCTCTCGACGGCGACGATGCGCGGCTGCGCGAGGCCAGGCGATTGGTTGGCCATGGCGCATTCAAGTGGTTGCTGACCGCGGTCCTGATGGCAGCGGCGTTTGCCTTGGCCACGATAGAGCCGCTGGGGTTTTTTGCCGCGCTGACGGTCGCGATCATGGCGCAGATGATCGCCCCGGTAATGCCCCGGGTGGGCGGGCGGGCATGAAGGCGGACAGCCGGGCAAGCCGGAAAGGACAGAAATGAGGGAGCGACCAGGGAAGCGCTCCGACGGAATACGAAGATCAAGCTTGACGCAACGCGAGTGACATGGCCGAAAGCTCAGGCGAATACATCCAGCACCACCTGACGAACCTCACCTACGGTCGGCATCCGGACGGCACGTGGGGTTTCGCGGCCAACCAGCAGGAGGCGGCGGACATGGGCTTCGTCGCCATCAACGTCGACTCGATGGGATGGGCCGTCGCCCTGGGGCTTCTTTTCTGCATCGTGTTCCGGATCGCGGCGAGCCGGGCTACCGCCGGTGTGCCGGGCCGGCTGCAGAACGCGGTCGAAATGCTGGTGGACTTCATCGACGACACGGTGTCGTCCATATTCAATCACCGGAACGAGATCATCGCGCCGCTTGCGCTGACGATCTTCGTTTGGGTCTTTCTCATGAACCTGATGGATCTCGTCCCGGTGGACTGGATTCCGCAACTCGCCCACGCGCTCGGCGTGCCCTTCATGAAGGTGGTGCCGACCACGGACCCGAACGTGACCATGGGGATGGCGCTGACCGTTTTCGCCCTGATTCTCTTCTACAGCGTTCGGGAGAAAGGTCCGGTGGGTTTCTTGAAGGAGCTCGCCTTCCATCCCTTCCCGAAAATCCTGGCGCCGATCAACTTCATCCTCGAGGGGGTCACGCTGCTGGCGAAGCCCCTGTCGCTGGGTTTGCGGTTGTTCGGCAACCTCTATGCCGGCGAGATGATCTTCATCCTCATTGCCCTCATGTACTCGGGCTGGATGATCGGCGTTTTCGGCGGCGTGCTGCAGTGGGCCTGGGCGGTGTTCCATGTGCTGATCATCACCCTGCAGGCGTTCATATTCGCGGTCCTCACGGTCGTCTACCTGGCGCAGGCGTACGAGGTCGAGGAAGAACACTGATCAGAATGGAAGGCAAAGCAGTGCAAACAACAGTCAACGGCCGAAAGGCGTAGTAAGGAGTGTCTAAATCGTGGAACTAGCGGTTCTTTTGTATGTCGCGGGCGGCGTGATGATGGGGCTTGGCGCGGTCGGCGCCGCCATCGGCGTGGGGGTTCTGGGCGGCAAGTTTCTGGAGGGCGTCGCGCGCCAGCCTGAACTCCTGCCGATGCTCCGAACCCAGCTCTTCATCGTGCTCGGCCTGGTGGACGCGGTACCGATGATCGCAGTGGGTATCGGCCTGTACGTGATTTTTGCGGTCGGCGGCTAGCCGGCCAACAAGCCAGTTAAGGAGAGGCAAGGCAGATGAACATCACCGCTACGCTCCTCGCGCAGTCCGTTGTTTTTCTCATCTTCGTGTGGTTCTGCCATCGGTTCATCTGGCCGTTTCTGCGGCAGGCCATGCGGGAGCGGCAGAAGACGATTGCGGATGGCCTGGAGGCCGCCGAGCAGGCCCAGAAAGACCTTGAACTCGCCCAGGAAAGGGCGGATGCGAAGTTGCGGGAAGCTCGGGAAGAGGCGCGGCAGATTGTCGATCAGGCCCGTGGACAGGCCACGCAGATGATCGAGCAGGCGAGGGCCGAAGCTCGGGAAGAGGGCGAACGCCTGAAGCAGGCCGCCGCCGCGGAAGTGGAACAGGACGTCAACCGCGTCAAGGAAGCGTTGCGGGCGCAGGTGGCCGCGCTCGCGGTGCAGGGCGCGGAGAGAATCCTGTCAGCCAGCATCGACCGGCGCCGCCACAGCGAACTCCTGGATCGGCTGGCGGGAGAGCTTTGAGCGACCGATGGCCGAACTAGCGACCCTCGCGCGACCCTATGCGAACGCGGCCTTTGACCTCGCGACGGAAGGGCGCGACCAGAACCGCTGGTCGCGGACCCTCGCGTTCCTGGCGCGAGTTCTTGCCGAACCCGGTGTGCGTGACCTCGTCGCATCGCCCGCGGCGGATGCACGGAAGGCGCATGAAATCCTGGAACTGGTGCAATCGGAGTTCGGCGAGGTGACGGAGCCGGTACGCCGATTCATCCAGGTCCTTGCGTCGAACAAGCGGTTGGCACTGTTGGGCGAAGTAAGCGAGCAGTTCGAGGCGCTGAAGGCGGAGGCGGAAAAGACCCTGGACATAGAGGTGACTTCGGCCGTGGCGATGACCGGCGAAGAGATCGAACGGTTGAGCGCGGCGCTTAAGGCTCGTTTCGCACGGGACATAGAGGTCAGCACGGCGGTGGACGGGAGCCTGATTGGCGGTGCCGTCATTCGCGCCGGCGACACCGTCGTGGACGGCTCGGTGCGGGGCAAATTGGACAAGCTGGCCGAGTCGCTGGCAAGGACGTAGAGACCGGCGGCGAACGCTCGGATTGAGAGGACAGACGGAATGCAGCAACTGAATCCTTCAGAAATCAGCGACATCATCAAGCAGCGGATCGAGAATCTTGACGTCTCGTCCCAGCCGCAGAACGAAGGAACCATCATCGGCGTATCCGACGGGATCATTCGCATCCACGGGCTCGCGGAAGCGCAGTACGGCGAGATGATTGAATTCTCCGGCGGCCTCTACGGCATGGCGTTGAACCTGGAGCGCGACTCCGTCGGCGTCGTGGTCCTGGGCGACTACAAGGGCCTGTCCGAGGGCATGACGGCGCGCTGCACCAAGCGGATTCTCGAGGTCCCGGTGGGTCCGGAACTGCTGGGCCGCGTGGTGGACGCCCTCGGAAATCCCATCGATGGCAAGGGCCCGGTGGAAGCCCAGGCCACGCTGCCGATCGAACGCGTTGCCCCCGGCGTCATCGCGCGCCAGTCCGTCTCCCAGCCGGTGCAGATGGGGATCAAGTGCATCGACGCCATGGTGCCGGTCGGTCGCGGGCAGCGGGAACTGATCATCGGCGACCGGCAGATCGGCAAGACGGCCATCGCGGTCGACACGGTGATCAACCAGAAGAATTCCGACATCAAGTGCATCTATGTCGCGATCGGCCAGAAGATGTCGACGATCGCGAACATCGTGCGCACGCTTAACGAAAACGGCGCCATGGACCACACCATCGTCGTGGCGGCGAGCGCATCGGCCCCGGCCCCGATGCAGTTCGTCTCGGCCTATGCCGGCTGCGCGATGGGCGAGTATTTCCGCGATCGCGGCGAAGACGCGCTGGTGATCTACGACGACCTGACGAAACAGGCCTGGGCCTACCGCCAGATATCCTCGCTGCTGCGCCGCCCGCCGGGTCGCGAGGCCTATCCCGGGGATGTCTTCTACCTGCACTCGCGGCTGCTGGAACGGGCGGCACGGGTCAACGCGGAATACGTGGAGCAGCAGACCGGCGGCGAAGTGAAAGGTCAGACCGGCTCGCTGACGGCGCTGCCGATCATCGAGACCCAGGCCGGCGACGTGTCCGCGTTCATCCCCACCAACGTCATTTCCATCACGGATGGCCAGATCATCCTGGAAACCGACCGCTTCAATGCGGGCTTAAGGCCGGCGATGAGTCCGGGTCTCTCGGTCTCACGTGTCGGCGGCTCCGCCCAGGTTCCGTTCATCAAGCAGATTTCCGGCGGCATCAAGCTCGCGCTGGCGCAGTACCGTGAACTGGCCGCGTTTTCGCAGTTCGCGTCGGATCTCGACGAGGCGACCCGGCGGCAGCTCGAACACGGTGAGCGCATCGAGGAGCTGATGAAGCAGCCCCAGGACGCGCCGATGACGGTGGCGGAAATGGGGGTGTCCCTGTACGCGGCGAACGCGGGGTACCTCGAGGACGTGCCGGTGAACCAGGTGCTCGACTTCGAGCGCGACCTGCTCGCGTACATGCGTACCGAACACGGCGAGTGGATGGCGGACATCACCGAAACGGGAGCCTACGACGACGAGGTCGAGGCGCACATGAAAGAAGCCGTGGAAGCGTTCAAGTCAACGCATAGCTACGGCGACTGACAGCAGGACTGCAGCGCACCGGTAGTAAGAGATGGCCGTCGGCAAGGAAATCAGGAAGAAGATCGGCAGCGTGGAGAACACGCAGAAGATCACCGGTGCCATGCAACTCGTGGCGGCGAGCAAGATGCGCCGCACGCGGGAGCGCATGGAACAGGGGCGGCCGTACTCAGATCACATTCGGCAAGTGATCGGCCACCTGGCGAACTCGAACCCGGAGTACCGCCACACCTACATGAACGCCCGCGAAGTCAGGCGCATGGGCTATATCGTCGTGTCAACCGACAAGGGGCTCTGCGGCGGCCTGAACGCCAACCTGTTCCGGGAACTGGTGCGCACGATGGCGGAGTGGGACGCACAGGGGATCGGGATCGACCTTTCGTTGGTCGGCAACAAGGCGGCCGCGTTCTTCCGAGCGTTGGGGGGCAACGTGGTCGCGACGATCAACAATATCGGCGAGCAGCCGGCGGTCGAGACGCTGATCGGCGGCGTCAAGGTCATGCTGGACGCCTTCGAGGCCGGTGACATCGACCGGCTCGACATCATTTCCAACGTGTTCGTCAACACGATGACCCAGCGGCCGACGATCAAGCAGCTACTGCCTCTCGATCCGGAAGACGACGAAGCACTGAGGCGGCGTTGGGACTACATCTACGAGCCGGACGCAAGGCAGCTGATCGATGGCCTGGTGACGCGCTTTATCGAGGCGCAGGTCTACCACGCGGTGATCGAGAACACCGCATGCGAACAGGCCGCGAAGATGATCGCGATGAAGAACGCGACCGATGCCGCGGAAGAACTCATCGACGAACTGACGCTGCTGTACAACAACGCGCGCCAGGCGTCGATCACCCAGGAAATCGCGGAGATCGTCGGCGGCGCGGCGGCGGTCTAGCAACAGGAATACGAATAGGGGACACAACACGCATGAGCAGCGGCAAAATCGTTCAGATCATCGGCGCGGTCATCGACGTCGAATTTCCGCGGGAGGAGGTCCCGAAGGTGTACGACGCCCTCCTCGTCACGGAACGTGGACTGACGCTCGAGGTGCAGCAGCAACTCGGCGACGGCGTCGTGCGCACCATCGCCATGGGGTCGTCGGAGGGCGTCTCACGCGGGCTCTCGGTGACGAACACGGGACAGCCCATCGCCGTCCCGGTGGGCGAGGAGACCCTCGGCCGCATCATGAACGTGCTCGGCGACGCCATCGACGAGAAGGGCGCGATCAACGCCCGTCAAAGACTGCCTATCCACCGGGACCCGCCGACGTTCGAGGACCAGAAAGGCGACATCGAACTGCTCGAGACCGGCGTGAAGGTCATCGACCTCATGTGTCCCATGGCGAGGGGTGGCAAGGTTGGCCTCTTCGGCGGCGCGGGCGTCGGCAAGACCGTCACGATGCTGGAGTTGATCCGCAACATTGCCATCGAGCACTCGGGCCTTTCAGTATTCGCTGGCGTCGGAGAACGGACCCGCGAGGGCAACGACTTCTACTACGAGATGACAGACGCCGGGGTGCTGGACAAGATCTCCCTGGTCTTCGGCCAGATGAACGAGCCGCCGGGCAACCGGCTGCGGGTGGGACTCACCGGACTGACGCTCGCCGAACAGTTCCGCGACGAGGGCCGCGACGTGCTGCTCTTCATCGACAACATCTATCGCTACACCCTGGCTGGCACGGAAGTGTCCGCACTGCTCGGGCGCATGCCTTCCGCCGTCGGATACCAGCCCAATCTCGCCGAAGAGATGGGCGCGCTCCAGGAACGGATCACCACCACCAAAACCGGATCGATCACGTCGGTCCAGGCCATCTACGTCCCTGCGGACGACCTGACCGACCCGTCGCCGGCGACGACCTTCGCGCACCTCGACTCCACCGTCACCCTGTCCCGCGCCATCACGGACCTCGGTATCTATCCGGCGGTGGACCCGCTCGACTCGACCAGCCGGCAGCTCGACCCGAATGTCGTGGGCCGGGAACACTACGAGACCGCGCGCGGCGTTCAGGAAACCCTGCAGCGCTACCAGGAGCTGCGCGACATCATCGCCATCCTGGGCATGGACGAACTGTCCGAGGACGACAAGGCGCTCGTCTATCGCGCGCGCAAGATGCAGCAGTTCTTCTCGCAACCCATGTTCGTCGCCGAACAGTTCACGGGCCAGCCCGGCCAATACGTTTCGCGCGAGAACACCGTCCGAAGCTTCAAGGCCGTCCTCGACGGCGAAGCCGATGACCTGCCGGAGCAATCGTTCTACATGGTCGGCGACATCGACAGCGCGCGTGAGAAGGCCCAGACCATAGAGGCCTAAGGAAGACGAAGGGAGAAAGCCCATGGCCGCGACAATGCAATGCGACATCGTGAGCGCCGAGAAGGAGATCTATTCCGGTCGCGTCACGATGGTCATTGCGACCGGCACCATCGGGGAACTCGGCATACTGCCGGGACACGCGCCGCTTCTGACGGGTATCAAGCCAGGGCCGGTGACACTCCGGTTCGAAGACGGGGAAGAGGATGTCTTCTTCGCCTCCGGCGGATTCCTCGAGGTGCAGCCGGGCATCGTGACCGTGCTGGCGGACACCGCGCTGCGCGCCGACGACATAGACGAGGCCTCGGCTCTCGAGTCCAGGGAACGGGCGGAACGAGACCTCTCGGAACAGGCCTCCGACTTCGACTTCTCCCTCGCGACGGCGCAGTTGGCTGATGCCGCGGGTCGACAACGGACGTTGGAAGAACTGAGGAAACGCCGGCGCTAACGCTGGCACAGGGCGACCCCGCATGACGCTGACCATCTACGGCCCTCCAATGAGTCGGGCAATGCGCACACTGTGGATGGCGCACGAACTGGAACTCGACTTCCAGAACGAGTACGGCTTCCAGGAGGACGCCCCGGTCCCCACGGAAGCCCTCGTGGCGGCGAACCCCATGGGCCAGGTGCCCGTGATCGATGACGATGGCTTTACGCTTTCCGAGTCCATGGCCATCAACATCTATCTCGCGAAGAAGCACGGGAAACTGGCGCCGGTCACACCCGAGGACGAGGCGCAGACGCTGCGCTGGTCGTTCTGGGTCATGACCGCGGTCGAAGTCACGCTGCTCGATGTGCTGTTCAAGGCGCGGGGTTTGCGGGGCCATGAGCAAGACCCGGAAGGGGCAGCAGCAGGAATTGCCGAGTTGCAACGTCCCTTCAATGTGCTGAACGATGCGTTGTCAGACCGCGACTACTTGCTGGGCGACGTGTTCAGCGTTGCCGATCTCAACGTCGCGAGCGTCCTCGCCTGGGCGCGGGCAGCCGGCATCGAGTTCGCCGAGCAATCGCACCTGGATGCATGGCTCGACCGCTGCCTGAATCGAGAGGCCGCCGTACGGGCACGCAACTAAGTTGGTCCGGCTGTTTCGATAGCCACTTCCTTCTACGCCCGTACCGACAGGCGTGGGCTGCGCCGGCATTGCTTTGGCTGAGCATTCCGGGCGACGCGCCCTATAATCAGCACATTCGCGCTTCGGATCGCGGCAGGAGGGCGTCCGACCATTTCCAAACCCACGTCTAACCTGGAAATCGTCGTTCTGGCTGCGGGTCGGGGCAAGCGCATGCGGTCCAGCAAGGCCAAAGTGCTGCACGAAATCGCTGGCAAGCCCCTGCTCGCGCATGTGCTCCAGACCGCCCGGGAACTCAACCCGGCGCAGGTGCATGTGGTTGTCGGCCGGGATAGCAAAGGGGTCGCTTCACGGTGCGCCGATGGCTCGGATCTAAACTGGATTGAACAGACCGAGCAGCTCGGCACCGGCCATGCCACATCTCAAGCCCTACCGCACGTGGACGACAACGCGACGGTGCTGGTCGTCTACGGCGATGTTCCTCTGGCAGACGGTCAGACATTGGCGCAATGCGCGGGCGCGAGCGCCGACGGCGATTGCATCGCGGTTGTCACGGCCCACGCAGCGGACCCTACCGGTCTTGGGCGAGTGCTCCGCAACGACGATGGCAGCGTCGCGGCTATCGTGGAGGATGCGGACGCGTCGGACGCTGAGCGCCGTGTCACGGAGATCAACACTGGGATCCTCGCCGTGCCGGCCGCCTCGCTCAAGCGGCTGCTGGCGGGCCTGGGAAACGACAATACCCAGGGTGAGTTCTACCTGACGGACATCGTTGCCGCAGCGCAGTCTGAAGGCGTCCCGGTCATGGGTATCAAGGCGCCGTCGTTCGAGGACTATGCCGGGGTGAATGATCGGGTACAGCTTGCGGCAGCCGAGCGGCGGTTTCAGCAGCGGCGCGCCGAAGCACTCATGCGGGAAGGCGTGACGATTCGGGATCCCGCCCGGTTCGACCTGCGCGGGACCCTGAAGGCGGGGGCGGATTGCACCATCGACGTCAATTCCGTGTTCGAGGGAGACGTGGTCCTCGGCGAACGCGTCTCGATCGGCCCCAACTGCTTCATCCGGGATACGGTCCTCGGTGACGATGTGAGCGTGGAGGCGAATACCGTCATCGACGGCGCGCGCATAGAACGGGGAGCAACAATTGGTCCGTTTGCACGCCTGCGGCCGGGTACTGAACTGGGAGAAGACGTCAAGGTCGGGAACTTCGTCGAGACCAAGAAAGCGCGTCTCGGAGCAGGCACCAAGGCAAGTCACCTCGCGTACCTGGGAGACGCGGAGGTTGGCGACGACTGCAACATCGGCGCCGGCGCGATCACGTGCAACTACGACGGCGTGGATAAACACGAAACGGCGATCGGCGACCGCGTGTTCGTGGGCACCAATGCGACACTCGTGGCCCCGGTCGAGATCGGCGACGATGCGTACGTGGGTGCGGGATCGACGATCACGGTGCCCGTGGACAAGAAGGACCTCGCCGTGGGACGCAGCAGGCAGCGCAACATCAAGAAGTGGCGTTCGCCCCAGGACCGAAAGGAGCGCGGGGATAAGTCCCCCGCGGACGGATAGCGTCGTGTGCGGCATTGTGGGAGCCGTGTCGAGCCGGGATGTCTCGGGCATTCTACTCGAAGGACTACAGCGCCTCGAATACCGCGGCTACGACTCGGCAGGACTGGCGATCGTCGGTTCAGACGGCAACGGGTCGGCGGAATTCGTCCACCGGCGCACCATTGGCAAGGTGCAGGCGCTGGTCGACAGCGTGAAGACACGCCCCGTTCTTGGCACTGCTGGCATCGCGCATACGCGCTGGGCGACCCATGGTCCCCCGGTGGAGTGCAATGCCCACCCCCACGTATCGTCGAACCGGATAGCGCTCGTTCACAACGGCATCATCGAGGACTTCGAACCCCTGCGGGAGGAGTTGGTCGAGAATGGGTACGAGTTCACCTCCGAGACGGATACGGAGGTGATCGTCCACCTGATCGATCAATGCTACGAGCGGACGGGAGACCTGCTGGAAGCGGTACGCGCGGCGCTCAAGCGTCTCGACGGCAAATACGCCATCGGCGTCCTGTGTCGCGATGAGCCAGGCCGCATCGTCGCCGCGCGGGCCGGAAGTGGGCTGGTGGTCGGGGTCGGTTTCGGTGAGAACTTCATCGCGTCGGATGTACTTGCGCTGCGGCCTGTGACGGATCGATTCATCCTGCTTGAGGAAGGCGACCTGATCGACGTGCGTACCGAGGGGATAGAGGTATGGAACGTGAACGACGAGAACGTCGTGCGTTCCACGGTGCGGGTCGAGCATGCCCCGGAGGAGGCGGACCGGGGCAATTACCGCCACTACATGCAGCGCGAGATTCACCAGCAGCCTCAGGTTGTGCGAAACACGCTGGAAGGACGGATCGGCCCTGCTCGAGTGCTGGAGCGCGCGTTTGGCGTGCGTACGTCGAGCATCCTCGACGAAACCGAGGCTGTGACCATAGTCGCGTGTGGCACGGCCTATTACGCCGGCTGCGTAGCCAGGCACTGGATCGAGGAGTACGTGGGCATTTCCTGCCAGGTGGAGATCGCAAGCGAATGGCGTTATCGCCCCGTCGTGGTGCCCCCGGGCAGCCTGTTTGTCACCACTTCGCAGTCAGGAGAGACGGCGGATACACTGGCCGCCCTGCGTATTGCAAAGGACATCGGCTTCCGCCATACCCTTGCGATCTGCAACGTCGCGACGAGTTCGATCATGCGCGAGTCGGACATGGCGATCATGCTGCAGGCGGGTGCGGAGTTCGGTGTCGCGTCCACGAAGGCGTTTACGGCCATGCTAGCCGACCTGCTGATGCTTACCATCCTGCTCGGGCGCCGGCACGGGATGAGCCGGGAGACCGAGGCGGAACTCGTGCAGGCCCTGCACGGACTCGATGATGCCATCGAGGAAGTCCTCCAGCTTGAGCCGCGCCTGCAGGAGCTCGCCGAGGAGTTCGTCGCCCGTCAGCACGCCCTGTTCCTCGGCCGCGGCCCACAGCTGCCGGTTGCACTGGAGGGTGCGCTGAAACTGAAGGAGATTTCCTACATCCACGCGGAAGCCTATCCCGCCGGGGAGCTGAAACACGGACCTCTCGCGCTGGTGACCGAAGCGATGCCCGTGGTGGCTGTGGCGCCCAATAACGATCTGCTGCGCAAGATCCAGTCGAACCTGCAGGAGGTGCGCGCCCGGGGCGGCCAACTCTACGTCTTCGCCAATGCGGAAGCGGGTTTCCGCGAGGGCCCCGGCCTCACCGTCATCGAAGTCCCTAACGTGCACGACGCCGTGGCGCCAATCGTCTACACGGTTCCGCTGCAACTGCTCGCCTACCACGTGGCGGTGTTGAAGGGCACGGATGTCGACCAGCCGCGAAACCTGGCGAAATCGGTCACCGTCGAGTAGCGGTTGGACGTATCGAGCATCATCGGGCCCCTGAACGAGCGACAGCGGGAAGCCGTCACGGCCCCCTTGGGAAACCTCCTGGTTGTTGCCGGTGCCGGCAGCGGCAAGACCCGCGTGCTGGTGCATCGCATCGCATGGCTGGTCCAGGTGGAAGGCCTGAGTCCCCAGGGCGTGCTCGCAGTCACCTTCACCAACAAGGCCGCGGCGGAAATGCGCTCCCGTGCGGAGACACTGCTCGACATGCCCGGGCGAGGTATGTGGGTGGGGACGTTTCACGGCATCGCCCACCGCCTCCTGCGCATGCACTGGGAAGACGCGGGACTCCCGCAGAACTTCCAGATCATCGACGCCGACGACCAGCTTCGCCTGATCCGGCGTGTGATTAAGGCGCAGGACCTGGACGAGGCATCGTGGCCCGCGCGCCAGGTGGCCGGGTTCATCAACGCGCAGAAGGACCGCGGCCGCAGGCCCGACGAGATACCGGGCAGCGACGACTTTTCGTCGAGGACCTTGAAGCGACTCTACGAGGCCTACGAAGCCGCCTGCGCTCGCGGCGGCCTGGTGGACTTCGCCGAACTGCTGCTGCGGTGTCACGAACTCCTGCGGGACAACGATGCGCTGCTCGCGCATTACCGGCGCCGCTTCGGGCAGCTCCTGGTCGATGAGTTCCAGGACACCAACACGATTCAGTATGCGTGGCTGCGGCTGCTTGCCGGGAACACCGGCAACGTCATGGCGGTAGGGGACGACGACCAGTCGATCTACGGCTGGCGGGGTGCGAAGATCGAGAACATCCAGCGGTTCTCGGACGATTTCGAGGATACCGAGATCATCCGGCTGGAACAGAACTACCGCTCGACCAGCAAGATCCTGGACGCGGCCAACGGGCTGATCGGCAACAACCTGGGCCGCCTCGGCAAGTCCCTGTGGACTTCTGCGGGAGACGGTGAGCCGGTCAAGGTCTACGCCGCGTTCAACGAAGTCGACGAGGCGCGCTTCGTCGCGGACCGCACCCGCGAGTGGCTGCGCGATGGAGCCGCGGACGAGGTCGCGGTGCTCTACCGGTCGAATGCGCAGTCTCGCGTGTTGGAAGAAGCCTTTCTGATGGCCGACATCCCCTATCGCATCTACGGCGGGTTGCGCTTCTTCGAGCGGGCCGAAGTCAAGAATGCGCTGGCCTACATGCGGCTGATGAACCAGCGCCATGCGGATGTCGCTTTCGAACGGGTGGTCAATACGCCGCCCCGGGGCATCGGCGACCGGACCATCGACAGCGTGCGCGGACTGGCGCGTGCGAACGAGACGTCGCTCTGGCAGGCAGCGAAAGACGGCATTGCGAGCGGCGAGCTGGGCGGCAGAATGGCGACCGTGCTGCGCAACTTCATCGACGAGATCGATACGATGTCCGAGACGGTGCAGCGCGCGGAACTGGATGAAATCGCGCGCCACTGCATCGATGCCAGCGGCCTCATGGAGTACCACGGAAAGGAGCCGGGCGAGCGGGGTCTGGCGCGCAAGGAAAACCTGGAGGAGCTGGTGACGGCATGCCGGCAGTTCCGGGCAGTGAGAACGTTTCCCGTCGACCCCCGTGGTGAGGCCGACGAGGAGGAGTCGGAACTCGACCAGTTCCTCGATCACGCGGCACTCGAGGCCGGCGAGTACCAGACCGCGGGTGGGGCAGCGGTACAGATGATGACGCTGCATTCGGCCAAGGGGCTTGAGTTTCCCCTCGTATTCCTCACCGGCCTCGAGGAAGGACTGTTTCCGCATCGCAGGTCGGCGGAGGAACCCGGCCGCATGGAGGAGGAGCGCCGGCTCGCCTACGTCGGCGTTACCCGCGCCATGCGCCAGCTCTATCTCACGTATGCACAGATTCGGCGCTTCTTTGGTACCGAATCGATCAATCGCCCGTCGCGATTCCTGCTCGAGATTCCGACGGACACCCTCGAGGAAGTCCGGATGGGCGGGGCCGTGTCCAGGCCCGTGCGCCGGGTCGGCGCGAGATCGAAGCTGGAAGATTCCTCGGGGGCATTGCGGATCGGGCAGCGCGTGCGGCACGGCAAGTTCGGGGAAGGCATCGTGCTGCAGAGCGAGGGCAACGGCGAGCGCGCGCGGATTGAAGTGAATTTCAGGAAGGAAGGAACGAAATGGCTGATGTTGGGTTACGCAAAGTTGGAGACGCTGGATTGAATAGGGCTTGCCTTCCTCGGTCGCTGGGATTGGCGGCGGCCTTTGCCGTGCTGCTCGGCGCGTGCGCACCGGAGGAGTCTCAGGAGGCGGAGACAGAGGCCGCGCCCGAGCCCTCGACATTCGAGTGGAAGCTGGTCACGACCTGGCCGAAAAACCTGCCGGGTCTCGGCACGGCACCGGAGCGGCTCGCGGAAATGGTGGATGTCATGTCGGCCGGCCGGCTCAAGATCAAGGTATACGCCGCCAATGAACTCGTGCCGGCGTTCGAGGTATTCGACGCCGTGTCCGAAGGCAGCGCCGAAATGGGCCACGGCGCCGCCTACTATTGGCGTGGCAAGGCCCCGATCGCAGCGATTTTCGCGACGGTGCCGTTCGGCATGACCGCACAGGAAATGAACGCATGGCTGTATCACGGCGGTGGGCTTGAGCTGTGGCGGGAGCTATACGGCCGTTTCGGCGTGGTCCCGATGGCCGCGGGCAATTCCGGCGTGCAGATGGCGGGCTGGTTCAACAAGGAAATCAATACACCCGCCGACCTCCAGGGCCTCAAGATGCGCATCCCTGGACTCGGTGGCGAGGTCTTTCAACGCGCCGGTGGCGTTGCCGTCAGCCTGCCGGGGAGCGAGATCTTCACGTCGCTGCAGACCGGTGTGATCGACGCCACGGAGTGGGTCGGGCCGTACAACGACCTCGCTTTCGGATTCCAGGAGATCGCGCGCTATTACTACTATCCGGGCTGGCACGAACCCGGTCCGACCATCGAAGCCATCGTCAATGCAGAGGCGCTCAACGCCTTGCCGGATGACCTGAAGACGATCCTCGAAACCGCCTGCCGGGCCATCAACCAGGACATGCTGGACGAGTTCACCGCGCGGAACGCGGGCTCGCTCAGGACCCTGGTCGAGGAACACGGCGTGGAGGTCCGTCGCCTGCCGGACGAGGTACTCGACGAGTTTCGGAGGCTGTCCGCCGAAGTTCTGGCGGAGTCCGCGGGCGAAGACGACGAACTGTCGCAGCGCATCCTCGACTCGTACACGAACTTCCTGAATGACATGCGCGAGTACCATGCCGTGACGGAGCAGGCCTACTTGAACGCGCGCTAGCGCTGCCTCGCCTCTGATTCAACTAGGGATACACTGCGTTAACGCTCCCTTTGGGTTTTGGAGGCTCGGCGCATCGGCCTGACCAAGAGAAACAGGCGGGACCGAGAGCTGTGATCTACTTCGCATTGACGCAATCAGGCACGCTGCGCGCGCGACCCCGACTTCGATCCGGTCGAACGATCCGGTTAAGCTGATTTGTCCGTATGAGCGAATATCAACCGACGCAGTTCGCGCTCGAACTCCGTGCCCACATGGAGGCGTGGTGCGCGGACCTTTGCAAGAGACCTCCGATGTGGGCGAACTGGAAGGATGGGATTCATCCGAAATTTCGTGCTCTCGCGGAAGAGGTTCAGGTCGTCGACGAGGTCAAGCTTCACGACTACGCTGCACACCTCTTGAGTTCTCAGGCGTTCGCATTCAACCTTTTCCTGCCGTATCGGAACGGCAAGCGAGAGTTCTTGTCCGAACGCATTAGCACGCTGATCGCCACCCCAGTGCTCGTTGAAGAGGTGCGCTTCGAATGGGTTCCTCCGGGCGCGCTGCTCGGGGAACTGCAAGGAGACCGCCCGATAGGGGATGAGCCTGCGACGGCCGTCGATGTCGTGCTGTGGTGCCGACTGAAGGACGGTCGCCGCGCGAGGGAATCGGCGCAGAGACGTCTGCGAATCCGGACGGTTGTTCTTCGATGATCCAAGGGCCTGCTATCTGCGTCGTCCATGGGGCAAGCAGCGGGATCGGCGGTACTGGGAGATATTCGCAACGGCTCATGGCAGCGTCCGTAATGCCTTTCCCGGCGCGGATATCGATGGGGCGTGCCCGTTTGCTGGGAACGCGCAGCAGCCGATGAGAAATCTCGCCATCGCGCGAGGGCTGGAGCAGGAAGGCGCGGTCGCGGAAGCTTGGTTCGTTCTTTGCGTGCATGATGACAATCACGACGTTCGCAAGCATTGGGCAGCTTGGGCGAAACTCCTGCACGATCCTGCGATGGCCCCGCTATTGCTGGCATCGACGATAGTGGACGTCGCGGAAGCGGACGGAAACTATGCATGGGCGACGTGGATGCGCGAGCGCTATCGGCTCTTCGGTGGACGTTGGGCGGGATGAATTCACCGTCCTACGACCGGGCACCGTCGCCCAAGCTGCGACGGCTTCTTGCACCAGGGGGATTCCTCACGCCGCTCCTCGTGAGCCGAGCGTTGTGCGGCATCGAGCTGGAAGCACACCTGCGTCCGAAGGACGAAGTCCACCTCTACTGCGGACTGACCCGGCTAGTGTCGAGCGGACGGGGCCGTGGGGCAAACGTCTGGATCAAGTCACACAAGGCCTACGCGACGCAAACATGCGCCCATTTGCTGATCCGCCCGGGCCGGGCGAAGGAAGTTGATCAAGGCAACTACCTTCGCGATGAATGGACAAGTGACGAGTCAGGCCTCGACCGAGCTCTGAACGTTTTCCTTGAGGGCGTGAAGGTCGAAGAACGTCAGAAGAAGGAAGGGGCGATACAAGCAGCATGGGCTCAGACCAGGGAGCCGTGGATTGCGTTCGACAAGGAGGCGGCAATCGCGTATCCGTCGGCTGAGGACCGTAAGCGCCAGTTGTCGGGGGCTTTTGCCGCGTCGGTCAACAAAGCCCGCGAACAATTGTTCGCCTTGGCCTTATGGCAACGGTCCTTGCCCAATCGCCGGAACCATTGGGCGATGCCGCCGAAGCCAAAGACAAGGCTCGAACTCGACCAGCTTGCCGTAGATGCGCTAGGAAATCTCGTGCTCATAGAGATCAAAGACGCAACCGCATCGCAGCAAACAGTCTACTACGCGCCATTCCAGCTTCTGCAGAATGTATGGGAGTGGCATCGTGCGCTGATCGCAGTACGCGCTTCGGTTCAAGAACTACTTGACGCCCGCATAGAGTTGGGGTTGTCACCGTCTAACGTGCCGCCCATCACCGGAGGCCTGCGGGCGGTGATCGCGTTCGGCGAAGAAGAATGCAGTAAGGAGGTCAAGCGCCGCTATAGCGAAGTGTTGTGCATCGTGAACGAGCTGCTGCCCGCCGACGTTCGTCCAATCGAAACTTGGAGTCTCGTGCACGGACGACCGGTGCAGGCACCGTAATTGGGAATGGAATCCTTGTGGGTTTGGAATCGTTCGCAGCAGATCCCGAGAGAAGTGAACGTCGCTGGGATTCGAATGGCTATCGTGCGCGCCGATATAACAGAAGCGTGGCAGGCTGTCACGACCAGGCACGGTCCAGGCTGGTGCGAGGCTCAAGAGCGGCTACAGTCGGGCGGGGCACCGGTTAGCCCCTGCAGTGGCTGAAGGGGACAAGGCCGCCGACAACCATGGGATCTTTAGTAAAGGACTCCGGGTAGCCAGGTTGCGAGCTGCGGCGCCGCTACGAGCAGCAGCAGCATGCAGATTTGCGCGACGATGAACGGAACGACGCCGCGATAGATGTCGACCGTCTGGACCTCGGGCGGGGTTACGCCGCGGAGATAAAAGAGGGAGAACCCGAAGGGGGGCGTGAGGAAGGACGTCTGCAGGTTGACGGCGATCATGACCCCCAGCCAGATCGGGTCGATTCCCATCGAGAGCAGCACGGGGCCCACGATCGGCACCACGACATAAGTGATCTCGATGAAGTCGAGCACGAAGCCGAGCAGGAATATCGTCACCATGACGATGGCCATGGCGCCCCACGCCCCGCCCGGCATGTCCGCGAACACGCCCTGCACGAGTTCGTCGCCGCCGTAGCCCCGGAACACGAGGGAGAACACCGAAGCGCCGACGAGGATGAGGAACACCATGGACGTGGTCTTGAGCGTGGATAGCGCGATCTCCCGCAGCACGTCCACGGATAGCGCGCGGTACGCGGCACCCAGGATCAGGGCCCCCGCCGCGCCGACGCCTGCCGCTTCCGTAGGCGTCGCGTAGCCGCCGAGAATGGAGCCGAGCACCGCAACGATGAGGGCAAGCGGCGGCACGAGCCCGAGGAACAGGTCCCGGCGCGCATCGGGCAGTCCCTGGGAGTCGCTGCCCATATTGCGGTCTGCGCCGGGCGCGCGTTCCGGTTTGAAGAACGCGACCGCGCCGATGTAGACCAGGTACATGACCACCAGGACCAGGCCGGGGACCAGTGCGCCGGCGAACAGGTCGCCGACCGACACGGTCTTCGGCGAAAGGACGCCCTGGGTCAGTTGCGCCTGCTGATATGCGCTCGACAGCACATCCCCGAGCAACACCAGGGCAATGGATGGCGGGATGATCTGCCCAAGCGTTCCGGTTGCGCAGATGGTGCCGGTGGCAAGTCTGCTGTCGTAGCCTTGCCGCAGCATCACCGGCAGGGAGATGAGCCCCATGGTGACCACGGTGGCGCCGACGATGCCGGTGCTGGCTGCCATCAGCATGCCGACCACTGTGACTGCCATGCCGAGGCCGCCGCGCGCGGAACCCAGCAAGGCGGACAGGCTTTTCAGCAGCGTCTCGGCGATGTGCGTGCGTTGCAGCGTCACGCCCATCAACACGAACAGGGGCACCGCGATCAGCGTCTGGTTCGTGATGATGCCGAAGATGCGGTTGGGCAGGAACCCGAGGTCGCCCAGATCGAAGACGCCGAAAATAGCGCCACCGAAGGCGAACAGGAGCGCCACACCAGCCAGTGTCGGGGCGACTGCATAGCCAGCGAGCAGCGTGACGAACACCGCCGCGAACATGATGAGCGGCAGGTATTCAGCCATGCGCGGTGTGTGTGGGGTTGCCCGCCTTGGTCGTCAACCGCTGTATTTCCCGCACGGCGAGCAGTCCGGTCTGCAGCAGCAGCAGGCACGCCGAAGCGGGGATCAACGTCTTCAGCAGATAGACGCCGCGGATTCCGTCGACTTCCTGCGAGCCTTCGAGGATCGACCAGGAGTTCGCGACGTAGTCGAGGCTGAAGAAAGTGAGGGCCAGGCAGAGCGGCGTCATGAGGACGAAGTGTCCCGCAAGGTTCACCATGCTGCGCCTGCGATCGGACATCCTGCTGTAGACCAGGTCGACGCGGACGTGCTCGTCGTGCTGGAGGGTATAGGAGAAGCCGAGCATGAACACGGCGCCGTGCATGTAGAGCACGGACTCCTGCAGCATGATCGCGCCCATATCGAACCCGTAGCGGAGGATCAGCGTCACGCAGGTGACCGCGACCATGGCGAGGGTGAGCCACGCGGTGGAACGGCCGATGACGTCGATCAGGCGGTCGATCATGCCAGTGCCTGGTACTCGATCGCGGCACCGGCGAACAACGCGAAACCGACCCAGACATTGTTGCGGAAGGCCTTGAAGCAGGCGCTTTCCTCGCGCTCCCGGATCAACCACTGGTGGTAAACGAAAAGCCCGGCGGCTGCCACGAGCGCCGCGAAGAAGGCGTGGCGGAAACCGGCCTGCACGCCAGCGACGCAGAACAGGATGAGCGCCAGGCTCTGCAACACACCGATGATGCCCCGGTCGAGATTGGCGAACAGGATCGCCGAGGACTTGAGTCCTATCTCGAGGTCGAAACGGCGATCGACCATTGCATACTCTGTATCGTAGGCGACGATCCAAACGGCGCTGGCGGCAAAAAGAACCCATGCGATGAGTGGCAGGCTGCCGGTGACGGCGGTGAACGCCATGGGTATGCCCCAACTGAATGCTGCGCCGAGCACGACCTGTGGCCAGTGCGTCCATCTCTTCAGGAACGGATAGGTGATGGTGATGAGGACACCCGCTGCGGCGAGTAGCTGGGTTGCGGTGTTGAGCGTCATCACGATGGCGAGCGCGAGAACAAGGAGAACGCCGAAGAGCGCGAACGCCTCGACGAGCGAGATGCGGCCCTCGGGCAGCGGTCGGTCATGCGTGCGCGCTACCCGGCCATCGAAGTTACGGTCAGCGATGTCGTTGATGACGCAGCCGGCGGAACGCATCATGAATGTTCCAACGACAAAAGCGAGGAGGATCGGCAGCGGTGGGACTCCCTCTGCGGCGATCCATAACGCGGCCAACGTCGGCCATAGCAGCAACAGGGTGCCGACCGGTTTGTCGAGGCGCATGAGTTGCGCGTAGGCGAAAAGACGGTCCTTCATGGAATAAGTCAACCTCAACCCGGTTGTTCATTCCAGGTGGTGCGCGGCCGTTCCTCGTTCGAGACGGCTACACGCGCGCTGCTCTGACAGGTCCATTCCTGCAAAGCAGCATCATGCCCCGCCGCTTTGCCGACTAAAGCGTATGGCAAAATCTTGACGCTACAAATGCCCTTCAGCCCAAGGGTTGGGGTGGCACGGGGGGTCTACATTTCGTAAACCGTCCAGGGTTCTGGCCTGCTCGATGTCGATATAGTCGGCCATGCGATTGCAACCTCCTTTTTCGCGGATCAGGTGGTCATCGAACTCCTGCTGGACGAAGCGCGGGACGGAGCCGCCTTCGGCTTCCAGTCGTCTCCCGGGATGATGCGCCTCATGAACTCATCGAAAAGGGGGACGGTGAAAGCCGTGTCCCCGTGGCTCGGGCTCCACACCATTCCTTTGGCTATGAGTTGACTTCGGATCGGCGCTAGCGATGTCACCTCTCTACCGAGCAGTTTGGCGATTTCTCCCGAGCGGTGTGGGCCGGCTCCGAGTTCTGCCATTGCTCGCAAGTACTCCTTCTCACGTGGTGTGAGTCTATCGAATCGTACCCTGAAGAAGCTCTCATCAAGCGCGGCTATGGCAACTATAGAGGCTGCGTCGACATCATCTGCGGATATCGGTGAGTCATCCGCAGCATCCCAGGTGTGTTTGCCCCATTCCTGCAGGAAGTACGGATATCCTCGGGTCTCGGAAACGATGCGGCTGAGTGCATCGTCGGAAATGTCGACGCCTTCGTCCTGTGCGGGTTTGGCAATTGCGATTCGAGCTTCGCCATCCGTCAATTGACCAATTTCTGGAAAGTCGAAAAGGCGCTCTGCATAAGACTTCGCATTGCCCATTCTGCCGCGTAGCTGCGGCAATCCTGCTCCAACCAGAGCTACAGGCAGTCGCCGCTGCGCTGTGCGGTGCATCGCCGTGATTAGTGCCGCGAGTTCCTCCTCTTTGACGTATTGCAACTCGTCTACGAAGAGAGCCAGTGCGGTTTCTCCTTTCCTGGCAGCTTGCCCCGCCGCTTCAAACAGCGCCTGCAGGTCCTGTTCCAGGTCGCCGTTGTCTGCCAGGCCAGGCTCCGGTTCGAAGTCCAATCCAACTTCAATGTCTTGATACTTGACCTTGAGCGCCTTGGCGAATCCGGCCAGACCACTCAACGCTCGTCTTGCCAGATTCTTTGCCTGTTCATTTCGAGAGAGCCGCAAGAGTGCGGTACGCAATTGGGGAGCTAGGATGGCGGGCAGGGACCTGTCTTCGGGCGCCTCGACCCAAAGAGTGTGGATACTGGATGCTTCGGCATCGTCGCGCATTCGGTCAAGCAATACGGTCTTGCCCACGCCCCGTAAACCGACAAGCAAGACGCTCTTTGCTGCCCTTCCGATCTTGAGCCGTTGCAACGCGATACGTACTTGCTGGCGTAGCTCATCGCGGCCCGCGAGTTCAGGAGGTGGCGAGCCGGCACCCGGCGCATAGGGATTTCTCACGGGGTCCATCGACAGGATTATACGGAAATTTTTTGAGTTTATGCATCATTCGTAATTTGACTAATTTATGCATAAATTGAGTGGTCGGTCTCTCGCTACCCGAAGACGCCCGGGGCCGACAGGCTTCGGTCGTGGGGAACTTTCATGCGCGATTATGGAGCGGGAACGTTTAGCGGTAGCATTCGCTTTTCCGTCCGGCCGCCCGGATCATGATGTCGCGGACAATCGATGAGTCGGGCCCTGGCGGGAACCAACGATGTTAGAACATTGCTGGTGAAGGCGTCGTGCATCGCGCCAGGACCAGTGCGTTTGAAAACTCCGGGCTTGAGAGTCGCCCCGTGAAGAAGTGGCAATGCATAGTCTGCGGCTGGATCTATGACGAAGCCGAAGGCTGCGAGTACGAGGATATCCCGCCAGGGACCGCCTGGGAGGACATCCCGGACGATTTCGTGTGTCCGGAGTGCGGAGTTGGGAAGGAAGACTTCGAAATGATCGAAGTCGGTTAGACTGGTTATCGGCAACGCGGTTCAAAAGGGGGAGTTAATGGCGCAAGAAGAATCAAGAGACGCGGGCATGTTGTCCCGAATCGTAAACGCGCCCTTGCACTGGCAGATAGCGGTGGCGCTGGTCCTGGCCCTCCTGGTCAGTTTGGTGGCCGACGCCGGGACAGTGGTGTTTGGGGCGTCGCTGATCGAGATCTTCGACTTCTTTGGTGGCCTGTTCCTCAATGCCCTGAAGATGATCGTGGTGCCCCTGATCGTATCGTCGATCATCATGGGCGTTCACAACATGGCGGGGCGCGAGAACTTCGGCCGGGTCGGCGGAAAGACGGTCGGCTTCTACGTAGCGACGGGCCTGATCGCGGTCTTCACGGGCCTGGTCCTCGTCAACGTGATCAATCCAGGCGGGGGCGAGTCGGTCAAGGCGCTTTCCGAGAACATGCCCGATGTGTCGGACCAGTTGACGCGCGTCGAGGGACGCGATGCCGGCGACCTCGTGGAGGTGATCTCTCGCGCTGTCCCGGACAACATCTTCGCGGCGGCGGTGAACATGGAGCTGCTGGCGCTGATCTTCTTCAGCGTCGTGTTCGGCTATTTCATGGCGCGTATCGAAGGTCCGCCAAGCGATACGCTGACGAATCTATGGACCGGCATCCACGACGTGATGATCCGGATCACCCGTTGGGTCCTGTTGTTTGCCCCGTACGGGGTATTCGCCCTCGTGGGCAAGGCGTTGCTACAGGTGCCGCTGGAGACGCTCCTGGAGGCCCTCGCATGGTTCACCCTGACGGTCCTGCTTGCGCTCGCGACGCACTTCTTCGTGACGCTGCCACTCCTCCTGCGTTTCGTCGGCGGGGTCAGGCCGTATGCGTATTACGGCCGCATCATGCCTGCGCAGCTCATGGCGTTCTCCACCGCTTCGTCCTCCGCCACGTTGCCCGTGACGCTCAGCAGCGCCCGGCGAGCCGGCGTCTCGGAAGGCACGACGAGTTTCGTGCTGCCGTTGGGCGCGACGGTAAACATGGATGGCACGGCGTTGTTCGAGTGCGTCGTCGTGATATTCATCGCGCAGGCGTTCGGCGCAGACCTGACTGTCGTAGACCAGATCCTGGTGGTGGTGCTGGCGTTGTTGACGTCCGTAGGCGTTGCCGGGATCCCTGCGGCGAGCCTGGTGGCCATCACGTTGATCCTGACCGTATTGGGATTGCCGCTCGAAGCGATCGGGTTGTATATCGCCGTGGACAGGATCCTCGACATGTGCCGGACATCCGTAAACGTGACGAGCGACCTGACAGTGACCGCCCTCGTGGCGCGTACCGAGGGGGAGGAACTCCCAGAAGTGCGAGCCGGAGAAGCTAGCGAAGAAGCGGCGGCCTGATAGTCGCTGAGCCAGTTTGGAAGGGGCTGCCCGTTGGGCGGCCCTTTCTGCTAATCGGGGAGCCCCAACACCCGTTTGGCGATGATATTGAGCTGAATCTCCGAGCTTCCGGCAGCGATCGTGCCCGCCTTCACGCGTAGCCAGGCTCGTGTGTTGGCCAGCTCTTCGTCCGTGAACGCGGCGCCTTCCCAACCCAACGCCTGGGTGCCGCAGATGCGGGTGAGCGTCTCCATGTGGCGGGTGGTCAGCTCGGAGTTGTAGTACTTGAACATCGACGTCACGAACGTCGGCGTCGCACCTTCCCTTTCTTCCGCCGCGCGGCGCTGGGTGAGCTGGAGCGCCCGCGCGTCCATGTTGATGGCCAGTACTTCCTCGCGTGTCGCAGCATCCCCGATCCTGCCATTGGCCTCGCCGGCGTACCGTTTCGCGATGCTGTCAAGGGCAGGTGGCGCCGCGCGTTGTGCTGCCGGCATTCGCTCGTGTTGAAGCAGGCGCTTGCCCACCGCCCAACCCTGGTTCTCCCGGTGGACGAGGTCGATCTTCGGCACGACGACATCGTCGAAGAAGCACTGGCAGAACTCGTGGCTGCCGTTGATCAGGGTGATCGTCTTCACCGTGACGCCGGGATCGGACATGGGGAACAGGACGAGGCTGATGCCTTCCCATTTGGGCACGTCGAAGTTCGTTCTCACGAGACAGAACATCCAGTCGGCGTAGTGCGCGCCCGTGGTCCAGATCTTCGAGCCGTTCACCAGGTAATGGTCGCCGTGATCGTCGGCGCGGGTTTGCAGGGACGCGAGGTCCGACCCGGAGTTCGGCTCCGAATACCCCTGGCACCAGCGATACGTGCCGCTTGCGATATTGGGGAGATGGCGCGACTTCTGATCCTCGGTGCCGTACTCGAGCAGTGTCGGCCCGATCATGGTGAGGCCGTGGCCGCCGAGCGGTAACGGTGCGTTCGCGGCGAGCATCTCTTCCCGGAGTACCTTCTGTTCATCGGCAGTCATGCCGGCGCCGCCGTACTCCTTCGGCCAGGTGGGCGCCGTGTAGCCGCGCTGGTAGCAAACCTCGGCCCAGCGCAACGAGTCGGGGGTTATGGTGGGCGTCTTCCTGCCGCCGTTGAACACCGTGCTCGCACCTCGCAGGCCCGGCGGCAGGTTTTCTTCGACCCATGCGCGCGCCTCGAAGCGGAATTCGGACAATGTGTTCATGCGGAGACCCCCTTTCCCAACCAATGTTAGCGCCATTTTCGGTCGGGCATTTCGATTGGAAATTTGGCTGGCGTCGTGGCTTTATAGGTGGTTCGCTCAATCAGGGGAGACAAGCGTGGCAGATACGACACCGATCGAGACCATCGACGAGTTCGAAGAGGAATACCGGAAGGGCGCCGGCCAGTCATTGCCGGGGGCCACGTCCTCGAAGGAAGCCAACCTCGACAACATCCGGCGCTGCGGCGACGGCATCGGCGACTACAACCCGTTGTACCGCGACCCTGATCACGCTGCCAACAGCCGCTTCGGCATGGTCACCGCGATGCCTGCGTTCGTCTACAGCGTGAGCCTCGGAGTCGGCGCGGCGATCAACGGAGCCATAAACCCGGCCCGGGTGGGAGGGTTCGCGATGAACTATGCCGGCGGCGAACTGGAGTTTTTCCGCCCGATCTGGCTCGGAGACACGATCACGATCCACGAGAGCGTGGGGCCAGTGGTCCGCAAGGAAAGCGGCAGGATCGGCCCGTTCTGTATCTGCACGGGCCTCGTGACATACACCAATCAGCGACATGAGGTCGTGGCAACCAAGAGAACGCTGATGGCGCGCTACAGGATCCTCGGAGGCGGTTCCGAAACGATCACTTACGACCGCGATAACAAGACCGACGTGCAGCAGGAATCCCCTGACCCGCTCGTGTGGGAGCGGGAACGGCGTGGCGCCGAAACGCGCTACTGGGAAGACGTCGCCGAGGGCGACGAAATGCCGCCACTCAAGAAAGGCACGTATACCGTCAACGAACTGTATCTCTTCAGCTTCGGCGTCTGCGGGACGCGCCGCGGCACCCGGGCGTCGGTTGGTGATCGCATTGAGTCGCATGGACGCTACAACGCCGCGTACGCCAAGAGCCGCAGGAGCATGCCCGGCCAGTTCGACTACGGACCGCAGCGCGTGTGCTGGCTGTCGCAGATGGCGACGGACTGGATGGGCGACGACGGGACCCTGAAGAAGATGGTGACCCAGGTCCGCCATCCGAATATCGTCGGCGATACCAACACGATCTACGGCACTGTCGCAAGCAAGTACGTACAAGGCGACGAGCACCTGGTGGACCTGGACATCCGCAACGAGAACCAGTCGGGAACCGCGAGCGCCTTCACCCGCGCGACGGTGGCACTCCCGTCGAGGGGTTAGCGTCTCATCGGCACGCGGGAGCTTGATTGCTCCCGCGATGCGCCGGGTAGGGAAATCATGTCAAAGCCGTTACGAGTCGGTTTGATCGGGACCGGGCGGATAGCCCACTCCCACATGACCGCGTACCTGGACTATCCGGACCGGGTGCAGCTTGTCGCCGTGTGCGACATCGTCGAACCGGCGGCGCAGGCGTATGCGAAGGAAGCGGGCGTCGATGCGGTGTACACGGACTACGAGCAGATGCTGCGCGAGGTCGACCTCGACGCGGTCGACATCTGCAGCAGTCACGACCAGCACTGGCCGCAGACCCTCGTGGCCGCTGCGGCGGGCAAGCATGCGATCGTCGAGAAGTCGATGGCGCATAACATGCAGGCCTCTCGGGAGATGGTGGAAGCGGCCGACAGCGCCGGCGTGACGCTAATGGTGGCCCAGAACCAGCGATATACCTCGGAAACCGTGGCCGTAAAACGGTTTATCGACGACGGAAATCTGGGAGACATCCAAGCCGTCCGGACCCACGCGATCATGGGTACGGTTGGCGTAAACCCGCCCGGTCACTGGATGAACGACGGCGACGCTGGCGGCGGTGTCCTGTTAACCAACACGATCCACCACGTGGACCTGCTGCGCTACTACATCGGCAACGTCAGGCGCGTGACGGGCGTGTGCAAGTCGGTGCAGCCGCAGATGGTCAACGGTGCCGAGGATCTCGTGGCCGCGACTCTGGAGTTCGAAAACGGGGCCGTCGGCGACGTATTCGGTAGCTGGACCACCAGCGTGGTCCCCGAGGGCCAGTACTACATGGTCGTCGGCAGCAAGGGGACCATCCACTCGACCACGCCGCCGCGTGGGCGTCCGGGGGTGGGCCACTTCGGAACTGCCATGTGCGCGCTCAAGTCAGTCGAGCAACCCGCCCCGGAGCCCCCTCGGCAACCGGGTGAGAGACGCCGTCGGCGTCGGGGAACGCCCGCGCGTTTCGAGCCGCTTTCAGTCGAAGACACGGGGCTGCCCACGGAAAATGGCGTCGTAAACGAGATCCTGCATTTCGAGGAGTGCTGCAGGACCGGCGCGGAACCGATCAGCAGCGGCCGGGACAACCTGGAGACCATGAAGGTGATCGCGGGCATCCAGGAGTCATCCCGGACGGGCAGGGCCATCGACCTGGATACGCTGTAAGGGGTCCGCGGAAGTCTGTCCAACAGGCCTTTGGACAAGTTGCGGTCGCGAGGGGGTGCGTTCCTGATGTGGGCGTAAACTGGTAAGCTTCGCGTGTGCGATACGTCAACGAAAACGCCAGAAACCACTGTTGGTCGTGTGGAAGATGGTGGCCAGAGTGTGTTCAGCCGGTGGATCAAGATGCCGAATCTAGGTACAGGCGCTAGTTGAGACCGTCTCCCCGAGGTGGGTTGAGTCGGCATCGGAACGACGAGCTAGAGCGTGGCGGATTTTCCGAGTGCGACCGACGATAGAATCGTCGCTGAATTGGAGCGACTGTCCCAGGACAACGGTGACTACTGGACGTTTCGCGGACGCGCTGATCGGAAGCGAAACCAGGGACTTATCCAATACCCCGCCATGATGGTGCCAGAGATGCAGGCGGTGCTGGTTGAGGCAGTGGCTGTGGCAGATGGCGGCATCGGTAGCGTGTACGACCCCTTCGCGGGGTGCGGGACGACTCTGGTCGAGAGCATGCGGCTCGGTCTCGATTTCGTTGGCCAGGACATCAACCCGCTGGCCGTACTCTTTTGTCGCGCCAAGAGCGGCCCTTTTCATCTGCACAAGCTATCGGGAGCGATCAAGGACGTAGTGGCGCAGGCGCGAGCGGATCGGGGTAGACGATTCGAGGCGCAGTTTCCCGGGTTGAGGAAGTGGTTCGGCTCCAGGGCGATCACGGATTTGTCGAGGATCCGGCGCGCGATACGCGGGGTCGACCACGCCTGGTGTCGGCGGGTGCTCTGGACGGGGCTCGCGGAGACAGTTCGGCTGACGAGCAACTCGAGAACATCGACGTTCAAGCTGCATGTGCGCAGCCCGGATGACCTGGAGGCTCGAACGGTTCGCCCGCTTGAGGTTTTCTCGTCGGTGGTGGCGAACATGTGCCGGCGGCTGCACGAGGAGGCAGGGGCGCTCCGGGAAGCGGGGCACCTGACGAGGGGCGGATACTACCGGGGCCAAGTCCAAATACGGCTCGGTGACTCGACCGCGGGACACGGCGACGGGGCGACGCACGACCTGGTGGTCACGTCGCCGCCGTACGGGGACAACACATCGACGGTGCCGTACGGGCAATACTCCTATCTCCCGCTTCAGTGGATCGATCTAGTGGACATAGGCGATGAGATCGACGACGACTGCGTTCGTTCGGCGTACGAGATCGATGCGAGGAGCCTCGGGGGATCGAGAAAAGGTGCGGTGGAACAGGTGGCGGAAATGCTCGACGTTAGTCCGAGCCTGAAGAAGACGTTGGAGCGGCTCGACGACCTACCGCCGGATAGGAAGGGTCGGGTGGCGGCCTTCTTTCGCGATTTTGATGCCTCGCTTGACGCTGTGCTGGCCGTGCTTAAGCCGGATGGCTATATGATTTGGACAATCGGCAACCGGCGCGTGGGGGGTGAGCTGGTCCCTTCGGACCAAATATTGGAAGAGTTGCTGGATGCTCGGCACGCGCGCCTGGTCGCGAGGATAGAGCGGGAGATTCCGAACAAGCGAATGGCGAACAGGAACTCGATAGCGAAGACGATGTGTAAGGAGGCCATCCTGGTTTTCGGGAAGGCGTAGGCGGAAACGGTGGAAAAGAAACCGAAACCTTTGCGGTTCGACATCAACGCTGCCGTGGTGTTCCGGTTGGGCGAGGAACTAATCACCGATGTGGTGCAAGCGCTCGTGGAGTTGGTCAAGAACAGTTACGACGCGGACGCGACGTGGGTGAACGTGACCATCAACACCAAGGGCGCCAACGCGTTGGGCCGCCACTACGTGGATGCGAAGGGGACGATCCTCGTCGAGGACAACGGTCACGGAATGGATGAGGGCGCTTTGCGGGGCGGGTGGATGACAATCGCGAATTCACCGAAGCGCGAACAGAAGGCGGCGGGACGGGAGAGTCGTCGCGGACGCACACCCATCGGGGACAAGGGGCTGGGCCGGCTGGGCAGCCAGAGACTGGCGAAAAATGTCGAGATATTCACTCGTGCGCAGGGAGCACCGGAAACGGAACAGTATGTTGGGTTCTCTTGGGCTGACTTCCGAGAGACGTCGAAGTTGGGCAACGTTCCGGTGCGATGGGAGCGCACCCGCAACGGAGTCGGCGAGCCGGGCACGAGACTGCTGCTTTCCGGGTTGCGCGAAACCGAGGTATGGCAGACGGAGGACAAGCTAAAGGAATTGCAGCGCAGGCTGTCGGGGATGATCTCTCCGTTCGAGGAAGTGCGCGATTTTCGCGTCCAGGTGGAAGTTGACGGGAAGCCATTGGAACTCGCCGAGATCGCTAGGCGTCTGCGCGAAACAGCGCAGTTGCGTTATACGTTCGAGTTCGACGGCGAGAGTCTGCGGGTGCGGGGATTCGGCCGGCTCAACTACTTCCGGCCTGGCACGAAGCGCGATCAGCAGGCGCTGAAGGACATCGTAAAGAAGGACGAGGGGAAGGCATTCTTCGAGTTTCTTGCCTCTCGGACCGGGAAAGGGCGACCGCCGAGATTGTGTCGCTCGGACCGCGAGGGCTGGTTCGTAGAGTTCGGGACGGAGCGCGCGCTGGACGATCTCCCAGGCGTGCGGCGCGAAAACCAGGTGGAGCGAGAGGACCAACAGGAGTTGAAGCTGGAGCAGGGTAAGGAGCTAGAGAAGAAGGAGCTAGAGAAGAAGGAGCTAGAGAAGAAGGAGCCTATCAATCCCGGCCCTTTCCGGGGAGAAGTCGATGCGGTGTCGCTTGAAGCCGGCGATGCGAGGGAGGCGAAATTGGGAAACGTGACGGAGTACCGTCAGTTGGTGGGCGATCTTGCCGGAATCCGGGTGTACCGGGACGGATTCGGCATTCGCGTGGGCGAGGACTGGCTGGGGCTGGGCCGCCAGTGGACCGGCGGCCGTTCCTACTACGGTCTCCGCCCGGGAAACGTGCTTGGGTTCGTGGCGATCAGTGCGCGGAAGAACCCGGATCTCGTGGAGACCACGAGCCGAGAGGGGTTTCAGGAGACGCCGCACTTCGAGAACTTCTTTGGGCTGCTCTCGGAGTTCGTGCGATTCGCGGGCGATGCGCAGGAGTTCCTGCGGCGCGGGACGGTCGATTTCCTGAAGGAGCATCGGGACCGCGAGGCAGGCGTCGAACCCGACGACGACCACTCCACAATTACCCGGCGGATCGGCGCGGTCGCCGGGCAGCTTTTCGATCACAAACGACTCGTGGAGCGCCAGGTCGGCTCCTTGCGGAAGGCGACGGCTGGCGCGGCGAAGACGCTCGGAGAGGTGCGCGGGGAACTGGTACAAATGGGACCGGAGGACGGGAGAGTTTTGCAGGCGATTGCGGAGCTCGAAGGAGAAATTGAAAAGGCTTCCAATGCGGAGGTGCAGATCCGCAGGCAGGTGACGGAGGCGCTTGCCCAAGCCTCGGAGTTGAAGGTCACGCAGGAGGTGCTCGACCGGCGGTGGGAAACATTCAACGAGCACGTGTCCGCCCTCTACGAGAGCGTCAGTCTGGGGCTGACGGCGGAGGTGCTGTCGCACGAGATCAACAATATCGCGGACCGACTCGCGGAGAAGAGTGTGGCCGTGTTGCAGGAGGCGCGGAAGGGCATGATCGGGAGAGCAACGGTAGTGGCCTACGTCGAACAGGTCCGCTCAAGCGTTGCTGGCATGCGCAAGCAACTCGCCCATATGACCCCTTCGCTGCGGTATGTGCGGGAGATGCGAGAACCGATCGATGTGCCGATCTTCCTGGCTGAGCTGGTCGAGTTCTACGCAGCAAAGCTTGCAGTGAACGGGATCGAGATGACCGTGGCAGGAGAGTCGCCAGGGAGCTTCGTGGTCCGTATGAACAAGGGCAAGTTGACCCAAGTGTTCGACAATGTGGTGCTGAACGCGGAGTACTGGTTGAAGGAGGCGATCCGGGCGGGAGCCATTAGGAGGGGCGAAATCACCATCGTGGTGGACGCCCCTCGGGTCCGGATCGGCGACAACGGCCGCGGCGTGGAAGAGAGCGTGGAGGAAGAGTTGTTCGAAGCGTTTGTGACAATGAAGCGGAAAGGGGAGGGCCGCGGGCTCGGGCTGTTCGTGTGTCGGCAACTGCTGGAGTCGGAGTCGTGCGCCATCCAACTGCTCCCGGAACGCAATAGGCGCGGAAGGAGGTACGCGTTCGAAATCGATCTCTCGGGTGCAGTGGGGGTATAGCGTGGCGGTGTTGTTGGATCGGGTCCGGTCAGATGCGGCGACGTTGCTTGAGAGTGTCGACGTTTCTCGCGTGGTCGTCGTGGACGATGAGTATGCGGACGGCGTGGAGCGGTTGATCGGCATCTGTTCGGTGGCGAAGAACTCGGAAGCTGCGGAGCTGCCCAATCTAGCCAGGATCGAATTTGGCGCTCCGTATCAGATATGGTCCGCCCACGTGCGGTCCGCGTGGGAGGTGATGGATAGGGAGGCGCAGCGGGAATTACTGTCAGCCGCATTCCGGCTGGAACAGGGGTCGGGCGGTTCGTCCGATGACCCAGAGTTGTTGGAGACGGAGCACGCCGGAGACGATTTGGCGGCCGATAGCCTGCAGCAGGTTCTGGGATCGATCGGCGAGAGTTGTGAGTTCGTGACGCTTTCGCTCAGCGCTTGGGAAGATAAGGGCGCGACGATCCTTGCCGACAATAAGGCGCCGAAGACGCTGTTCTTCTTCGACCGCCGCTACGGCGACGAGCGGGCGGGAACGGACGAGAAGGGTATTGAGCTGATCCGCCAAGCACAGGCGGGAGGAGCTCGATATTGTGGCTTGATTACACACACGGTGCCGGTCGATGGGGAGTACGAGGCGTGGCGCTCGATGGCCGGCGAACACGGGCTTGAGCGCAACGGGTTCGTGGTTGTCTCGAAGAGTCGGCTGAACAGTGAGCCGCCGGATTACTACGGATTTCTCGCGATGATGCGGGTCACAGCGCTCGCCGCCCGCTATGCTGAAGTCCGGACGATGGCATGGAACATATTCGAGCAGTCGCTCGACGAGGCGAAGTCGGCGATGGAGGACCTGTCGGTGGTGGATTTCGACAGGATCGTGTTTGCTTCCTCCCGGCGCGAGGGTGTCTGGGAGGCAGATACGCTGTTCCGCGTATTCGGTATCCTGATGCGCCGGGCGGCGGCCCGCCAATTGCACGCCGATGAGGCGGTCTCCCGGGCCGTGGCAAAGGCCCGCCGAGTGAGCGCTATGCCGGACGAAGTTGCCGGGGCCTTGGGGAAGCAGGGACAGTCGGCGGCGGCGCTTCGAATGCAGCGCTACGAAATCTACGACGCGTGCGACGAACTAAACGCCCGGCATGCGCCACTTGGACTCGGGGACATCTTCCGGGTGGAAGCGGAAGGTAGCGATTACATCCTTCTAGCGCAGCCGTGCGATCTTGTGGTTCGGAGCAGGGGCTTGCGCAACCGCGAGAAAAATCGGCTTGGACGGACGGTCGCCGTCGTCGAGATCGCGCCCGGAGACCCAAAGGGAGGAGCGGTTTGGGGAGAGCTACCATTCTACGAGGACGAGACTGCTGACTCGGCCTATGCGAACTATGGGAGCACCCACCAAGTGTTGTTAGCCGTATTGGATCTTTGCGTGCTCCAGGCGAGTGGTCGGGCGGCTATCGACGTGGAGACCGAGTGTCCGGACCTCTTGATCGAGGGATGGAAGAAGAGGGCTCGGAAGCTGCGGAATCACTTCCGCAAGGCGCTGAAGCTGAACCGGCATCTGGCGGAGGTCGAAGTCGGCAGCGAGGCCGCATCACTGGCGCTGCCGGAAGCGTCAAGCACGCTAAGGATCGGGAAGGCGGAATCCGGTGACGGGGTGTCGTATGGGATCAGGCGCGTAATGCGGCTGCGTCAGCCGTGGTCTGGGGCTCTGCTTACGGAGTTCGCCCAGTACCAGGCGCGTGCAGCGTTCGAGCATGATTTCGGCTATCCCGTCGACCCGACCCTTGAGTAGGGGCAAAGGCAGACAGGCACGGGCTGAACCAGGACGTGTGCGGTGGGCTGATCGCCGCTTCTCCGGCGGCCTTCGGATTCGACCGTTACAGGCCGCGGTTGGTTAAAGGGATCAACCCATTCTCTGTTCGCCTACGTCCCTCCAATCTGGCGAGAACAGCGCTGCTAATTCTGCAATCCGAGATGGCAGCTTACCGGCGGAGGTAAGCCCCAAGTAAGTCGCAGCCCGCGTGGCGCCCACGTAAAGGAATTTGTCGAACAAGTCCGGATATCGGTCTGCCAACTCGTCGACACCCACAAAGAAAGCTGCTTCGAACTCAAGACCCTTGATGTGCTGGGCGTCAAACACGCGCACATCGTTCTCCTGTCCGATTCCTCCGCCCTCCTGACACCCTATGACATTGATGTTCTGCTCCGAGAGGATCTCATGTAGTTGCAAGGCTACCGGCTCCACATCGCCTTCCGAAGGTACCAGGACTGCGGTCGACGGCAGCTGACCGACAAAGCGCTCGATCTCAACTATGCGTTCGGCAAGCCACCCGCAAACGACGCCGATGTCTGCCGCGTCCTCCAGGAGGACCGGCGCAACACCGTCCCTATCCACATCTTCTGGCAGGACAGCGTCGTGGTCGCCGTCTCCGGCAACGCGGACAACTTCCCGGGCGAACTCGTCGAGTTGCTTGCTCTGCCGGTAGCCAAAAGTGACCCTCTCGGTGACTATGCGCTGGTCCACCCAATCCAGCTGCAATGCATTGCGTGTACCCCAAGGGGTCAATCTCTGGTTGAAGTCCCCACACGCGAAAAACGATTGGGTCACGGGTTGAGTGATCGCGAGCATGCACGCCAACTGCACTGGCGAGAAGTCAGTCGCTTCGTCAGCAAGCACCTGATTCCTGTATTGGTCGTATACCGGCTGCAAACTCCGCCAGAAAGGATCTTCCAAGTTTCGTCTAACAGTCGCGAGCTGCAACAGTTCCCGTGCAAACCTAAGGACCGCGAGAAGCAGCATGTCGACCTCTAGGCCTCCTATGTTGCGAGCCCGGATTTCGTTTCGTGAGTACCAACGGCCTGCTGACTGCCGAAAACTCCGATACCTCCGATACCTCGCGGGCATCCCGGAAAAGTAGCCGCGAATCGGGTACAACAGGGGTCGCAAGGCGCTCGCTAACCGTTGGTTTCGTCCAACCGTCACCTTCGCTCGCTCGTCGAGACCACGCTGACCGATCCACTCAACAACTCTTCGGTTTCTCGTGCCCTTTCTCAACTCTCTCCCCGTCGCTCTCGCTAGGGCATCTGCGACAAGCGCCCGTCGATACGCCCGCTCCGCTGTAGCTCTTCGACCACCCCTACCCGGCACCAAGCCTTCATCGTCGGATTCGTCTTCGTCGTCTTCCTGATCCTCTCCTTCGGGATCGTCACCTATGGGCTCTTCGAGTGCTGCGTCTTCACGTCGCATTGAAGCCTCCAACTCATCCAATGACTCGGCGAGCTTGTCCAGGAACGTTGCATCTCGGTTAAGCTGAAGGTTGAGTGCGCGCCGCACGAGGTCGCGAGTCGACTGTTGCCTTCCTCGCATCAGTTCTCGTATTTCACTGGAGGCCGCTTGCAGAGCTTGGACCACTCGAGTGAGGTCCGATGCGTGCACTGTAGGAAACGAATCCGACAGCCGCTTTGCGAGGTCGGCGGCCCGCCCATCGGCCGACAATTTCAGCTCTTCAATGGCCCCGGCGATGCGACTTGCAAAGGCATGTCGCTGCCACGCATCGAAGTCGTCGAACCAGTCCGGCAGACCATCTGTCGTGTCATCGGATAGGTAAGTAGCTGCGTCCTGCATGACGAAGCCACTTTGGTTGTTGGGACTGCGTAGTAAGCCCAACGTGTTGCGTGCCAACTCCAGCCTAAAGCCCGACCAGACTCGTACATGGTGGTCGGACGCGGGTACGCCTTCGCGCGAGAAAGCCTCCTTGAGATACTGATGCAAAAGGTCGGTAGGCGTGAACATCAGCCAGCTGGAAGAGTGAGCCGCTTCGTTCGGATCGCCGACCCCCCGAATCAACTCCTTTTCATCCTCCGTCAGGAACTGGTCGTTCAACTTCTGTCCCAACCGGCGAATCAATGTAGTCGTCTTACCGGTACCGGGCGGCCCCAGCAACAGCAGGCATGTATCCAAGGGCAGTCGAAATATGGAGTCCTGAAATTGATCCAGAATGGGCTGATCACGCAAGCCCATTTGGGTCAGTATTGCCCGACGTATGCCTTGAACTAGGTTGTCTGATTGTGCTTCTTCATCAAGCTGTTGTTGAAGTACATCGACTG